>CAYSJS010000047.1:0-1008 GCA_964431415.1 uncultured Candidatus Saccharibacteria bacterium | reverse complement strand
CATCACAAAATGCAATGTGCGCCTTGAGGTAGGCTTGTGAGTATGTGTAGCCATGAGCTACTAAGGGTGTTGTAAATGCCATATTTTTTACACCTTGTTGTTATAGTGTGAATTTACACGCACACTTGCTTGATAATACTGCCCACCAGTAGCACTTACTGTAGGCACAAGTCTGTTGTATGTCGTATCTAGCGTAAAGCCTACCGTTACAGTACCTACAACAGTGCCTAGATTAGTGTCTGTGCCTACTACCTCTATGCTGTTATCCCATGAACCTGCGTGATACGCTACATATACTCTACGTTTAGCATAAAACGTCCTGCTTATACTTTGTAGCGGAGTAGCTACACCAAAAGCAACAATGAACTCAACGTCATGCACAGCACTGCTGCTTATATTGATAAAGGGATTTTCGTCTATTAAAGAGTAGCCGCAGCCTACAAGTCTTGGAGTATTAGTATTTGCTGGTGCTGCTGCGTCAGTTGTTATGCTATTTGTAGCACCATTCGCAGACAGTGAAAGTGTGCATAGTCCAACAGTTGCAGCCAGCGCACCGCCACAGGGAGACTGCCCGTTAAGCGTAGTAAATAAAGGGTGTAAGCTAGACCCCAATACAGTAGTACCTTTCGGAAATGTAAGTGGTAGCTCACCCCCAGTATTGTGCAGTGCGATATACGTTGCACCTATGCCCCATATGCTGCCGTTGTTGCTACAGCCTATTGCAATAGTGTCCGTACCAAATAAAGTATTGCTGCTACCGCCTAGTATGCGTGTGCGTGTACCGCTCAATGAGTTACCGTCACTAGCCCCTATACTGGACAGTGTTTTAAAGTCTATAGCCTTGTCAGGGTAGGTATGCACCCTACTTGTAGTAAGTGCAGCTAAGCTCCAACTAGCTGCTATAGCAGGGCTGCCATTCTTCTGTACACTGAATGTAGCGTCAGTAAATGTGGGCGTTTGCAGCGTAACCCCTGTTGCAATACCTTTGGTGTTAAACGTAATTACAGG
>CAYSJS010000046.1:0-1014 GCA_964431415.1 uncultured Candidatus Saccharibacteria bacterium | reverse complement strand
GCCTTCGCGGCATCGGCATCCAGCCCGGCAAATGGGCGATCTTCATTCGCCCGAGTGGGCGCATTGAGGCGCTCAACTGGCGCGTCTATGACGACCCCACATGGGGCCAGTTTCTGGCCGTGGTGGCGGTGGAGTGAATCGCCACGACCCCCGAGAAAGCTGCGCGGTGCGAGGCTGAGATTGTCGGCACCGCGCACAGAATACCGAACAGGAGAACACCATGAACACCAAACAGCTCACTCGCTGCACTCAGCGCACAGACCGCAACTACCAGATCGTCGCCGACATTATGCACCCGCAAGGGTGCAAGGTCGCCATCAAAATGGGCGGCCGCAAGGTCTCCCACCGCCGCATCAAAGCCGCTATGCAAGCGGCCAAAACCGCATGGCCTGAGGTTGATGTGTTCTTCCGTCACGGCGGGACACTGGTCACAGCCGAGATTGCTTCCGGCTGGCAGCAGCACACAGCCGCCAACGGGTACTGGTGGCCGAAGCTGGCAAAGTGGGCTGCTCGCGCTGCTCGTGTGGCGGCCCGAATCAATGCGGAGGCGTAACATGGAATACCTCCACGTTTCAATCGAGGTTTCCGGCCTGAGGCTTGAGGTGGTCGGAAATTACTGGCCGGGTGAGGCCGCAAGTTGGGACTCACCCGGAGAACCTGAATCGGTCGAGATCGAGAAGATCCTGACCGAGAAAGGCGACGACATCAGCAGCATGGTCGCTGGCTTTGAAGACCTGCAAGGGTACATCGAAGAGGCTGCTCTTGAGGCCCACATGGACCGCAAGGATTGGCAGCGCGAAGAGGCCGCTATCGCCCGCCGCGAAATGGCGATGGAGGAAGCATGAAAGCCTCCGACCTGCTTGACCTGCTGACAGTCGTCATCGCGACGGCTGTCGCCGCCTTCCTGATAGTGGCCTGCTGGTCGCTGTTTGGCGGCCTGGTGACGTACATCATCGCCATGCTGATTGGCGGCACACTGATCTATGTATGGAGAGAAGACAATGAGCATTCACG
>CAYSJS010000045.1:0-1116 GCA_964431415.1 uncultured Candidatus Saccharibacteria bacterium | reverse complement strand
AGTGCTCTTCTAAGGCATTGATGTAGGTTCGATTCCTACCGGGCGGACATTTGGTTGTTGGATATTGGATGTTGGTGATTGGTTAATAGCAACATGACAATAAAATGAATATTCAAGAAATTACTGATTACATTTTTTTAGATGATGGAGAGCAAAAGGGCGATATTGCTTTTGTTTTCGGTACTTGGAATTCTCATAGTGAATCTGTGCAAAAAGTTGCTGATATATACAAAAAAGGACTGGTCCCTAAGATTGTTTTGAGTGGAGGTTTCAATGTGGAATATGGAGTTGTGGAAGCGGATGAGATGTTGAAAGAACTTGTCGCTCTCAGTATTCCAAGAGAGTGTGTGTTGATTGAAAATCGTTCGACAAATACCTTGGAAAATGTTCTTTTCTCTATAGAGATCATTGAGAAAGAATTGGGTCTGAAAAATATCAAAAGTATTATTGCTGTTGTAAAGAACTACCATGCTAGAAGAGCTTTAATGACATTGAAAAAACATTTGCCCGAAACTATAAAATTATTTTCTGCACCATATTTCTCGCCACATTATGCTTTTACAAAAAATAATTGGTTTGAAACTGATGCTGGAAAAGAGAAGGTCTTGGAAGAAGTTAGAAAAATAGATACTTATATGAAGAAAGGAGACATTGCGGAGTTGTGAAATTTTCCACTAAAGAAGTCTTTTGATTATTTTGAAAATATTATTGACCATAATAAGAGAAGCCCCCATGTGGCGGGAGCTTCTTTGAGTGTCGTGCCTCGTGGTTACTCGGGCTTTTTGGTGGGCCAAAGCCAATCGACAACCACCAAGCTCAGCGTTGCCGAGACGGCCAACATCACGAGGGTTTTTCCGCTCGGGGGTCGCCCTTCGCTAGCCAGTTGAAGTATGGTAAATACCGCGGTCATCAATGTGCCGCAGGCTAGTGCTTTGATAAATGTCATAGGTTGTTCACACAAAAAACTATCATATTATATTAAATATGACAAGTTTAAGCGTTTTTGAGTTTAATACTACAAACCAAAAACGTAAGACTTCCGCTGACCGAGAACGAATCGATGGTGTCTCTATTTTACCAAGCTCGCACCTATTTTCAAAATCGATGAATGAAATC
>CAYSJS010000044.1:0-1197 GCA_964431415.1 uncultured Candidatus Saccharibacteria bacterium | reverse complement strand
ACATTGGCACGTCGTAGTAGACTCCCTGCTGCGGGTTGTTTGTGTTGAGTTCCATCACTGGTTCGCCTTTGCAATAGCAGAGCGTGCCATATCAACCAACGGACGCAACGCTTGCTTGGTGGCGTCGTTGTGTGCGTTGTTATACGACTCAATTACCGCCTCGGCCAACGAATACAACTGCTCAGCCGCCGCCTCTTTACCTTTTTTGGCCTTCAATGCGGCGGCGTGCTTGCGTTCCAACTCCTCGCGTTCGGAGCGGGCTTTTGCCTCTGCTTCTTCCCGTTCCTTGCGGGCTTTGGCTTCGATTGCTTCCCGCTCTTTTCGCGCCTTTTCGTCTGCGGCTTTGCGGGCGGCTTCAGCCTTGGCTCGTTCTTCTGCCTGTGCCTTTTCCGATGCTTCGCGTTCGGCCTTCGCCTTTGCTTCAACCGCACGCTTCTCGGCTTCAAGTCGCTCGCGTTCGGCGCGGGCTGCTTTCTCGCGTTCCTCAGCCTCTTTCCGCAATCGTTCGTTCTCGGAACGGATGCGGGCTTCTTCTTCGGCCTTCTTGCGTTCAGCCTCTTGGCGTGCTTCCTCGGCCTTGCGCTCCGATTCGAGGCGGGCAGCGTTCGCGGCCCTGATGCCATCGCACAGTTGCGTGTACGCCTGCTCGTTCATCTCTCCGAGTTGGTAGAGCGAAGGATCGGCACCAAGCGAAACCAGCACGCCAGCGCGCTCGGCCTGCAACTTCGTTTTACGCGCGGCCTCAGCACGCTCCGCAAACTGCTCCTGTTCCAAGAGGCGTTGTTCCTCTGGCTCAAGCGCCAGCATGAGAACGTTGTAGATTCCGTCGATTGCCTTGCCCTTGCGCAGCGAATCTTCCTTCAGCGCCTTGCGTGTCTTGTCGGCTGCAACGCGGACATCCTTCAATCTCAAACGCATCGCTCTGGACGCCTTGATTTCTGAAACTTGCGTAGCGTCGGTAACACGAATTGCGGTCGATTCCGCCAGCAACGCTTCGGTGTTTGCAAAGTGCGGAGTAAAGGACTCTTTGAGCGTGTCGGCATCGACTTGTGCAAGATTGCTGCTCTGTACGATCTTGGCCAACTGATTGGGCTTTTCTGCAACTTCAACAATCATCGTGTTCTCCTTGTTCAGTTCCAT
Organism: uncultured Candidatus Saccharibacteria bacterium; assembly: GCA_964431415.1. Lineage (GTDB taxonomy): Bacteria > Patescibacteriota > Saccharimonadia > Saccharimonadales > JACDBH01 > CAYSJS01. The sequence goes on along the minus strand of CAYSJS010000044.1, from coordinate 57 downwards.
CTAATCCCCCCGCCCCGCTTTCGCGAGGAGGGGTGGTGCGTCAGTTGGTCACTTCTT
>CAYSJS010000043.1:0-1290 GCA_964431415.1 uncultured Candidatus Saccharibacteria bacterium | reverse complement strand
TACGGCTCCACTTATCTGCCAGAATACCTGATGGGATATCGAGTGTCAGGTTTATAACTATCGTTAAGACCGTAAGCATACCGACCGACACAGCATCCAGACTGATACTCTGCATGAACAGCTTTTCTATGCCATACCAAAACACTAACCCGGTTAGAAAGTTCGATAAGTAGAGTTTCTTAATCTGGCTCAAATAACACCTCTGACGACGCCTTTGCAGAACTTAGCGCCGCAATTGCATTTCATACTCCACGATTTATCAGAAAACTGAGCATAATCAACGGTAAGTTCTTCTCCTGCATCAATATCACGTAATGCCGTATGATTCTTGTCCAAATTAGGGTTACAGCTATGATTCCCGTAGTTGTCAGGATGATTTTCTCTATCAGCTACAGCAGCGCTAATCCTCCCGTCGGGTATAGAAACAGAGTCCCATTCTTTACCGTTATCAATGCACCATTTTTGAAACTCTTTAAATTCTTCCTTGGTGTAGATTTTTTCTTCAACTACCTCAGCGCCCTTGGAAATCCAGATTTGTTGACCCTTGATAATCGGAATTTTTGTAAAAAGCCCTTTGCCCTGAATCGGTGAATCTTTAATTTCAATATCAGGGTTTATTACTAAACTCATAGTTTAACGATCTCATCAACTATGTTCTTTGGATTCTGTTTGGCGTCGATAAATATCGCACCTATTTGACCATAAAAGTTTCTGGCAATTGCTTGCCACCCCAGTATCTTCTCTAAATCGCGAGGGTGCTTACCGTAGTCGTTATCTTTTCGTTCTTTGATCCGTTTTATAAGTTCTTCTTGATCATCTGTATGAAGAACAATTACTTTATCTATAAATCGCTTAATCGCATCATAACCCTCGGCAACCCCACAAAAATATACAGTTCGTCCCTCAGATTTTTTTGCCAATGTTTCAATCTTCTTCGTGTCAAACGTCCACGCGTGAGTATTGAACCAATCATGTACGTCAAAGTCATCGTTCTTTGCAGCTTTATGCATATCATCAATTTCTCCCGTGGCACGGTTGACCCAAACTCCTAGTGGATCTTCATCTATTCCATATACTTCTATATTTTGATTGCGCATTTCTTGCATGATGGTTGATTTACCCATGCCGGAAATACCTGTTATGTATACAAGACTCATTTTTGCATTCCCAGATCTACCGGACTATACAACGATTGTTCTTTTCCATAGAACCAAGCCCATAATTGATCACCGTATGAATAATGCCACCATTCAACCATGCAACTCGCTAGGTCGGCTTCAAGCATGGCAG
>CAYSJS010000042.1:0-1709 GCA_964431415.1 uncultured Candidatus Saccharibacteria bacterium | reverse complement strand
TTACTGCGCCCTTGATGCCAGGATTGACGTTGTACTGTGTGATGGTCTTTTCGACACGCCCCGCAAAGTATGACCTTACATCTTCACCAGTCATTCGGCCTCCATTACGGCAAGCAGGGCGGCGCGGCAAATGGCAAGTGGGGCGTTTTTGGCGTTGGCACTCCATCCGCCGCCATTATTGACGACTTCACACCACCAATCAAATCCAGTGTCTTTTTCGTGCCAAACGTCGAATATGTCGTTTTCTTTATGTAACTTCTCTGCCACTTCCCACGCGTCCGCAATGTCAGTGGAATAATTCGGAATTTCCAGCATTAAAGAGCCGATTCCATATTTTCCACCAGAAAGTCTATGCACGAAATTCCCAAAAATCTTTTCTGCAATCAGCGCGTCCATTTCGCGGCCCGCAGGCATGTTCAAGATTTCATTGTGTGTCATCACAGCCCCGCCTCTTTCGCCAGATTGTGGTCGATATGTTCCGACCTGTCAAAGGGCTTGTAAATGTCCTGACACTCAGGGCAAATCCATGTGTCTTTTCCGATCTTCTTAAGTTTGACCTTGCACATGTCGCAGAAGTGCGCTTCCTCGCGGGCGTGCATGACAAAGTAAGACGATGGGCTGACGATTTTCCTTGTGTTCATGGCTCCTCGATTTCTTTATGCCCGCAGGCGGTACAATACCAAATCCGCAGGCCGTTTTCGTAGATTAGGATTAGCGTGTGATGACAGGTGGGGCAGGTCATACGCGCCGCGCCTGCTTGACCAGTCGGTAAATCTTGTTTTTGTCAAGTCCCATTGCCAGGATGTAATCATCCACCTTATCGGGCAGGCGTAGGAATTTGCCATTCACCGATTTTGCAAAGTCGTAGGCGTCTTTCTCTGCACCGGGGTCGGGAATGACAATCACGTTCTTTCCGCGTAGCTCTTCGGTTAGTTTGCTAAAGTGGACCTTTCCAGGCAAACCAATCGCCTGCATTGTCCCCATTTCCGCATACGCCCAAGTAACTGCCGCCTTTATCTCGCCTTCCATCACTAAAATAATTTCACCGTTATATCCGTATTCGGGCATGGCAAGAAATGGCTTCGCGTGCAGCCCCGGACGCTCTGGCCTGTACTTGTCGTTTTTCGATGGTGGATTTACAAGCCTGTGCCGAATGTCAAGAACATTTCTGTCCTCGTCAAAAATCGGGATGGTCAGGGTTGGTGTGTGGTATCCGCCATTGATTACAAAATCGTCGCAAGCGCCTAAGTACCACAATCCTTGATAGGCTTCTGGAAGTCCCCTCGCTTCCCACATATCCACCGCCCACTTTTGCATGGTGTTGTGATAATAAAGATGTCTTTCGGCTACCTGTAATTCACGGAGCGCCGCCTCGTATCTGGCCTGCTTATCTTCGGCTTCTTTTCTGGCGCGCTCGGCGCGTTCGTCGGCAAGCCGTTTCATTTCCAGCGGGTCCGCCTGAACGTCCCCGCCCAAGAACTCACAGGATTTCTTGAAATCCCATCCTCGCCACGCCTGAACGAATGAGATTGCATCCCCTCCGCCGCAGTCACCACTAAAGCATTGCCATAAATCCCTACCGTCTTTGTGATAGACGGCAAATCCTGTTACATCGTGGCCGCCGTGGATGGGGCAGGCGCAGCGGTATTCACTGCCCGCCTTGCGGAGATTTCCGCCCGCCTTTTGTACCAAATCGGTAAGGTCGGTTT
>CAYSJS010000041.1:0-1741 GCA_964431415.1 uncultured Candidatus Saccharibacteria bacterium | reverse complement strand
AACAAGGTATCCGTACCGGAAGGTGCGGATGGATTACCTCCTTTCTAGGGAGAAAACTAGCAGCTATTCGAGTAATCAGTAGCGAGCTAGGTCGATCTTGATAGATTATTGATCAGTACTGATAATTTATTTTTCCTCTTCGGAGGGCAAGATACCAGAGCTGAAATTGCGAACTGACGTTGATTGCACTATCTGAGTTTTTAAATCAGAAACCGCCTCTTTATGAGGCGTTTTTTATTCCGTTTTTGTTTATAAACATATATAGGCGTACACTGTTTGCATGTATTTTCCCGAGCAACATGGTATTAGCGAGATTCGTACCGCTTTTCAGGATGAACTTCCGAGGCAACCAAAAAAAGACATTGCGCGTGCTCTTGCTACGCTTGGTATAGAAACACCAACAATATATCCCGATTTTGAAACGGCCATGGCAAGTGGTGAGCCTTTTATTGCGCGTAGTGAGCACCCGGCGGAGCTATACCACTCCGGTCTTGGTTCGACTTTCAAAGTAGATCCAGCCAAACAAGACGATCATAAGCGGGGCTGGAGAGGTCCTGAAAGGGTGCGGTCACTTGATGAGCTTCTGCGCAATGAAGACAGGACGTATAGTATGTTGACGGATCGCGATACGCTCGGCAGGCTCGGTTTTATACAGGCAGAAAGGTGGAGAGCAGAGTCTGACACTGAAGATGCAAGAAACAACCCCGCAGCAGATGACTTCGCGAGGCAACATTCGTTATCGTATTGGCGCTATATTCAAGGTTATAACAGGTTTGTTGTTGCTGATTCGGGTCGGCCCAATCGTTATTTTGTCGGAACTATTGTAGGTTCATTAATCTCTGAGCGCACTCGTTTTACCGGGGTAGATGTTATTGAAGATGATCGGATTGTACAAAGCTATACGCTCGGTGGCGATTCTAAACGTACTTGTGCGCCTCGCGCCCGTGATACGGTAGGGTTTTATGAGAGTGTTCGCCATAGCGGTTTATTTGATCCAAGCAATGCAGCCATTGTTGAAATGGTAGATTCTGCGGACGGTAATCAGACATTTTTGCAATATCTACCAACACAAGAGCAGGGCGGCGCTGATTTTACTGTGCGAACACCTTCAACGGGGGTGGCATTCGTTAGAGGCTCTACTCCGCGGGATGGAATTGAATTTGATTTACATACCATAAATGTCGACAAGCGTTATATTAAGCCCGGGGATGTGTATGGGGTAACGGCCGGTACTACAGATGGCGAAGCGACCAAAGAGTTCTACCTACCACGCGCCGTGGCATATGTAACGCCATTGATACAAAGTGCCGAACATTGGATTAAGCGTTTTATGTGGGCGACAATAGATCACGGTAATCGTAGCGAAGTTTTTAAGCCCAGAATGAGCATAATTATAGATAAAGACTCCTATGGCGAGCTGGAGACGGCAGCGAGGTGGGGCAACGGTAGGCTTAAATCATTTGTGCAGAGTGATGGCGAGTACGCCTCATTACAGTACTGGGACCCACGATCCAAGAAGATCGTAAGTGTCTAATAAGTAACCACAGTTATCTGGTTAGCTCATGAGAGCTTTCTGTCTTAGTGCTGCATTTGCAAGGATCGGTACGGCTATCGCGGCGTTTACTTCCTGTAGCTTTTCGCTCGCATGATTTCTTTTTACAGAGTCTCGTATCAATGAATCTCAACTGGTGGGCGATGGAGGACTTGAACCACCGACCTCGTCATTATCAGTGACGCGCTC
>CAYSJS010000040.1:0-1867 GCA_964431415.1 uncultured Candidatus Saccharibacteria bacterium | reverse complement strand
GGTGCGTTTCGGCTGGGGGAACTTATATGATAAACGTGCAAGTCCCTAACCAAAGCACTGTTAATTATACCAGATCTGCTACAGATACAAAGAGGTATTTCGCGTGATTTATGCCATACCGTTTAGACGACTCGCTAGACCTTCGAGCTCACTCACTTGGGAACCAATATTTTTAATGTTATTTTGAAGTGTCGCAATAAGCTGATCAGATTCTTTTTGAATACGCGACTTGTCTTGCTGGAGATTGTTAATCTGCGCATCAATCGCAAGTTTTTCTGGTGTTCCGGCGTTTTCTCGATTTTTTGTCTGCTGCAACTGGTTGATCTGGGCATCGATTGCTGCCAGCGTCTGAGCAGTGTCACGCTTTTTTATTTGTATGTCGTTTTCAACAGTTTGTTGGTTAACGCGGAAGTCCGATACGGCACGAGTAAGGTTGGCGGCTGCCATCTTTAAATGTTCATTTTGCATACTTTGAACCTTACCACACCATAACTGATAAGGTATGTAAAAATAATTACATACCTAGTGACCGCTGCAAGCCGAATGCGTTTATTTAGCTTCTTTGCTCATGAACTCTTTAACGCTCTGTACCGTGTCCATAAACTGGCTTGGGAAAATGATGGTGGAGTTCTTTTCTACTGCAATTTCGCTTAAAACCTGGAGGTTACGAAGCTGGAGGGCGATTGGGTGCGCCGAAATAACATCGGCTGCGTCGCCAAGCTTCTGGGCACTCATGGCTTCACCTTCGGCGGCGATAATTTTGGCCCGCTTTTCACGCTCTGCTTCTGCTTCTTTTGCCATCGCGCGCTGCATGCTATCGGGCAGCTGGATATCTTTAAGCTCCACGTTACTTACGTAGATTCCCCACTTTTCAGTTGCTTGGTCTAAGATCGCCTTTACTTTTTCGTTTAATGTGGTCGTTTCGCTGAGCACGTGGTCAAGCGAAGTCTGTCCCACCACATTACGCACCGTTGTTTGTGCTATCTGGTAAGTAGCCGCAACCACGTTTTCGATCTCGACAATCGCTTTGATCGGATCAACAATTTGGTAATACGCCACCGCTGCCACATCAATAGACACATTGTCTTTTGTAATGATTTTTTGTGTTTCAATTGGCAGCGTAATCGTACGCATCGCCACTTTACGCATTTGGTCGATGATAGGAATAATAATACGCAGTCCCGGCTGTTTTACGCCGCCCTGCACCTTTCCAAGCCGAAACACCACACCGCGCTCGTACTGATTAATAATCCGCACCCCCGGAATAACAATAAAAACGATAAACAGCACTAAAGCGACGAGAACGGCCTGCATATATTCACTCCTTACTTATACGTTTATTGTATACCTTTGCCGCTCGCTTTTACACCTCCTAACATGGCGCATTTTAAAAAATATAAAAAGTCTTACAAAAACTGTAAGACTTTTTATATGGTGCGAGAGAGGACTTGCCCACATTCTGCGGGCCCAGAACTTACATGCGTCAAACAAGTTTGACCCTGGAAGATTCTCTTGCAAACTGCCACCGGCAGTTTTCACCTACCGGTTCAAGTCCCCGGCTACAAAACAACAAAACGACCCTTTCAGGTCGCTTGGTTGTTTTGGTGGAATTTTACAACTACGCTAGAACCTATTTTGAGGAAAAGTGCTGAACGTGGCAAGCCCCGCCGTTTGCCAGCCAAAGGCTGACCCGCCCCGCCAGCCCTGACTTTTACAACTTTTTTGATTTTTACCCCCGCCGAATTTCTTTTTAATTGAGTAAAAGTCAGGTCTGTCGAGTCGACTGCCGAGAACGACAGAAGCGGCGTGGCGGTTTTGTATTCTTAATGAAATTGCGACACCAGTTACTCAAATGTACCACTATTTA
>CAYSJS010000039.1:0-2124 GCA_964431415.1 uncultured Candidatus Saccharibacteria bacterium | reverse complement strand
GGCCTACGCTTCAGTCAAAACTGACTTCAAGAGCAACATGCTTTTCTGTGGGTGATTTATGGCATTCGAGCTTCCCCAGGATACGGAGACGCAACGGTACAGTCGATACGACCGCTTTGCTTCAGCTGTCCAGAAGGTTGCGGATGTGACGGGCCGCTCGGACGTTACACCGCAGGTTACAGACCAATTCAAAGATCTTGAGGAGCGGTGGTGGGAGGGGCTTGCAGCCTTTGTCGAAGATGCAACAGCTACCGGGTCGGGACTTGCCAGTGTGCCCACTTATACCGCTTTGACGTCTTTGAACGGCGCCGATCTGACAGATGGGGATGTGGTCTATCTTAACGGGTACTATACTAGTAATGATGGAGGGCACGGATTTTTTGTGTACGTAGCGTCGAGCACTGCCACAGTTTACCAGGGTTTTGTTGTGGCTACTGCGGACAACATTGGGAGGCTGTTCCGGAGTCTCCCGTCGGGATCGGTGAATCCACGAATGGCGGGGGCCAAAGGCGATTTCCTGACTGGCGGTGTTGGAGGGTCATCCAGTGGCACTGATGACACCGTGGCATTTCAGACGATGTTCACGTTCGCGCGGGTCTACGGGATGAGTGTTGTAGGGTGGCCTGGATCGTATCGACTCACTGATACAATTTTGATCCCAACTGAGTTCGCCGGACCTGTTGATTTCGGAGTGCGTAGTGGCGGTGCAACTAAGGGCATGTACTTGTACATGGATGCCAGTGCAAAACCGCTGTTCGAGCTGACGAAACCGAACGCCCAGACATGGCAGAACATCACATGCTATTTCAAGCCGATTTCCGGCTGGAATGTGACGGAGAATAACAAGGAGCCACAGTCAAACTCGTCGGCATTTTTCTTCAAGATCCTAGGTTGGGGCAAATACAATACGTGGCAGCGGATTGATTCCTGGCATTGTTCCGGGTTCATCCAAAATGTCCAGATTGGGGCGGGCTCCGGCACCGATCAAGCCGCGCTGTTCGACAACACGACTAGTGATATCATTGTATATTTCGGATACCGAGGTCTCGACCTGAACTATGGGTCGGGGAGTCGTTGGGCACGCATGCGGTTTCAGACAAGTCCGGGTAACGCAAACGGTGAGCCTGGGGACCCTCCTAGTTACACTGCGGAGCATGTTCTCTATGTCGGAGCAAGTGGCGGGCCTGGGCTGAACAATGAGTTGATCCAGAACTGGAATATCGAGTGGAGCTCGTTTTCAAAGTATCCGTTCTATTTGATCAATTCGGAGATCAAGTTTGACTCGATACACATCGAAGGAATTAATCTCCCGTATAATGCTTCCTACGGGTCTGTCCGGTCGTTCTTTTATCAGAGCGGCGGAAACGTGACGTGGGAAATGATGCGCATCCAAAACATCCACGTCGTGTGGGGCACTCTGCGCACGTTCTACCTCTTTGAATTCGCCGGTTCCCCAAACACGTTCTTCCGGCTCAATAACGCCATTTTCGAGTCGTTCAACGACAACCCAGACGACAACGTCGGAGGAAACACCGGAGGTTACTACCGGTTGCACCGCTACAGGTCCGATGGCGGCGGAGAGTTCCGATCCCAAGTGGACCTTGTGAATGACGCGGCGATCCGCTGGGAGTCCGATTCTCCATCATGGTGGGGTCATGACGACCGGCAATTGCCGCCTCAGAAGCGTTTTGAGACCCGCACCGACTTCGCGGACGGACTCAATCCGTGGTCACCTTATTACTCGGGGTCGCCATCCACCATCTCCTACGCATCCGAGGCTGGGACAAACGGCGTCGCTGTGCTGAACAGCGGAACGGCTAACACCAACGGAACGTTGCTAATTCTTCCGTATGCCCCGATCTACCGGACCAAAGGGGTCTACCGGTTTTATTTCCGCTTCAAGCTCTCCGCCTTGGCGACGAGCGGCTCCGATGAATACGCCGTCCGCATTGGGTTCTTCACCGACCGAAGCGCAGCCATCAGCACAACACCAGTTGACGGCATCTTTTTTGAAACCCAGTACAGCGCGAACACGGACGACCGGTTCGAGCTGGTTGTGAAGAAGAACGGCGGCACGACCACGCGGGCTCAATGGATCCGATCCAACGACGCCAGCACGAACGT
>CAYSJS010000038.1:0-2198 GCA_964431415.1 uncultured Candidatus Saccharibacteria bacterium | reverse complement strand
CGAAGCCGGCTTCTTTTAAGACACGCGCTTTGCGCTCTTCCTTTGCCTTACACCAAATGAACTCTTCAATGTCGGGGTGGCTTGAGTTTAGGATAACCATCTTTGCGGCACGGCGGGTCTTGCCGCCACTCTTGATTGCACCGGCAGACGCATCAGCACCGCGCATAAAGCTCAGCGGCCCCGAAGCCGTACCCGCACTCTTGCCAAGTCGCTCTTTAGAAGAACGGATGCTGCTGACGTTTACACCAGAACCCGAACCGCCCTTGAAAATCATACCCTCTTCGCGGATCCAGTTCAGGATTGAGGGCATAGTGTCGTCGACAGCCAAAATGAAACATGCGCTCGCCTGCTGTGCGCGACCTTTTGCACCGATATTGAACCATACCGGACTGTTAAAAGCGGCCCGCTGCGAAGTAAGAATATACTTAAGTTCTTCGCGGTAATCTTCGGCTTCGGCATCTGTTTCGAAGTACCCTTCCTGCACCCCTTGACGCGTGACAGTGTCGGCTACACGATCAATGAGGTGCTTGAGCGAGCTTTCGCGCTCTTCCGTTCCTGGCGTTCCGCTGAAGTACTTCTGCGCAACGATGTTGATTGCGTTCATTGACCAGCTTTCCGGGAACTCAACACCAAGCTGCTCAAAGACCGGCTTTTTTGTCGCCGGGTTAGTAATTACCGAGTCGCGCTTAACCCAAGTAAACGCATCGTATGCTTTGCTTTTTGGTTTTGTGAAAAACCGTCGTACGCCAAGGCCGGTTGCCTGTGCCATATGTATACCCTCACTTTTAATTAGTTTAGAGTTATAAAGTTCTAAAGTTTATAAAGTAAAAAGGACAATTCCTTTCGCACTTTTAAAAACCGCTACAACCTTATGAACTCATGTTTATATTAATTTTTGTCTTAAAAGAGTGTTGACTTATATTTTAGCAGCCGTCTCTAAAGCTCCTAAATAAAACGCTCTCCTTTGGCTTTTACATAGTAATAAACCAGCGGGGAGCCGTCAACTACCTCGTCCTAAGACAGAGTGTTAGTGCGCTTCAGCGTTTTCCGTACGGCGATTCTTTACCACCGAAAGTTCACGCTCAAAACCGGCAATGTCTTTAAATCGCCTGTACACGCTCGCAAATCGCACATACGCCACTTCATTTAATACCGCCAACTCATCCATAGCATGCTGCCCTATCGCCTGCGTCGAAATGTCTGTTTCGCCGCACCCATACAGCTTGTCTTCAATCCGCGTAACGAGCTGCTCGAGCTGTACACTCGTGACCGGAGTCTTCTGGCAAGCCCTATAGAGACCCGCTAATAGCTTTTCGCGGTCGTATAGCTCCCGAGTTCCATCGTTTTTCACGACGATCAGCTGGGGCCGTTCTATGCGTTCGTAGGTAGTAAAACGATGTGAGCATGCGATACATTCGCGGCGTCTGCGGATTGCCTTGCCGTCGGCAACATCACGCGACTCAACAACCTTACTGTCGCTGGACGCACATTGACTACACTTCATTCTTTTGACCCTTTCTCGATATCTTAAAACTCTTTTTAGCAACTGCTTTAGCCTATTCTAGCAGGTAACAAGCCATAAGCGACATGACCTACTAGCACACAAAAGCTTCACTTTTTAAGCAATAAAATACCGATAATTAAATGTACTACCCTCCTCGTGGCCCCTATTGCCACATATAGTGTATGTGCTAATGATAATACCCCCACCACTAGCGTTTTTCAAGAAAAATCTAGTGTAAAATTGACATGTTTTCCTATGATCTCACCCCTGTTATGACCACTGTTCAGGTGCCCTTGATTTCGGTACGCGGCTATGCTTCTTAATGCCGTCTACGATTTATATACCGGTGGATGAGTGTTTAGCCTTACCTGACGTCCGCAATCTTTCAAAATGTGCATCCGCAACCTCTCGAAATCCTCGATAGCGCTCGTCTTCGAGCAGCATGTCAACTGCTCTACGAACATCTCTTGGGTCAATAAGATGATCCTCTGGCATAGTAGCAAAAAGATTGTCACCACTCATGTGGTACCCACCAACAGCTTCTACTGCGTCATTCCGGAAACTAAACATGGATTCTTTAAGTACAGGATGTACATACAAAGCTCCCGAATCATAACTATTTGCCGACCCATTCAGTCCAACTGACGCATGATTATCAACACCCGAAGCTAATATACCTCGGCTAATGAGGTCC
>CAYSJS010000037.1:0-2951 GCA_964431415.1 uncultured Candidatus Saccharibacteria bacterium | reverse complement strand
ATTATCAACACAACAAACTGTATCAGAATCAGCCGAATAATATGCCTAGAAACGCTCTTGAATACTCTGTTGATCTTCCTCCTGGTATTGAGAGTTTCCGTGGGATAAATGTTGCGTGGCTCCGTTATGCTACGGGGAGTGAAACGTCGCATGATGGATATGGTAATGCATTCAATGATTACTACTTCAATGGAACCGGAGCGAATACTGACATTCAGAATCAACTCAATTTGCTGAAAAACTGTGGGTACAAGACGATTCGGGTATGGTTGAACATTTACCATCAAATGAATGCTGACAAGGCGACCGTGGGGTATACCGCATTCAGAGAGGAGTTTTTGAGGAATTTGTCGACGTACTGCGATTGGTGCTTTGCTCGTGGAATAAAAATGCTCATTTGCCTGGATGACTCTTGGTACACGTTTCCGTGGGAATGGTTGAGCGATAGCGCAAAAAGAGCGAGCTACGTTCAGGCGTGCAAGGATGTCGTCACCGCGTTGAAGAATAAGCCTGCCGTGTGGGGGTGGGACTACTGCAATGAGCCATATATGGGATGGGCATGGTTAAATACGGAGTCAACGATTCATCACCACAACAGCATTGACAATGATTTAGGGTATACAAGGACGTTTCTCACAGATTTTTTCAAAGAACTGTATGCTACATTGAAACCGATAGTTCCGTACCATCTCTTTTCGGTCGGTCATAATTATCCGTCGGGTAGAGGATCGAAAGATTTGCTTCATTGGGATGTGCAAGGAGCTGTTGACTTCTATCAGGTGCATACATACGTAAAATCACCGAGCGAATTTTCATGGAAAGCTTCTGAATTTGAAAAACCTGTTATCATCGGAGAGTTTGGGTGGGGTGGCTCAGGTGGGAACTTTAACCGAAAAGAATTTATCGAATCAATGTATCATCGGTTTTTCCAACTCGGGTATGGTCTCATAATGCCATGGTCATTAGTTCAAGGTGTTATACGAGACGGAAACGGAAACTATAGCGGGAATCCAGCATTTCTATCAACAAAATTATGGCAAGGATAATAACAGGGAGGAGGATGGTAGTAAGAGACGCAGAAGACTGCCTTTCTTTTGATGGATCCGGTGATTATGCGGAGGTTGTTGCGTCTCAGATGGCTTCTATAAGCGGAGAGGCTACCCTTTGTCTTTGGGTAAAGTTTGCTGGTGGTCAGACTTATGACGCAGCATTTTTGGACTGCCAGTGGGGAAATGATAATGCTGGTGGATGGCAACTATACAAGATGGCAGGACAAAATAAATGGAAAGGATATGCCGGCGGCTATTCTGGTCGTGATGTCATTGTTACCTCAGGACAACCTTTCGTCCCGGGAAGGTGGTATTTTATATCCATTTCAAAAAAAGTATCCTCTAATAGGATGACAACATATGTCAACGCTGTAGCTGTAGAGCAAAGAACTGATTGTACTTTTGGAATGGAAAAACCTGCTAATGGTTACAATCTCAGATTTGGCGGAAACCGTACTGGTGGGAGTAAAGCTTCATGCTCGATGAGAGATGTCATGATATTCAATAAAGAGCTTTCTCTTGCAGAGATTCAGGATATTTACTACTCGAATATTATTCCATCGTCGCTCGTGCACCATTGGAAAATGGATGAGGCTTCAGGTACTGTGGCTAACGATAATAAGGGCGGAGCGAACGCTTCTATAACAGGCGCCACATGGTCTCTCTTGGGATCGATGAAGCTAAGAAGCCAAGCGCCTAGTCGGATAGCTATTCGTGATGAAGAAGTCTGTCTCTATTTCCTGGACAATCACTGTGTTCAAGTATCAAATCCTGGTATAAACATCACAGAATTCTCGGTTTCGTTCAATGCTAGAACTATATGGAGTGGCAGAAATTCTGGTTTTAACGATTGGCTTTCTATCAATGGGCTTGGAGGAGGAGAGCTAGTCATTGAAACTGCCGGTTCCTCAGGAAAACCTGCGGTGTACTTGATCAGCGGTTTCTCTGGCGCCTCACAGATAGCCGCTGTCAATGGAACAGAACTTGCAGGAAGAGGATGGAAAAAGTTCCATCTAGTCGCAAGTAAGAGTGGAAACTATGTCCGTCTGTACCTAAATGCCACACTTATCGGTTCATCAAGCTGGAATCCTTCTAGTGAGGTCATTAGTGGTATAAGAATAGGAAGCCGTGGCTCTGCATTAAGCAGAGGTATAAATGCTCGCATGAATAGGGTTCGCATATATTCACAGCCGCTAACTCCTGAAGAAATAACTAGAGAATTTTATTCCGACATCGTTAATACCAGTAAGCTAATAGGTCAGTATCTTCTCAATGAAGGATCAGGGACGGTAGCAATAGACACATCCGGGAATGGAAATAATGGAGTTATAACAGGCGCTACGTGGTCTCTTTTAGGACCAATGAAGCTACGAAGTATCGTTTGACTATGAAATTCCTCAAAAAACTCTGGCTTACAGATACCTGCGAATTCGGAGGGGGGTTTGAGTTTGGTGGATATAGGGATAGGTGCAATAGATGCGGGAGAGTGTAGGTATTCTCCTTTCAGAGGAGTTGGAGTTGACATGTAGAAAATGATGCATTATCATTTCGGTATGAGGTAATAAAAAATTCGCGTCCAATGCCATTTCGAGGATGGATGTCAAGGACAGCAGAGACAAAAAAGACTTTTGAAGAATCCTTTAGCAGGGTCTTTCTCGGGGTAAGCAAGCAATTGCACCCGATGAAGCCTCGAACTTCTGAGGGGTAACGTGGGAAACCATGAAACTCCGAAAAGTCTCTGCTAGAGGGTTTTTATTTTCTCAGAAATAAAAGAGCTATCGAGAAAATCTTGATCGTGGGGCAAGAAAACACTTGAGGCTTTTGCTGGCTGAAAGTTTTTTTCTTGCCTTTTTTTGTTGGCTTTCGCGATTGTTTCCAAGGGGGATGGAATCAAAGAGCGGA
>CAYSJS010000036.1:0-3525 GCA_964431415.1 uncultured Candidatus Saccharibacteria bacterium | reverse complement strand
ATATTTCATCTAACTTTTCAGACTTTAGGGAAGCGGTTACGATATCGTCTGTTTCGTCTGTTTTACTTGAGTTCATCTTCATGTTCCACTCATATAAGACATCACTTAAGATTTTCATTATTCTGTGGCCAGTTCTGTAATCATTCGAGAAAATTCTATAGTCATCCCTGAACCGAAGTATTAAGAAATCTTCATCTTCAATATCACTTTTTATCCTTTTAGTAAGCTCTATGTCGGTAGCACCCAAGACTATTTCAGCAATAAAGTCCATGACAGAAGACCCTTGAGGAATACCTATGGTTTGACCCTGATTCATATTTTGAAGCTTTTTATCTATTTTTGTACCTAAATTGTTTGTCTTTTCTCCGTTGGCTCTCTTTTTTTTAATTTCTACCCTCCCGCCTAGTGCAAAGGCCCATTCGACCGAATGAGTATAGATTGAGGGATAGCAGTTAGAGATATCGGTCTTGAAAAGAAATCTGTAATCCAAAGACCTTCTAAGGGATTCCTGCTCTATTTTGTCCCACCAGTTTGAAACTGCGGCAGCCTTATCTGACTCAGAGGTATCTGACTTCAAAGGCAAACTAATGCATTCGACACAAGACTTCTTTCGCCTTCGAAAAAAGGATTTAACCTCTTTCCAAGCCGCCGGCTCTGTAAGTGTGTTCACGAGATCGATATAAAGCATGGGGTGAATGATTTGCAGGGGCCTCCAAGCGAAACCACCGTCTTTGTTGCTGAGCATGACATAATTTACACCCGCATAATCAGCTGGGTACGTAACTTTCCCTCCGGCTTTTACGCACACTTCCTTAAGTTCTTTGTTATTTAGTAGCCCTTTGGCTGCAAACAACATATTTTCAAAATTAAAGTACGGAGGAAGATCAAAATTAACATACTGTTTTTTATCAATAAAGAAATCTTTTGCTTGTGCAGCCGTAAGATCATAGATATATGTAAACTCACTCATCTGTTACTATTGTATCCCTAACTGCTACTAAATAATAATCTATTATTAAATCAAACTATAAAATCGTTTGAGATTAAAAAGCTTTATTTTGCTAGTTAAGAGAATGAAGAATATGGGAACCCGCTTCCCTATTTTTTACTTCCATGGTCTAGGGGGCCAAGCAAAGCAATTCCGACATCCCGCTATTGCTTATTATGTATAAATATGCTAGAATATAGTTAACATGTTAGCTACATTTAATTGGGACGACATGCCTCAAGACACACACTATGGTCTAGATCCCAGTGCAATTATTCGACTCCAAAGAGGAATGAGTGCCCGTGAATTCGACGAAGACAGTGACTTCCCTATCAAATCACGTGCTTTTAGGCTTGGCAGAACAGCTTCAATTCAAAGAATTATTGAACTGATAAATAACGGCGATGGTATTGGCTTAATGCAAATGACTCATCAACAGACTATGGAGGGAATGGCAGCAGCCAACGACTTGGCAACGCCGTTTATTTCCTTGGCTCCAGCAAATACTCATGCAGACTGGCATGCCAAAAAGCATACCGACGGCATCTTAGTAGACATTACCTTGCCTGCTTCGTCACTCATAGTGCCATGGATGATGGAAAATACCCCCGGTCGAACTCCCTACGAAGTACATGCTGTCGGTGCGATACCAGCAGCAAATATTGTTAATGTTACTCCTATATAAAATAGAGCGAAGCATCCTTGGCCTCCCGGGTCCGGGCATCGCCTCATGCCTGATGCGTTCGTTCAGGTTATTGCCGAATAGAGCCGTAAGCGATAGCCGCCCGAATACTCATATAGAAAACTATTCGGGCCGACCGGAACGGTCGTCTTGCGGCGCGGCAATAACCTGGTTACGAACACAATCACGCGTGAGGTGGCCCGGTGGTTTTGTCCAGCTTTTGCCACCCAAAAGCTGGCGGCTTTCCGCCCTTTGGCCGTTCAAAAGGGCAAAATAAAAAGCCTCCTTTCGGAGGGCTTAAACCGAAATCTTTTTATCTTTTTATTTCCCAACTCCGGTTAGTGCGTACCAACAAATTTCCTATACCCTCACTCGCGTTATCTGGATTTTTGAAAGAAATCATACTGCCCGGAACCCACTCTACGCAAGCTGAGTTTCTTACCCAGCCCTCTGCAACAGCTAGGACGCCTTCCAGATCAAGTGTGGCATTGTCTTCAATAAACGAACCCCATGTATCACTTGGATCTATCGGCATCTTTGCAGGTTCGTGAGCCAATACGAACCAATCATTTTCAAATTTTGCTGCAGTAAACGCAACATGAACAAGACGAGAACCCACAGGGTTTTCTACAACTATCCCTGCTAAATTAAGTAACACTTCGGGGATAACCCGACCGTAAACTTCTTGCGGAACACCAAACGGCTTAGTCTCTTGTATAGTCATTAATAAATTTATTATACCACTTTGTTTTTATTTATACAATGTACAGCATTTCCTTAAATTCGGGCATCGCTTTACGCCAACGGGCCACTCAAAAGCTGGTGACTTTGCTTCTTTGGTCATCGGAAAGAAGAGTAAACCCTCTGTTTTAGAGTCGAAATTAAAAAAATAGAACCCCCTTAGGTACCCCGACTATGCTTTTCGGTTCTGCCGCCATAAAAATGCGGGTCCTCACCATCCACCACAGTAACACCACTCCAACGCGGGTTTGTTGAAACACCTTTCAGTGCACCATCCGGTTGCCAATCTTTAATAACACTTATGCCACCTCTATGTTCTTCTAGGGTAATTGTCTGACTCGCGATCCTTCCCAGCCCCACGTCTAATGTGCCCGGATTCCGTGGCCTAAAATTTACAACCTCATCATTCTCACTCATAAAGCTATTTTAGCGTACTTTTTACGATTCTGTAGCATAGTGGCACACCCCATTGATATGCTTGAGATAAAAAAAGAACCCCTTTCGGAGTTCTTTTTTATAATTTGGCACCGTGCTATTTTCCCAGGCTTTGATTGGCCAAGTATAGTAACCGCAGTGAGGCTTAACTTCTGTGTTCGAGATGGGAACAGGTGTTTCCCTCACGCTATGGGCACCAATTTGCCGCTTCGTTAACGAAGCGCAGTAGTTGGTTGTTGGTAGTTGGTAGTTGGCGCAAAAACCATCTACTATCTACTAACTACTATCTACCACGCCTCTTCAGAGGCGTATGTTGATGTCCATTGACGGAGCTCAAATGTTAAGTGTGGCGTTTTTAAAAAACGCATCGGTACTTAAAATTTTAGATAAGTATCAAAATGTTAAGATCGATTGTTAGCTTATTAAAAGCCAACAATAACTAGTCAAAACCAAGAATACGACTACCCTTTAACCTCAGGACAGAATCTGTCAATTGAAGTTAAAGAGCATAAAAAGTCGATGGACCTATTAGTACGCTTCGACTGCACATGTTACCATGCTTCCATCTTGCGCCTATCAACCTGATCATCTTTCAGGGGTCTCATAGGGAAATCTAATCTTGAAGTCAGTTTCGCGCTTAATATGCTTTCAGCGCTTATCTGGTCCGAACATAGCTACC
>CAYSJS010000035.1:0-3553 GCA_964431415.1 uncultured Candidatus Saccharibacteria bacterium | reverse complement strand
ACGTTATTTGACGTAAAGGCCAGCGGCACCGCCGTCAGCTGTATACGAGGTGACATTTCGCCGTCATAGGTTGGGGTAGCAGTTTGGGTAGAGCCGCCTATGTTCATGGTGATCCACTTCTGCTGGGTCCAGTCTATGGAACTGCTGAAGGCAGTGAGGGAACCAAGACGAACGTTGAAGTAGCCGTTTTGGACACGGACACGGTTGTCGTTACCGGCAGTAACGCCGTTACTGTCGTAGTAGGTTTCTACCCATTCACAGGCTGCATCACCACTGCAACTTCCCTGACTGGAGCCACTGGAAGTGCTGGCGTTATACAGCTTGAACTCTATGTTGTAGTAGCCATCGGGAACCAGGTTCCCGGTGTTGGTGAGGAGGCGGGCTTGGAAGTTGAGGTAACTACTCGCTGCAGCCGAAGCAACTGGCGCCTTACCAGAGAAGGAACTAAAAAGCACACCGCCTGGGACGAGCAGAAGGGCCACTACGAGAATAGCCTTTCTACAAAGCGATGTGCTTATGAGCGCCTTCTTGGCACCGAAAGAGTTAGCCGGGCGGAACGTAAAAACACCTAAAAAGTGGTCAAATAACCACTTTTTAGGTGTTTTTACTATAGACATCCGCCGGGCGTCCCTTCCCTTTTGTTGCATCGATTTTTACCTTTTTTGTATTTGTTTTCTCAATCAAATTTTTGTTTGATTTTTTTGAGATAACATTTTTGTCTTAGCTCTTGTACTTGCATAGTCCAAGCTAACTCCTACTATTGTATGTACGACCTCTGATCGATACAAGCGCTATATAGTATATTTTTATGTTCATTATCCACAAGTGTTTTTTGCACAAAAAAATTTAAGTACGTAGTGAGCATTACATCGTTAATTAGTCTTTATCTGTTAAAATATTATTACAACCGCTAAATTAATAGAATATAAACATAAGTTTGATGCTATTTTAACAATGATAATTTTTGTGTCTATAACTTATCCACAAGCGTCAGAAGAGGTCTTAGAACAATCACCTACTTTTTTCAGATCAAAAATAAGGGGGCATGCTTTTCCGCCCCGGGTTGTTAATACTCGCAATAACTTTGCTAGGCGATTTTGTTGATTTTGATCTGAGTCAAGTGCTGGCGATGACCCTGCACTTTCTTAACACGCTTTTTGGCTTTGTAACGAATAGAGGTAACTTTGTCGGCACGCGTCTGAGCAACCACTTCTGCATCTACCTTTGCACCCGCTACCAGTGGAGCGCCAACCGAGATTTTGTCGCCGTCTATAACAAGCAACGCGTCAAAAGAGACTTTTTTATCTTCTGTAAGCGTCTCTACTTCGAGCGTTTCGCCTTCTGACACGAGATATTGATGACCGCCAGTGGCGATGATTGCTTTTTTCATTACGTAATCTTTCTTAGTTAATAAATAAGCTCACATAAGTTTATCAGATTGAGCCCCGTTATGCAAGGGGCCGAACGGGGGCCTCCAAAAAGCCCGTTCTCGTATGCCCTAGCCTGACAGCGCGCCGTAGGCTATAATCTGGCAGGAAGATACTTTTTGCTATGGAAAATAAGACGAGTGAGATAAAAAATACTGTTGAAACGGGCCGTAAATGGCTTGTGGTAAGCCTGTGCGGCTTCATTATCTTTTTGGGGGGACTGGGTATGCACTTCCTGGGCGGCGGCAGCACTGCCAAAGACCCGCTGCCGCAAAAAGTCTTAAATCAAATTTTTGGCTTTACGCCGTATTACTTTGAAAATAACCGGCCGCCCAGCAAGCTGCACCTGCAGACAGAAACCCCGAAATTTTTTGGTAATGTCTTTTCATTCACCTTAGCAAATGGCAAAAACGAAAAAGTTATAGTCAGCCAAAAGACTTTGCCGAGCGACTATAAGAACGCCTCTCAGTCGACCGACGAAACCGTAAATACAGAAACTGGCGGCGGTTACATAAGCGAGGTAAAAGACGGCAGGATCAGTGCGACATTTGTCACCAAAGAAAAAACCTTGATCACACTTGAAAGCGACGAGCTACTTAGCTCAAACGTACTAAAAAGCATACTGCTAAAACTGGTACCATTTGACAAGACAAAGAACGCGCCACTTGTTCCCGAGCTTTAAGCCCGTTCGAGCGCTATGTGGAGCGTACGGCCCTCGACTTTAACAGACTGCACATAAGCATACTCTTGTTTTTTAGCCTCTATACGCGTGGCGAGGGTTTCGGCTGCTATCACGGACCCAAAAGAAGTAATTGCCTCCACAAGGTCAGCGTCTTCGGTGACTAGACTCAGTTTTATCCGGTCATCCACCTGCAGATCAGCTGCTTTACGCGCTACCTGCACCGCTCGGATCACTTCACGCATCAGCCCCTCCTGATGGAGAACCGGCGTAATATGACTATCCAAAGAAAAGGCCGGCACCGTAACTGTATGATTTATTTCTTGGGTTACTTCTTTTACGTTTACTTCTTCTTTAAGAATTTCTACCATAGCGTCATTAAGCTCACCGTCTGGGAGGGTAACCTTGAGACTCGCAAGCGGCTGGCGTACTTTGACGCCTTTTTCTGCTCGTTTAGCCAAAGCGCCGGTGATGACATATCTCGTGGCTTCCATATCTTTCAAAACATGCTCGTTAACATCGCCTGCTTCCGGCCAGTCCAGCAGATGTACCGACTCTTCACCGGTCAGGTTGCGATACAGTTCTTCGCTTAAAAACGGAGTAAACGGCGCCGTTACCTTTGCCAGCTGTGCTAAGACATAATGCAGCGTGCGATATGCCATCGTTTTGTCGGCGTCATCCTCGCTCTTCCAGAACCGCCTGCGGCTGCGGCGTACATACCAGTTGCTGGCGTCGTCTATAAACTCGTAGATTGGCCGTGCCGCTTCAAAAACTTTGTAGGAGTCCATCGCTTCGCCAACTTGGCCGATCAACTGGTGCAGCCGCGAAATTATCCAAATATCAAGCGGATTTTGGCAGTCTTTACTTGGGTCTGCCAATACGCCGTCGTATTCCCAGTTGTCAACGCTTGCGTACATCGTAAAGAAGTCATACATGTTCCAAACCATGCCGAGCTTTCGTGCCACATCGTTTACATCTTTGTCTGCTAACACAAAGCTTTCACCGTTTGTAAGCGGACTCGACATCAGCAAAAAGCGGAAAGAATCAGCCGAATAGCGGTCCATAAGCTCCATTGGGTCGGTGTAATTTTTTAGCTTCTTACTTAGTTTTTTACCATCGGCCGCATTGATATGACCGGTGCAGATGAGATTCTTAAACGGCGACTTACCAAACAAGCCCACATTTACCGCTGTAAGCGCGTAGAACCAGCCTCTTGTCTGGTCGATCGCTTCAGTAATGAAATCTGCCGGGAAACTCCGCTCAAACACTTCTTTATTTTCAAACGGATAATGGAACTGCGCAAACGGCATACTGCCGCTTTCAAACCAACAATCTATCACCTTCCCGATGTGCTTCATCTCTGTATCGTCATACGTAAATTCTACATCCATGACATTTGGCAGATGATAGTCATCGAGCTTTTTGCCGGTAAGTTCACTAAACTCTT
>CAYSJS010000034.1:0-3807 GCA_964431415.1 uncultured Candidatus Saccharibacteria bacterium | reverse complement strand
CAATTTAGAAGTGGTGGAACGCAATGTTGATTTGACCGAGCTCTATATCGCCGATGAAGTTTTTGCATGCGGCACATCCGCTTTTGTTGCGCCTGTGACAACTATTGATGCTCGGGTAATCGGCTCCGGGAAGATGGGGCCTTTAACTGCTATGTTACGGAAAGAGCATTATGCGGCGCTGCACGGTGCAAATGCACAGCACCCTGACTGGGCTACCGAACTATAACGAAAGGAAAAAGTCATGCGCATATTAGTCTTAGGCGGCGGAAATTCACCCGAGCGTGATGTATCACTGCGCTCTTCGCAGGCGGTTGCCGAGGCTCTCGAGGCGGCAGGTTATGAAGTGCTACGAGCCGACCTGCGTGATGGCTATGACTGCCTAGACAACCTAGAACCGGATGACATTGTGTTTCCGATTTTGCATGGGGCCGAGGGCGAAGACGGCGTGGTTCAGGCAGAAATGGAACGTCGAGGCTTAGCGTTTTTAGGCTCAGATAGTGCGGCTTCCAGCAAATGTTTTGACAAGCAAAAAAGCCGCGAAGCCTTCATGCGTGCAGGCATTCCCGTGGCTGAAGGTGGAAGCGTTACGAAAGAAACTTATAAAGAACATGAACTTTCTAAAATGCCGCATGTACTTAAGGTACAGCGCGGTGGCTCGAGTATCGGCACATATTTAGTGCCTGATCCTACTCAGGCAGATCCTGAAAAGATAGAGCAAGTTTTTCTGCTTGATAGCGAGGCCATCATAGAAGAGTTAGTGGAAGGTGTAGAGATCACGGTGCCGGTTTTGGACGGCCATGCGCTGCCGGTTATAGAGATCAAACCGCCTTCAAACGAAGAGTTTGATTACGAAAATAAATACAATGGCAAAACCCAAGAAATCTGCCCACCGGTTTCCGTTAGTAAAGAGCAGCAAACTTATGCACAAGCACTTGCGGTAAAAGTTCACCAGACGATGCACTGTCGACACTTGTCGCGAACCGATATTATGATTGCAAATGATGGAAGAATGGCGGTGCTTGAGGTAAATACCATGCCTGGCATGACCAATCAAAGTTTATTCCCGCTTTCAGCAAAAGTTGCGGGAATGCCAATGCCCGAACTTATGAAAAAGTTCGTAGCGCTCGTTCAGCGGGATTACCCAAAAAACTGAACGAAAATAAGAGATAAGAACTGGACCCCTCCACTTATCGTAGACCTTAGTGTAGCAACCATTCTGCGCTTACGCATAATAAAAAATATCGTGATTTTGACTACGTTCATTACGCGCTGTGACAAGACATACGGTTTTACAAAAAGGCGCACTCTACAGAGAGGCTAAAAGTCTCGCCTGTGGCGTTTGGCTGGCAGCCATAGAATGCTGCCACAGCCTTTTTGATTAAAACCGTATGTCTTTCATATTTTGAGGTAAACAGGGGTAGGTAGTGTATAATAGCTGCATATGAAACGCTACAACCCAAAAGAAATTGAGCCAAAATGGCAGGCTTGGTGGGACAAAAACCAAACGTACCGTGCCAATTTAGACACTAAAAAGAAAAAATACCTCGGCATGAGCATGTTTAATTACCCAAGCGGTGCAGGTATACATATTGGCCATGCGATGAACTACACCATTTCTGACGTTATGGCTCGGTTTAAGCGCCAGCAAGGGTATGAGAGTTACCATCCGGTGGGCTGGGATGCCTTTGGCCTGCCAGCAGAAAACTATGCAATTAAAAGCGGCGTATCGCCTCAGGCAAGTATGGCGACGATCATTCCGAGCTATCACAAGCAGTATAAGGCTATGGGCTGGAGCAACGACTGGTCCAAAGAGATAGCCACACATGAACCGCGCTATTACAAATGGACGCAGTGGATCTTTTCAGAGATGTATCGCAATGGCCTGGTGTATCAAGATTCGCGGATGCAGTGGTGGTGCACGAAGTGTCAAACGGTGCTTTCTAACGAGCAGGTGATAGACGGCAAATGCTGGCGGCACGACAGTGCCGACGACCCGGAAGTAAACAAAAAAGAAGTAAAGCAGTGGTTCTTTAAAATTACCGACTATGCCGACGAACTGCTTGAAGCGACTGACGGCCTTGACTGGACAGAGACGGTAAAAACTGCCCAGAAAAACTGGATCGGCAAAAGTAAGGGCGCTGAGGTGGACTTTAAACTCGAAAATCGAGATGACAAAATAACCGTGTTTACGACCCGTCCAGATACGATTTTTGGCGCTACCTTTTTGGTGGTCGCTCCCGAACACGAAGTAATTGAAAGCATTACGACAGCCGACCAAAAAGAGGCGGTTACGGCGTACGTGAAGGAATCAACCAAAAAGACAGAAGTCGAAAGGCAAGCCAGCAAGGAAAAAACCGGCGTCTTTACCGGAGCCTATGTGATCAACCCGGCAAATGGCGAAAAAATCCCTGTCTGGGTAGCGGACTATGTGCTGGTTGGGTATGGTACCGGTGCAATCATGGCGGTGCCGGCTCATGACGAGCGGGATAACGAGTTTGCTAAGAGATTTAACCTGCCGATCAAGCAAGTCGTGGCGCCCGAATTTGGTACCAAGCGTGAAAACGAAAGGTTTGCGGACGGCGGCTGTGCCATTATTTTTGACCAAAAAAATCAGAAGTATGTTTTTGGCAAAATACCAAGTGGCAACATCGTGCTGTTTGCGGGCGGCGTAGAAGACGGCGAGACTATCGAAGAGGCCGTAAAACGTGAGGTATTAGAAGAAAGTGGCTTAACGAATGTAGTACTGCAAGGAGAAGTCGGCGTAGCGTACGGTCATTATTATCACGAGTTCAAAAAGCTTAATCGGGTGGCAAAAGCGCATTGTTTCTTGGGAGTATTGGAGTCGGAAGAGTCGAGAGAAAAACAGCTTCAAGATTACGAAAGCTTTGAAACCATTAAGCTAACTGCAGAAGAAGTGTTAAAAAAGTGGCAGTCACATCCTACTGGCGATTATGATCATTATGTATATTTGCTAAAGAATGCAGTCACTAGAGCAATTGAGTTGGGTCTGGATACCACGAGCGATAAGAATTTGTTTGCAGTGGAACTGGCAAGCGACGAAGGAATACTGTTTAACTCGGGTGAATATGACCAGCTGACTACTTTTGAGGCACGGGAAAAGATCGTTGCCGATCTTGCCGCAAAAGGCTTGGCTACAGAAAAGACAATCTTTAAAATTCGCGACTGGAGCGTCAGTCGTCAGCGCTATTGGGGTGCACCGATTCCGATCGTTAACTGCCCGGCTTGTGGACCGGTGCTGCTGCCCGACGATCAGTTGCCGGTTGTTTTGCCGGAGCTCGTAGATTTTGCCCCAAGCGGCGATGGCCGAAGTGCTTTGGCGCGTGCAACTGAGTGGCTGGAAGTCGATTGTCCAAAGTGTGGCGGCAAGGCCGAGCGAGAAACCGACACGCTCGACACATATATATGCAGCAGTTGGTACATGCTTCGCTATAGTGACCCAGAAAACGATGCCGCACCATTTTCTAAAGAGCGGGTTAACACGTGGCTGCCGGTTGACTTCTATAACGGCGGTGACCATGCAACCGCGCACATGATTTATGCTCGTTTTGTAACGCGCTTTTTCTATAAGCTTGGCATGCTCGACAACCCTGAGCCATTTAAGCGATTTTTATTCAACGGCAAGGTTACTGCAAGCAACGGTGAAATGTTCAGTAAGAGTAAGGGCAACGGTGTTGACCCACTCGAGATTATTAACAGCGGGTATGGGGCGGATGCGCTGCGTACGTATTTAATGTTCGCAGCACCACTTGATCTTTGGATTCGTTGGGACGCACAGGGCGTGCCAGG
>CAYSJS010000033.1:0-3842 GCA_964431415.1 uncultured Candidatus Saccharibacteria bacterium | reverse complement strand
GGCGTTGCCCAGTAGCGGTCGCGCGACAGGTTCCAGTCCGGCGCGCTTTCTATCGTGTATTTAAAGCGACCGCTTCTTAAATTGTCCGGCACCCAATTCGTCGTTTCGTTAACCGCCAGCATGTCATCTTTTTGGCCCTGAATGTCCAAGAACCAGCTTGGATGAGCCCTATACATGAGCTTTGTTCCGCAGCGGTGACAGTGCGGATATTCGTGCTGAATATATTCCACCTTCAGCGCCTTCCCTTCGGCCACTAAAGTTTTGGCGATCTCTTTGTTTACGTCCCAGATATTTTGCCCAATCCAGCGGCCTTCCGTGTAATGACCATTTTCGTCAACAATGGACACCAGTGGCACATTCTCTTTTTTGCAGAGTTCATAGTCTTCTTCGCCATAGGCAGGTGCTTCGTGCACAATGCCGGTGCCGTCTTCAGTGGTAACAAAGTCGGCTGCCAGCACGCGGTGTGCGGCCGGTCCGTGATTTTGGAACAACGGCTCGTAGATTCTGCCTACCAGCTCTTTGCCGTGTATGCTTTTGATGACGGTATACGAAAGTTTTTGATGCTTTGCATCAGTCATTACTTTGTCGAGTGCGTCTTTTGCTACATAAAATTTCTTGCCCTCGTGTTCGATAAGCGAATATTCTACATGCTCGTTAACCGCCACCGCTACGTTTGCCGGCAGCGTCCATGGCGTTGTTGTCCAGGCTAGGAGGTACTCGTCGCTTCCCTCGAGCTTAAAGTACACAAAAACGCTAGGGTCAGTGTCATTTTGGTAGCTATTCTCCATTGCCACTTCCGACTTGCTGATAGGCGTTGCGTCCTTGGTACAGTACACAAGGATCTTTTCTCCCTCATAAATCTTGCCCGTGTCATACAGCGTTTTAAACGCCCACCACACGCTCTCCATGTATTCGTTATCCATGGTTTTATAGGCACCCTGAAACTCAACCCAGCGCCCAAGCCGCTCAATCGTGTCTTCCCACTCCGTACCGGTCTTTACCATTGCCGCGCGGCACGACGCCACATAGTCAGCAATACTAATCTTGGTACCAATCTCTTTCTTGTTTGCAATACCCAGTTGCTTTTCTACAAAAACTTCGGCCGGTAGCCCGTGACAGTCCCAACCCCAGCGGCGTTCGACGCGGTGGCCCTTCATAGTCCAGTATCGCGCCACCGTATCTTTAAGAGCCGATACCATAAGATGCCCATGGTGTGGTGTGCCGGTCAAAAATGGCGGACCATCATAAAACACCCAAGCCTTATCTACCGGCCTCTGCTCGACCGATTTTTCAAACGTCTTATTCTTCTTCCAATATTCGACCAGATCCTTTTCGTACTCGATCGCCCGCCGCCGTGTGTTTGCTTTAAATTTCATCTTTGGTCCTTTCAAATAAAAAATCCCTTTTGTAGACACTGGAATCCGCTCCCGCGGATGGTACCATCCAGTTTCTAAAAAAGAGATTCTTCTTTAGCACTTATTTTGTCTTTTACGGTGACTACCGGCAGGTTCTACTGATCTATGCGCGATGTTCTTCCTGCTGCATTCACGGGTGATAGCCGCTTATTCGATAAAACCGAAACGCATTACCTTTATTTTACCCTGCTCAGATAAAAAGCACAACAAGTCTACTCTTCTGGTCTACGGCCGCCGCTCATACTAAATCCAAAACAGATGAGCGCACCGCCACCTAAACATATCAGTGTCGTGTCTCTATCATTAACGTTCCGAGATCTCAATTCACTTTCAAGATTAGTAGTGAACGTCGCTAAGTCGTACTGATACACATCCGAACCGGGTGCGGTTTGAAATAACACCTCCACCTGTTCGCAAGCCTCCGGCAGCGTGTCCGATGTAAAAGGAGCGCTAAGCTGAGCGGCGCATTCTGCACCTACGCGCTCTAAGTCACTTGTTCTCATGCGTACCGAACTTTCCCCAAACACATCAAATGGACTCACCGCAGCGGAAAGCGCGCCCAGCCCCAAACCTACACCAGCACCTAGCACCGTGTAAGCTGTAACGGTTTTTACTTTTTTCAGTGCTCTTTTTTTGACTGCTTCGTTCATACCCTCCATACTAACCCCTTACACTCTCTTTGCAAGCATAAGCATGATCTACCTTTCTGGCTTTGGACAACTTTCAGGGGGAGTAAAGATTTAAAAACTTGCAACATAAGCCGTACACATGACCAGACAAGCGCACAGCGCTTATGCAAATACTTGAGTATTTATGAGTTTTTATGGTATAATAAGTTCTGTTATGAAAAAGCTGTACAACTCAAGTAAATTACTCCATCTTCCGGCCAAGAAGAAGATTCTTCTGGTCGAAGCCATAGTACTCTTGGGTCTTGTTGGCTTTATAGCTTTTCCCAGACACAATTCAGCCACCCACCAAACCAACGACGCTTCTGTCAAACCTGTTTTACATAGTGACGGTGCCGATACCTCAGCCTCCGTCCCCGCAGCAGAAACACCTCTAGCCCCTTCTGCTACCGAACCATCTTCTGTTGACTCACAAGGCAGGCCGACTAAAGGCGGTACTCCCACCCCATATACGCCGCCCCGCGACCCAAGCACCCTGCCCTTATTGCCACCGCCTGCACCAAGCTGCGGCTGGGCCGATTGCAGCCGACCACCCGAAACCTTACCTTCTTATCCGTTACCACAATAATGTCTATTGGTTGGCGTAGTAGGCCACTTCGTTCATAAGCGGCATTTGCCCGCTGTCCCACCTCTGGAGCGTAGCCCCTTCGTCGCTCCGTGCGATTACTGTCGGATACGAAACCACATCATACAGTTCGGCTTCGCGGGCGCCATCAACCGTGTCGACACTCAGTACATCGAGGCCGGTGCCTGGATATAAACGCCCAAACTCATGCATAAAGTCCTCTACCAGCCGTGAATGCTCAGAGTTCGGTCTATAAAAGATAAGCACTTTCATATCAGGCAGTATAGCGTATTACCCATGCCACATAAAGCACCCTACAAAAGACGGAGTGCTTACGCCTACTCGGTGATCCAGCCCGTAACATGTTTGGCCATAGTTTCCAAGCCTCTTTGATCACGAGCATCGCCAAACCACGGGTTATTATTCGAACCGTCAAATGTATCATGCGGCAGTGCAAAGCTTGAGGGGCGCAGCGGTACAAAGCGCGGCAGCACTTCTTCCGCAACATCAAATGTCGTTGTTACGCTCGTACGCAATCCGTCGATATCAACAATCACGCCTTTAGGAACTTCAACAGTCCTTATAGGCCCTCCTGTATGCTGGACCTTGACCTCTATATCTTCTAAAGTAAGTAGTGTTGTTTCATGGAAATTCTTCTGAAATGCAACCGGCTTCCCGTCTCTAGTCAGCACCGCACCTATAGATCCATTCTTTGCCGATGACATAAACCGCGGTTCGGCATCCGCACATACTACATAAGACGTATCTATCGGACCTGCAGCTAGATGAGCTACGCACGCCCTGCCTAACGTAGTCTGGACCGGCAGGTCCTGAACCGGAGCGTCGCAGTCCCCAATAGTAACAATTTCGGTACGCACAAAATAAAACAAACTCTCGGCGGCGCCATATGGCTCTGTTGATCCATCCATTCTTCGACGCACACAACCATAGGAAGATGTCAGGTCTTCTAGGTTAAGAGCTTCAACGATTTGACCGACGTCACTTATGACCGCATCTAACTCTGGGTTTATTCTTTTCATCTATAATATATTATACCATATATGTCAAGTATCTACATCTACTGCCTCCTCTGCCAAAGAACAGCCCGTCTCTCCAGCATCATCGTGCATATCTCAAAATTCTGACGGGGTAAAATTACCTAAAAATGCGTATGGC
>CAYSJS010000032.1:0-3852 GCA_964431415.1 uncultured Candidatus Saccharibacteria bacterium | reverse complement strand
ACTTGAACCTCCACAGGATTGCTCCCACTAGTACCTGAAACTAGCGCGTATACCATTTCGCCACTACGGCACAGAAATAATGTAAAGAACCGACCACCGATTTTTCCCTAGCTGTCCTGGGTTTTTTTAGGTCCCCGCGAAACCTGTTTCGTGGGGTGATCTAGCGTGTATACCATTTCGCCGCGCCCGCATGCGTAGTGAACCGCAGGAAGCTAACAGGGGAACTTTACCAGAAAACGCATGCAATAACAAGCAAGCCAAACAGGTGTGATTTGTGGTATTATTGGCTTTAGAATAAATTGTCATTAATGATGAAGAGGGTCACGTCTTAAAGATGAGTAAAGTCGCACACTACTTGCAAGAGCATTTAATCGGCGAGGTGATGACATCTTCGGATGCGCGTAGGTACTTTGCAACCGACACCAGTATACTGACCCTAACACCGGCAATAGTCGTGTATCCTCATAACGAAAACGACGTCCGTAAAACGGCTCGCTTTACGTGGCAGCTAGCTGAGCGAGGGCGGATCATTCCGATCACCGCACGAGGTTCCGGCACAGACCAATCGGGCGGCGCAATAGGCAGCGGCGTTATTATTGTTTTTCCCGCGCATATGAACAAGATCCTGGAGCTTGACCCAAAGACTGGTTCGGTGGCGCTCCAGCCTGGGCTGAACTATGGTAAATTACAGCAAACGTTGCAAACGCATGGCAGGTTTTTGCCTCCCTATCCCGCATCTATCGAATATTCGACTCTGGGCGGTGCGATAGGCAACAACGCATCCGGCGAAAAAACGGTCAAATATGGTTGTACGCGTGACTTTGTAAAAGGCCTGCGGGTTGTGCTGGCAAATGGCGAAGTGATCGAAACTCACCGCTTAAACAAGCGGGAGCTTAGTAAAAAAATGGGCCTGAGCAGTATGGAGGGCGAGATTTACCGTGCTCTCGACAAACTGATAGAAGACAACAAGGAACTGATTCTGCAAACCAAGCTTAATGTTTCTAAAAATTCGGCCGGGTACAACATTGCCGATGTTAAGCAAAAAGATGGCTCCTTTGATCTTACACCGCTGATTGTCGGCTCGCAGGGTACGCTCGGTATCGTCACTGAAGCAGTAATTAATACTGAAGCATATAACCCGGCCACGACGCTTATCGTTGCATCTTTTGACGACATCGAACGAGCCGCAAAAGCAATCCTGGATATTCGTAAGTTACCAGACATGCCGAGCTCTATGGAAATGGTCGACGACAATCTCCTAAACTTTATTGACCAGCACAACCCTAACCAGCTTAAGGGCACCATAGAAAAGCCGTTCCACAAAATTACACTTTTGGTCGAGTTCGACAACTTTAACGCGCGCGTGCAAAAACGTATGGCAAAAAAGACTAAAAAGATCGTAGAAGAATATGGCGGAACGTGTCAGACAGAAACCGATTCAGAACAGCAGGACCACTTGTGGCGGATCCGTCAGTCGGCCGCGAGCGTCATGGCGTATACGGACAACAATGCCAAGGCGCTGCCGCTGATCGAAGACGGTGTCGTGCCGGTAGAGAAATTTGTCGAATATATCACCGGCGCATATGCCTTGTTCCAAAAGCACAATTTGCAAGTAGCCGTCTGGGGACACGCCGGTAATGCCAACCTGCATATGCAGCCATTCCTTGACTTAAGCCAACTTGGTGACCGTCAGAAACTCTTCAAACTGCTGGACGAATTTGCGCAGCTGGTGATGAGTTTGGGCGGCAGTACAACTGGCGAGCACGGCGACGGCCGCATACGTGCGCCATACCTAAAGCAACTATACGGCCAGGAAATATACGACATGTTTGCCGCTATAAAGAAGATTTTTGATCCGTACAATACATTAAATCCGGGCGTTAAGATACATGTGGGCGTCGAGGATCTGAAGCCGATGTTGCGGCAGGAGTATTCGATGAAGCATTTATACGACCACATGCCCCGTACCTGATATGAACTACGTACAATGCACATCTTGGGCCAAAGCCTGTGTCAAAATTCCTCACTGTATTTTGTATACAGCTCGGACTTTTTGCTCGGCTTTGACTCCAAGCTGCACTATTGTACGTAGCTCATATAGGGCTAATAGTTTCTGAATATGAATATTTTGCACTTAAATACAACAGTAAGTACGGTGATTGGCACGGTTGGTGCGGCCTGTATTTTGCTTGGGTTTTATAGGACTAGTATTGGCAAGTGGACGGGGAAGTCGTTTTGGTATGAGCTGGATAACCTGGTCGGCGCGCTGCTGCTTATTATTTACCAGATGAATGTGGGCGCGTACGTCAGTGTTACGTTAAACGTGGTTTGGGCAACTGTTGCAATTCGCGGTGTCACCTCGATCGCCCAGCGCCGCGTTAAGAAAAGTAAATAGCCATAAAAAAACTCCCATTTTGCAATGGAAGCGTTTTTTATGGTGGACCTTCGGGGACAGCTTTCGAAAACTGCGTACAACCTGGCCCGGGCCTACGAATTGCTGCTTGAGCTGCGCAAACGCAAGCTGCTCATAGCGAAGGGCAAGGTCACGGTGCAGCGGCAGATCCGGCTGGACGAAGCCGACATCGTGAAGCTGGTCGATGACTACCGCTCAGGCCTGACAATCATGGAACTGTCCCGTCGCTACAGCATCTACCGCACCACGGTCATGGATCACCTGCGACGTAAGGGTGTGCCGAAGCAAGGTCCAAAGCTCACTCGTGAGCAGATCGCCCAAGCCAAGTACCTGCGCAATATGGGCATCTCCTATGCGAAGATCGGCAAGGTCATGGGAGTGGATGGGGAGACGATTAGAACGACGATTAGAGTATAATGCAACTATATGGCACGGGTACTAAGAACGATTGAAGACCTCGAAGCAAGACTTCAGGAGCAACTTGCCTTATTAAAGCTGGATGCCAAAAACTATGACGAAGGTGTAAGCGCTGCCGCAATCTCGATGGCGGCAAGGCTAAGAGTTCTTCTTGAAGAAGGTAAGACCAACAAAGGCAACAAGTCCTTGCTCGGCCAACTTGGACTGAAGGATACGACTGTCTTTCTGAGCTCAGCATTTCGAAGAGGCGACAACCTTCCTGCTAACATGGTAGAAGTAGGTAGTTTTCTGGCGCTCGTAAACATCAATAATGATGGAAGCTCAGTTACCTATGTTCCACATCTCGATGAACTTCCACTTGGTAAGTACGAGGAGATGACATTCGACGAGTATTGGAATCAGGAGATATTCCTAGATGGACTAAATAATCACTTCACACGTTCTGAAATTATTGAGTTCGCAGCTCTGCAGGATGGTGGACAGCACGAGGACCCAAGCTTAACTCAGAAATATGCAGAGCTAACTCGAAAGAATTCATTAGGATGGAAAGTTGGCAACGCAAAGGAGTGGAAAGACCTTGTCGGCGCCGAGCGGGCTTCGATTCGTCAGATAGCTCACGAAGTACTGCGTTCGCTTAAGGTAGATTATCACCCGCCGAAACCAACCAAGGCAGGCATTACTATTGGAGGAGCATCTATAAGAATTGGCACAGTTCCCACTGACGAAAGCGGAATGCCAATTCGACGCAAAGGTCCCTGCATCTGTGGGAGCGGCAAGAAGTACAAGAGATGCTGCGGTTCCTGAACGACTGAAGCAGGGGCAGCTTTCGAACCCCCTGGCACTCTTTTCGCAGAACATCAAATCAAACTCAAGGCAAACAAAGAGCCTGTCCGATCGGACAGGCTCTCTTCTCTGTTGCAGAGGTCATTCCTGGGAATGACATCCATAACTGGTGGGTGATGAGGGACTCGAACCCCCGACCCTCTCGGTGTAAACGAGATGCTCTAGCCAACTGAGCTAAT
>CAYSJS010000031.1:0-4366 GCA_964431415.1 uncultured Candidatus Saccharibacteria bacterium | reverse complement strand
TTCCTTGACCCATTCCCATGAGACGGAAGACGGAATAAACACCTTTGACCGGTCGGTGTCGTACCGCAGTTCCTCGAGCCGCCGTCGGAAGTAGTCTTCGATCTCGGAAGACTCCTCGGCTTCGACGTCGGATTCCTGCTGGCGACTGCGAATCAACTCATGGAGCTTGTCGGGGTCGTGGCAGAGGGCCAGGATTGACCGCTCCCAGGTCCCCCAGCGGGAGTGTCCGGCCATCTCGTTTCGCTCGCCGGACAGGTGGGCGAGCAGGTCCGCGATGACTTGGTGGCGGTTTTGATCGAGGAATTTGCAGATGTCGTCGTACCAGTTTCCCGAATAGTTCGGCCTGGCGATCTTGATGGTGACCACGCGCTGAGCGATGTCGGTTGATAGGCTGGCGCCGTTGAGTGTGACGATCCAGGTGAGGGTGTTCGGGCGGCTGCCCTCGCCAACGTGCAGGCGATGGCCGGAAATGGTCTCCGCGGTTACCAATGACTCGAGTTCGGCCCAGGAGAATCGCATTGTTTTGACGTTGTCCAGGACCGCGATTCTGCGGCTGAGACCCTCGGGGGACAGAAGGCGGGACTTCATTCGCTGAGCGTCTTCGGCCGCGTGCAGACCGATCGAACCGCCGGCCAGTCGGCCGCAGATGTCTGGGATTGTGGATTTTCCTGCCCCTCGGCCTTCGTCGGATGTGATCAGGAATATCGGCCGCTTCCCCCCGGGCCCGCCCCAGAAGAGGGTCGCGAAGAGGGAGAGTAGCAGGGATCGGTCTTCCAGGGTCGCCGGGCGGAAGAAGTCGAGGAATTGGTAGAGCGTCTCGAGTGAATCGGATGGCTGTGGGAGTTCTGGCAGGGCGTAGTAATGGTTTGGGATCTGGGGGGAGTGAGGGAGCGTCTCGACGGCCGCGTACTGGGTTGAAGACTGGGAGAGGCGACAGAAGACTTCTTCCTTCGTGTGCCCCCCGGCTTCCCTGTGGAATACTGGGGGCGAACCGGCGCGCGAGCCGACGAACGACCAGAGTTGCGGGTTTTTCTCCAGCCAGTGGATGGAGTGGCCCTGGTGAACAAACAGCGTTGTACCGACCCGCCGCGGCCAGTCGCTGCAGTGTTCGCGAATCCGCCGGCAGATTTCATCGACTGGAACTGGGACGAAGCCCGGGTCGTCGAAGTTGCAGATTGGGAGGGGGCCGTCGGTTTGGTCGGGTTGTCCTGATTCTGAATTGCTTCCCGTTGCTGATGAACCAGGCTGCCAGGGGTGGGAGCGGGCTGCGTCAACCGCCGCCATGAACTGCTCACGAGTCCCGCCGGCGTCAAGCCAGTCCGAGACATCCCATTTCTGCGGGTTGAACGGGTCGATCGAGGGGGGCGGCGGGAGTTCGAGGATTGAGACTTCGGCGGCTGTACCGTGAATCTGGGAAGCTACAAATTGTGCGTGACGCTGCCCAGGTGGATCGTAGTCAGGAATTATGCAGACGATCCGACCTCGCAGCATTTCGTTGTATTGAGGCAGCCACTTCTTGCCCTCTGATTTTCCGCCGCCGCTCGCCGCGCCGCCGCAGTTCGTCGTTGAAACAAGTTGGCAGGTCTTCCGCAACCGATCGCAGTCCTTTTCTCCCTCAACCAAATAGACAATCGAATCCTTTGAAGCGGCCAGCAGTTCCGGCAGTCGATACAACGGCCGTTTGTCTTCTGGCACTCCCTTCCAGACTTCCTTTCCTTTGGCGGTGTAGTGCTTCTGTCGAAAGTCTTTTGGTTCGAATCTGACAACCTCGAAGACCAGCTTCCCGGAGGCATCCCGATACTTGTATGTCGCCACAACCTTTCGACGCTGCCAGCCGCCTGCCTTGGGTGCAACGCTGTCGCCGTCGGTGTCCAATGTGTTCGCGGCAACATCTGGTCGACTCCTTCTGAGTTTTGAATTTGGCCTTTCGATATGGTTTCTCTGGATGTACAGATCGGACCACGTCTTTCGGATCGACCTCAGAATGTCTACGTTTTCGCATCCTGCTTGGCACTTCAAGACAATTCCGCCATTTTTTCCCAGGCCAACAGACAATGAAGCCTTGCTGTCTTCGTGCGCCGTGCACTGGCATTGCCCCTGCTCGTCGGTTCTCTTCGTCCAACCTTCGAAGCAGTCTGTGATTGGGTAGTCGAAAATACTGGCCATCGGGTGTCTGAATCCGTTCTTTTTGTTCGCTACTGCTGCGGCTTAACCGATTTACTACTGTCCGTCAGTGGACGCATCAAAAGACCGATCCGCTGGCTCGATGCTGTAATCCTTCTCGACAACGCCGACTTTCTTTGACCCCTTGACGTGCGACGGCCTCCAGAACCTACCCACGTACTTTCCGAAGAGCGGCTTCTCTGCTGTGTATTCCGCGAAGTTGCCGCGGCAGATGTGAAAGGAGTTGTGCGCCCCAGATGGTTCGCCGCTGGGTGAGCGCGGACCGCTGCCAAGCCCGTCGATCTTTAGCGTTTTGAACGTCAGCCCTTTGATTTTTCCGGCCTGTCGGCGTTGCCACTTTGCATCTGGCAACCAGTCTTGCGGTACATCTACCGAAGAGACGTTTTTGCATGACAGCAATGAAAATGCGTACGAAGCCACAACGCACGTACACATCCATTCGAGGTCAAACTTGGTTCCCTTGATTTTCGAACTTCTCCAGAATTTTCCATTATCAATTGGCTGGCACTTGTCGTTAAGCTCTTGTCGAACAATAAGTGGCGGAATCCACGGTCTTTTATCTTTTGGACCAAAGAAGACCCAGAAATGTGAGACAATGACAGTTCCGTTTTTCTTTCGCAGATCATCGCAAAAAGAAACGATTGCCCGCGACTCCCCTCCTTCACATCGTACTTCACACATTGTCCACTGAAACGGAGGCATGCAGTATGGGCAGGAGTCGATTGTTACGAACCTAGGCGCGGCACTGATAGCATTTGTGATGTCAAGCGATGCCATATTTCCTGACTTAATCTGTTTGATTCCATTTTCTGCAACCACCGCAAGATCCGAAGGTATCTCTGGTTCGAATTGAAACCCATTATCACAACCATCAATCGCGATCCTGTGTGCCAGTCTGATTTTGTGGTTCATTGTTTTGATCCTTAGTGGTAATTCTCACGCCACCCCTGCAATCGCCCGCGTGATGGCGGCTGCTACTGGCGGGGAGACGCTGTTGCCGATTCCAAGCTCTTCCATCACCGCTCTGATGAAGATCGCCGCCGTTTGCGGCACGATTGCATTGCCGTAGCCCCGCAGGAGTCCCACTCGGCCGGGTAGCCCATCAACCAGCGGCTCAATGCCGGATTCAATACGCCGCGTTTTCCCGTCGCGGAAGTGGATGAGGCGGTAATCGCTCCATGCACCTGCCGACCCAAAAGACAATTCTCCGGTACATTCTGGACTGATCCGCCGTCCTTCCAGTCTCTGCTTGTCGCTGTCGCCCAGCCGACTGCCATTCCGACCTGCTGAGACAGCGGAACTCCCGTATCGGTCGGCCTCGGTGGCTGCGTCCCGCGGCTGTGATCCTGGGCTGTGGGAGTGTTCCAGCCCTGCAC
The DNA here is from genome assembly GCA_964431415.1 of uncultured Candidatus Saccharibacteria bacterium. Classification (GTDB taxonomy): domain Bacteria; phylum Patescibacteriota; class Saccharimonadia; order Saccharimonadales; family JACDBH01; genus CAYSJS01. Next base: position 806 of record CAYSJS010000031.1, on the reverse strand, counting down.
CACATTCTGCACAATCCCGCCAATCAGAAGTTCGTCCTTCCGGTCCCCCGATCTGCTGGTTCTGCCGCCGCATGGAGTCTGTGGTGTAGGCCAACCCGTCACTGCATTCGCCACCGCTCCCAGGCCGTGACCGCTCGCACTTTCCGGTTTTGCATTCGGACTGAACTCCCTGCCACCCTTGGCTTTTGTCGTAGGCCACCCAGTAGATTCGCTGTCGGATATGGGGCGCGCCCGCGCTGTGTGCTCCCAGTACGACCGCCCCGCAGGCGTAGCCTTCTGCTTCCAGGTTTGCGAATACTCCATCGAGCCATCCGGGCTTGATTGCTCCACTAACCTGCTCACCGAACACGCAAGGCGGTCGGACAGACTTGATGAGCCGGAACATTTCGGGCCACAGGTGTCTTTCGTCTGCTTGGCCTTTCCTCTTCCCCGCCGCCGAGAACGGCTGGCAGGGGCATGATCCGGTCCAGACCGGGATGTCTTCGGGCCAACCTGCGATTCGCAGGGCGAGTTCCCATCCGCCGATTCCGGCGAAGAGATGGACTCGCCGAAACCCGGAAACGTCTTCTGGCTGTAGGTCGGCAATGCTTCGTTCATCGACTGTTCCCTCCGTGATTTGTCTCTGGTTGATCAGTTCCCGCAACCAGGCTGCGGCGCCGTGATCGTGCTCGTTGTAGAGTGCTGTCATTTTTGGGCCGCGCCAGTCGATTCGGCACCGGAACTCGTTCCGCCAGCGCCGCAGAAAAGATCAGCACAGTTGAGCTGTCTGGTCATCAATTCTTGCTCCCATCCTGCACTGAGATTGC
>CAYSJS010000030.1:0-4430 GCA_964431415.1 uncultured Candidatus Saccharibacteria bacterium | reverse complement strand
CGTTTCGGGTCGAGAAAATCCATAAAGTAATTTTAATTATGTTGGTTTATATATGATACTACGTATAAGTATAAGCCTCCTTGTCAAAAAAGACACGTCTTTCTTTTATAGCCACTCCCGTGCTGTACGTTTATCGCCAAAAAACATCCCTAGCAAAAGACAAATAATGCAAGAGGGCTGTTTTTAACACAGAAGTCCTTGCGCTCGATGCATAAGCACAGTAAGATAGCATATGACACCACTCGGCACTCTGCCTGAGTTATCGGGGTAAATTAAACAGTACGGCTAAAATACAAGTGGCAAAAACACCTTCAACCATCGAACTGAACGGAAAAAGATATGATGCCCGCACCGGCACCCTTATTGACGGTTTTCGGACGGTTACGCGGACCGTTAAGGCAATTCCTCAAAAAATGCCCACAGTGAATCGAAAACCTACCCCTAGTAAGCGCGTACATAAAACCATCCAGCCCAGCCAGACACTAATGCGTAAGGCAGTTAAAAAACCTTCTGTCATTACGACGCGCAAAACCGTTGCCATGGATGTAGTTCCGCAGGCTGGCGAGGCCAGTGCCCTAAAAAACAACTTCCGCATGGCCGACGAAGCACGATTCCGCCGTGCCAAGAGCATACACAAGCTTCCTCTGGTGAGCCGTTTTGGCACCATAGAACCCCAAGACTATACGCCGGCCCCTGCAGCATCCATACAGTCTGCCGCTCCTGCCGCGCCAAATTTTCCAAGTCCTGTCATGAGTCCGAAGAAAGTCTCCAAAACAGAAAAAATGCTTACCGACAGCCTTAGAACTGCAACCAGCCACAAGACACCGACAGTAAAAAAGGCAAGATTACACCATCGACTCGGCAAAAAACTTGGTCTCAGTAAAAAGGCAGCGTCCGTAGTGGCGTGCAGCATTGCCGTCCTCGCAGCCGGTAGCGTTTTCTTGTATCAAAACATGCCGGGGCTCAGCGTACGCTACGCCAGCGCAAAAGCCGGTGTAGCCGCCAGCCTGCCCGAATACCAGCCAGCCGGTTTTAGTGTTAGTAAGGCAGTTGAATACAGCCCGGGTCAGCTCACCATCGCGTATCATGCTAATGCCGACGACAGAAAGTACACGATCACTCAAAAGAATACCTCCTGGAACAGCCAGGCACTTAAAGATCATATTGCCGCAGCAACCGGCAGCGAGCCGCAATCATACCCAGACAATGGCCAGACAATTTATCTTCATAACGACTCTTCTGCAGATTGGGTGGACGGCGGTGTATGGTACAGCATCACCGGCGATTCAAAGCTCAATACCGATCAGCTTATCCGCATAGCCACCTCACTTAAATAATTAGAAGACAGATTTTAGATTATAGAAGATAGAAGTTAAAAAAGACTTTCCTATTCTATCTACCTACTAACTTAGTCGGCTGCGTACTCGTTCTTCACCCATTGTCTGCAGGACCGCCCAAAGGTCAGGGGAGCGGTTTTTACCTGTTAGCTTGACGCGTATGATGCGCGCAAAATCACCGAGCTTCATGTCTACACTCTCCGCATTCTGGCGAAACGCCGCAAGCCATGTTTCTTGGTTGTCTGCCGGGTTGTAGCTCCGAAGAAATGTTTCGCATACCCGCACGATAAGTGCCGGGTCGACATCTTTCAACTCTTCACCAATGCGGGGCGCAAAATGCTCGCTAAACAGTCCGTCAAAAAAGTAACCATATTGTTCCGGTGCATCTTCCCATTTAGCCAGGTCTTTGCGGGGTTTTTCGCCGTCACGTTCAATCGTAAAGACTTTTTCTGCGTATGCCATATCGGATTCGGCCGCTTCTTTGAAATAGGGGGCATATTCTGTTGCCCAACCAAGCAGAGCAGCGGTGAAGTCAGCCTGCGTCATTGCACCGATTACATCTTTACTCACGTCATTCAGTTTCTGCATATCAAGCAGCGCGCCGCGGGCTTTTGCCCATTTCTCAAAGCTGAAGGGGAAGTCCCAAAGCGGTGTCGCAGGGTTTTCTTTTCGCCAATCTTCAAAGTTGCTGTTAGCTAGCCGGACGAGATATTCGAGCACTGCCTCAGTGGGGTAGCCGGCTGCCAAGAAATATGCCACATCCGCCTGAGGATCCTTCCTCTTGCTCAGTTTTCGCTTTGAATTTCCATCCATAATGTTAATGGGCGCAAAATGTGCGTACCTAAAGCGGGGGATTGCCAGCGCGTCACAGAGTTCAAAATGAAGCGGGGTACTCGGAAGCCATTCATCTCCGCGCAGAATCATGTTCGTTTGCATTAAATAGTCATCCACGACGTGCGCCAGGTGATACGTAGGCAAGCGGTATTCGTCACTTTTTATGAGCGGCACATCCAGATCGTTTTCGGGGAGCTCCATATGACCTTTCAGGACGTCATCGAAAGCCACACGTTTTTCGTGTAAACCCTCCGAACGAAAACGAAGCACAAATGGCATACCCTCATCTAACGCGCGAACAATCTGCTCTTCGCCACGGTCACGCCACAGATCTTTTGCCCAGTCACCATAATATCCAGGGCGTACTTTTGCTGCCTGCTGAGCGTCAGTGATGGCTTTAAGTTCCTCTGGGGTTGCAAAACAAGGATACGCCCGGCCTTTTCGCAAAAGGTCTACCGCATAGCCCAAGTACATTTTGCCACGCTCGCTTTGCATATATGGGCCATACGCACCGTAGCTGTGCGAGTCTTGGTCGACGCCCTCATCCGGCTTTAGATTGAACCGCTCGAGCATCGAGACAATGGTTCTGACGCCATTTTCTATTTCACGCTTTTTGTCAGTATCTTCGATACGCAGCATGTAGACACCGCTCGTGGAAAGACCAACGAGCTTATTAATAAGCGACATATAGATCGTACCAATGTGCAAAAAGCCGGTAGGACTTGGGGCCGACCGCGTTACCACCGCGCCCTCGGCCAGCTGTCTGGCAGAGTAGCGTGCTTCGCTTTCTGTCCGTTCCGTAAAGCCGTCTGGAGCCAGTAAACTAATAATGCGATCGAGCAGTTGATTGGAATACATAGCTTCTATTGTAACAGATGAGCGAGCGGTTATGGAGCGTCCGACAAAATTGTTCTCTATCCATGCATAAGCGTGTTACAATTTAGTATAAATGGACGATATAATTCGGCCGAAAAAGCGGCCTTCATTACAGATTGACCGGCAACTTGCCGCCACGAACCGGCCGGCCGTACCTACGGCGCCGCTCGTTCCTTCTGCTCCTATCCGTAAACCAAAAAAGCCATCTCTCGATAACGAACCGGCATTTTTACCGCCAGAACAAGTGGCCGACGAAGAAATAATCGCCGCCGCTCAGGCTCCGGTCTCGAGTGATGAGCCAGCTCTACTCAAGAAAAGACGGCGCTTTCGCCCGCACATGCCACACGGCAAGAAGCAGTGGATTATTACCATACTCGTTTTTCTGTTACTCCTTGGAGGGGGCGGAGCTGCTCTGTATTGGTTCGTACTGCGCGATGAACCGGCTCCGGTAACTAACGCCCAGTCTACAAAAAAAGAAGAGCCTGCGCCCGAGCCGACAACAGAAACTTCTAAGCTGAGCGGCCGGGAAGTACCCATAGGCACCAACCAGATCCCGGTTACCGCAGTCATGATCGAAAACAGCCCCGAAGCACGTCCGCAGTCCGGTCTGAAGGACGCAAGCATCATCTTTGAGGCCATAGCAGAAGGCGGTATAACCCGCTTTAGCGCCCTGTTTCAGGACACTGCTCCCGATTATGTCGGACCTATTCGTTCGGTGCGTCCGTATTACCTCGACTGGATCTGGCCGTTCGACGCTTCGATTGCTCATGTGGGCGGTGCGCCGCAGGCTCTTGCCGACATTAAGTCACTCAAAATAAAAGATCTCGACCAGTTTGCTAACGGCAACAGCTACACGCGGATCACGTCGCGCTACGCTCCGCATAACGTCTACACATCAATTGCCAAGCTCCGTGAACTACAAAAAACAAAAGGTTATACCAGTGCCGATTTCACTGGTTTTGCACGTAAAAAAGAAGCAAAGGCAGCTACCCCAACCGCAAGTACCGTAGACCTATCTATTTCCGGCTTCTACTACAACGTACATTATGTGTATGACCTTAGCACTAACACGTACCTGCGAAGTGAAGGCGGCGAGCTGCACACCGACGAAAAGTCCGGCAAACAACTGGCACCAAATGTGGTTGTTGCGATAGTTATGAACCGAGGCATCGCGAGCGACGGACAACACACCGACTACACGACGGTCGGGAGCGGTCATATGTATGTCTTTCAAGATGGCTTAGTTCAGGAGGGCACGTGGAAAAAAGCCAGCCGCCAGGCACAATGGACTTTTGTAGCAGCCGACGGCTCAGAAATCGCCTTCAACCCAGGCCAGACCTGGTTCACTATGGTAGATAACAACGGCTCGGTAACGTATGCACC
>CAYSJS010000029.1:0-5924 GCA_964431415.1 uncultured Candidatus Saccharibacteria bacterium | reverse complement strand
CTCACCTGCCTTATGGTTACTCATTCCAGCATTCTCACTTGATATCGCTCCACCAAACCTCACGGTTCAACTTCGATGCAATATCAACGCTCCTCTACCACGCCATATAAATATGACATCCATATCTTCGGTACTACACTTGAGCCCCGTTACATTTTCCGCGCAAGATCTCTTGATGAGTGAGCTGTTACGCACTCTTTAAATGAATGGCTGCTTCTAAGCCAACATCCTCATTGTTTAAGAAATCTCACCTCGTTTCCCACTTAGTGTAAATTTAGGGACCTTAGATGATGGTCTGGGCTGTTTCCCTTTTGAGCGCCGAGCTTAGCCCCGACGTTCTGACTGCCGTAGTTCCACAGATGGTATTCGTAGTTTAACAAGGGTAGGTAGTCTTGCGACCCCTAGTCCGAATTAGAGCTCTACCCCCATCTGCTACCGTACGACGCTAGCCCTAAAGCTATTTCGAGGAGAACCAGCTATCTCCGGGTTCGATTGGCATTTCACCGCTATCCACAAGTCATCCGGGCATTTTGCAGAATGCTACGGTTCGGCCCTCCACGACGTTTTACCGTCGCTTCAGCCTGCTCATGGATAGGTCACCCGGTTTCGGGTCTAATCGTTAGCACTTGGCGGCCTATTCAGCCTCGCTTTCACTATGCCTCCGTCAAATGACTTAGGCTTGCACTAACAATTAACTCGCTGGATCGTTCTACAAAAAGCACGCCGTCACCGAATAAATCGGCTCCGACTCCTTGTACGCATACAATTTCAGGTTCTATTTCACTCCCCTCCCGGGGTTCTTTTCGCCTTTCCCTCACGGTACTTGTTCACTATCGATCGTACATTATATTTAGCCTTGGAGGGTGGTCCCCCCAGATTCAGTCAGAGTTTCACGTGTTCCGACCTACTCGAGAAAACAAATGATAAAGTTGCGACCCTTGATATACACGGCTTTCACGTTCTTTGGCAGACCATTCCAGGTCATTCTACTCGGTTCGCAATTTGTAACTTTATACAGTCTGGTGACAGCAGCTGTTATACCAAGATTAAACCCCTTTAAAAGGATCTAATCTTGGGTAATTTGTTCCTCACAACCCCATATAAACATTCGCCTGTCAGCTTATTCATTCTCATCATAAATGATGAGAAATAAATGATATCTGGTAATTGATAAGCGAGGGGTTTAACATCCTCAAATATCAATTATTAATTATCAAATATTCTCTTCAGCTATTAAGAGAACGAAAGTTCATATAGTTTGGGCTCATCCCCGTTCGCTCGCCACTACTAGGAGAATCGTTGTTTACTTTCTATTCCTCGGGGTACTAAGATGTTTCAGTTCCCCCGGTTACCTCTTACTATCCTATATATTCAGATAGTCGTTTTACGACATGACTCGTAAAGGGTTTCCCCATTCGGACACCCACGGATCAAAGGTTAGTAGGCACCTCCCCGCAGCATTTCGCCGCCACTCGCGTCCTTCTTCGGTAATGTACGTCAAGGCATTCGTTGTATGCGCTTAATTAACTTTTTATCTATTCAGAGTTTACGCTGCCGAAGCATCGCTTTCTCTGAACGCGTACTTTGGTTTGACTAGTTATTGCTGACTTCATCCGCTAGCTGGCGGACAAACAATAACAAATCTTCCTTAGCATTTCTAAAATCTATATCTATTTCTAGATATAGATGGATAAACTTATCTATTTGCTTAATTGTTAAATTACGAAACCGCAAAGTGTTTAGTAAGCACAGCCGAAAATCAGCCCTTCTTACGTACCTTGAGTTTACTTGGGATACTGTGCAATTACACAAAATCTCAGCTAAATTCAAGCACCATAAGATCATAGCAAGTTAATAAATGTTTGTAAAGCAATTATCGTTGCTATAAAAACTACGGTTTAACAGATGTAGAAATGGGCTTTTTTGGCCCGCTTACACCCGATTACCTACTATTTATAGCATAAGTTGCTAAAAAACGCACCCATTTTATGAGCATTCTGCCCTCTGTTAAGGCGCTGCCTATGTGTGATTTCCCACAAAATGCCGGTGAGTTTTTTAATAGTGAACACTTGGCAAACAAAGGATACTGCCTGAGTAACTAAGGGCGAAAAGAGCTCTAAGGAGGGTTAGATGATCAGAACGAATCCATTTCGTCATACACACGGTCGTTCGCACATCTGGATTTTAGTGCCCGTATGCCTTGGCGTAATCTCTATTGCCGGCTCAGTCGCTGCAAAGACGTCAGATAGCAATCGCGCTGCCCCGCCGCCCGCCACTCCCATTCCCCTCTCCGATAACAGCCTCTCTCCTGAGCCGGTTCAGCCCGTGGCCGCTTCGGCATCTACTTCTCTGAATGTGAACGGCGAAGTGATCGAGATTGCGCCAAACGAACAGTTTGAACGCGTTATTTCTACCCCAGACACTACCTCGGTAATCAGCGCCAGCTCCGAACAAACCACTTCTGCCGCCGAACAAACTTCCCAAAACCGCGTAAACGTAGACGTAACCACTTCTACCACCCCTGGTTCGTCCGTAACAGAAAGGAGTCAGCTCCGCATACACCTGCACCAAAACACTCAAAACTAGCATTTCCCTGCGGTCCGGCAAGGCCAACAGCTTACCTTGCCGGACCGGATGGCGATCCATAATAACCGCATCTATCTATAAAAAATAATAAAGGAGGGCGTTTCATGAAAAGACTCGCACGAGCAACAGTAGCAGCCGTAACCGTACTTGGTCTTGGAGTACCAGGGGTTGTCGGCGCAGCAAGTAGTATCGACGGACTGACCGGTCCAGATTCAACAAACGTCATTAGAACCAATAACGAAAGTGATTGGCGGGCGACAAACAACAACGACTTGCGCGTAACCGCAAATACCACCCAAAATGCGCATTCGGGCGCAGCGACTGCTGACGACAGCACTACCGCTGGCGATAGCATGACCGGTGATGCGGAAAACAGCAGCAGCGTAAGCGCGTCGGTTCATCTCGACAACAGTGGTACTAACGCCCCTGCGATGAACAATGATACGGGTTCCGGTATGGGCAGCTCGATTGGCACAACCGGTCCTGACTCGGTAAATCGTGTTGATGAAAACACCACCAGCACCGTCCGTCTTACCAACAACAATGGTATTACGGTCACGAACAACGTAGGCCCAACGGCTACCTCGGGATCAGCAGTAACCTCCCACAACACAACGGGCGGCAATGCTACAAGCGGCAGTGTTTCAAACACAAGCAGCAGCACCTTTGACCTGACGGTAACTAACTAGCCAGTTACGTTCACTTGCCCAACCCTATGCAGATGGGAACATCCGGGGTGGCTTCAATAAAACGAAGCCGCCCCTGAAAAGGGCCACATACACTTATTACGAACACGTATCAAATACACCGCATAACAGACAAGGATCAAAGCCATATGCTCAAAAAAACACTCACCCGCTTATGCATACTTATAGCCATTTTTTTGCAGGTCGCTTTTATCCCAAGCATTGGCTTTGCCGATTCAAATGTGCCATCTGCAACCCCCGGACTCGAGGAACAAAGAGGCCCCCAGTCCCCTCCCGGAGACGCATCCAAAACCTATACCTTTAATGAAGCTACCGGACTATGGGAAAATGACTACTACACGTGGAACCCAAAAACAGGGCAAACTGCTCCCAAATCGCCCCAAAAGTATAGTTATAACCCCGAAACAAAAACCTGGGATACTGTCGAATGGCGCTATGACGCCCCAAGCGGCGCATACGTACCCAATAAAATAGCGGTGCCCAGGGGCGAAGTCCCTGCTTCGGCTATTCCGGCTGTTGCCGACCCCGAGAAACTAGAAGGTTCCTCCGCGAAGTCTTCATCTGCCCCTTCTTCGCTCGAATCAGACAAGGAGTCGGGTGGAGCGTACGATCTTTTCTATAACGCCGCCATATCTAACTCGATCCGTAGTTCCGCAGTTTCAGGTGACGCGAGCGTGGTAAAAAATACGCTCGGAGGAAACGCAACCAGCGGCGACGCACTCGCTTCGGCAACTGTTATTACTTTGCTTCAATCTGTATGGAGCCCCACGAACGGCGAAGTTACTTCTTTTACAACAGATATCAATGATTGGAACGGCGACCTGGTTATTGACCCTTCCCAGTACTCTCCTACAGCTCTTTCTTCATCTTCAGACCAAGAAAGTATGGCCTTGAACGTTGCAAGCGATACAACGATTACTAACGATATTACCTTACGCGCAGCCTCAGGAGATGCAACAGTAAGCGGCAACTCTTCTGCCGGAGACGCGACAAGCGGCGATGCGGTAGCCATTGCAAACGTAGTAAACATGATGAACAGCATTATCGCGAGCGGGAACTCTTTTGTAGGTACGATCAACATTCGCGGCAACCTGAACGGCGACATTCTCCTGCCGGAGGATATCTTAAGAAATGTGCTCGCAAGCAACGTGCCGCGTACCACAGTAGACATGAATGAAGCTACAGTCGGTAATATTACGGCCGCATTTAACGATCAGACCACTATTAAAAATAACGTTCAAGCAACCGCCGACAGTGGTACGGCAACAGTTATAGGCAACACGACTGCGGGTAACGCGACAAGCGGAAACGCCTCAACTAGTGTTACCGTCCTAAACCTTACAGGCCGCTCTATTGTTGGCAGCAATGCCCTTCTGGTCTTTGTTAATGTGATGGGTTCTTGGGTGGGCATGCTCATGGATGCGCCTGCCGGCTCCACCGCGGCAGCAATCGGAGGCGGCATAACGACCGACAATTCAAACATTCCCGGATCCATTAATTCCGCTTCACAACTTGGTATCGAAAATAATGTGAGCGTCCACGCCGCAAGCGGCAACGCAGAGGTTAGCGGCAACACATTAGGCGGAAATGCTTCGTCCGGCAATGCCCAAGCCGCCGTTTCTATCGCCAATGTTTCAAACAGCACTGTGGCGCTAAGCGACTGGTTTGGGGTTTTGTTTATCAATGTGTTTGGTAACTGGCTGGGCAGTTTTGGCATCAATACCTCAGCGGGCGACCCCATAACACCTAACCAGCCCGCCACACCACGCGACAACACTCCGGTCTTTCAATACATCCCGACAACTACAACCCGTAACGCACGTCCAGCGCCTAACACTGCAGCTTCAACCGCCCCCGCTACACCTGTTGACGAGCAGGAGTACAGTAGCCCTACGCCGGCCTCAAGCCTAGGCACCACTGTTCCACCCCTACCCCCATCCACTCCCGCAGTCACTACCCTCTCCAAACTATCCCCCTTATTGCGTGCCTATGGCGGCCTCTTAGCCGTTGGCGTCACCTTCGTCGCGGGCAAATCTTTCCTCACTCGCAGCCGTCCAAGCCGCTATATCCTACGCAGAAGCTAAAAAACACCCCAAGACTCTCATTATGCACCGAGCATGAGCACCTTGCCCTCTTGTGAAAATAATCATTTTAAGATAGAATACAGCGGTTGACAGTATCACTGTCTTACTAATTGATCAAACCAAGCCGTCTCGGCTGTTTGAGCAATTAAGAGGAGGAGCCGACCGTAAAACGAAGCTTTTGAAACTTTGTTTCAAAACGAGTTATAAGGTCGAGGTCCGACGAGGGGACATAGCTCAGTTGGCTAGAGCACCTGCTTTGCAAGCAGGGGGTCCAGGGTTCGAGTCCCTGTGTCTCCACCAATCTTCGCTTCGCACGATTGGCAGGCCAAGATTTTTAACATATGGGGGTGCCATCCGTAAGGTTAGCATCTCCACCATTTAACAACGCAGTTCACCATAACACCCTGATGAGGGCGATTAGCCCGAGCAATTAGTCCGCCGACCGGCGGAGCTTCACTGCTATTTAATAATGTAGAAATCAAATTCTCTCAACTGTGGGCGATTAGCTCAGCTGGTTAGAGCGCGTCACTGATAATGACGAGGTCGG
>CAYSJS010000028.1:0-6499 GCA_964431415.1 uncultured Candidatus Saccharibacteria bacterium | reverse complement strand
ACCCAAATGGCGCACAATTACTACCATGCCCGGACGCGGGCTACGCAGGGACGAGGCAATGACAATCCGGCCAGGGCGCAATGCCGGGGACATACTATTGCCCTGTACGCGCCTCAAAAACAGGGGTTTAAGCGGCCTTTTTTGTCGCCCAAAATATTTCGGCAATTTCATCAATCATCTCTAACAGTCTTTTGCCTTCTTCGGGCTCGTTGTGATGCTTGCATTCACTCGCTTGTTTGGTTGCCTTCCAAAACTTGTCATGAAGGTCTGAGTATTTTTCTAGATGTTCTGGCTTAAAATAATCACTCCAGAGCACCCACAAGTGATGCTTTACTAGCTCTGCACGTTGTTCTTTAATCATGATGGCGCGAATTTTACCGGTCTCGTCAAAACCTTCGTACTTTTCCTGGATTGCGAGCACGCTCTGCGCCTCGATCCGCGCCTGCGCCGGGTCATACACCCCGCATGGCAAGTCACAATGTGCATACACTGGCTTAATAGAAAATAGCTTCATTGTTTACCCTCCGATTATGCTGTTATTTTACCTTTAAAATACTGACTGCGCTATGGCAACTATGCGCCGCAGTTCACCCGGTTTCAGCGGATCGGTCAGTGCGGCGATATGCAGGGGCAATGACTCCTCTTCTATAACGAGCGGTTTCTGCCCGGTTGCCTCAAGCGCAATACAAGCAGCAGCGCGGTGTGTAAGCGTATGGATTGACTGTACCGGCTCGCCTTCTATGGGCACAAATGCGTCATCACTCCACGCCTGCGGCCGACCAAGTTCAAACGGATGCTTCCGCGCTTCTTCGATCACCGCCCTTTTTCTGTCGGGTCTGCCGTAAAGATTATCCCTATTGAATGCCACCGCGCCTACCACACTCGACGCAGCCAGGTCTATGGCCGTCTGGCGAGACAGCCCTGCTTCTTGCAAAGTCCTCGGAAAATTCTCGTGCGACTCTACGCGGTCACTCGTTCCGGTAATAGTATGTAGCGAACCGCATTCTGCTTCATCTTCGCTACGAAACATCTGTATCCATGGTACGGCAACTGTTCGATTCGTGATTCCAGCAGCAGCTTTATATGCGATCGCAGCTGCACGAACAGTGTCCTCATCCTCAACGGCAGTGCAGAATTCTGGCCAAGTGATTGGTACGTTACTCCTACCCCGAGTTCGAAAATCTATAACTTCTCCCATATTATCCTTTCCGCCACTTGGCGATCTCTGCGTGGTTTCCATTTTGCAGTACCTCAGGCACCTTCATGCCCCGAAACTCTACCGGCCGAGTATACTGCGGGAATTCAACAGTAACATCGTCATCCTGAAAGGACTCTACTTCTGCCGAATGTTCGCCCCCAAGCACACCGGGGATAAGCCGCACCACACTGTCTATTATAGTCATGGCCGGCAGCTCGCCGCCCGTTAAAACATAGTTCCCCATGCACAGCTGTTCGTCTACCCATGCCGTTATGCGTTCATCGTAGCCTTCGTAACGCGGACAGACAATGATGAGATCCCGTCCACACGCCGCCAATCTTTTTGCGTCAGATTGCTTATACATTTTGCCCCTTGGTGTTGGCAACAACACTAACGGCTTCTCCGCCTGGCTCTTGACTCCTGACTCTTGACTCTTCTTTAGGGCGTATTCAATAGCCGCAACCACCGGCTCTGGCTTGAGCAACATACCATCACCACCGCCGTATGGCGTGTCATCCACAGTCTTTCTTTTGCCAAGCCCAAACTGACGCAGGTCAATAATCTCGTACTCTACGAGCTTACGATCGGCTGCCTTCCAGAGCATACTTGAGCCGAGCACCCCCGTGAACATATCGGGAAAAAGTGTTATTACTTGTATTTTCATTATTAATATATTATAACATACCAATGACTAAAGTCAGTGAACTTCGTAAGGTGACAGACCGTCAACTTAAGCCAACCTATTGGGAGACGTCGTCCGTTACCATAGTACAGTCCGGTCCTGCTACGTATACCTATAACGATTACGACGAACCGCGGGTTATCGTACGGGACGGTCCCCACCTTTTAGCAATGGATTTCTGGCCTGAAGATAATGAAACCTATTTAGGATACATCGTAAACACCCTGACGAATGAAGTACGGCCCGTCTATCCGTGGGAGTTTGATGCCATGGCACACTATATGCTTTCGATCATCGAAGATCCACGCGAGTACCCTCTTCGCTATAGCGAACACTAGATGTCGAGGTCGTCGAGGTCGCTGAGTTCTTGGCGTGTCTTAGACACTTTGCTACTTGTCGCAGCACTCTCTTCATCATCAAGGTCCAGCTCATCACTGAGGCTGGTTTTTGCTGCTGGTGCCGGAGTTGACCACGAGTCGCCCGAAGATGATCCATCATCGTCAGAAGCGGTGGCCGAGTTGTCGCGTGAAGGCCGCGGCTCGCCGTTGTCTACAATTTTTAGATTATATCGAGCCTCATTTTTTGTGCCTAAAGCACGAAGCAAGGTGCGCAGACTTTGGGCAGTTGCGCCGCGCTTTCCAATTACCCGACCAAGATCTTCTGGGTCTACGGTAAGTTCTAGTAATACGCCCTTTTCGTCTATACGACGGTCGATCTTTACGGCGTCTGGGTTGCCAACTAATGACTTTACGATATATTCGATGAACTGTTGGTCAATGCTACTCATAGAGCGGTCTCCTCATGTAATTCACTACAGAAGTATTATACAGAGCTTCGCGTTTTCGCGCTATTGCTTAATCTAAAAACTCTAGGCTTCAGCGGGAGTTTCGGGTGTTTCGGCAGCTTCTGCTTCTACTTCAGCTTCTGCTGCGGGCGCTTCTACCGGCTCTGGAGTCTGGTTACGGCGCAATTTTTCAGTATTCTTGATTGCACGCTTTTTATCGGTGTCGATCTTTACCCAAGATGGTAATTTTACACCTTCTTTTTGGAGCAAAAGCGCAACACGCGGCGATGGCTGTGCGCCGTTATTCAAGTAAGTTGCTGCTTTTTCTTTGTCCAAAGTCACTGCCTTGGTGTGCGGGTCGTAGCTTCCGAGGGCGGCAACGATATTACCGCTTGATGGAGTGCGGCGTGATTCCTGAACGATCACACGAAACTGTGCGTGACCTTTACGACCAGTGCGTTGCAAACGAATAGCGAGCATAGATTAATATATTCCTTACTTACTTTAGAGTTATAAAAATAATCTTCTGCTTATTTTACAGATATAACCTCTATCTGTCAACAGATACCAGGAGAACGTATAAAGTATGCCGTATCTCGTATTGCGCATAACCTATTATACCGGTCTGCTTCTTTGTCTTATACGCAATACGGTATACGAAATACCATATACGGTATACGCTCTTCTACTTCTTGAGCTTCTTGAGAGCTGCTTCGGCGGCGGCCTGCTGTGCCGCCTGCTTGCTTGGACCTTTCCCGCTACCGTAGACCTTTTCATCCACCAAAACCGCTACCGTAAAAATCTTGTCGTGGTCGGGGCCGACCTCTTCGATCACCTTATACACGGGCGTAAAGCCGAGTTCGCTCTGGGCGACCTCTTGCATGCGAGATTTTGGGTCTAGCCATGAACCAGAGGCTAAGATATCGGCAAAAGTAGACAAAATCGCTTTTTCGATCATGCCCTTTGCAGCTTCATAACCTTGATCCAAATAAATCGCACCTATTACCGCTTCAAAACAGTTGGCCAAGATTTGGGCTCGCGCACGGTCCGTACCTCTTTTTTCGCCGCGGCTTAGCCGAAGCAGCGGCTCAAAACCGAGCCGCGAGGCTGCCGCACTAATGCTTTCTGTCCGTACCAGCGCGCTGCGCCAGTTCGTTAAAATACCTTCCGGCTCGTTATAGTTACTGTATAGATATTCGGTTACGACCAGTTCGAGCACCGCATCACCCAAAAACTCAAGCCGCTCATTGTGCTCGTGCACCGTCTTTCGGTGTTCATTTAGATATGAACGGTGCGTAAATGCGGTGATTAAATACTGAATTTCGTTAAAACTAATCCCCAATACGTCTTTTGCAAACGCGGTGTACAGAGAGGTATCCATAGATTTTTTACAGCTTATCCTTACGTATTTTACTAAGTGCAACGAGCATTAGCTTGCCAATATCTTCATATTCAATTTTATTGAGCGCATCCTTAGAATCGAGCCACTTGCATCCGTTCATCCAATCTTCCGGCTGGAGCGAATCGGTGTCTCCTTTAGCGCGCACTAAAAAGATTTCTGTGGTCATGAGCACTAAGCTCGAAACCCTGCGGTACCGAAAGTTTATCTTGCCCAGCCAGCTAAGTACTTCCATTTCCTGAAGACCCGTTTCCTCGCGTATTTCGCGCTCGGCAGTCTGCTTGGAATCTTCTCCTTCTTCAATATGTCCCTTCGGAATAGTCCAGCGATTCTTTGCATCCTGAATAAGGAGAAACTCTATCGCACCGGTCTTTTCATTATGACGAAAGACCACACCGCCGGCGGTGGGTTCGCGCACTACTTCGCTTATCGCCGGTCTACGCCGGTGAATAAATGTCTTAAATCCTTTTATTGGCTTAGGTCTTTGCATGGTTCATTCTGCTTGCTTTTTAAAACGACCTTTATCGCACGTTCTCTTGGCAACAGGGTATCGAGTGGTCGGGAAGAAGGCAGTAACTAGGACTTCTTATCCGTTGCTTCGCCGGTTTGCTGCCGTAGCAGCGTACCCAGCACACCGTTAACGAATTTAGAACTATTGTCGCCGCCAAAAGCTTTGGCAAGCTCTACGGCTTCGTTAATGACAACTTTAGGCGGAACTTCTTTGCTATACAGCAGCTCATACGCACCCATGCGCAAGATAATACGGTCCATTCGCGCAATTTGGTCTATAGGCCATTCCGGCGCTACGGGCTGTATAAGCTCATCGAGCTTTTTGCTGAGCTTACTAACCCCTTCGACCAGCTTACGAATAAAAGACGTATCCTCGATCGTTTCATGATATCGGTCTATGTTTCTGCCTAAAACTTCAAGCAAATCAAATGAAGTATCTTCCGCCTCAAGACGAAAATCTTGCTCGTACAAAGTTTGAAGGGCGACTATTCGACCTAGGTGACGATTCGATGCCATATAATTGTTAATTTCCGCTTATGCTACCCTTACGGTGCGTATTTCTTTGGCTACATACATATTGCTTCGTCTGACTAAAAAGTCCATTTTGTACTTCTTAAACAGATGTGGCTAACGGTATATAGCAAGGACGAAATACGTGCCTTACTACCAGTATACCCTACTTAGCCGCCTACTTGCTGACGGTTTTAGCGGTTTTTTTGCCAAACTCTTTAACCGTCGTAAAAGCTTTGACGGGAGACTTTGCGTTCACCTGACGCGCAAGCTTTACAACCAGATGGCTGCGGCGTGCGCCGGTGGCGCGGTGCGATGTTCGTTTTTTGGGTTTACCCATTAAAAAACAAGCTCCTTCTTATATTAAAATGTTAATCTTGCATCACATTATATCTGTTTTTTGTATAAATCTCAAGACATACCCAAATATATACCGCTCAGCCTATAATGGTTTAAGAGCAGACGAACGGTTGTGTTTGCGACAAAAAGCTATATGCTAATACCTATATGACCGAGGTACAGCGCCAAACTTCCGTAAACCGCCACCCCATTCGCGCACTGGCCATTGCGGCATGCGCAGGCTATGTTGGCTATGCCGCATGGGACGCCGACATCTTAAGTATTCCAGAGAGGCCTATGTATCCAGGACATTTCGTAGAAGACGTACCGTATACTTCATTCGGTGATCTCGCCGAAAATGTATGTCCTCAAGAAAACCCTGCCGACGTTTTAGAGTGGTTAGCTTTCCATAACAGACCAGTAGAGCCGGGCACCAAGACGACCGATCTCTGGCTGCCGATTTGCTAAAGCACAATACTAACGAGCTTATTTGGCACGTATATAGTCTTCTTGGGCGATTCGGTTACGTAGCTGCTCACCTTTGAGTCGGCAAGTGCCGCCGCTATCACCGTTGCTTCGTCACTTCCGGAAGCAACGGTAATAACTCCGCGAAGTTTTCCGTTAACCTGCACCGCAATGCGTACCGTATCACTTGCAAGATAGGCATCTTCCCATGTTGGCCAGTGGTCTACATGCACACTGTCTTCATGCCCAAGGTCATGCCACAGTTCTTCGGCTGTGTGCGGCGCAAATGGCCCAATAAGCATTACAAGGCTCTCGAGCGCCTGACGCCACGCTGCGGCATCTGCAAACCCTTCTTTGGCACGCAAATCGTAGAGGTCGTTTGTACATTTCATCATCGTTGCGATCGCCGTGTTATACTTTTGGTCTTCTAGGTCTTCGGTGACCTTTTTGATCGCCGGATGCACGATTCTTAAAATGTTTGCGTTCTCTTCTGGCTTTTGTTCGCCGCCTTCTTGTTTGTCTGCTACCTGGTTACTGCCTGCTGGCAGCTTCTCCAAGTACTCCTGTACCAAGTTCCATACACGGTTCAAGAACCGGTACGTCCCTGGCACG
>CAYSJS010000027.1:0-6674 GCA_964431415.1 uncultured Candidatus Saccharibacteria bacterium | reverse complement strand
CTAAACCAGTAGCCAAGAAAAAAGCCCACCTTTCGGTGAGCTGTTTTCTTGGCTGGGAGTGAGGGATTCGAACCCCCGAATGCTAGGACCAAAACCTAGTGCCTTACCACTTGGCGAACTCCCAATATAAATTGTTTAGCATGAAACAGCACAAATTGTAACAGATTTATAACAAAAATAACAGATGCATATATGACAGAGCGAAGCATCATATTTATGTGCAAATAAAAGAGGGCAAACGACCTTACTTTGACAAGATTTTTTACTTCCTGCTTTCAGGACGATGATAAAGAAATATGTTTAGGCCCATAACTGCTGCCATGAACAGGTTTATACCAGTGAATCCAAGAATAAGAGAAATCTCTCTTGTTATTACCCAACCAGTAAACAGGCTGGCCACAAAAACCAGTGTCATAAATTTAGTAAATACTGTTACTTTCGACTTATCGAAAGTAACACCCTTATACAACAAGCTCGGTCTATTCCCTTTAATTAAAACTACACAATATAATGCCAGGCTAAATATAAATGAAACGATAACTAGGATCGATTCGCTGTTGTTCATAATGCCGCTTCTTTCATACAACACATATTGACACGTTATTGGAATTAGCGAAAACACTAAATTAATCTTAGCGCTCGTTAAACTTTCTTAAGTCTTTTTTGTCGCGAATTTTTAGGGGTGTTTTAAGAAGAATCCAGTGAAGTAGCGTCAAAGTAACACTTAGCATATTAATAAATATGTAGAGATTTTTATTATCAAATGAGTCAAGCACCACGTAAAACAAAAGACTAAATATTACTAGAGTCGAACAAACGGCCAAGATAAAGGGTATTACTTTATCTCTTTTAACTTCCCAAATAGCACGCCCCGACTTTGGTGAAAATAATAACAAGAACCCGGCCTTGTAACTTGTTGCTGCATATGAAAGCACCGCAACGATTATCGTCATGTTCAAACCTATTTCTTGAGCATTGTTCATATTGACTCCTGCGGTAGTGTTACTTGTTCTTTTTATTGAAGTTATTATATGCCTTAAAGCCAACAATGAAGGTAATTAAAAGCATGAATAGTGGCGCATATATCAAAACAGTTAGCGAATAGCTCGAATCGTATTTGGCAATAATCCTGTGGACTATATATATCAAATTAATAACAAAGAGCGGAAATAATACTGAGCCAGTTACTATCTTGGGTGTACTCGTATTCTTTTCGAGCGCCTTATAGCTCGGTGTGCCTGGTTCATACTTTTCCCCAACCATTGTCTTACCTTTTAGTCTGTAGTAGGAGGCATTAGCAACATACAAACCGGTCATTAAAACGGCAATGATGCTGAAAAATAAATAATATGTCACAGGTCCCATTGTTTTCCTTACCCTTCTAATAGTAATTCGTTGTATGCGCTCTTATCAATGCCCAGTATCACTTTTGCTTAAATATTAAAGATAATACATAAAGTCCCCCAATGGAGATAGTAAGAATAGTAACAAGAATCGTCGCTAATAATGAAACTTTTGCCGTGCTTCTATAAAAATCAAGTACAAGCCCAGATAAAAAATAATAGACTCACACCCACAGTACATGCAAAATATCTGGGAGTATATATTTTCATATATATCTCATAGCCCGGCAAACCCTTTTTATGTCTAGCTGTTATTAGCTTATGGTAATGGCGGTTATATATGACGAATGCAAGATGAACGGCGTAAATAGTAGTCACAACTGCAGGAACGACCATAAAGATGCTGTAGGCTAGCATAGCTATCTTGGCTTACTGCCTTTATCTTTGTTCACGGGCCCATATATACCGTGTATATATGCAAATCTCATTAACCCAAAAAACAAAGCCGCTATAGCTATAGGCGCCCAGTACAAAAGCGAACGCGCAGCTGGGTAATCCAAATCAAGAAGTCTTATTATATTATAAATAAGGTTGATTATTGATAGTATAAAAAGCAAAATCCCGATTGCTATTCCATGATTGCTCGAAAACTTTTTTAAGTTGTTGTACTCTTTAGTATTTAGCTTGTATTTTTGATTGAGCAAGGTTTTGCCTTTAGCTCTAAAAAATACCATATTTGCAATGTTAAATCCAAAAGCAAGTACCAGTAATAAGCTAAAGCAATAATAATATGTTTCTGAAGCCATATATACCTTTTATTCTATTATATCTTTAACTCTACATCCTCTCCAACTTCTACTTTTCGCTAATTATTCCAAGGCCTCACTACCTCATCTAGACCCCGCTCAAACTCTTTGCTTCCCTTTTCTCAAATTCTCCTAAGAGGAATCCTACTAGTGCACCAATCAAACCACTAATGGAAGATGGCAGCTGTTCACTTTAAATATTCAGTCGACGACTCCAATTAACAGAAGAATTCCGTATACGACAAATAACAGCCCAAATACTGGGGCGAGAAGAATGCTCCTTCTTATAGACTTTTCTTGATATTTAAAGCCAAAATTTTCTTTTTGAAGTTGTATGGCAGCTCGCACAAACTTTTCCCTAAAAATAGCTAGCGCGCACCCTGCCGCAATCATGACTATCCCGATTTCAATATTTTTCATAAATTATCCCACTACTTCTAGCTAAGGCTTGATTATCATGTCATATTTTCTGAAGGTAAAGTAACATGTTAATGCAACTACTCCCGATAGTCCTAAACTGAAGCTGAGCAGAAACACTAAGAGTTGGGCTAACGATTCGCCGTTACGGGGCTCGAGATTAGCTATATCATACATAGTCTTACAAGACATGAATAACGTAAGGATTATTGCTAGCACTAAACGTCTAGCACTCGTCATCCCTTCGGCAATTTTGTATCTCATTACATCCTTTTTATATTTCTTCAAAATCGCGGCGCGATGTTTCTTTAAATATATAGTACGCGCAAGCAAAATAAATGATCCGAGTGTAAATGACGCGTCAATAACTATAGCTAAGTTTGGATTCGTATGCGCTCCTTTGTCTTATATGTTAAATAATACCGCATAGTACTAGGATGCCAATAACTATAGAAAGCCAGTCGTAATAACACTAGACCAGGCAGTATATTTTTCAAAAGCGTCCCCTCGCATTACTTATATATTATATATGTACGTCTACATAAGATCGTGGAAGAGACCAACGGTCAAGCGTAGATAAACCTACTCTTTGATAACACCGAATATTACGAGTATGCCGAAAAGTATCGTCAATATGCTAATTACCCGCACGCCCCACTTCTTGTGAAAGTTCTTGGTGGCATCGCTGAACTCAAACCCCCAAAAGCTCTTTTGCACATCAAACGACTGATCCAGAATGTGCCCCCCTGCAAAGAATATTATTACTCCCACAACTATGAGCATAAGTCCCGCCGGCAGGTTCTCTATTATCACATTCATGTTGTATCTCTCTTCTTTTATATAAGCAAACTTTATGCCTTCTCGGGGAGAGGTAGATTCCTGTTAGGATACTCCTCTTATGTTGTAATGTATATAAACATGTCACCTTGGTCACTATGCTTTTATCTTTTGACTCTACTAATTGCCACACCCCCCATAAAGACAAGTCTTTAGACTTAACGGAGAATAATGAACCAATATTAACGCTCGTTTATTTTTCTTAGATCTTTCTTATCGCGTATTTTTACTGGGGACTTCAAAAGAATTGAATGGAGAAATAACAAAGTAACGCTTAGCATATTGATGAAAATGTAGAAATTTTTATTTTCAAATGAGTCAAGCACCACATAAAACAAAAAACTAAATATTACTAGAGCCGAACAAACAGCCAAGATAAAGGGTATTATTTTATCTTTTTTAACTTCCCAAATAGCACGCACAGACTTAGGAGACACCACCAATAGGTACCCAGCCTTATAACTTGTTAAAAAATAAGACGCTACGAATACAATTGCCGTTATGGTTATGCCTACTTCTTGAATACTACTCATATTGCTTCCTATGCCAGTTCAAGGTTTATATCTTTATTTTACTCTTTTTTTCGCTTTATTACCCTTGGTATTAGCTCTTTCATCTAGTAGTATCCAGTAAGTTAGCGCCCACGACGCTAATATGGTATTTATCAATCCATATATAAATGCAGTATTCGCATCAAGTCCAATCAACAAGAAAACCCCAAGAAAGAAAAGCAGCGAAAGAACGAGAATTGTCACGAAAGGGGCAACTTTTGACTTGTCTATATAGTGCCTAGGCCTATCCTTGCTCCAAAAAGCGTCAGAATAGTAGATGACATATCCTGCCTTATAGCTCGCTAGGCAAAAAGAAGCTAAACCTACCAGTGCTGTGATGACTTGAGCGATTTGAAGTGTGTCCATTACAACCAATGATTATGAGGCCTTTTTAACCAGCTACCAACTTTTTCCCATAAGCGTAAGAACTCCCGCCATAATAACAGCCACACCAATAATAATGAACGCCAAGCTGCTACCTTTTACTTCTTTTTCTTTGAAACGAAAACCAAAGCTTTTATTTTGAAAGTCAACCGATGAACGCGCAAACCGTTTTCTAAAAAGTACCATACTGAACCCTGCTGCTATCAGAGCCGTCCCGCTAATTACATCCGTCATACCTACCTCCATTTAAGATATACTATTGGAGTACAACAAAGTATATCGACCTGGTTAACTCATATTCCATCAAACAACAGCGCTACCTCATTCTTGATTTTATCTTTTCTTTTACTGCTATTAGACTTAATGCAAAGGCAGTGATGATCAGGGCTGCACTTACCGCAAGAACTCTATTGCCGTCAGCCTGCAGTACATTATTTATAGCGATCAGCAAGTTGCCGCCTGAGCAAAGAAGAACGACCCATGCAGCAGTTCTACCTTTTTTACTTGAAAAGCTTTGGTATTTTTTGTAGCCTATACTTTTTTGTTCGACTAGCTCTCCCATAATATTCATCTTGGTTCTTAAGTAGTAATAGACATTAACAATATACATTACCATAAGTAGCATCCACATTAGGCTTACGATAAAATACATAATACCGTCACTCATATTGAAGCCCCAAACTTACTTTTTGATAACACCGAGTATTACGAGTATCCCGAAGAGCACAAACAATGCACAAATTATTGGTAGGCCCCTCTTCTTATAATAGTTCCTCGTTTCATCACTAAATTTAAAGCCCCAGAAGCTCTTTTGCGCATCAAAAGACTGATCCACTAAGTAGTCTCGTGTAAAAAAGGCTACCAGCCCTGCAGCTATAAACATAAGTCCAGCTGGTAGATTATCCAATTCTATATTCCCTTCTGGTCGGTTTCGTCAATATTATCTTACTCTACTAGTACAAGATATACCAACAGACCAACCAGGCAGAGAGAATCCTACTTCTGAAATGCCATTTAGGCCAACCGTTAGCATTACGCCCCAGTGCGCTATCGTAAGATCCGCCTCGCAACCATCCACCGGTTCAGAAACGGGTAAAGTTAAAGAAACGGAAGCGCTTGGTCGGCTAACGAACATCCTGCCTGTTAGGTACGCACTTCCGTTACTGCATGATGTGTATCCAGATCCCCCTCCTATACCACGACTATACTCCCATCCGAAAGAAATACATCCGACTGTCTTAATCGAAGTAGGCACATATTTCAAACCGGATGCATTCTTAATATCTAAAATATTGTAACCATTCACGGTAGCAATTTTTGGTGGGGTATAGCTTTGGGTAGGCGCAGGACTGGGTGCTTGCGGCGCCGGGGTGGTACGTATTACGCTTGTTACTACCAAGCCTCCCCATGTTGCATATGATGCACTGGATACGACAACCAGCGGCTGGGGAGGAATGACGGGGGCAAGCTGATAATATCTTACTTTCCGTGTAGAGAAATCGCTTTAGGGCGTATTTAAGCCGAGCAATTTGCTATACTAGTTTTAAATATGAAGCTAGCTAGTGTTCACTACAAAAATAAGATTGAGCCGATGTGGCATGTGCAGGTAGCTGTGCTGCTTGCCATTGGTATGCAGATTATCTTGAACCACGAGCTCACGATTGGGCCAAAGTACCTGATCGCCCTGTTTGAGGTATTCTTGCTCTTTTCTTTGGCGGTTATTAAGCCAAGGGATAAACCCGGCAACCGCGGGTTGCGTCACACGCTCGCCCTGCTGCTTATTGCGGTCATTTCAGTTGCCAACATATTATCGCTAATCTTGGTTATTCATGGTCTTTTAACCGGAAACGCGACGAGCGGACGTGCGCTTATTGGCTCGGCAATGGTCATATATATAACCAATATCGTGATCTTTGGTCTTTGGTACTGGGAGCTCGATAGTGACGGCATACAAAATCAGAGTCCTAAGGTGCGGCCCATAGATTTTTTGTTTCCGCAAATGCGCCTGCCGGCCGATAGCCCTATAGACAAAAACTGGACGCCATCTTTTTTTGATTATCTCTATATTTCGATCACCAATGCAGTCGCTTTTAGCCCCAACGACACCGTGCCGCTTACGCACCGGGCCAAGCTGCTCATGACGATGCAATCACTTATTTCGGTTGTGACCGTAGCGCTGGTTGTTACCCGCGCCGTAACGATCTTGGCATAAGCACGACGCCCACAATATCTGCGTGCGCCAGCCAGCCAAAGTGTCGGCTATCTGTACTTGAACTAGGGTTATCCCCCAGTACAAAGACTTTTTCATCTTCAATCTTGTCCAAGCGCTTAATCTT
>CAYSJS010000026.1:0-7817 GCA_964431415.1 uncultured Candidatus Saccharibacteria bacterium | reverse complement strand
ATGTTTTTAGACGCGTCCCATTGCCAGGCTGGGCCTTCGCATCTTTCAGATGCTGGGTCGGTGTCGCAGGGGCTCCATACAATTGGGCGAGCGCCTTTTTCGTCGTGCGCGAGTAGTTCAATACCGTTTACAGCGAGGGTTTGTTCGTAACCGCCGGCGTCAAACTTTAAGACACCAATAGAATCACCTATATGGACCATGGTAATAGGTCGTGTGGATGCTAGGGATGTGGTAGGTCCGGTCTCTAAAGTAGCTGGTGTTATCTCTGGTTGTACGTAGATTGTTGTAAATGAAGGCTCTGGAAGCGAGGCGAGAGTGTCATATGTAGGCACGGTTGGTTCTGGATAAACAGCTTCGATGAGCTTGTCTCTGGTGCCATGAACGTTGAAAGCTAAAGCTCCTAAACCTGTGGTCACGGCAAAGGCAAGTAACGTTCCTGGCACCGATCCTTCGTGATTTCTTCTGCTTTGCACACCAACTCCTTAGTAAGGTTACCGTAATACTATTTATATAATTCGTCAATACACACTCTTCAGAACCGGTCTATACTACGAGGAAACTATAAAATATGTAAAAAAGCTTGTGCTTACATGCTGAGCAAGAGTATTGCTAAGACCGATGAAAGCCTTCCGCCGCTCGTTGCTGCGTAACGCGGTGCGTCTTCGGTGTTATAATTGAGTGCGTAAGACGGTTACTAAGGAGTGTTGTATGAATGAAAGTACTGAGAAACTTGTCGTCGATGTAGATACGGGTTTTGTAGAAGATGTAACGCTGACTTACTATAACTCAACACCTCGTGAATCGGAATCGGCCATACGTGAGCGATTGAGAAGAATGCTCGAGAGAGGTGTGCTGATTGAACCTGTTGTGCCACCGGTAGTAGATCTAGAAGCTTAATTCTTGAGTCATACGACCAGTAAAAGAGCTACACGATTGACTATTGTGGCGTAGAGTTATATAATTACCCCTGTTATTAACTAACTTCTTGGTTGAGGCTCTAAGGCACTCAATCTTAAGAACCAAAGGAAGTTAATAGACAGAATTTAGAATTTAGATTACAGATTACAGATTGTGCTTTTTGCTCATTCTATAATCCCTCATCTTACTTCTTTAATCTCTCTGTTTTCTTCAAGAAAGGAAACGATGAACCAATACGAAATCGCGGTATTGTTTGATCCAGGTCTAGAAATCGACCTCGAAAAAGCAACCAGCAAGATCGAAGGCATCATTACTGCTGGCGGCGGTACCATTACAAATACCGATAACTGGGGTAAGCGCAAGCTTGCATACCCAATTAAGAAGCAGGAATTTGCTATTTACGTGTTCTATACGGCAGAGCTGCCGGCTGAGAGCATCCGTAAAGTAAATGATACGCTCAATATCACCGATGAAGTGATTCGCTTCTTGATCACGAAGCCAGATCTGAAGAAGATCGCCAAAGCTGAAGCTTTGAAGGCTGAAAAGGCCGAAAAAGCTGCAGCGCGCGGTGAGCGTGCCGACGCCCGTGACGACGAAGACACTAAAGACGAAGAGTAAATTTTACAATAGATTAATTTGTATTAACGGACTAACGTAGTAGTACAAATTAATATTCCAAGACATAGTTCTTGTAAGAAAGGGGTAGAGATATGGCACGGTCATTCAACCAAGTCATTCTTATGGGAAATTTAACGAGGGATCCGGAACTCCGGAGCACCCCAAACGGGCAGAGTGTCTGTAGCTTTAGCTTAGCGCTCAACCGTAGCTACAAGGGAGCCGACGGCAACTGGCAGGAAGCAACCGACTACGTCGATGTTGTTGCCTGGGGTCCACTGGGCGAGCGAGTAGCACAGTATCTTACAAAAGGCCGTCCGGCACTTGTAAGTGGACGTTTACAAAGCAGTAGTTGGGAGAAAGACGGCCAAAAGCGTACCAAGGTGGAAGTGGTCGCTCAGGACGTTACATTCCTTGGTGGACGTGATGGTGGTGAAGGCTCGCAGAGTGGCGGAAGTAGCTATGGCTCTTCGAATGATTCTGGTGCCGTAAAGCCGTCAAAGAAGCCAGCCAAGGATGATGTGGTTATTGAGGATATTGGTGATGAGCCGATTAATCTAGACGACATCCCCTTTTAAGAAATTTTAGGGCGCACATACCGGGCTAAAACCTGCGTCAGAAATTTTCACTGTATGTAAAATACAGCTAGGAAATTTCGTGCTCGGTTTTTGCACCGGTATGCACAGCCCAAAATTCCTTAAAAGCACCATTGTAAAACAAGCCAACTCGAGGCTTTAAAAACCTACAGACTAGTAAGTTAAGTGGTTTTGTGGGCGAGCATAGGTCGGGATGGAGGCTGAGGATAAAAACGGAGACGTACTGGTCGGTACGGCGAGTTTTTAACCGGAAGCATCCGCCCGAGATATGCCGATCCACAAAAGCACGCACATAATTAAGGAGAGAAAAGATGGCGAAGATTTTTAAACACAGGACTGATGTGGCGTATTTTGATCACAAGGACTTTAAGACCTTGCAGCGCTACGTAAACATGTTTGGACAGATTGAACAGCGCAAAAAGACCGGGCTTACTGAAAGCCAGCAGCGTCAGCTTGCTCGTGCTATTAAGAATGCACGGCACTTGGCGTTGATGCCTTTCGTCGCAAATTCATAGTAAAAAGTCCGAATCTTGGCGCATTGTGGCGTTTTTAGCATGCGGTCCGCATGAGCAGTACTGAACCGTACAGCTCATGTGCGGTCCTCGCTAGAAAACACACACTGCATCCAAGCTCGAACTTTTTTGGCCAAGTGAATGTTGTGCATATTAAAGCGGGAGGGTGAGATGGAAGAAATAATACGACAATTAGAGCAGCTTTTGGTGCGAGCGCGCGATTACTGCGATCGCCCGGATGATTCACGGGCGCGACAGCTCCAAGAAGCAATCCGGAGTGTGCTTGGTGAGGCGAAACAGGGCAAGAAGCCAGAAAATCTGGTCGAGAAAGTTCGCGCCCTCGCGCGCATGACTGATGTGTTCAAGAACCAGGATGATGTCTACGATTTTCGTCACACGGATGACCTCCACGACCGCTGTGAAGACATTGAAAAAACGCTTCGTAAGCTGGCTAGGTAGTATAAATGCATGACGAGAAAGACTCTTTGGGTAAGCAGGCAAAAAAGCTCGAAAAGTATATCCTTACTTTGCCGCATGCAAAACATCTCAATAGTCTCAGTAGCGCGCCGCGGGAAGTGATGATTACTCTACAGAATAGTGCCTACACTGCGCGGAGATCGCTTGAAGTATATAGTTCAACAGACGACACTCACGAAAAGCAACTTTCTTTAGAAGAAGCGGTTACTCAGCTTAAAAAGGTACAAGAAGCTATACTTCATGCAAGTCAGCACGATCTTCTTGGTATTGCAGACGTGGCACATTTATCTGCCTTAAGTGAACAATTAACAGATCAACTTAAATAATAAGGAGCTTAGTTTCGGATTCTACAACCACAAAATCCGTATTCTATAATCTAAAAATGGCTTTAAGCATTACTAATCTAAAAAAAGGCGTTATCTTTCAGCTTGAAGGAGTGCCGTATAAAGTTGTTGAATATAACCAAAAGGTGATGGGCCGCGGCGGTTCAATTGTGAACGTCAAGATAAAAAGTTTGCTCGACGGCAAAGTTTTAGCCAAAACATTTAAAGGTAATGACCAGCTGGATAGCGCCGACGTAAGCAACCAGTCGGTTCAATACCTCTACAACGACGGCAGCACCTTCTACTTCATGAACGGTGAGACGTTCGAGCAGTTCGAAATTGCTGCCGATATTATTGGTGATCAAGCGGGCTACTTAAAAGAAGGCGATATTGTTCAGGCGCAGCTATTTGATGGGCGTGTCATCAATATCGAACTTCCTAAAAACGTCTATTTGGAAGTTACATATGCAGAAAATGCAGTGAAGGGTGATACTTCAAGCTCGATTCAAAAAGATGCAACACTAGAAACTGGCATAGTTGTTCGTGTGCCGGCATTTATAAAAACCGGTGATATTATTAGCGTCAGTACCGAAGACGGCAGCTACCGCGAACGCAAGAAAGACTAATGATGCCGCCACTGCCTGAGATGATTACGGCGAATCCTGAGGGTGAAGTAAATCCCTATCTAAACATGACCTGCGATGAACTGCGCTTTCTAATTCGTGAGCTTGAGGATCGTGTCCCTGAGCAGGCGAGACGTGAAGGCATAAATTTAGATGATTGGGACGATTTTGATGCCGTAATACAGGCGCTGAGAGACAAACCTGGAGTGTTGGACGCATATTGTGAACTGGTCTTGATCGAGGACACCTTTCATGAGTTTGGTTCGGATGAGACATGCGTATGCGTGGGCTGTGTATCTCTAGGATATAATCTAGTAAAGGAATAGATTCAAGAAAATGCCAACTCAACACAATAAAACTAAGCCTGCATCGAATAATGAAGTACAGACTTGATCATTTAATGGTAGCGCGCGAGCTTGTTACGACGCGTAGCCAAGCCGAGAGTTATATTCGTCTTGGTGTCGTTAGAGTAGACGGCAAGGTCCAGACGAAGCCAGGCTACTTTGTGGATGAACAAGCGAAAGTCGGGCTGCATAGTGACCAATATGTCAGTCGTGCCGGCCTAAAGCTTGCTTCTGTTTCGCTTGCACTCGGCCTCGATTTCAAAGAAAAAGTTGTCTTAGACGTTGGCAGCAGTACTGGTGGATTTACAGATTATGCGCTGCAGCACGGGGCGAAAAAGGTAGTCGCAGTCGATGTGGGCACCAACCAACTGCACCCAAAGCTCCGAAAAGATGCGCGGGTTGAGTTGCACGAACAAACCGATATTCGTGATTTTATCATTAAAGCGCAGGAGTGGAGGGCAAAGACTCAAGATGCGACGCCCATAGAAAAGTACGACATTATTGTTGTTGACGTAAGTTTCGTATCGCTCCGCGACATCTTGCCGGTATTCACGAAAGTGATGACGGGTAACACTCAGCTTGTTGCGATGCTGAAGCCGCAGTTCGAAGCCGGCAGGCAGCTTACGAATAAAGGTGTGATAAAAAATGATCGCATTCGCCGTGACGTTATTAAAGATTTTGAGCAATGGACAAAAAAGCTATTCATTATTAGGGACAAAGCCGACAGCGACGTGCATGGCGAAAAAGGCAACGCAGAACGATTTTACTTACTGAAGAAGCTGAGCTAGGGGAGAGCAGCCCGAGCAATCCGGCTGTGCCGGTTCTCGGCGCGATGAGAGGGGATGTTCCCCTCTCATAGTGAATAGGGCAACGCAGAAAGATTCTACTTACTAAAAAAACTGAGCTAGGGGAGAGCAGCCAGGGGTAATCCGGCTTATAGGTAGCCGCGGAGCGTGTCCATGTCGGTGATAACGATCAGCGACTGTTCAACTTTAATGAGGCCTTTTCTCTCGAGCGCGGTCATCTCGCGGCTCGTCGTTTCGCGGGAGGCGTTAATGGAACTGGCGATGTCTTGCTGTTTCAATGGGACCTCAATTACTCTCCCGCCCGGGGTGGTGCGACCGAATCGTGCACTCATTGTTAAGAGGAACGAGATAAGCCGTTCGCGGACAGAACGATACTCGAGGTTGATGATTCTTTCAGAATGTATGCGGTAAAGTTCTACAGCCATGTCAAGGAGCGGTGCGAGTACTTCGTTGTGGTTTTCTATATAATCCAGGTAGTGCTCTCGGTCAACTCGTAGTACTTCGGTGGGTGCGAGAGCTTCGTATATAACATGCCTCTCTTGGCCGGTTATAGCCCAGATAAGAGGGAAGATCTCGTTTTCCTTACGGACGATCAACAGGTTTTCTTCACCGTACTTTGTTATGTCGTACGCTTTAACAAGTCCCGAATTGATAAAAAAAATCCCGGACGGTGTCTCGCCGGGACGAATGATAAACTCGCCTTTCTTGTATGTCAGGCGGGTTCCTTGTCGGAATAAGTCGACCAAGGCAGCTATTTGAGCTTTGCTGGCTAACATGAGCTAATTATGACAGATAGCCCTAACCGGAACAAACTTTCTTTTAATCTTGGCGTATCGTGACAATTATCACAAAGGTATGGTGATGAAGCATACGGCACATTAAGTAAATAGAAGGTATTCTAAAGTCATAAGTAGGAGGGGAGATACTATGGTCCACGGAAACGTCGTTGAAGCGCAACTCAAAGCCATAAATGCTGACTTCCGTCTATGGGGTAGGGCCGAAAAAAACGAACTCTGCCAAATTCTTGTGGAAGGTGAGCGTATTATGCACTGCTTAAACGGGCGTTACGAAGGCGGCTTTGCAATGCTGTGTGCGACCGACCGTCGCTTACTGCTTATAGATAAAAAACCGATGTACCTCACGCTTGAAGATGTCCGTTACGATATGATTTCGGAAGTCGACTTTAGTCACCGTTTATTGGATGCGACAGTACGAGTATGTACAGTGAATAAGGTCGTACGTTTTACTAGTGTCCGCAGTGCAAACCTTCGTAAACTTACGGCGTATTTGCAGGACAAAGTCATGGAGATGCGCCAGCAGCAACTGCATCCGAACGAAGTGCGGTATCTTGCACACGAAACAGAGCCTGACAAAGCTGGCGTTGCACAGCTCCAGTACAGCGCTACTAACCCCTACACGCGCGTGCCGCTGATGATGCGCCGCCGCGTCAGCCGATTCTATCTTTAGCTATACATTAAAGCGGAATTCAACCACGTCGTTTGGCTGCATAATGTAGCTTTTGCCTTCGGTGCGGAGCTTGCCGGCGGCTTTTGCGGCCTGTTCGCTGCCTGCGGCAATAAGGTCGTCGTAGTTAATAATCTGTGCGGCAATAAAGCCTCTTTCAAAATCACCGTGGATCACGCCGGCGGCTTGTGGCGCGGTGTCGCCCTTACGAATCGTCCAAGCGCGGACTTCTTGCTCACCCGCGGTGAGGTAACTTTGCAGGCCAAGTGTGTCGTAAGCTGCGTGTATTAGCTGCACGAGCCCAGACTCCGTCTGCCCGTAGCTTTCAAGCAGTTCGGTGCGGTCAGCTTCGTCGAGGCTGCGCAGTTCGTCTTCTAACTTGGCACAAATAAATACCGCTTTTTGCGGCGAGGCAAGGCTAGTGAGCGCTTGTTTCTTTGCATCATCTTGCAGCGTATCTTCGTCGACGTTAAAGATATAAATAACGGGCTTGAGGGTAAGCAGCTGTAATTCTTTCTGCAGCCAATCTCTTAATTCATGACTCATAACTTTTTCCTCTGCGAACAGAGGGGTGCCGTTGTCTAAAATTTGTTTCACTTCCTCAAGAAACAGCGCGAGCGGTTGTATTTTTGGGTTTGCCTTAGCTTCTTTTTGGATAACCGGCAGTCGTCTTTCAACGGTCTGGAGGTCTGCAAGCACGAGCTCGGTATTAATAATTTCCATGTCTTTTTTTGGCTCATGCTGCCCGGTGGCATCGTCGGTTAATACGTTAGCGTCGCTAAAAGCGCGCACCACATGCGCGATAGCATTGCAGCTACGTATATTGGCCAGGAACTGGTTCCCGAGCCCTTCACCCTTACTTGCGCCAGCAACGAGTCCGGCGATGTCCACAAAGGTGACCGTTGCGGGCACCTTTTTCTTGGCGCTGTATAACTTTTCTAACGCATCTAAACGCGGGTCCGGGATGGGAACAATGCCGGTGTTTGGCTCTATTGTGGCAAAAGGATAATTCGCCGCCAAAATATTATTATTTGTCAGCGCGTTAAACAGGGTGCTCTTGCCAACATTCGGCAATCCAACGATACCAATACTCAACATTTAACCCAACCTCACTGTCGTTTTCCAGATGATTTGCAAAG
>CAYSJS010000025.1:4359-7893 GCA_964431415.1 uncultured Candidatus Saccharibacteria bacterium | reverse complement strand
CTGAGTTACTCCCAGCTCGTAGACACGATGGAAAAAGAAGGCGAACGGCGCTACATGCATCACTACAATGCGCCGGGATACACGGTTGGTGAAGTGCGTCGACTAGGCAGTCCGGGTCGCCGCGAAATCGGCCATGGCTACTTGGCAGAGCGTGCACTTGATGCGGTGTTGCCAAGCGAAGCGGACTTTCCGTATGCCATTCGCAGCGTAACCGAAATTATGAGCCAAAACGGATCTACGAGTATGGCAGCAACGTGTTCAAGTTGTTTGGCGCTGCTTGATGCGGGTGTGCCGCTTAAGGCGCCAGTGAGCGGTATAGCTATGGGTCTTATGATGGACGGGGATACGCCATATATCTTAAGCGACATTGCCGATGCAGAAGATTTTGCCGGCGACATGGACTTTAAGACTGCGGGCACGGAAAAGGGTATTACCGCACTCCAGATGGACATGAAGGTGCACGGTTTGCCGGTAGAAATTCTAAAGCAGGCGCTTTTGCAAGGCAAAGAGGGTCGTGCTGAGATCTTGCGCCATATGCTGACCACTATTAGCAAGCCAGGCGAGATGAGCCCGTATGCACCGCGCGTTGAATCGATCATGATTAATCCTGAGAAAATTCGTGAAGTGATTGGCAAGGGCGGTGAAGTGATCCAGAAAATCACCGCCGAAACCGGCACTGAAATCGATATTAAAGACGATGGAACGGTTATGATTGCCAGCCCCGACAAAGAAAAGATTGACGCTGCAATTAAGTGGATTAAAGGTATTGCGGTTGAGCCAGAAGTGGGCACCATCTACGAGCAAGTACCAGTAGTAAACGTCATGGACTTTGGTGCGTTTGTGCAGATATTGCCGGGCAAAGACGGTTTAGTACACATTTCAGAACTTTCAGAAGAACGGGTCGAAAAGGTCAGTGACGTGGTAAAAGAAGGTGACTTGGTTGACGTTAAACTGGTTGCTATCGATGATCGCGGCCGTTTGAATCTGAGCATGAAAGCAGCCGCACGGGAACTAAAGAAGTAGGGAAATGAAAACAAATCAACTCCTTGAACTTGC
Organism: uncultured Candidatus Saccharibacteria bacterium; assembly: GCA_964431415.1. GTDB lineage: Bacteria > Patescibacteriota > Saccharimonadia > Saccharimonadales > JACDBH01 > CAYSJS01. The sequence continues at coordinate 6,837 of CAYSJS010000025.1, read as the reverse complement.
AGGTAAGCGGCGATACGACATACAGCACGCTAAAGATCTCCCGCATTACCGGCTACTGCAAATCTCTAGAGCTGGTTTGTTACTATCGTTTATTCTGTTTAGCTTTGGTTTATTTGGTAATCTCTGGAAAGAAACTCTGCTTATAGTGGCGGCAGTTTTCTGCCTAGCATCTTCGGTGTCATATGTCGCAGTGGTGTTCTTAAGAGAAGAAAAGTACATGAGGAGGTAATATGGCACGTAAGAAAAATCATGCAACGCTCATAATCTTGGCCATTATCCTAGGCGTGTACGGTTTTAGATGGGTGACACAAGCTGGGCAAGGACTTGATGTGGTTCAGAACGATGGGTACGGGGCAACCGGTGGAGTGTTTATTTTGATAGCGGGCATGATAGTTGGGTGGGCTTGGGCAAAAAGAGAGCCGGTTGAGACGCCGCGTAAGATCAAGAAACAGTCCGAAGCGAATCTAAATGAGCTTCTCGAGTTTGCAAAATCAAAAAAAGGAAAATAGGCAAGGGAGCTCTTTTAAAAAGCATGGTAAGTAAACAGCAGCTGCTCGACCGAATTAAGGCAGATATCTTAAAGAATAATGTCTGCCCAGATTTGGCCAAGCAGGCCACCCAGCTGGTTTTTGGAGATGGAAATCCGGATGCCGATATCGTCTTTATTGGCGAGGCGCCGGGCAAGAACGAAGACATCCAAGGCCGACCATTCGTAGGTGCCAGCGGGAAGTTTTTAGGCGAGATGTTAGCGCTTATAGACTTAAAACGAGAGGACATTTACATCACTAACATCGTGAAGTACCGGCCGCCAAACAACCGCGACCCGCTTCCGGAAGAAAAAGCCGCTTTTTTGCTCTATCTGCAGCAACAAATAGAAGTAATTAAGCCGAAATTGATTGTCACCCTGGGCAAGCACAGCATGGATGTGTTGCTGCCCGGGCTGAAAATCAGCCAAGTGCATGGCGAGCCCAAGCGGTATAAGGGACAGGTATATCTCCCCTTATTTCATCCGGCGGCGGCCTTATACAATGGGGGTCTTAGACAAACGCTCATAGATGACTTTGTCAAAATTCCCTTAATAATTCAGAAAATCCAATAAAACTAATCATTCTAAATAGAAAGGAATAATACATATATGGATCAAAATTCAAATAACAATTCAGGAGCTCCAAGACGTCCGAGACCACAAGGTGGTCAACGGTCTAATAGGGGCCCAAGAGGCAACAACCAGCGTAACAATGCGCCGCGTCAGAACCGGCCCGATGCAAGCGGCAATGCTAGCGGCAACCCTCTAAGAAAAAGCTCGCGTGGGGCTGCTATGCGTGCTCAAAAACGTACGATTGACGACGCAACCAGAACGATAAATAGTGTTCTGCAGGCTCCAAAAGGTAACGAAAACGGCGAACGCCCACGGGCCAACTTTATTGATGATCGTCCAGTACTCAAAGTTATGGGCCTGGGTGGTATGGACGGCGGCGGAAGCAAAAACATGATGGTCGTGGAGTACATGAACGATGCGGTCATTATTGATTGCGGTAACGATCTTGGCGTTGACTTGCCGGGTATAAATTACGGTGTTTGCGACACGAGTTACCTTGAAACGATCCGCCATAAGATTCGTGCCTATATTATTACGCACGGACACCTTGACCACATTGGTGGGTTACCGCACATCGTGCCGCTTTTTCCGGCGCCAATTTACGGCAGTAAATTTACTATTGGTCGCGTACAGGAAATTTTCCAGAACTTCGGCCTGCCGTTGCCGGACGGTTTTGAGCTCCGCACCGTAACCATGAACGAAGACACGCACGAAAAACTAAAAATTGGTGAGTTCTTCTTGGAGCTCGTCCGGGTAACGCACTCTATACCCGGTTCTACGGTTGTAGTACTTGATACGCCGGTCGGACGCATTATTAACACCGGTGACTTTAGACTCGACCCAAACCCGCTCGATCATGAGCGTACCGACACGGAGCGTTTAATACAAATCGGTAAAGAAGGTGTACTGGCGCTCTTTAGCGAAAGCACCTCTCCGGAACGGCTTGGGAGAACGCCGAGCGAAAGCACGATCGAGCAAAGCTTTATAGACATTATCGACCAAGCACCAGGAAGAATTTTTGTAGGTCTTTTTAGTACCAACATGAACCGCGTGCAGATGATCGTGAACGCAGCCGTGCATCATGGTCGCAAGGTTGCAATGGATGGTCGCAGTATGGTTTCTACGCTTGAAATGGCTGTCCGTAATGGATTCATGAAGATTCCAAAGGGTACATTTGTGCCTATTTCGAGCGTGCCAAACCTGAACGATACGGATATCGTGGTGGTTTGTACCGGAAGCCAGGGCGAACCTAGCTCGGCACTGCAGCGCATGAGTAATGGTGAGCACAAACACATTAAACTCAAAGAGCAGGATACGGTGGTGCTTAGCTCAACCCCTATTCCATACAGCGGTAACGATGCCAAGGTACGTGCCATGGT
>CAYSJS010000025.1:0-4259 GCA_964431415.1 uncultured Candidatus Saccharibacteria bacterium | reverse complement strand
GTAGAGAACGGTGAAGTGATCGCACTGACTCCTGACTCTATGCAGGTAAGCGGTGAAGTGCCAACGGGAACGGTGCTAGTTGATCAGTCAGGAGCGGTTGTTTCTGGCGTGGTTGTAAAAGACAGGCTTATCTTGGCTGAAGAGGGTCTGGTGGCGGTTGTGCTTACTATAGATAAGAAGACCGGCCAGCTTATGACGAGCCCGGACATCATTAGCCGTGGCTTCATATATATGCGTGATAGCGAGGACTTGATGAATAACTTCCGTACCGAACTGCGTCGTGCGGTACAGCAGCGGTTCAAGCGGGTTGATCTGGATAGGTTTAAGGTTGAACTTAAAGAACATATTACTCATTTCTTGTTTGAACAAACACAGCGCAGCCCGATTGTCATCCCTGTAGTGAACGTTATTGGTGGTGGCCGAACCGAAGGCCAGCAGCGTGGTGAGGGTAGGCAAAATAATGGCCAAAGGCAGCAAAGTGCTGAACAGCCTGTTCAGAAAACGCCCGAACAAATTGCTGCCGAGCAACAGCAGCGCTTCCAAGAAATGCGTATGAAGCTGCTCAACCAGGACGCTCGGGTCGACTAAGCGAACACTTGCAGTTGACAACTTCGTAAAAGCTCGTACACTTTAACTAAAGATCAAAAATAAAAAAAGGAAATAAAAAATGAGTGAAGACCCTCTAACATCTGCCACATCTGGTGGCGTAGACACTATGGACCGGCCCGTACCAGAGGCACCTTTAGACGGAGCCGCTGTAGCCGTAAAAGCTGCAGGTATAGGCAAGGGTCTCGTGGAGCTACACCAGGAACCTTCCGTGCAAGAGTTTGATCCAGCTTCATTACCGCCAAAATCTCCGGAGCAAGGCGTTGCTGAAAAAGGAGAAGGTACAAGAGTGGCAGTTGTTGCAAATCCGGAAGGTACGCTAGTAGCTGAAAGAAGCGAAGAAGCTGAACCGGTTCTTTCGCAGCAAGTAGAGGATGTGGGTATGCCGGCCGAGGAATCTCAGGACGCGTCTGCTGATATATCTGCTGCTTCCGAGCCAGTGAACGCGCCGATGGAAGAGGCTACGATGACTGCATGGCCAGGTAATGAAGATGAACTAAACAACGCCCCCGTAAACGATAGCGGTGACCCGAGCGAAGTGAATGCACCGGTTGCCGCCGGTAGTGAGACATCTGACCTACAAAGTACGGCTGTTTCAGATGATGCTACTCCTAATAATTTACCCACCACTACGACACCTTCTCCTGCAGCGACATCTCTGCCTCCGATGACTTCACTGTTGCCCGGTGCGCTTCCTATAGAAACGACAGGTCCGACAGACACGACGTTGCCTCCACGACCGGATAACGAATAGTTAGCGGTTACCGGTAAGTATCCAGCTCCAGATGTTCCTTGGCAGAGCTAGGCCTGATTGACAATTGTAGTAATTTTTGCTATAATATGAAGCATGGGTACAGAAAACAAAAATCAGGATCCCGAGGAACCGTTTGTTGACCCCCGTACTTTATCGGCAGACGAGCTGATGGGTATGGTACCTCTTTCTGAAGCGCTCAGACAAGCATATGATGAGATAACCTGGCAGGCTGGCCAAAATGAGCTTTCGCAAAGAATAGGCGCAGAAGGACAACCAAAACTTGCCGTGATAGAAGAAGAGTCTGCGCGGCTGCGTATGCAGCAAGCCATACACCCCAGCCCCGAAGCGGAGCAAAGGCTGGCTGAGCTAAAAGAAAAATACGACGAGCTTATGCGACGTAGGGCTCAAGAACTTTAGCAAGGTGATATAATCTAAACAATATGGCAAAAAAGAAAAAACGGAAAAGCAGGGCACGGGTTCAAGAAGTAAAAGAGCCAAATATGTTTTGGCGCCAAGCGGGCTCTCTATTATTATTTATCATCGCATTGTTTCTCCTTTTAGGTGGCTTTGGGGTGGGTGGTAACTTGCCAGTCGGTATGTTTAACGGTGCTTACTGGGCGCTTGGCTGGGCAGCATACTTAAGCCCGGTAGCGCTTGGGTACTTTGCAACCATAAAGCTCAAAACCGAAGAACATGAGGTACCGCTGCATAATACAATCAGTATGCTGCTTCTGCTCACATTTACGGCCTCGTGGCTGCATGTGGGCTTTTTAGACAAAGCAGCTGACGGGACATATGTGGGTGGATACGGCGGACATGTAGGTAGCTTGCTGGGCGGTGTGGTGTTGAACGCGCTCGATACGTTTCCGGCGGCGATTATGTTCTTTGCCTTTACGGTTCTGGCAGCCTTCTTTAGTTTTGGGGTTGACCCACGTGTCATTTTGAGGCTGGGCGGGATGTTTAAACGCTCAGGCGGCGAAGAAGACACCGACCTTGCGAAGCTGGTTAATGCCACCCCGCACAACTTTAAGATGAATGCCGGCGTACCGGTGGAGCATGTGGCGGCAGCGGCAAACGGTGGCGGGCTAAAAAACAGTGCCAAAGCACTTACTAAGCAAGAAAATCATCAGGCGCTAACGGTACGGAGTGATCCAGACTGGCAGTTCCCATCGCTAGACTTGCTCAATCAAAAGCAAGATAAAGCCGACCCGGGTAACGTCGAAGGTAATGCCGAAACAATTCGTGATACACTCGCCAACTTCAATATTGAAGTCGAAATGGAAGGGGCAAACATTGGCCCCCGGGTAACGCAGTATACGCTTAAGCCGCCGTCGGGCGTTAAATTAAGCAAAATTACCGCGCTTGAGAGCAATATTGCGCTTGATCTCGGTGCACATGCCATTCGTATGGAAGCGCCGATTCCTGGCCAAAAAGCTGTTGGTATTGAAGTGCCTAATGTTAAATCCGCGACTGTCCGCGTCTCAAGTGTGCTTAATGCACCGGAATGGAACACCATGACTAACCCACTGGGCGTAGTGATAGGCAAGGACATATCCGGACATGGGGTAGTGGGCGCTCTAGACAAAATGCCGCACCTTCTGGTTGCTGGTCAGACCGGTTCTGGTAAGTCTGTAATGATCAATGCCTTGCTGACGAGTCTTTTATACCGCAACAGTCCGAGTGACCTAAAACTTATACTGGTTGACCCGAAACAGGTAGAAATGGCGCCATACGAAGACATTCCGCACCTGCTTACCCCAGTTATTACCGAGCCTGAAAAGTGTATAAGTGCACTTAAGTGGGCGGTTGCCGAGATGGAGCGTCGTTACCGCACGCTTGCCGAAGCAAGAAAACGGAATATTGGCGAATATAACGAGCTCAAAAAAGAAGAGGGCATGCCATATATCGTTATTGTTATTGACGAGCTTGCCGATCTTATGATGATGGCCGCGCGTGATGTTGAAGCCCTGATTGTCCGCATTGCCCAGAAGGCACGTGCGGTTGGTATACACCTGGTGCTTGCGACGCAGCGTCCCTCGGTAGATGTTATTACTGGCCTTATTAAAGCCAACATTCCTGCCCGCGTAGCCTTTACGGTAGCCAGCCAGGTAGATAGCCGTACGATCATAGATGGCGTAGGTGCAGAAAAACTGCTTGGTATGGGTGATATGCTGTATAGCACTGCCGATATGCCTAAGCCAAAGCGTGTACAGGGTGCACTGATTACCGATGATGAGACACAAAAGCTTACCGACTTCCTGCGCATGCAACGCCCGCCGCAATATGACGATGAAGTGGTAAGTATGCCGGTGCAGCTGAATGGCAAGGGCGGCATTGTGGCCGACTATGGCGCCAATGACGCCGATGATGACATGTGGAAGGATGCGGTCCGGGCGGTGATAGAGGCACGTAAAGCATCAACCAGTTTATTGCAGCGGCGCTTACGGATAGGGTATGGCCGAGCAGCTCGCCTGATCGAAACAATGGAAGAACAGGGAATCATAGGCGCGGCAGATGGTTCGCGTCCGCGTGAAGTGCTGGTAAGCTCACTCGACGAAGTTTTTGGCGGTGGTGGTACACATGTACCGGTTACCGATGGCGATGTCTACGACGACATGCCTGACCAAGCTTAGATTCTGCGGCAATTTTTACTACATTCAAGGCGTAGCTGAGGTGTACGCAAGGTTAAGTCCGAATCTCGTCGGCAATTAAAGCAATCTGGGAAGCTTCATATAATGCAAGCTCCTGAGCGCCTCTTGCGGTTGGATGGATGCCATCAGAGCTAAGTTCGTAACCGGCAGATGCTACATCGAGGATCCGTATGTCCATGCCCTCGCTGTGTAGTAAACTGGCTATATCTATAATTATGATATTAGAACATGGGCCAAGAGGTTGCGCA
>CAYSJS010000024.1:0-9097 GCA_964431415.1 uncultured Candidatus Saccharibacteria bacterium | reverse complement strand
CCAATACTCAACATTTAACCCAACCTCACTGTCGTTTTCCAGATGATTTGCAAAGAGTGAATTTTCATGATTATTTATAGTTCCGCTTTCAGGCGTAGCTAACAAAGGTATACGTCCCCAAATGCTAACTTCTTGTTTTGTTGCCACAATCTTAGTAATAACTTTCTTAATTATCGCTTTTTTCTCTGTAAAGCTCAAGTTTTGAACACGATTTACGATTCCGTCAAAGTATTGTTCGACGGTTATGGGTTTTTGGTTTGTCATCTCATCTTCTAGGGCAGAGATTTCGGCTACCACAAGTTCGTATTGCTCGTTAAGCTCGTACATAACGTCTTTATAGCGACGCTCAGACATCACATCTTGACCGTAGGCTTTATCGTAGCGACGCTGTTCGTTATTCAGTTTCTTGAGCTTTGTATGCAGGGTTTTAAGCTGGTTTTGTAGGGGAGACGCACCTTGACGGCGTTTTGCTTGTGCAGCAACCAAATGGGGGTTAAGGAGCAGCTCTTTAATGTTTTGCCATACCAATGCGTCCAGCACCGGTACGTTGATACCGTGCTCATGACACTCACGCTCTAGTGGGTACTTGCTCAAGCGGTCTGTGCAGCGATAGTATAAGCTGCCGTTGCTTACGGGGTCACCTGTACGAGCCTTACCGCACACGCACTCGATTAAGCCACCTATAAGGTATTTGTTTACGCTGTTATTACGAGTATTTGTACGCTTATTCTTCTCAAGCTGCACTTGAACTTTGTTGAACAGGTCAGAGGTCACGATAGCTGGTACGGCGACATGAAACCATTCTTCTTTCGGACGGCGTTTACGGCTGCCTTTTTGAACTTTACGATATTTTAGGTCTGGGTTCTGGGGATTCTTGGTAGGTACGCTCTCACTCTTATTGTAGTAATGGTCGCCCATGTAGGTGCTGTCACGAACCATGCGGTCTAGTGTGCCACCACTCCACTGGTCACGTTTGCCCTTTGGCGGGGCAATACCCATATTGAACAGTTTGCGTTTCACCTCGTGTTTAGACACACCAGCAGCGATCCACTCAAATATCTGTTTAACAACCTTGGCTTGCTGTTCGTTAATGTCAAAGTACCCGTCACGAGCGTCAGGACCAGTTTTAATGCGAGGAAAGTAGTCATAGCCGTACTTGGGGTTATAGCCGAGCAGCTTCTTATTCTCACGCACTTTACGCACCTTACCGATACGCATACGCTCGGTGATTTTGACACGTTCGTACTCATGAAAGATACCCATAACACTGCCCATGAGCACCTCTTCGGTTGTCTGACCGTTGATGTCGTGTAGGCTTATGCACTCAATGCCACACTCACGGAGTTCTTCCAAGATAATCTCTTGGTGGACGAACTTGCGAGATAGGCGTCCACGGTCATAGACATACAGCACCTCGAACTTACCCTCACGAGCGTCAGAACGCATACGGTCTAGGTCGGGGCGTTCGATAATCGCACCACTCCAACCCTCGTCCTTGTACTCGTAATCTGTTATTAGTGTTACATCGGTGTCTTTGTTTACACGCTCCATAATCTCTATTTTTTGATTGTCGATTGTTTGTTCTTCTTCCTGACCAGCCGTGCTGACACGCATATAAATTGCTGCTTTTTTCATTTTTTCTTCCTCGTAGAATGGTCTGCTATGAATTTCTGCAAAGCCGTTTCGCTTATGCGGTAGCCTTTGCCTAACTTAATGGCCTCTAGTTTTCCGTTTTTGATGTAGGTGAGTACGCTTTGCCAGTGAATCTGTAGCATTTCAGCGACTTCCTGAACCGTATAAAATTTATATCCAATCATTGTAATCTCCATTATAAGTATTTATAAATAAATATCAATACTACTCCTTACGATTTATCCCTTATTTCTTTCTCAATCTGTTCAAATAATTCATCGAAGACCCCGTCTATGACGTTGAACTCGTCTTCCACGACTGTATATTCAATCGTTGGTTTTTCGGAGGGTTTATTTTGCTGCTTAGTTTTCATGATCCACCTCGGCTGCTCTACTATTCTGTTGTCTAACAGCTCATAGCTATCCCTTAGACAGAAATCCTATAGGTTAGTTAATAACCCTATATGTTGTAGGTGATCCTATATAGTTAATTATCTATATAGGGTTTAAGAAGCCTTACCCTCCATTTCATCAATGGCTTTACCTAACTCCGCTTCAATGTCCATGTTTTCAATATCTTCAAAGACCTCCGAAGCGTCGTCGTACTCATCTACTGCTTTCAAAGCTAGTTCTTGTAAGTACAACCAGAGTTCACATGATTTTTCGTAATCGTAGTTGGTTTTCCATTCTCCATTGGCGTTAAGTATCGCTGGCTTATAGACAACGTAATCGCCTTGGTTACGTTTTGACGGTATGACACGGATACCGTTCACGTAGAACCCAAGATTAGGGAAGTGAAGTTTAACGAAGTATGTGCCGTTATTGCGTTTAGTAACTTCTGGGAAGTTGTGACTGAAATCTATTTGCATGACTGCTCTCCGTTGATGTTGTGCCACAGCAGATGTAGGAGGTCGTACCATTCTTCCGTGTCGTGGTAGTGGTCGCAGAAGACACGGTCTAATTGAGCTTCCACAAGCTCTGTATTCAGGAACTTACGACGGCGTTGGTCTATGTAGAACTTCTGGCGTAGCCAGTTTGGTTTTTGCTTGCAAGCCTGGTTAATTAACCATTTGATTTCACCAAGCTGCTTGCTTGTGATTGTTATTTCGATTTTAGACGAAACTTTAATCTGTGAAGTCGTATCATAAATCGTAGTTTGGTGGCCAGGAGCACTATTTGTGTGTTCTGAGCCATTTTGTTTGTTTTGGTCGTGACTTTCTTTCTTAAAGTCTTTCATGCAATCTCACATCTTTCTAGGCATAAAAATACCTGCTTATTTTGTTTGTACCAAAATGCTACAAGCAGGTTTTTCTGGAAAAATAAACCAGATTATTTATAGATATGAATTGTTCACAAAGACTTTTTTATTTTGAATTTTTATCAGATTATCGGGGCCGCCAACAGCGGCGACTTTCTTGTTAATTTCAGAAACTGCGTTACTGACTTTTCTCTCCTCTTTTTTACCTATTTTTGTGTTATTAACAGTGAGAGCTTGACCGAAATTTATTCCATATTTAATGCTATTGACGCTTCTGAATAGTCTATCCATTACTTCGCACTGTATGTATTTTGTGCCGTCTGGACGCTTGGGCTTACCCTTAGCCACGATATGTACATCAACCGTTGGCGATAAAGTCAGAATACCCCTGCGACCACTATAATGACGTGGTTCTAATGGGTGGGGTGTAATGCTGTTTGGTTCTGGCGTTGGCGTCACACCTCCTTTATGTTTTGTACTTTTGAGTTGCTTTGTTTCTGTAGAGTTAGACTTGAATCCATGTGTTTCGCAGAATTTTATAAAACGGTCATAGTCAAATTTGTCTATAAACCAGATGTTGTCGTACTCTCTATGTGCTGGATCAGTCTCATGCCAGTCGCCCCACACAGTATTTGTCCATTCTTTGGGTATGTTAGGATTCACTGACTTGGCAATTTCTAGTTCTTCCTGTGCGTCAATTACTTGGTTGCGATACCAGTTTTCATCAGAACGAGTTTCAATTACCCCTGCATTAGTTAGAGTGTTTAACGCTCGTTCTTCACGACTGGCATTCTTAAAATTATCTGCTTTTGAGAGTTTCTCGTCCCACTCAAAAACCCAGCGTTCGTCAAAGAAATCAGTACCGTTCATGTATAACGCATTCAGCTTTGTGACCACTAGCTGTAGACATTCGTTATTATCTGCCATTGGTGTTAGTATATGCGTCCAACAAGGGTAACTCAAATACTAGAGCATAATTCAATCTGTCATACTAGTAAGTAAGGGTTAACACAAAAACGAGAGGAGTTATTATGGCAATCAAAAATGCTATTGGGCGACCACCAAAATTCAACATGAAGACCGTAGACAAAATAGCCTTTTACATTGAACGCAACTACAACGTTAGTGATAGTTGTAAATTCGCTAAGATTTCGAGGTCTACATACTATAAGTACCTAAAGACTGAACCACTATTTGCAGATAGCATGGCTACAGCACAAGATGATGCGAACAAGGTAAGTTTTAATTTTCGTACATATCCCTAGCTTAACTAGTTGCGTGGTACATGATTTCTTAGAGTTCAGTGTCCGATAAATGGTGCTAGTGTGCAGCAGTAAATGGCGTTAGCGGGGTAAAATCTGGAAATAAAATTTGTGGGGTCTTCTTTGAGGTAAAGAGGTGAAAAGACATGAACGGGTTTTTGTTGCTCACTGGAAGCATGGAGAGGGGTCTAGGAAGCGTTCCTTGATGTATCTTAATTACGTCTTTATATTAGATTGTATAGTGGCGCCAACTCTTGAGATTTTGCTATGTCTATACGCATATCGCCCCCCATTTCATACATAAATGAGTCTTTCTCATAAGCATCACGTGCCATTTTGTCATACTCATTTCGAATACGGTCAATCTCAGCTCGTAAGTGTTCTGGAATGGGTGGATAGTAGGCTCTGTTTGCGACCTCTGTATGCGCACTGAAAGTAACATAATCCCCGTCATCATTCTTCTTGTTGGGAGTTTCGGTAGTCGTTTTCTTGATAGTTGCACGGGTGGGATAGTCAAAAACAATATCTATGACATTTATAGGACCAGTATCTGTCGGCGCACCGTAAGGACGGCCCGACTCGTAGTGCGCAGTTGCAAGTGTATGCGAAACGGGCCCTAAATCTAAGATTGAATCAATCTTGAGGGCATCCCCAGTAATTCTCGTATCATTTATCATGAAAGGCGTATAGCGCCAGCCTCTCACGGGAACTGGCCTCAAACCATGCATACTGTCATAGGATTTCTGTGGTAATATCCCAATAAGATTCGTCCAGTGCCGTTTAGCTTCCGCACTTATTGGTCCATCCTCATAGACAAGGTTCATGTTAGCTTGAGCAACATTACCGTGCCCAGAATCCCTTAGATAGTCTCGGAGCCAACTTGCGCGCTCATATTCATATTTTTCAACTTGAACATATGCAAATTCTCCGCTACGTTCATGGGGGTATGGAATATCTATTGTTGGCATGGCGTCTGGCAGCTCATTGAGAGAAATTACTTGGACTTCACCAGTTACTCTCAAAATTCCTGCAATATTTCGTGCGTGATTATCCTGCACTTCGCCAAGAGTAAAAAACACTTCCGCCTGATTAATATTCGGTTTTGTCGCCATAATTAATATATTATACACTATAATCCATTATTATTCAACTATTTCCACACGCTAATATTGACATATTTACTAATATTTGCTAGAATATTCTCAACACTTAACAAAATAAAAAAAGAAAGTAATAATGATTCAAACGGCCATGGAAATACCAGTAACAAACGGCGAAGTGCCACGACAAGAAGCGGCTGCTTTTATAGAACGAATCGCCAATAATCCAACTGTTACCCAGCTGGCTGAAAGTATGGGTTATGTAACACCGGAAACTGATAGTGTAAGTGAGAGGCTGGTTGCACTAAAAGCATTCAGTAATCAAGCATGGGACTTCAGAAATGGCAAAGAACGACAGAACACAAGCGGTACGGAATTTGATGCCACACAGTCGGCAGCAATCTTTGAAGCGGCTCAGGAATGGAACATGGTTGAAAGCAGCGAGCCATCAAAAACTTTTTATGATTTCGTTACAGTGCTCGGCGGCGCCAACAAATCTCCACTCCTTAGAGTACGGTATGCAAAAGAGCAGATGGAGAAGCACGGTTTAGAGGTGCCATATATGGTTCTTCTAGGAAGTTCTCGGCCTTTATCGGACGTTGAAAAGAATAATACCAAAGATTACGCTCCTGGAGCGGTAGATGAGTTTGACTTAATGAATGGTGCCGTAGAAACGGAGTTTGGCATTAATCATACTGATGAGAAAATAATTGATCTGCATAATTTTAGCCCTAATGCTACGGATAAAGAAATGTGGCGAGTACGATATTATGAAGCGCCAAACGGTATGCGTATATTATCTGTCAGTGCACCACAGATTGAAGGCGAGCGCAGGGTAAACACTGCTGATACTTACCGATTTATGGAAGAAGTAGTCGGTTATGAAATGCTTAATGATGCCGAAGTATTAAATGTGACAAATGCACATTTTGTGCCATTTCAGAACGCTGATGCCGAACGCCTCTTGGGACTAAAGGCAAATGCTCACGTTGAAACTATCGGATATAGTGCAGATTATGCAGGTATAACGCGAAAGCCTCACGAACTTTTACAGGAAATGAACTCCGCAATAAATCAAACGGTTCTTTTGCAGCAGGCACTAGAGCAATAGCGATTTCTGTGCCTTTGTATATAGCTACTTGATGCTAAGCTCCAGTAGCGCAAAAAATGCCTGACTTACTCTAAAGAGTTAATTCTCTAATAAGTTTAGCAACGTATTCGTCAGAATAGCCGCGACCACCAAAATTCAACATGAAGACCGTAGACAAAATAGCCTTTTACATTGAACGCAACTACAACGTTAGTGATAGTTGTAAATTCGCTAAGATTTCGAGGTCTACATACTATAAGTACCTAAAGACTGAACCACTATTTGCAGATAGCATGGCTACAGCACAAGATGATGCGAACAAGGTAAGTTTTAATTTTCGTACATATCCCTAGCTTAACTAGTTGCGTGGTACATGATTTCTTAGAGTTCAGTGTCCGATAAATGGTGCTAGTGTGCAGCAGTAAATGGCGTTAGCGGGGTAAAATCTGGAAATAAAATTTGTGGGGTCTTCTTTGAGGTAAAGAGGTGAAAAGACATGAACGGGTTTTTGTTGCTCACTGGAAGCATGGAGAGGGGTCTAGGAAGCGTTCCTTGATGTATCTTAATTACGTCTTTATATTAGATTGTATAGTGGCGCCAACTCTTGAGATTTTGCTATGTCTATACGCATATCGCCCCCCATTTCATACATAAATGAGTCTTTCTCATAAGCATCACGTGCCATTTTGTCATACTCATTTCGAATACGGTCAATCTCAGCTCGTAAGTGTTCTGGAATGGGTGGATAGTAGGCTCTGTTTGCGACCTCTGTATGCGCACTGAAAGTAACATAATCCCCGTCATCATTCTTCTTGTTGGGAGTTTCGGTAGTCGTTTTCTTGATAGTTGCACGGGTGGGATAGTCAAAAACAATATCTATGACATTTATAGGACCAGTATCTGTCGGCGCACCGTAAGGACGGCCCGACTCGTAGTGCGCAGTTGCAAGTGTATGCGAAACGGGCCCTAAATCTAAGATTGAATCAATCTTGAGGGCATCCCCAGTAATTCTCGTATCATTTATCATGAAAGGCGTATAGCGCCAGCCTCTCACGGGAACTGGCCTCAAACCATGCATACTGTCATAGGATTTCTGTGGTAATATCCCAATAAGATTCGTCCAGTGCCGTTTAGCTTCCGCACTTATTGGTCCATCCTCATAGACAAGGTTCATGTTAGCTTGAGCAACATTACCGTGCCCAGAATCCCTTAGATAGTCTCGGAGCCAACTTGCGCGCTCATATTCATATTTTTCAACTTGAACATATGCAAATTCTCCGCTACGTTCATGGGGGTATGGAATATCTATTGTTGGCATGGCGTCTGGCAGCTCATTGAGAGAAATTACTTGGACTTCACCAGTTACTCTCAAAATTCCTGCAATATTTCGTGCGTGATTATCCTGCACTTCGCCAAGAGTAAAAAACACTTCCGCCTGATTAATATTCGGTTTTGTCGCCATAATTAATATATTATACACTATAATCCATTATTATTCAACTATTTCCACACGCTAATATTGACATATTTACTAATATTTGCTAGAATATTCTCAACACTTAACAAAATAAAAAAAGAAAGTAATAATGATTCAAACGGCCATGGAAATACCAGTAACAAACGGCGAAGTGCCACGACAAGAAGCGGCTGCTTTTATAGAACGAATCGCCAATAATCCAACTGTTACCCAGCTGGCTGAAAGTATGGGTTATGTAACACCGGAAACTGATAGTGTAAGTGAGAGGCTGGTTGCACTAAAAGCATTCAGTAATCAAGCATGGGACTTCAGAAATGGCAAAGAACGACAGAACACAAGCGGTACGGAATTTGATGCCACACAGTCGGCAGCAATCTTTGAAGCGGCTCAGGAATGGAACATGGTTGAAAGCAGCGAGCCATCAAAAACTTTTTATGATTTCGTTACAGTGCTCGGCGGCGCCAACAAATCTCCACTCCTTAGAGTACGGTATGCAAAAGAGCAGATGGAGAAGCACGGTTTAGAGGTGCCATATATGGTTCTTCTAGGAAGTTCTCGGCCTTTATCGGACGTTGAAAAGAATAATACCAAAGATTACGCTCCTGGAGCGGTAGATGAGTTTGACTTAATGAATGGTGCCGTAGAAACGGAGTTTGGCATTAATCATACTGATGAGAAAATAATTGATCTGCATAATTTTAGCCCTAATGCTACGGATAAAGAAATGTGGCGAGTACGATATTATGAAGCGCCAAACGGTATGCGTATATTATCTGTCAGTGCACCACAGATTGAAGGCGAGCGCAGGGTAAACACTGCTGATACTTACCGATTTATGGAAGAAGTAGTCGGTTATGAAATGCTTAATGATGCCGAAGTATTAAATGTGACAAATGCACATTTTGTGCCATTTCAGAACGCTGATGCCGAACGCCTCTTGGGACTAAAGGCAAATGCTCACGTTGAAACTATCGGATATAGTGCAGATTATGCAGGTATAACGCGAAAGCCTCACGAACTTTTACAGGAAATGAACTCCGCAATAAATCAAACGGTTCTTTTGCAGCAGGCACTAGAGCAATAGCGATTTCTGTGCCTTTGTATATAGCTACTTGATGCTAAGCTCCAGTAGCGCAAAAAATGCCTGACTTACTCTAAAGAGTTAATTCTCTAATAAGTTTAGCAACGTATTCGTCAGAATAGCCGCGACCACCTCTGTCTGTCGGTGGCATTTTCAGTTCTAGCTCAAAAGGTTGTTGTGTTACGCAATATCTATACC
>CAYSJS010000023.1:0-12320 GCA_964431415.1 uncultured Candidatus Saccharibacteria bacterium | reverse complement strand
GACCAAAGAAGCAAAGTCACACTCTTTTTGTATCGACAAAAAGAGTGACAAAAAAACTCGGGGTCCCCACAAAACCTGTTTTGTGGAGTGAAAATACTGACCGGCGACTGAAAAGAACATGATTGCCGGAAGTAGTAAAAACAACCGCGCCGGCAGACGACCGTTCCGGTCGGCCCGAATAATTTTTATAGCGGAGTATTCGGGCTGCTACCGCTGCCGGCTCTACTTCGGTTGTTTTTACTCCTCCGGCATCAGTCTTTTCAGAGCCGGAGCTAAGACAAAGGAGGTCCCTGAAGGAAAATTTTAAATTCGGGGCGATAAGTTGTTAATTTTATGGAGTTAAGCCAAAAAGCTGCCAAGGATTTTTAAGGGCACGGAAGTTTTCTTGAACTTATTGCTGTTGAGTTGAGCGAAGGATGTTAGCAAGGCGTGAGCCAATATCTCTGAGTCTTTCTTCTCTCGTTTCACAATCTCTTAAAGGGGGAGCGACAAGATGACTTAGATCTGAAGTAGGGTCTAATAGTTCTCTACCAAAGACAGCCGCTGGCTCGTCCAAGCAACCAAGCACCGCCGTGTTAGATACCCCAGGATCGGCATCAAAGGACTGGAGGTCAGGAGGAAAGATGACATCATCAGGTCGTGCGGTACTGAAGTATATGTCCACGATATCGTCACCAGGCACACCGTCTTCGGCAAGCCTGATGAGGTCGGGCTTATGAGTTGGCATCGCGTATGATCTCCCTTAGTATTTTTTAGTATATACCCAAATAAAGTCCGCGTAGGAAATTTTTGTCTGCTTTTTTCGCGCCCTGGCCGCACAAAATGCGCAAGAATAACGCAATCAATACATTCGCTTTACAGGGGGCGCTTATGCTTGCAAACAAGGAGACCAGAGGGGATAATAAGCGAAATTTATTAAGGAGAGCATGATATGGCCGTTCCGGCTGAAGAATTCAACCTTCCCGCAGTACTAGTAACACCCAAGGATCTTCAAGCGCTTTCTGACGACGTACGGTTTGGTCTTAGTTTATACGTAAGTGAACTCGCGCCCGTACTTGAGGAAAAGAGAAGTTTAGGTGAAGATGCAGTGAGCGGGGCGGTATCGCACCTTTTAACTGAGAGTGGTATTGTGCTCGTACATGTAGATGAAACAAAGCCTTATAAGTCCTATCCCATGAGCGAAGAAGATCCACTTTACAATCCTAGTGAGAAATTAGCGATAGGCTTTAATGATCACTGCGGAGGTTCTGATAGCAACTTTAAGCTACTCTTGAATGGGTCCCCAGATGGAGATGAAGCCTCGTATGTTTTATATTCGCCACCCGACCAAGATGGTGATCCGACGAATACTACTTTTCGTCGCGCTGACTTTACTTTTCTAAATCGGGAGGCAGAAGGACCGTATGAGACTTTTGGCTATGTTCCTAACCCCCTAAAAACGAGTAGCGCACGGAGTTATAGGGGTCAGGTCGGGCATCATTTTTATTTATTTGGCGGACCAGATATACCTACTCAAGTATATGGGGAGTTTCAGCGGGCAGGTTTTGACTTTTTGCAAGAACCATATAATGGCGATATAAGAGCTCCTGAGGGTACGGAAACTACATTTACGCTTGGGGCCTATGAAAATGCTGCTCGTAGGCGGCTAGGTTACCGCGGTATGCAATTTTGGCCGGGGGACCAGTTTGCTACGCAGCTGAGGAACTTGGGGCTTGAACCGCCGAAGCTACGTGCCGAAGACTATCCCTTGGTTAAGTCCGAAAACAAGTTGTAAAAAATTCTCAACTATCAGATATCAAAGATCAGCTATCTCTTCTTCACAAGCCTAAGGCACAGCTCGAGGAACAGGCCTAAGAAAAAGCCGCCTAAGAAAAATAGGGCGAACAGCAAGAAATTATACTCGTAGCCGTAATGCTTACTGATCCAGAGAAAGCCGCTGCTGCCCAGGAAGGCAAAGATGCTGCCTGCAAGCAGGCCAGAGGGCCTAGCAACAGTTTTTTCGGCACCCGTGGACACAACATCTACAACGTTGTTGTGGATGAGCTTGCTAAAAGCTCGTTCGGCCGCCGGTAACTCCTTTTGTACGCTTTTTAGGGTACGTGCATACTTCAGGTCCTTCAGATCACGGTTAATGACTCCAACCTGAGCAGGTGGTTCGTCACGCTTCTGGTGCTCGGCAATAAGTTCGTCAGAAGGAGCGGCCCGCTCAAACGCTTCGCTTCGTATCTCGTCGATTTTCTCAGCGTGCTCGTGGACGGCATTCTGTGCCTTTTCGGCTACTGCTTTTTCTGCCTCTTGGCTCCGCTCGTGCTGTTCGTGCGAGGCATGCTCTTTTTCATGCGAGGCGTGATGATGTTTTTCGCTCACAAGATTACTCCTTTGTTTTCCTGATATACACGGTCAGAGTGACCTCTTTCAGCCGTAAAGTTCCGGGTCATATTAGTAACCTCCGCCAGTGGCGTACTCGGTGCGGATGAGCTCAAGCTCCTTACCCAGTAGGCGTGAGCGAGCAAAGAAGTAGGCTATTACAACGGTCATGACAGCGCCGATGGCTATGCTGGTGCCCGGGCCGGTATTAGGCAAGGTCGATGCAACATATTCGGCCGTCTTAGCGGGTGGGCAGTTGATCGGGATGGCTATTTCGGTGCCGTATTTGTTACTGATGACGCAGTCGTAGCCTGTTGTCATTGCGCCCGCATTAGTGGATGGGACGGGGTCTTTGACGCTGACACGGAACTTCTTCGAAAGAGTGCTGTTGGCTGGGACGGTTTGGCCAGCCCACGCGATGGTTTTGGTAGCTGCGTCATATGTGCCACCTTGTTGTGCTAGGAAAGTCTGGTCTAGGTTGGTGTAATCTAGTAAGTCGCCGATGTAGTCGCTGATGGCGTAGTTTGCTCGGTCATAGGTGTAGCTGTTAGTTACGTTTAATGTGTATTCAATGACATCGCCGGCTTTTGCTTTGGTAAGCGGAGTGCTTTTATCGTCAAGTTTCTGTGTGACATTTTGCGCACTCTTGCTAGGAGATAGCGGTTGGTCGGGCTTTGTTTCTACGCTGGCGGCACACGCTACGGTGTGGGTGGTCTTCAGGTCGCTGCCAATAGTGTAGGTGACCGTTGCGGTCGCTTTGTAGTTGCCGTCTTTATAGACATGCTTTACGGTGTCGGTAAGAGCGGTGGAGTTATTCGTTTTAGTACTTTTATCGCCAAAATCATAAACGTACTTCACTACTTTGGTAAGAGATGGATTAGAGCTGGTTACGGTAGTAGTTAGGGTACTTTCTTTGGTGGTACGGTTAACGCTTGCTTGGGTTAGCGTGCACGCCAGAACCGGGTTGGAGCAGAGCGCATCATCATCTCTAGGTACTGAGCTATCGATAGGACACGGGTTGATAACGGTTACGCAAAGGTCGCTGCCGCCGCTGGTGCTGGTAGGCAGGTTAGTGGCTGTTAACGTGGCTGCGTTGCATATAACCGTACCGCTTTTGAGTGGGCTTTTCAGCTTAACACCTAAAGTGGCGGCGGTTGTGTAATCTGGCGAATAGGCAATATTTGTCACGCCGATACGTAGCACATTGCCCGAGAGCATGCCGAGGCTGCGCAGGGTCGCCGCATCCATTGGTTTGTCATTCAGGCTGACAATGTCGAAATGTTCTAGGTCGAGCGTATCGGTTATGTCGGCACCTGAAGCGGGTAGGGAGTTCACAATTGTATTGCGGTACTCAAAGCGGAAGCTGTAGGAGTCGCCCGGTTTTAAGATGCGGGGACCACCTTCTATTGTCTTGCGTAGTTCTACGGCTGGCTTGGGTAGCGGTGTAGGAGTTGGGGTAGGGGTCGGCGTAGGAGTGGGTGTGGGGGTAGGGGTTGGTGTGGGTTCTGGTACGACCGGCGGTACGTCAATGGTGGTGAAGTTACCGCAGTCCTTAAGAATCCAAAAAGTTTTTCCGTTCTTGACTCCTTGAAAGGCTTTGTAATAATTGACCGGGTTAACGATATCCCACGCTTTAAGGTTACGCACGTAGACCGTGGTAGAGCCGGTGTTGATGGGGATTTCGCTATTTTTATATTCCTGCTTGATCTTGCCGGCCTTACTTACCGCCGAGAGAGACTGGCGGCCAATGGTCCAGTAATCCGCCTTGTTGCTGGCGAGTGTAACATTGGGGTACAGGGGCAGGGCGGCTATATCTTCACGGGTTAGGCCAAATTTTGAATATATCTCAGCGACGTGTGCATCCGAAGTTTGACCGTCCCATGCGCGCAGCAGGTCATCGCGCGAGTTCAGGCCGTTAACGATGTAATCATTACTGTAAGCAAGCGATTTTTGCGGCGGGGCGACGACGGCAAATACCTGCACGAACATGGCAAGAGCCATGAATCCAAATCCCATTCGGCGTATCGACTCTTCTTGTTTGAGGCGCCGTGCATAAAAACTGACGGTACCAAGGAGGCTGGGGTTAAAGGGCAGGTTGCTGATGAGTTTTCGGAACATCATCTATCTCCTTTCGTCGTAGCCGAGAAAACGACTCGGGGGATGTTGCGGAACTTTTCTTGTGCCAAGGCGTAGTCGTTGCTACGCTGCGAAGCAAAAAAGTTTTGCAACGGCCTCGATTGGTTTCGCAGGTAGAAGGAAGGGGTTAGATGATGTTCACACATTTTTTGTCCAGTTTTTGATCTGTTTTTGTTTATTAATAATTTTGTTCACATACATTTAAGCACAAGCGTAGCAACAGGTACAACCCTATTTTTGGTGATTTTTATCACAAGTGCAGGGTGTTTATATGCTTCGGAACCATGAGAGGTCGTCGTCGAATCTATCAAACGTCCGTACATAGCCTTGGTATCGTTCCAGCTCATCTAGTGCCAGAACGCCACTGGAAGAAGTGACCTGGATGCACATCCCGGCACTTACTTCTCCGAGAGCAATCGCACTGTGGTAGGCCGCGTTAAATCTTCGAACGGACTGATTTCTTCCGCAAGGTCTAGGGCTGGCATCGTACGGTGGACCCTGAGCACCAAAAGCAAGCCAGTCACCGAACTGAGGCTGTGCTTGTAGATCGGTCAGTTTTTCGCCCTCAGATACTATTGCGTCTGGTCTCACTACTGGTTGACCAGTGTGTTCGCTCATGTAGCTAGCAAAACCGTGGCAATTGGTTCGTGGGTGGTCGGCTACCACGGTACGCTTACGAAAGACGAACCGCCGAGTGGTTTCGAGCATATGTTCGGATGTATAGCCGACCAAGGCTTGGGCCCATGTTTCGGGTACGCATAAAACAGTGGTTGCCTCTCCGGCTTCGCCAATCTGCATCCCGTTAACGTCGATACCGGTAACACGGTCAAATGGGTAGGTGGTATATACGCCCGAGAGTCGATCCTTATACAGGCACATTTCGGGGGAGGTGGCGAGTTCAAGTTTTACGGTGTCGACTTCTTTCATGCGGCGTAGTGTATGATGCCAACGCGCCCTTAGTCAACAGGTTGGCGCATGGCTAATGTATGAAGACCTCTTCCTTACTAAGCAAAACATGCGCACGGAGCTGTATAATAGGCACATACTTTATGCACGAGAGAACCCGGAGAATCCTAGAAACAACGGTAGTTATGGCACTTGGTTGTGCCGTAACCCTGGCTGCGGGGCACGATACGGAGGAGGACATGATTGAGCCTTCGTACACACAGGTTACAATACCGCTACAAGTCCCAGAAATAGGCCAAGAAACAGAGGAAATAATTATTGATGAATTTGCTACAACAGTAGAGTATTGGCGTCAAGAAGGTGTTGATGTAGGAGATACAACGCTCAGAGTCCTGGAGGTGGGGCAGTACATTATGTGTGGCGATACGATAGGGGGCGGCGATGATCAATTCTCGGTTTATTACTGCAGGGTCGACAACAGCGTAGTGATTAGTGAAGCATTTGCTGATATGGTGACGCACATCGAGCCCGCGGGTGAGCGCGAAACGGGCGTATTCGCTTTGGTCGTAGCTCACGAAGTTGCACATGCGGTACAGGCTGCGACAACACCACGTAAGTCAAAATTACTTGAACAGGGCAATGGCATGCTTATAGAACTGCAAGCGGACTGTATGGCGGGTCAGGTTATGGATGGGGCGTCAGAGCGGCGTATAGGGGGTGCAACCGACTTTTTCACAGTGGTTGCGTCAAATACGGACCCATGGCACGGCACCGAAGAAGAGAGGTTGGCTGCTTTTCACTTAGGACTAGGAGGCGGCAGCTGCACCACAACCTCTATCCGACAAGTTATCTAAAATAAAGTAATTTTAGGGTTAGTCGTATGTATGACGCACATAGAGGCCTTGCATGGCCGGTTTGCATAAAAAATGAAAGAAATGTGCTTTTGCTTTATAAAATGCATTTTTAACTATTAAAAATGGCCGAAATGAGCATATTTTCTTGCGGCAAGGGTTGATTTGGGTTTATACTACGATGCATTGATTGATCAGATATAAAGAGGGGAAACAGCGTGAGCAAATCAGCAAAAGAGTCCGACTATAGTTCCGATTCCATACAGGTGCTTGAGGGGTTGGAGCCGGTTCGTAAGCGGCCGGGTATGTACATCGGTGGGACTGGCACAGAAGGCTTGCATCACCTTATTAAAGAAATCGCCGACAACTGTATAGACGAGGCGATTGCTGGTTTTGCTACTGAGGTCGTTGTGACACTGCTGCCAAACAATGGCGTACGCGTTAAAGATGATGGCCGCGGTATCCCTGTCGACAAAATGGAAAAAACCGGGCTTTCGGCGCTCGAAACAGTGCTTACCGTGCTGCACGCCGGCGGTAAGTTCGGCGGCGGCGGATACAAGGTGTCGAGCGGTCTGCACGGTGTAGGTTCTTCGGTGGTAAACGCGCTTTCAACCGAACTCCACGCCGAGGTGCGCCGTCAAGGTCATGTTTATCGCCAAAGCTATAAAAAGGGTGTGCCAGATGGCCCAATCAAGAAGGGCGAGGCAACCGACGAGACCGGAACGACGATTACTTTTTATCCCGATGGCACCATCTTTAAGGATATGGAAGACTTCTCGTATACCTGGGTGGTCGACTATTTGCGGCACCAGTCGTAT
Source organism: uncultured Candidatus Saccharibacteria bacterium (assembly GCA_964431415.1). Lineage (GTDB taxonomy): Bacteria > Patescibacteriota > Saccharimonadia > Saccharimonadales > JACDBH01 > CAYSJS01. The sequence continues at coordinate 5,242 of CAYSJS010000023.1, read as the reverse complement.
CTGACTAAAGGTATAAAGACAACGGTTATTGACGAGAGAACGGGTGAGCGTTGTAGCTTTTACTTCGAGGGCGGCATACAGAGTTATGTACGTCATTTAAACATCGGCAAAGAAACGGTCGGCGACAAGGTGTTTTATGTAGAAAAACAGGCTGGAGATGTGATGGTAGAAGTTGCCTTGCAATATAACGACACCTTTAACGAAGTGGTTAAGGCATTCGCTAACAACGTACTTACTCCTGATGGCGGTACGCATTTGGTTGGCTTCCGTACAGCGCTTACTCGGGTAATTAACGATTACGGACGCAAAAACGGGCTTATCAAAGAGAAAGAAGAAAACCTAAGCGGCGAAGATTGCCGCGAAGGTCTAACAGCGGTGATCCTGGTTAAGATTCCCGACCCGCAGTTTGAAGGTCAGACCAAGAACAAGCTGGGCAACCCCGAAGTACGTGGTCACGTGGAGAAGGTTTTTGCGGAATATTTTAACTACTACCTAGAGGAAAACCCAGCAATTGCCAAGAGTATTGTAGGAAAAGCAACAATTGCCGCTCGTGCCCGTAAGGCTGCTCGTGCAGCCCGTGAGAATATTATTCGTAAGGGCGCTTTGGACGGAGCAAGTTTACCGGGTAAGCTGGCTGACTGCGCTACCAAAGACCGCACCCAAGCCGAACTCTATATCGTAGAGGGTAACTCGGCCGGTGGTTCGGCTAAAGAAGGTCGCAACAGCCAGTTCCAGGCAATTTTGCCACTTCGTGGTAAGGTGTTGAATGTGGAACGGGCGCGGCTCGATAAAATGCTCGCCAACCAGGAGATATTAAACCTCATTAAGGCTATGGGCGTTGGTATTGCCGAGCAGTTTGACATGGAAGGTCTCCGTTACGAAAGAATTATCATTATGACCGATGCCGACGTTGATGGTTCGCACATTCGTACCTTGCTGATGACACTATTCTATCGCCATATGTATCCGATTATCGAGGGCGGTCATCTGTACGCGGCGCAGCCGCCTTTGTTTGCAATTACCCAGGGCAAAAAGAAGCAGTACGCCTTTACCGATGAAGAGCGCGACGAGATTATCGACAAACTGATTGAAGAGCGTAAGGCAAAAGGTGTTAAGGTTGACCCTAATGACGACCGCATCAAGCAAGCGGGTGTGACATTGCAGCGCTATAAGGGGCTTGGCGAAATGAACGCCGAACAGCTGTGGGAGACGACTATGGACCCGGTTAACAGGGTGCTCGTACAGGTTAAGGTGTCTGACGCTGAAAAGGCTGACGCAATATTCAACAAGCTGATGGGTTCAGAGGTGGAGCCACGAAAGAACTTCATTCAGACCAACGCAAAATTCGTAACGGAACTGGATATTTAAGATGAAAAGCAAACAAGAATTCATACAGGCAGGCGCAACTCTACATGACGCCTTAAACGACGGTCTAGAAGGCGTGGACGAACAAGGAAGACCTGTGGTCTATGTTTTTGGCTATGATGAAACTATAGATGTGAAGCCAGCCACTGCACCCCCTTATGGAACAGAGATTGGGGTTCGTCGTTTTCTGCAATCTCTGAGTGTGGGCATAGCTGTAGCGCAAAATGTTAAGGTAGATCCTTTGATGGATGCGGAGGTGGATGTAATGGTCGGCACAGTGTTGCTGCCACTGCGCAGTGCAGCAGCATCATGGAAAATGTCACAAGCAATTGAAAGAACTGCTGCCGCGCGCAGAAAGAATGTAGATCATTTCGGTGCTCATTTTCAGAGTTGTGTAGAAGCAGTAATAGCCGAAGAACGAGTTAGAGACACGCTATCTCTTATTGATACACAGTATACGCGTTACGAAAGAGCTGCCGAAGGCGATGGTGGTGCAAGTATGGTGGCAGAACGGGAATATTTTGCGGCACGAACGGAGGATAGATAATGGCAAACCAAGAAGACCGATTCAAACTTATCGACCCACTGAACCACTCACGTGTTATGGTAGAGCGTTCGGTAGAAGACGAAATGGAAACGAGTTATTTGCAGTACTCTATGTCTGTTATTGTGGCCCGCGCGCTCCCAGACGTCCGTGACGGCTTAAAGCCCGTACACCGCCGTATTCTTTACGTTATGGACAAAAACGGCATGCGTGCTGGCGGTAAACACACCAAGAGCGCCCAGATCGTCGGTGAAGTAATGGGTAAATACCATCCGCACGGCGATACTGCTATTTATGATTCGATGGTCCGCTTAGCTCAGCCGTTCGCAACCCGCTACATGTTGGTTGACGGTCAGGGTAACTTTGGTAGCATGGACGGAGATCCGCCAGCCGCCTATAGGTATACCGAAGCGCGCATGACCCGTGCCTCCGAGGCATTGGTAGAAGACATTGATAAAGACACGGTAAACTTCCGCGACAACTTCGATGGCAGTCTGCAGGAGCCAGAAGTGCTGCCGGCAAAACTACCGAACCTTCTGTTGAACGGGCAAGTAGGTATCGCGGTTGGTATGGCAACAAATATACCACCACATAACTTAAATGAGCTGTGTGACGCCACGATTGCCCAAATAGATAACCCAGAAATTACGCTTGATGAGATAATGGAGCACATTAAGGGCCCAGACTTCCCAACTGGCGGTATTATCTACGGTCGCGACTCGATCCGTCAGGCGTTTGCTACCGGCCGCGGCGGTGTAGTGGTTCGCGGCGTGGCGGCAATTGAAGAGACCAACAAGAATCGCCAGCGTATCGTCATCTCCGAAATTCCCTATGCGGTTAACAAAGCAGGTTTGGTAGAAAAGATCGCCGAGCTGGTGCATGACAAGAAGATTGTCGGCATATCCGACATTCGCGACGAAACGGCCCGCGGTGAAGTGCGCATTGTGATTGATCTAAAGAAAGATGCGTATCCTAAGAAGCTCTTAAATCAGCTGTATAAGCTGACACCGCTCCAGACAACCTTCCACTACAACATGCTAGCGCTGATAGACGGCATTCAGCCGCGCGTGCTCGGTTTGCAGGACATCTTAAACGAGTACATCAAGCACCGCCAGGTTGTGGTTCGCCGCCGCACGGAGTTTGAGCTTAAAAAGGCAAAAGACCGCGCCCACATCTTAGAGGGCTTAAAGATTGCGCTGGATCATATTGACGAAGTCATTAAGACCATCCGTGCATCGCGCACCACCGAAGAGGCGCAAGTTGCTTTGATGGAGCAATTTGGTCTAAGCGAAATCCAGGCTCGCGCCATTCTCGCAATGCAGCTTCGTGCGTTGACCGGTCTGTCGCGCGAAGAGCTCGAAAAAGAACTTGCCGAGTTGCTTAAACTGATTGCTAAATTAGAGATGATTTTGGGTAACGAAAAAGAAATCCTAAAGATTATTAAGGCCGAGCTTAAAGAGATGAAAGAGCGGTTTGGTGATGACCGGCGCACTAAGGTCATTCCTAATGAGCTGGGCAAGATGAGCGACGAAGATCTTGTTCCGGATGAACAAGTTGTTGTAACGCTCACAGCGAATAACTATATTAAGCGCTCCTCAATCACTGATTACAAAAAGCAGGGACGTGGCGGCAAGGGCCGGCGCGGTATGGCAACACGAGAAGAAGATGTTATCGAGCATGTTGTGAACGCCTCAACACATGACTACTTACTCTTCTTTACCAACAAGGGTCGGGTGTTTAGGCTTAAGACCTATGAAGTGCCTGCCGTTGGCTTGAATGCGAAGGGTCTGGCTATCGTGAACCTACTGCAGCTTCAGCCAGAAGAAGAGGTTTCGTCAGTCATTAACGTTTCTAAGACGGTAAATGGCGGCAACCTGATGATGTGTACCGTTCGGGGTGTGGTTAAGAAAACTCCTTTTGAACAGTATCAGAATGTTCGTAACAACGGTTTGATTACGATTAATCTAGACCAAGGCGATGAACTTAAGTGGGTCCGTATGACCAACAGTGACAACGAGGTAGTGATTAGTACTTCCCAGGGTCAGGCCATCCGTTTCCACGAAAAAGACGTGCGTCCGATGGGTCGCGCATCGCGTGGCGTGCGCGGCATTCGCCTCCGCACCGGTGATGAGGTGATCGGCATGGATATTGTTGAAGATAATTCGAGCATCTTTGTGATTAGTCAGTTCGGCTACGGTAAGCGCACTAAGGTGAGTCAGTTCACCGCGCATGCTCGTGGCGGTGTGGGCATTCGCTCCGCTGTTGTTAACAAAAAGACAGGAACCCTGATGGGGGTAAAAACCCTGACAGAAAACGCCAATGAGGTAATCATCATCTCAACGGCCGGACAGACCATTCGTTTGGGCCTTAAGGATATCCCTGAGCTTGGCCGCGCGACCCAGGGTGTACGCATCATGCGTCTCAACGAAGGTGACACGGTTGCGTCACTGGCGCTCATCGACAAGTCGCTTGAAGGCGATGAAGATGAGGAAGCCGATGAGTCGGATGGTGTTAGGACAAGCGAAAAAGAATAGATTACTTTTTAAAGCTTAAGGAGGGTATATAGTCATGGCATTTGAACGGGATGAGAGGTTAGATTTACTTACTAACTCTCTGGCGTGCTTCTATACGTCTATGAAAACGGCCGAGGAGTTGCGCGACAGAATGGGGTCTGTGGTTTTAGCTGAGGCAGGAGTTGAATTTGCGGCCACCGTGTGTTGTGAGCCAGGTACGTATCTTGCTCTTATGCCTCGTTTTGAGGAGGCAATTGCCATAGCCAAAAAGGTTGGGTTTAGAGATGGATACGATCCTCGTGGTGGCGAAGAAGTGACTTTTACTAGAGGAAATCCTTTGAGAATAGCTCGTGTAAGCGGTCGGCTTTCAACGCGAGGCGCTGAGCTAGTAGAGCTGAGTACGGCTCTCAGCGAAGGAGGTAATATTACTCTCCTACAACTACCAAACATAAGAAGTATGGGGGATTATAGCCTCGTTCCAATGGTTTCGGAGCAAGATATCTAAAAACGGACGGGTTTTTCCTACAACATATTTCGTCACAAAACCCCTTGACGCGCGTGAATTAAACGGGTAAGATTGAGTGAGCATTTTCAGAGGTTCTATTAAGTTGTCTCCGAAATGCAAATTAACAGATCTTGTGTAATAGATCAGCGGACTTTAAAAATTTAGATAGTGCAAATTCAACGTCAGTTTTTTTTGAATTGTTTTTTATAAGAGGTTATCTTCGGATAATCTCAAAGTCAGTTTCGACTGATGCTATGAACAGATTCTTTTTTGGAGAGTTTGATCCTGGCTCAGGATGAACGCTGGCGGCGTGCC
>CAYSJS010000022.1:2428-12781 GCA_964431415.1 uncultured Candidatus Saccharibacteria bacterium | reverse complement strand
TACATATATAACACCGAGGGCGGGCTGGTGCGGCTTGGTGACACAAAGAACCGGACGGTATCTGGCGCGCTTTTGAGCAACGTTATTTCTTACAAGTCGTATGGCTCCGACATAATCATGTATGCCGTAAAGGATGCTTCGAATGCCGGCAAGGTACAGGTTCGTGTACGCGAAAATGACAAAGCGTCATATCTAATTAAAAGTGTCGCCGAAAGCACTAGTTACCTGCTAGATATTGCTGAATACGACGGTACACCATATTACGTCATAGGCGGACGGGTAGAAAACGCTGCTTTTGTGTATAAGGATCCGCTGCCCACTCTTAAGGGTCAAAGCCAGTCGGCCTTGATCGTTTCGGCCGTGCTTCGGTTGGACAATCAGCAGTTCCTATCCTTTTCTACAAACGCTAAGTTCATTTCTCTACAGTCTGGTAAGGAAGTAATCGTATTTGACATAGAGGGTGACCGACAGTTCCGCTTCACCGTGCCTCACCCGGTAGCTGCGGCTGAAAAAGTCGAATGGATTGACGGTTATCGTTTTGCATACACCAGCGAAGGTCAAAGTTACATTATTGATTTTGATGGATCAAATTCACAGCAACTGGTCCCGAGCATCAATGGGATTAGACCATTCTTTGCGCCAGACTTCAAGGCTTTCTTCACGGCTTCGCCTTCCACGGTAGTTCCCGGGCGATTTGCTCTCAGTGAGACATCGCTCGAAAAATAAAGATAGTATTAGCATGTACCGTGTCGTAACAAGAGCCACCTATACGTTTTGAAAATCTCCGTTCATTTCAGCAAGTTGTAGCACCGGAATCACAATGAATAGTGAGTAGTTTGTGCTTACGCGTTCTAGAACAACCAGTTCTTGATGCGGTGCCACAGAGATTCCGAGTTTCCGGCAAGTATCGCAGGGGTCTCCGAGGTTTTGGCGGTGCTGGGGGTTGCGGCACTCGGGTTCGGGCTGATCTGCTCGCCGACTATGACTAATCGGTTTACGTTGGTGCCGGGTGGATCACAAGTAATAAGTGTGGCGGTTGCTGTCTTTCCGGGTACCGGATTGAGTACGCTAATGTCGCTAGGTTTAACGATTTTTTTGTCAAAGACTTTATATACATAGCGCACACTATCTTTTTGAATATAAAACGTGTCACCGGTATTGAGCCAGCTTAAGAGTACAAAAGCAAACTTATATTTGCCACGGTTGAGGATGTTGCTGCTGCTGTGACCGAAAAAGACGGCATTCCCCTGCTCTCCCGGGTTGCTTGTGGTAATGTAGTGCACAATGCCGCGCTCGAGCCCAGCTTGGACGTCATCTTCCTCTATTGTTGGCACATCATAGACGACTGGCGCTTGTACGTTGATTTTAGGGATAATAATTTGTGGGCTCGGATCGACAGTTGCGTTGCCTGGGTCAACAATCAAGGGGGTGGCACTGACATTGCGGCTTGGGGTGATGAAAGGGGCAATAAAACGCTCGTTGAAAAATCCAAATAATAGTATGAGTACTACGAGTGCTCCCATACCTAACCCAAAGGCAATAGACTGGAGATGCTGTTTGCGGCTTAACTTGCCGCGGACGCGGACTTTACTGGTAATTTGCTTCTTTATATCGGCAACACTGCGCGGTTCAGCCTTTTTCTTTTTCGCCGCCGGAATCTCTGGTTCAAAATGACCGGTGCGTACGGCGGCGTCGGTAGCTGGACTATCCGTAAAGAGCGGTTGCGTGAGCGCTGGCTGCATGGGTATGGACGGCGTAGATTGTTGCTTGTTTGCTGCATAAAATTCCTGCCAGACCTCTTTTTTCTCGTGATCGCTTAAGCCCTTGTAGTAATTGTGCCAGGCAGTTTGCACCTCCTCGAAAGGTTTCCCGGAAGTAGAAAGCTCATACATATACTGTTGGTGTTTTGAGCGGTGTGCGGGCACGGCTATGCTCTCCACGGCCTCTTCAACCGCATCGGGCTCCTTTTGGTAGAGTGCGTTAAGTTTTTGCCGAATCATATCGGCGGCCGGATTTTGGCGCTCAGAGTCAGTGTGTGTTTTCTTTGTGTCTGGTTCCATATAAAATTAAACTTCTTATGTACCAGTATAGTATATCTTTCGGTATATTTCGGCATGTGAGGCTAAAAAGTGACCCATGTTGGCAAAAGCCTAGTTTTAAGAAGTAAAGTGGTATAAAATAGCAGGGTTATAATACTACGATCACTCAAGGGCGAGTGGTGAAATTGGTATACACGCTAGACTCAAAATCTTGTGGGCATTAGCCCGTGAGGGTTCAAGTCCCTCCTCGCCCACCATTACGAGAGTTCTCCTGAACTTATTAAAAGGAGAACTTTTTTATTTTTTACTACGGCACAGAGTCTTGGCGGTGTGACGTTAAAATGTCGGCTGCTTAGTTCACTGAAGTGTTCGTCAATCACGTTTGATGCGCGTGCAATATCGCTGGATCTGCTTGTTTCAAGAATACGCAGGAATACTCTCCAGCCTTTTCTGTATGGGGGATCGAGAGTTTGCCGCAGGCTCGCCGCCTCTTCTTGGATGGTACTTTTTTTGGTGCATGTTATGTATGGCAGTCGTAAGCTTGTGGAACCAGCGTACGACTTTTTTGTTTTATGAATGTCTGGGGTTGCACTTACTACCTCTTCTCTCGAAGGTATTTCCTTCAGCTTTTGGGTCGCCTCTGCTATTCTTCCGAGCGGGTCCGGATCGTTGCTTAGAAACCTTCTTGGCATCAGCGGCAAAACAAGTACACCTTCGTATGCAACAATCTGGCTATGCGGACAGGCATCGATTAAGTCGCGAACAATTTCCTCGCTGCCTAAAACTAGTCGAGCAAGGTAAAAGTCATGCGTATCTTGGGTCGGCGCTTGGATAACTTCTGTCATGTATAAAACATAGTATACCATAAAATGGACAAAAGTATATGAATCTTTTAAAGATTTAAATATGTATAAATTAATGATGTAAAATATTCCAAAATACTTTCCATAACACAGTCTATGTTTTATTACTTATATATGACCAAAAATGTATATGACGGCAGAAGTGTGTTTCCGGAGAGAAATTCAGGGATGCAGGATCCCTCTCTTGAAGTAACGGCTCAGTTTATCGGTGGCATAATGCCCCTAGATGAAGTAGTTCGGCGGAGAGTGAACCAAGCAGTGGCAGCGGCCAAAGCGAAGAACGCGTACAGCAGATAAGAGACAACGAACGGTACGTAGAACAAGGGCCGTACACTACGTATATATAAGACTGGTGGTGATAGACTCAAATGCTTGGGCGGGGTTTTGCATCCAGTAAACACTGGCTGCGGCTGCCGTGGGCACACGCCAAATTTCGTCGTTGGCGCCGGTTTTTGTTGAGCTGACCCTTCCCTTTTCTGCAACGATAGTTGTGCCCAACTGGTGCGTTATTACGATTGCTTGGTGCTGTGTAGTAAATTCGTGCAGGATTTCGCTCATACGGATAAGGTCAAGGCTGGTAGTAATTGCGCTCGTAAAATGAACGCCTATGGCAAGTTTTTGCAGCTGACCGGTCGAGCCTGCAATGAGCGTGTTTGGCCGGTCAACAATTAGGCTTGCGTGATTATAAAAATACTCCAAAGCATCGCGCGTAACACAGAGCAGCCCTGAATATTTTTGAACGAAATCTTCAAGTAATACTGCGGTTTCGCTGTTTCGTCCAAATTCACCGGCTAAAAGTACGCAGTCTGCCCAAGAAGCGTAGGTGAGCAGTTCGGTAAGCGCGTTCTTTGCAAAACTGCCGCTCGGTGTGCTGGGTGCATATTCGCAGTTTTCTAGACTGCCGCCGACAATCTTTTGCAGCGCGTCAGGCAAGAGTACTTTAACTGTTCCAGCTCCGGCTTGAACGGCTTTTTGGTAACTTATGCCTACATCTATAAAACCATGCAAATTACCGCCCACAATAAGCAGCTTGCCGGCTGTTTGTTTATTTTCTGGGCGGCTCCAGAGGATGCCAGGGAAAAGTGGTGTGTCTTTAGATTGTTTTAACCAATACTCTTGCTGCATATCTATAGTGTAGTACATTTACGGCAAAGATATAGTCACCACTTCTTTTGATAAAGAAGCGAAAATTTACATATCTTCTTTGTATGACCAAAGAAGCAAAGTCACCCTCTTTTTGTGTCGACAAAAAGAGTGGCAAAAAACGACCGGCGGCTTTAATAACATGATTGCCGCATCAGTTATTAAAGAGCCGGAACCAAGACCAGGGAGTCCCCGGGCATAAAGACCTTCCTCCGCGGCTAGGCTTTTGTAAAGCAACAACATATAGCTAAAGATTTAGTCCAAAACTCATATATGAAACTTTTGGACCGACCGCAGGGAGTCATCTTTAGCTGTTGTTGTCTTTGACAAAGGCCTACCGAGCGTGGAATGGTCCGCCCGGTGGTTTTGCCCAGCTTTTGCCACCCAAAAGCTGGTAGGTTTGGTACTTTGCCTATTCAAAGTACATGTACAAGCTGGTAAGAAGATTTGCTTCTTAATCAAAAGAAGATTAAAAATACTTTGTCTATGAAAAGTACATATAAAACTCTCCTCCTTTGAGGTTTTTAAAGCTACGGGTTTTTCGCCACACGAAACTAAGCATCTTCTCAGGAAACGGTGGTAGCATAGAGTTATATGAGAATACTGGTTGTAGAAGATGAGCCAAAAATAGCAAGCGCCATAAAACGGGGCTTAGAAGCAGAGGCTTTTAGTGTGGACGTCGTAGAAGACGGTGACAGCGGCCTGAGCTACGGCCAGAGCGACGAATACGACATGATTATCTTAGACTGGATGTTACCCGGAAATTATGATGGCAAACAGGTCTGTGAAGAGCTCCGAAAGCATGGCATAAAAACACCGATTCTTATGCTGACGGCCCGCGACACAGTAGATGCAAAAGTTGCCGGTTTGAACGGCGGCGCAGATGACTATTTAGCAAAACCTTTTGCTTTTGATGAGCTTGTAGCGCGAATTCATGCGTTGCTTCGCAGGCCGGCTGCATTAGCGGACACTAAAATGTCGGTAGGTAAACTCAGCTTGGAGCCCGCATTTAAAAAAGTTACCTATGGACGCAAAGCTATTGCGCTGACTGCCAAGGAATATGCACTGCTTGAATACCTTATGCGACACAAAGGTCGGGTGGTGAGCAAGGAAGAGTTAATCACTCACGTGTGGAGTGATGATGACGATATCCTGCCAAATACCGTAGAAGTGTATGTGGGCTATGTGCGGAATAAAATTGACCGTACATTTGGCATTACTATGGTTCAAACCGTTCGTGGTTTTGGGTATAAAATAGGATAGAATTATTCACATGCAATCTTCGCTGATACATCGTCTTAATACCCCCCGTCATCGACTTGCCATAACATATCTGGCAATTATTATGGTGCTTTCGTTGAGCTTTAGCGTGGTGTTTTATCATGAAACCAGCCGAGCTGCCGGCTCAGGTTTTCGGCGTCAAGTTGTGCAGCTCAGAGACAACCTTTACTTCACGCGTCCAGGAGTCTTGGATCGAATTCGCGATGATGGCATCGATCGCTTTAATGAAAATATTATTGTACGCTTGGTGCTTTTAAATTGTTTCATGTTGATTGCAGGCGGTGCGCTGAGTTACTATCTGGCACAAAAAAGTCTTGAGCCACTCGAAGAGGCGATGGCAAGACAAGGACGTTTTACATCCGATGCGGCTCACGAGCTGCGGACGCCCTTAACGGTCATGAAAGCTGAAGTTGAAGTAATGCTGCGTTCAAAAAAACTTGATGCTAAAGAAGCAAGAAATGTGCTGCAGAGCAATCTCGAAGAGATAGAAAAACTCGAAACTCTTACGGAAGCTTTGCTTCGTTTGTCCAAAGGCGATACCGCCAAGAAAGAGCACAAAGAGGTTGTGGTTACCGATATTATTACGGCTGCCGCTGCTCGTGTCATGCCGCAAGCTAAGGAAAAAGGCATAACGTTTGATCTGCCGCCCAGCACTACCGAACGTGTCATGGGGGATTACGACCAGCTCGTTGAGCTTTTTGTGGTGCTGTTTGATAACGCCGTTAAATACGGCACGGAAAAAATGAAGGTTACGGTGCGTGCATTGCATAACCAGGAGTTTGTGGTTGTTTCTGTCCAGGATCAGGGCGTGGGTATTCACAAAAAAGACCTGCCGCATATTTTTGAGCGTTTTTACCGCGCCGACACGTCACGTACAAAAGGCGGTGCTAGTGGCTATGGGTTGGGTCTTAGCGTGGCCGATGCGATTGTAAAAAGCCATAACGGTACCATCGAAGCAGAAAGCAAACCTGGTAAGGGCACAACTTTTACGGTCACTCTTCCCCGCTAAAATAGTAGACAGAATTTAGTAGTTAGAATATAGAACACATCCCGCAGTGTATATTTTCTATCTACCAACTGCCATCTACTATCTACTAATCCTCCTATCAGCTTGTCCTAAGCTTGGCGTGTTTGACTAGAGGTAATACTAAAAAAAGGAAGTGCTATGAATGTAGTGAGCCGGGGCATACGAAATGCGTTTCGGAATAGTATCCGAACATTTTCTATCATATTAATTCTGGGTTTAAGTGTGGGTCTGGCTCTGGCAATGCTGGTGGCGCGCCAAGCTGTACAAGAAAAAATAAACAGCGTTAAAAGTTCAATCGGTAATACGATTACTATTTCGCCAGCTGGTGCACAAGGTTTTCAGGGCGGTGGTGAACCGCTCACGGCCGACATGATTGAAAAGGTTGCAAAACTCGAAAACGTAACTAAGGTAACTGAGACTTTGCAGAACCGTTTAACGACCGACAACACAAATCTTGTATCGGCTATCGAAGCAGGAACACTCGGTCGCAGACAGGCAGAAAACTCGGGCGTTGGTTTTGTGGCGCCCCCTGTCGACTCGCTGCGTATAGACGGCGAAGGCTCGGGCGGCTCTACGCAAATAACCAGAACATTTACCCCACCGGTCATGATTGTTGGCGTGGATGATCTTTCTCAGGCTTCGGTGTACGGCGGCGATTCGGTGACGTTTACCTCGGGCGCAGCATTTGATGCGACAAAAGACGAGAACGTTGCCGTAGTCGGAAAGGCAGCTGCGGAAAAGAACTCATTAAGTGTGGGCTCAACCTTTACTGCGTATGGCGCAACTATAAAAGTGGTTGGCATTTTTGATACCGGTAATACATTTGCAAACGCGGGGGTAGTTATGCCGCTTGCTGCGCTGCAAAGACTCTCTTCGCAGCCGGGTGAGATATCGAATGCAACCGTAACCGTTAGTTCCATTGACGTAGTCAGCAGCGTAGTGTCATCAATCAAGAACGTGCTTGGCGACACAGCCGATATCACCAGTAACCTGGAGGCGGCCCAAACAGCTGTGGAGCCGCTAGAGAGTGTTAAGTCTATTTCGCTCTATAGTCTCATCGGGGCGCTCATTGCCGGTTCGGTAATAATTCTGCTCACCATGATGATGATTGTCCGTGAACGGCGCCGCGAGATCGGGGTTATGAAAGCGATTGGCTCGTCAAACCTTAAGACCATGCTGCAGTTCATATCGGAAGCCGTTACGCTGACATTCCTGAGCTTGATCGTAGGACTGGTTATCGGAATTGCGGCTGCAAACCCCATAACCAAAGTATTGGTAAATAACAGCACGAGCACTTCTTCGCAAACGACTCAGCTTGGCGGAGCGCGCCAGGTCTTCCGTTCGTTCAGAACGCAGAGTGTCACGAATCTAAAAACTATAAAGACCAGTGTTGGCGTAGACACGCTGGCTGCCGGAGTTGGTATCGCATTCTTTATTGCGGTTATAGGCAGTGCAGTCCCTGCCCTTCTGATAAGCAAGATACGACCGGCTGATGTAATGCGGGCAGAATAAAGGAGGATATATGTTGCAAGTAAGTGAGCTAAAAAAAGTTTTTATGAGCGGTGACGACGAAGTGCGTGCGATCAATGGGGTGAGCTTTACAGTACCAGCCGGGAGTTTTGCCTCTATCATCGGCAAAAGCGGGAGCGGAAAAAGCACACTCTTAAGTCTGCTGGGAGCGCTAGACAAACCCACGCATGGCAGCATACTGGTTGACGGCAAAGACATAACGAAGCTGCATGATCGTTCACTGATTAAATATCGCTGCCGAAAAATCGGGTTTGTTTTTCAGCAGTATAATTTGGTACCAAACCTTACCGCAGTAGAGAATGTGCTGCTTCCTATGGAGTTTGCGGGTGTGAGCAAAAAGCAGCGCGTTGCCCGAGCGGTGGAGCTTTTAGACCAAGTGGGGCTTTCGGGCGATAAGCAGAAAAGAAAGCCGGGCCGTTTGAGTGGCGGTGAGCAGCAGCGCGTGGCTATTGCGCGGGCACTGGCCAATCGTCCCTCGCTTATTTTAGCCGACGAGCCTACCGGGAATTTGGATAATCAAACCGGCAAACTGATTTTTGATTTGCTGCACAAACTAAGCCGCACAGAAAAGACAACGATTCTGGTCGTTACGCATGACCTCGATATAGCCGGCAAAACCGACAAAGTCTTTCAGTTGAAAGACGGTGTGTTAAAAGAAAAGAAGTAGGCAAAAAAGTTAACGGCGTTCGTTAACGAATTTGTCTAATTGTTTAAGTACTTCCATGTATCCGAATCGACGAGGGAACTGCATAAAGCCATGCAAGGCATGTTTTAGAACTACGAGGGACACTTTGCAGCCATTCTCTTCCATAGTCTTGGCATAGAGCAGCGCGTCGTCATAGAGCGGATCTCGTGTTCCGACGGCAATGAAGGTAGGAGTCTTGTGTCTAAGCAGATATGGGGACAGGCGGGGCTCCTCATACGCTGTGCCAGCTGGGACATACTGGTCGCGAAACCACCGTAGCATATCTGTTGTAAGGTAATTTGCGGCGGTACCCAGTTCATTTACCGACTTGCATGTGAGGTTCGCGTCTACGAGTGGATAGAATAAAACTAAGCCTAAAATATTTTTGTTTTCTGCAGCCAAGACGGCTGCTAAATTACCGCCCGCACTATCTCCGCCTAAATATACTGCCCCGTATTTTTTCTGTACTTCTTTTATAACGTGTGCCGCCTCGTTCAGTTGTGTCGGGAACTTTGCCTCCGGCGCTAAGCTGTATGCAACAGAAATGACATTCATCTTTACGTATCTTGCCAGTCGTCTGCAGAGTATGTCGTGGCTTTTTATGCCACCCAACACATAGCCGCCGCCATGAAAATAAACAAGATATTTTTGGTCAGCGCCACTATGGTATTCGCGAACAGACAATCCTGCTATTTGGTAGTCTTTTATGATTTTAACGCGGATTTTTTGGTCGAGTGTGCACATGAAGTCAAATCGTTTACGCGCGAGTGCAATATTTTTTTTGCTGCTTTCCGGTGACGCGTAGGCATTGATGAGCCGTACCAGTACGGACTTGTCCAGTGATTGCTTTTTAAAATTTATTATTTTTTGATAAGGCGGCATAGTATATTAAATGTCGAGTTCGATGCTAACCGGACAGTGATCGCTGCCCATGACATCGGCATGAATTTCGGCTGCGGTTATTTTGTCTTTTAAGCTTTCAGACACCAGGAAGTAGTCGATCCGCCAACCTACATTGCGTGCACGTGCATTTGCCCAGTGTGTCCACCAACTGTAATGCCCATTCCCTTCTGGCGTAAACATACGAAAAGTATCGACAAAACCTGCGTCCAAAAATTTCTGGAATCCTTCGCGCTCTTCATCAGTAAAACCATGTTTGCCAATATTCGCTTTGGGATTAGCGAGATCATCTTCGGTATGTGCAACGTTTAGATCGCCGCAGAATATGACCGGCTTGTGCTGCTCTAAAATTTTGCAGTACGTCAAAAACGCCGGATCCCAGTTTTTGTGACGTAATTCCAGCCGAGAAAGATCGCCTTTACTGTTGGGCGTATAGACGGTGACTAGGTAAAAATCTTCATACTCTGCAGTAGTGATGCGCCCTTCTTTGTGCGGGTCGCCGTATTTGTCGGTAATGCCAAATTGCTTTTCGAGTTTAAGCGGGAGCCCATAATCCACACTTAGCGGCTTAACTTTTGTGAATATTGCGGTGCCGCTGTAGCCTTTTTTCTCTGCCGAGTTCCAGAATTCCTCATAATCGGGTAGGTCTATTTCGGCTTGTCCTTGCATCGCTTTCGTTTCCTGCAAGCACAAAACGTCAGGTTCGTGCTCGGTAATAAACTTTTGCAGCGCTCCCTTATTTAAAACCGCTCTAATCCCATTCACATTCCAGCTATATATTTTCATGTATACCAGTATAAACTATGCGGCGTCTATCTACTCGAACAACATTCTCCATGTTTCGGCGCTTTGAACGTATTTTGAGGGGTTAGTTTCTACATCTTT
>CAYSJS010000022.1:0-2328 GCA_964431415.1 uncultured Candidatus Saccharibacteria bacterium | reverse complement strand
CCATTGTCATTTTCTATCCATAGCGAAGAAATGCGAATTATGTCACCTGGTTGTAGGGCATGCCGGTCTTTATAGCCGATTATATTGTCTTGTTCGTCAACTACTACTGCAAGATCACTCACCGTGAAAGCTCCCTTCGCTGATCTCTGTCCGTATCCCGTTGTTTGATGGTTTGGCGCTTGTCGTATTGGCGCTTGCCCTTGGCGGTAGCAATTTCGATTTTAATAAACCTGCCCTTATTAAGAATGCGTAGCGGTACAATAGTCAATCCCTGGTTTTTGGCTTCTTGCAGGGATTCGAGTTCGCGTTTTTTAAGCAGCAGTTTACGGTTACGAATTTGCAGTTCCGATGGCAGTTGAGCGGCGTTAGTTTTGAGCGGCGTTACGGTGCTGTTCATAAGCCAAGCTTCGCCGTCTTTCATCTGAATAAAGCTGCCAAGTAGCGAAGTGTGCGCAGCACGAATAGAACGAACCTCTGGTCCGCTCAAAACAAGCCCGGCCATAAACGTGTCCTTGATCTCGTAGTCAAAGCGAGCACGTTTGTTGTCTATAGAGCCGGAGTTACCTTTTTTCTTTTTTTGGCTGCTCATAACGATCACTATTGTAGCTCAAACCGTAAGCATTGACAAATATGATATAATATTTAATAAAGTTTTTCCCGCGACCAGACCGCTTATTTTTTGATGATCGAGTCAATGATTTTTATCTTGCCGCTGTCTTTTAGCGCTTGATTTTCGTCATTTGATTTTTTGATTGCTTCTTTGGCTGTATTCCACAGACTTGGGTCGTTGAACTTGACTTTACGCCAGTACCACCACTCTGCTCCCCATAAGTCAATCTTGCGCATGCCGGTTGCTTTGCCGTATGCAATCCGGTCTTTCAGGTGCACCGCATCAAGTGTTTTGTCTTGTTCGGCAATGGATGAATCTTTGATGCCGCCTACTGGGTCGGCGATCCACGGTTCGGTTTGTAGTTCGTGGATGAAAGAATCGCGGCCGCGGGTGAGTTCTGTCCAGCCGGCGCGGAATGCGTAATACCATGCCGGGATGGGGTATTCGAAGTAGCGGCGGGTAATGGTTTTGTCCCAAACACGTTTGTAAACAGAAATTGCCCATTCGTCCGGTTTTGGCTTGCCAATTGGTGTACCGATTGCGTTATTGCTCATACTTACGATCAGGCGATGGTTAGGGTCAAGACTCTTCACCAGGTTAAATTCGTGAACTAAGCGGTCGCGGTCAAAGTCGGTGCAGATCCCGAAAACGCTCAAGAAATATTCGTTTTCCAACTGATAACTTTCTAACGCCGGACTGGTTTTGTATCGGTTTACTACAGTGCCAATAAAGTCGTAGAGCGGCTGGCGCCAAGCGTCGCCAAGCAGCTTCTCTGCCCATACCGGTTTATGACATTCTGGCCAGCGTGGTTGACGCAACCCGATAGCGAGCGACACCCTTACGCCTCTTTTCTCGGCCATGCGGAACTGCCAGTCGAGTTCGGTAAAGTCATATGTTCCCTGCTCTTTTTCTATATTGTCCCAGTAGCTAACAAGGCGTACGGTTTTAACGCCCAAGTCATCGAGCATAGCCGTATAGGTTTCTTTGGGGTTTAGGTCGAAATAGCGGGTGTAATCAGGCACGAATGTTGCGCCAATATCCAGCGGCTCGTTGCGGTGAGCATGAATATACCAGCGGGCAATGCCGTACATCCCTGCAAAACATACCGCCAAAGTGATACTAAGACCCAAAAAAAGCTTCTTCCAAAAGTGAACTGCAACAGTCCAGTGGGTAAAATTCCCCCACATTTGCTGCCAAAAACCCACCGAGTTCCGAGGATTTTTGTGTGATTTGATTGTTTGTTTCTTGGATGTTGCCATATACTCTTTAGTTGCACGTATGCAGAACAAACCACTTACGCTTACTTTAGTTATAGCAGTTTACAACGAAGAACGCCACATAAAAGCGTGCCTTGAGTCGGTTGCTCGCCAGTCAGAAATGCCGGACGAGGTTCTAGTTATAGATAATAACTGTACCGACAAAACCATTGCTATTGCGAAGCAGTTTGCTTTTGTAAAAGTAATCAGCGAGCCAAAACAAGGCTTAATTGCGGCTCGTAACCGTGGTTTTAACGCCGCAAAAACGGATCTTGTGGCGCGAGTTGATGCCGATGCGGTATTGAACCCCGATTGGGTCGTGGAAGCAAAAAGAAGTTTGCGCTCATCTGATATGGCAGCGGTTACAGGTCTCGCGTACACCTATCTTTTTAGGGGCATACAGACTAAGTCACGGTTTTGGTCTTGGGTATATTTTATGACGCGCGAAGCTGATTTTAATAT
>CAYSJS010000021.1:0-12953 GCA_964431415.1 uncultured Candidatus Saccharibacteria bacterium | reverse complement strand
GATCAATACGCTCAGTGTTTCGCCGGTTCAATATAAGACCGGAACCATCAGTCAAACAGCCAGCACCACAGTTGTAGTCTCAGGTACTACCTTTACTAGTGCGATGGTTGGCGGTGAACTCATCTATCTTGACGGTACTCAAGACATTATTACAGGCTACACGGATGCTACGCACATTACGGTCACGACCAGCCGTACCCATGCCGCCAGCGCATTCCGCATTCATTATATAGGCCTCCAAGTCAAGAATGATGGCACAGTGTACACTCAGGGCAATAGCACGTCGCAATTTAGTGTAAAAACCGGCTCAGGAACGAGCGTACTTAGTGTAGACACTTCCGGAAGTCGCGTGAGCCTCCTTAGCTCAGTAGTCACTGCTACAGCCAGTGGTTCAATCACTGGTACCGGTGCAACCAACGGTACAACAACACTGACCGGTTCGGGCACTTCGTTCACTACGCAGCTGGTTGTCGGTGACCGTATCACCGTCAACAGCCAGACTCGCACCGTTACGGCAATTGGTGGCACAACCTCGCTAACTGTCGACTCCGCATTCAGTGGTACGGGCAGCGGCTATACCATCACTCGTTTGCCAGCATCACTCGTGGTGAAAAACTCGAGCGGCACGAACCAACTGGTGGTGCAGGATAGTGGCTTTGTAGGTATAGCCAACGATACGCCACAGGCGAAGTTGCATGTGGGCAATCTTGACTATACTACTGCAAACGACAAGGCTAACGGAGCGATTCTACAGGTTTCTGGACAAACAAACAGTACCACTAACCAAACCAATGGACTTCGAGTTGAGGTCTTCTCTAACCCCTCTAGTGGCTCGCCGTACGCCAGAAGCCAGGGTATAGACAGTATGATTTACGCAAGTAACTCAAACAATGCAAACATGACGGTGGTTGCAGTGAACGGCATGGCGCAAACGGGTACGGCACTCAATAATTTATATGGTGGTGATTTTACAGTGCAAAACCAAGGAACGGGTACGCTTAGCAACGGTTTTGCGCTTCTCGCGGAGGTGCAAAATCATACTACCGGCACAATTAGCACTGCGGTAGGTTTGAATGTCTATAATGCAGGGAATAGCGGCGGCGGAACTATTTCTAATAACTATGGTGTGAGAATTGAAAATCAAACAAGCGGAGTTAATGACTATGGCTTGTACATAGCCGGTGCAGACACCAACCCAATTAAGGTACAAAACGGCTCTGGATCGGATATCTTCACAATTAACAAGACGGGTTCTACGTTATTTAAGACCACCACCAATTCGACCACTGCACTTCAGGTAGTTAATAGTACCAACAACACAGTCTTGAATGTGGACACAACAAACGACCAGGTAGTGATAGGGGGCACGGGTGACTACAATGCTCGACTTGCTTTAGTGACAACAGGTGATCCATTTATAAAGGGCATAGATGCCGGTGGTAGCTTTGAACTCTTCCGACTTCATGCTCCAGATGATTCATCAATATTCATTGGCGCATATTCAGGACAAAATGACGATCTCTATAACTACAACACAGCATTGGGTTATAACACGCTCAATGCAAACTCTACCGGTATGTACAATGTTGCCATTGGCAACCGGGCTTTGCAAGCTAATAATGCGGACAACAATACTGCTGTTGGCTACAATACGCTTCAGGCAAATAGCAGTGGAGTAAACAATGTAGCTCTGGGCGTGAGTGCGGGTAAGCTCGTTACCGGTTCAAACAATGTGCTCATTGGCTACCAAGCTGGCGATGCGATCACGTCCGGTTCTAATAACATAGTACTGGGGTATGATCTTGATGTTACCTCAGCTACTGGCAGCAATCAGCTCAATATCGGTGGCATTCTGCAAAGCAGTAACTATGTTTCTGGTAACCTGACGATCGGTACGTCCGATACTGTTGGTCAGTTGCTTGTCCTTGATACGAAAACCAGTGGAGGTGACCCAGCGAATGTACCCGGTGGTATGTACTACAACTCCAGCCTCGGTAAGTTCCGCTGCTACGAAGGTGCGGCATGGAAGGATTGTGATACGACGGGCGGCGGTGGATCGTCTACACTGCAGCAAGCCTATACGGCATCGGCAGGAGCAAGCCCGTCTATTCTGTTAACCCAAGGTTATGGTGGTATTACTATCCGCGACGGATCACCAGCAGTATCGGGGGATTTGTTTGCGATTACCAATAACGCCGCTACTGCCAAATATTTCAGTGTCACGGCAAGTGGATTCCTGCTGCAGAATGCATCGGGTAACTCGGCACTTCAGTTCGACAACTCAACCAATACACTTAAGGTGTATGGTGCGGCTGGCTCTGGATATGCAAGTGTAAGCTATAACGACGGCACAAGTACGGCAATATTCGCCGCATCAAGTGGGGTTACGCAAGTCGGTCAGGGGACGGGCGACGTAACGGTATCTGTTATCAATAATAGCGAGAAGTTTGCATTCGATCACACGGTAAGTGCAAGTGCAACTTCTACGTCCTCCGACAGAGACTTCTATATTAAGAGAAACCTCACGACAAGTAGCGCGGCACTGGCCGGCGATGTGCTGCGTGTCGAGGACGTGAGTGCTCCCACAGGCTCAGGGACAAGTGCGCCCAACCTCCTGCTTCTTAACCAGGCTTTTGCGGGAGCAGGCGGATACTTAATTAATGCTCAGACCAACAGCGTAGCTAAGTTCACCGTAAACACATCTGGTACTGTAAGTATTGCGGCAGGGCAGTCGTATACCGGAGCTGGTGCGGTAACGTTATCAAGCGGTGGCGCAACTGCTCTTAATCTCGACACGGGCGGAGGAGCTGCTATTAATGTGGGCGCGACAAACGCGACAAGCATGGTGTTCGGTGGTAATACATCAGCTACAATAACGATGAAGATTGCCAACTCTTCGGCTTCAGCATTCAGTCTACAAACTGCCGGTGGAACTAGCTATCTCACGGCAAACAGCTCTAACACATCTTTGCAGGTGGGTTCGTCCACCACTGATGGTACGGCAATACAGTTGGTACTGGATAGCTACAACACAGCAACCGATCCTACCGGTATTGCAGGTGGTATGTATTACAATACTGCGACAAGTAAGTTCCGGTGTTACGAGGGTGGTGCCTGGAGAAACTGCCTTGGTGGGTCATCTGTAAACCTTTCAACCACAACTCAAGCACCGACGGCAGGTACGGATACGTATATAAACGGATCAGTCATACCGCTTCCGAGCGGTGGATTCCAGGGCCCGACTGGAAGTGCCCAGAACGGCACCCTCATCACTTGGCGCATGGTAGTGAGTAAGACCGCTGCCGGTACGGCCGCTTCAACCTTTACAATTCGTGTAGGTACGAACGGTACTACTGCGGATACGGCACGCTGCACCGCCTTTAGTACGGGTACGGCAACGGCTGCTATAGACTGGGCCATAGTGACGATTACGGTGTATGCTACTGCCGGAGGGTCGGGAACAACGCTCAACTGTTCAGCCACACTGACCCACATGTTAACCACGACCGGATGGAGTAATGCTGCCGGGGTTCAGGCTTACAGCACTCAGACCTCTTTTAACAGCACTGCTGCCGGAACAAAGATAGGCGTGTCCTTTAATGGCGGCACATCGGTAGCTGCAACTTTCCAGAAGGTAGAAGTGACTACACAGAATCTCTAAACTATTTTTTAGAAGGGCAGAGTGTCTATTCAGCTGTATCCGCTAAAGGTGACATGTTGCGCAGCAGACTACTAACATCTTCATCGAGTGCTGAATTGCCGGCTGCAGTTACCAGTGTGGTCTTAGTTGTTAAGATCCCTACAGACTTTTCATTTTCCAGACCAACCGCTGCGTTACCGGACGTAACCGAAAACTGCTTGAAGTCAGGTAGGTTATCTAAGCGCGGAGGGTTTTCTTTGGGTATGACCTGCTGGCTGATTATGATGGTTTTGCTACCGTTAAAAACGCTAAAAAACACCACGCCAGCCTTTAGTTGAACGCTTTGTTCGTCAAGCGTGTAGCCGTTAGGCAGGGAGCTGGGGTAATAAAGCTGTATATCAGTTTTTTCTGTGATCGACGCGAAGACTGATTTCTCATAACGGGCTGGTTCGTGCAGATGACTATACGCGATGTATGAACCAATCCCGATCGCGAGGATGCTTACTGCTAGAAGGGTGACTTTGGTTTTACTAAACCTTTTGCTCTTTTTTAATGAAGAATACGCTTTAGGTATGGCTACATATTGTTCGTCGTTCGTGTCTCCTATGTGGTTGGTATGATTGTCGTTGGGTGCCATCATGGTACGTATAGTAAAGCTTAGAGCCGGGCTAAAGCAATGGTGAGCTTATGCTAAGCTTGGTATAATAAACCCGTATATATCGTCTTATGTATAGGGGAGTGTAAAGCGGTGCATAGAAAAAGGATTCATGCCAGCGGAAGGTCTAGGCTATTTGCTTTGCTTGCCGTAGCTCTGTTGGTAGTCGTCCTGATTTTGAATCTTAATCAGCCAAAGGCAGTGCGAGCGGCTACGCTTGGGAGTTCAAGTGTTGCAACGCCAAACCCTGCAATAAACCAGAGAAATAGTGTAATCACGAACAATAATATAATCGTGACGGTGTATCAGTCGGGCTCGCAGTCGCCTAATGGATTGGCATATACGTACTCAACAGATAACGGCGCAACTTGGAGTGCGGGCATACAAATAGATTCATCTACCACCACAGACTACTCTGTTGTTATAGACGGGAGCAATAACATATATGTGTCTTTTTCTATAAGCCCATCGCTTTATTTACGCAAGCTTACTTACACCGGTGGAACAGGGTGGGTTGTGGGGTCGGCTTCGACCGTAGTTACGGGCACTACGTGTGTTGCGGGTGTAACTGCCGGAACGGTATATAGAAACTTCGCCGTGGCTATAACTGCAAATGGCAAGGTGTGGCTGGCCGGGGACAGACAAACGCAAACTATTGGTGCGTGCGTTTCGTCTTCAGTAATCTACACTACATCATCGGTTGACCTGACTACCTGGACGCCAAATGCTTCCACGATAACTGCAAATAGCGTATATGTGTCTTTAGTAGTAAGGTACAACGATATCTTTATGGCCGTAGGTGCTATAAACGCACTTAATCCGGCATATGTTTACTATGATCCTGGTGGTATGGGCGTGTGGACAAGGTTTAACCCTACCTGGCTTACATCAAACCCAATTTCACTTGCGTACAGCAAGGATGCGCTTCTATTGTTTTACAAAAACAACACAAGCAATAACCTCGTGTTCAGAAGCTTGGATCTGACGAATAAAACTATGTCGTCGGAAACCGTAATATCTTCTAATACGAGCGACGTCCCCGGGGCTATTTCAACCGATACATATAACCACTGGGTAACGTATCAAAGCTACATAGGAGCCGGATCGTACGACACAGTTTATAAACGCTTTGATGGAAGTTCTTGGGACGTTTCAGCTACCAATATAACTAATAACGGGGCAAACAACGTAAATATAAATGCACCGGCACGTATACCGAATACCAATAATGTTCCAATTTCCTGGAATACCGGGACCGGGTCTCCTTACACTCTTTTGACGGCCAATATCACTACCATGGGGACGGCGACCGATTCTGGTACTACGTTAGGCGGGTACTCGGGTTCATTGACGGGTTCTTCCGGGGATCAGATAGTTAAAAGCGGAGAATGGTGGTACAACAGCGTCAACATTGTCGGAGGTATGACAGTACGAGTGTTTGCGTCAGATGGCGTCACCGGCGGAACGCTTGGTTTGCGCGGTGCAACAGTGACGGTTGCCGGGACTATAGATGGAGCCGGCAGGGGTAATCCGGGTGGTTTGCCGGGGTATGGTTTTGGAGGCGCGGGTGGTGTAGCGCCAAACCTAAGATGTAATACGTCAACCACATTGGCGGCTTCCGGGAGTGGCGGCAATGGTACAAGTTTTGCCGGCAGCAACGGCTCTGGTCTTTTTGGCGGCGGGGGCGGTGCAGCGGGTACAAGCGGTACGGGTGGTCTGAACGGTGGGCGCGCGAGCTCGGCCGGACAACAAGGGTTGCTGGGTATAGGAACCACCACTACAAACGGTAGCTCAGGGAGTATCGGTGGATACTTAGGTGTTGGAACCAATAACGATTCGAGTACCGATGCGTCGTTTGAAATGGGTTCGGGCGGCGGCGCTGGCGGCGGCGGTGGTTCGGGCGGCGGTGGTGGTGGGGGTGGTTCCGGAGCGGCCTCTGGACTTATTGGTGGCGGAGCGGGCGGCGCTGGTGGCGCTGGCGGCGACGGTGGCGCTGGCGGCGGAGGTGGCAGCGGCGGCGCAGGAATATTATTATATTCCACCGGAACGGTAACGGTATCGGGGTCGGTTTTATCTACCGGAAGCGCGGCAGCGGCGGGTGCTGCAGGTTCTGCGGGAAGTAACGGGACGGTGGGTGATGCTGCCGATGCGGCTTCTTCATGTTAAAGATAAAACGCTTTGCACACACAGCTTTTATAGCCTTGGTTATTGTTGTGACGGAATTCTTTTTCTCGGGTATTTCTTATGCTGCTGGTGGATCGGCGGGTACGGGCGGCGCAGCAGGAGCAGACGGTACTAACGGAGGTAATGGTAGTGCGCGTGGCGGCGGTGGTGGAGCTGGTGGCGGCGGTGGGGCAACCGGTGGTACTGGCGGTAATGGTGCCGGGGGCGGGGTGGTTATTATCAGTCAGACCACAATGACACTCTCGGGCACGATTGACACGCGAGGCGGCGGTTCATCAACAACCAACGGCGGATCAGTTAAGTTGTTTTATGGTACCGGCAGTGCGCCGAGTACTGGGGGAATCTCTTCTGGCCGTACCTATAGTTCTAATCAGGTTTCTGTTTCCGTCCCTACGTTAATAAGCCCCATCTCTTCAACTACAACAACCACTTCTTTGCCGACTTTTAAGCTGCGCACTTCTGTTCTGACAAATGATTTCGTGCAGTATTATATTGAACTGTATGATGCTACTAACTGTGGTGGATCATTGGTTCGGACGATGAACCAGTCCTCCTCGCAAACCGGCTGGTTTGGTCAGGATGCCAACTTCTCGACGGCATATATAGGTAATGCCGTGCTCGCAAACTCCACAATTGCACAGCATACGTACCAGGCGCCCTCCTTGATCGCGGCTCATTTATATTCGTGGCGCGCTAAGGTGATTGATCCGGCAGGGAGCAATATTTATAGCTCATATAGCGCATGCCAAGACTTCTTTACTCCTGGCGGCGAAGTCCAGATTAAAGGGGGAACTAAGTTTATCGGGGGCACGAATATCCGGTAACTCCACTCGTTTTAGTAAGTGCAAGTGCAGGAGCGGTGTGAAATGTTAGTTTCGTTTCACGGGTAAAAATGGTACGCTAGAGGGTAGATATGAGGGAACTGAGGGTATGATTACGGTTGCTGTTTTGAACCAGAAGGGCGGAGTCGGGAAGACGACCACCGCTGTAAACGTGGGTGCGTACTTGGCCAAGGCAAACAAGAGCGTGCTACTGGTTGATCTTGACCCGCAGGGCAATGCGACCTCGGGCTTAGGGTTGGATAAACAGGCGCTTGGCGAAACATTGTACGACGCGCTCTTTAATCACGACCAAGCTCCAGGCATACTCCAGGATACGTCCATTCCAGGTCTGCAGATTCTGCCCAGCAATGCCAACCTCGCCGGTGCTGAAGTTCAGCTGGTAAGCGCCTTGCAGCGCGAACTCCAGCTGCGCCAAATGCTCGAGCAATTTAATCACGACGTAGCGCTGATTGATTGTCCGCCAAGCTTAGGGCTGCTGACGATTAACGCGCTGAGTGCCGCAGACTATGTGCTTATTCCGGTACAAACCGAATATTATGCTCTAGAGGGCCTGGGTCAGCTGCTTAGTGTTGTCCAGCGCGTAAAAGAAGCGATCAATCCTTCGCTTGAGATTTTGGGTGTGCTGCTTACTATGTTCGACAGCCGTACGAGCCTGAGTGACCAAGTTATGCAAGAAGTAAAAAAACACTTTAATGAAAAGGTGTTTAACACGGTCATTCCGCGTAACGTGCGGCTTGCGGAGGCGCCTAGCTTTGGCGAGCCGATTTCGGAGCATGACAAATGGTCTAAAGGTGCGCGTGCATACAAGCAATTAGCAAAAGAAATTGTGCAACGACTGGAAAAGAAGTAAGGAGCCAAAAATATAATGTCGAACAAAAAAACTGCACTTGGCCGAGGTTTCGATGTACTGATGCCAACTGACATAGACACATCTTTATTACATAATGAAGGCGAGCGAGTACAAAATTTATCAATCTCCGCAGTTTCCCCAAACCCGGACCAGCCACGCCGGTTTTTTGATGAAGAAGCGCTTAAGCAGCTCAGTGAGTCGATTAAGCAATACGGCGTCTTGCAGCCGCTCATTGTGAGCACGGCCGCTGAACAGGGTCAGTACGTTATTATTGCCGGCGAGAGGCGGTATCGCGCCAGTAAACTAGCCGGACTTAAAAAGGTGCCGGCGATTGTGCGCACCAGCAAGGAACTCGAACAGCTTGAAATAGCTTTGGTAGAAAATATACAGCGCGTGGATTTGTCGCCGCTTGAAACGGCAGCATCAATTCATCGGCTGCATGAATTGTTTAACCAGAGCTATGACGACATTGCCAAGCGGCTTGGAAAGGCTCCGTCGACCGTGAACAATATTGTGCGACTCTTACAGTTAACGCCAGCTGCACAAGATGCACTGCGTAGTCAAAAAATTACAGAGGGTCACGCTCGGTCTATACTGGCTCTTAAGGACTCGCCCGAGTCGCAAGAACAGCTTCTTCTGATGATCGAAAAGAACGGCTGGTCAGTACGCCAGGCAGAACAATTTGTTGTGGCTACTAAGGCCGGTACACAGGAAAAGAAACCCGAAGTACGAATTAAGCCATCAAATCCCGAAACAGAAGCGCTGAGCAAACGGCTGCATCGACCGATTACTATTAAACATATGGCCAAAGGCGGTCGACTAGAAATTGGTTTTAAATCGAGTGACGATCTTGAGCAGCTCATACAGCTGCTTGGACAGTTAAGTTAAGTACGACCATCAACATTGTGCGACGTTCATGGTTTCTGAGAATTCTAGTTGACACGAGAAGTTTATTTAGACGGCGCGGTCACCCCAAGAAGAAAACAGAATGACCACTACGATCACGGCGCTCATAATCAGGAGTATTTCTCTGCGGACAAAAACCGACAAGCGGTCATTATTTTCAAGATAATACAGCGCTGCAAGCCCTACTCCCATAACCGAAAGAATCAGCATGGGCTGCGATACAAACCTATAAAATAATAGCCAGTGGCCAAGTATCCAAGTTAGTGCGGCCCCAAAATACCCCCATGTATGCGCAATAAGCGGCACCAGAGGTTCGTCGAAGCTACTCAGGAAATGACGGGCCGACAAATAGCATATTGCCCATGTTGCGATAACAAGTGTGAGCAGCGATGATTGGCTCCATAAAATATACATCGCAGATAAACCCATAATAAGCCCTGCTCCGGCTTGGATACTGCCCCAAAACATAGTTGAGCGTGGCTTTATAAGCGTCAGCCATATACCGTACGCAAATGCCCAGACTACCTGCCATGCTTGCGATGGAGACTGGGCTATAAATGTGACAAAAGAAAGCCCGACGATAATATCTACGGCGTTCGCGCGAATATTGGCCGGCCAGTGTCTTGGGCGAACCGCGAGCATACGCCACTTACTAAGCAGGACGATCGTGTATGCGATCGGCACAAACGAAACGCGGATTAATACATATACAATCGCCGGCAAGATCGCAACGAGTAAAACATGAAAAATATTACTAAAACCGCGGCTTGGTTTAATGCGCGCAAATCGGTTCACCTATTAACTCCCTTTCGGATTTATTCTGCCGAAGACTCATTGCTGCCAAGTATTATAACAAAGTCTGCAGTACCTGTCGTGATTGTAGTGTCCGGTAAGGTTGTGGCGGCAGTTACGTTCAACCTTTTTTCTAAGTAATTCTTAGTGTACTTCTTGACACCTTTCGTAAGATCCACAAGTACCGTCTTGGTGTAATCTTTGGTTGGTGCGTCTGCTACTTCGGTAACGTTATAGCCAAATGACTTGAGCTCGGTACTCTTTAAGGTAGCAAGACCGGCAGTGGTTGTGCCGTTTAGTACGATCACGTTTGCATTTTCGCTTTTTAGGAACGAATCTCGGAGCGTGTTTCGTATGTAAGACTGTATGGCGCTGTAATCAAACAACCCGGCTCTTGGGCGTACTACTGACTGATTGTTGACGTTGTCGGTAGTGACATAGTCGTTTGGCGGATCGGCGAGTCCAATAGACTGAATCTTTGCCGGATCTATGTTCTTGGTTAAGTCATAGACGCGCATAATTTCATTTAAGGTGAAGTCGGTTGATACGTGGTCTCCGAATGCGTCGATAAGCTGGTTTACTTTGAGCGGGTTTGCAAAGGTGCCGAGACTCAGGACCTTAGAGCGAAGCGCCACAATGACTTCGCGCTGCCTTTCGGTACGATCAAAATCACCGCGCAGCGATCCGTGCCGAGAACGTGAATAGAGCAAAGCCTTCTTACCGTCAAAATGCTGCATCCCTACAGCTGCAATCAGTGGGTTGTTATTATTTTCCCATGCAACGGATGGGTCATAGAGTTCGGTTGTGACGTTTACGTCAATGCCACCCACGGCATCAATTGATTGGCGGAAAGCTTCAAAGTCGACCATCACATAATATTGCAGCGGAATACCAATAACATTGGATATGGTGGATTCAATGGCTTTTATGCCGGCATTCTCGGCCTGCTGTTTGATCTCGGCGGTCTGCTGCTTGGTAGTGTAATTATTAAGCACGCGATATTTTGCATTGGCGTACACAGAGTTGATCTTGGACTGTCCATTCTCGGACTTTACCCATAAGTCTCTGGGGATACTGAGGAGTGCCGTCTCTTTTGCAACCGGATCGATACTGGCTACAAGCAGTGTGTCGGTGAGGTCTGGCCCTTCGTGGCCAGGCCCGCCCTTCCCAAGTACGAGTATGTTGACGCGCCCGTCGCCTTCACCCTTTAAGAGGGTTGGGTCAACCGTTTTATTGAGCGCCACTGCGCCGTCACTGCCGCCTTTTAGAATCTTTCGGCTCTTTAGGTACGCTTTAAGCGTTAAGCCGCCGCCAACCAATACGACAATGAGTACAAGGGCGCCCGCTGTACGGTAAGCAATCCGAAGCTTGGGGTGTTTGTGTGTCTTCTTCGGCTTTTTTGGCTTGCGTCTAAAATGCAAAAATCCTCGCCGCTTTTTAGGCGGTTTGCCAGATGATTGTGTATCTTCTGGGCCATTTCCAGTACCTTTTACGTTCCCCAGCTCGGCCGGTTTATTGCGGGCTGCCGGGTTCATGAGCGGTGCCTGGGCACTGGGCGTAAAACCTTCTGGGCTCCTAAAATTATCTATGCTGCCTATACGGAGTGATGCGCTGCTTGGGCTGGGTTTTTTACTGCCAGAATAGTACTGATTAAAGTCAGACAAAGAAGATACGGGTCTATTGCCGGCACCGTTTGGCCGAACAAACCCATCCATTGAACCTGTTGAGCGTTTGTGTGATTTTTTTGAATAGTCCATGACAAATGTAACCGCTCTAGTATACCGTTTCCATAGCCACCGGTAAACCCAAGAAACATAAGCATCTTGGCGAATATATGTGTATAAAGTGTCTGGCATATCCTAAAAAACTTTAAGGTGTCGAACTGAGAGCGAACTGAATCTTTTCATGCCGAGTCCGCGTATCTCTTTCGTATGCGATTATGCTATAGTTACTAGTAAATTGTATGAACGATATTATTAATGTGCCAAAAAAAGATCCGACCCCTGATGCATTGCCGGTGCATCCCGGTCACGCATCGACACCACCGGAAGCGCAAAAGGTTTTTATAGAAGAACAGCCGCCGCTGCCCCAGAGAAGTTTGTTAAAAAGTGCGCTTTCAACGATTGCCATCTTGCTCATCGCGCCGCTTCTTGCGCTCACTATAACCGCATATATCTTTCAGTCTTATGAAGTGGATGGCCCAAGTATGCAGACGACGCTTCAGAACCGCGACCGCCTTATCATCTGGAAGGTAAGTCGTACGTGGGCGCGCATTACCCATCATGACTACATACCAAAACGGGGCGACGTGATCGTATTTGTTAAAAAGGGCTTATACGAAAACAACAGCACCAAGGAAAAACAGCTTATTAAGCGAGTGATTGCACTTCCGGGTGAGCGCATTACGATAAAAAACGGTAAGATTACCGTCTATAACGCCGAGCATCCCGATGGTTTTGATCCAGATAAAACACTGCCGTACGGAAGTGTGATCAGTACAACTGAAGGAAACATAGATAAAGTCGTTCCGGCGGGTGAAGTGTTTGTTTGCGGTGACAACCGTGCCAATTCTCTGGATTCGCGCTATTTTGGGCCGGTTGAGTCGCGGGACATTGTCGGTAAGCTGATTGCACGTATTTTGCCGCTCAGCGAAGCTGAGAAGTTTTAACCTAAATTTTTCCGGATAAAAAAGTAAGAAAACTCAGTTTTATCTCAGCTTTTTAACGGTATACTGATTACGTATGCGATACCAATTTTTTAAAAAGAAAACTTCCAACCTTCGTCCAATTACCGAGCCGCTTAGTGCTGGCAAAAAAGCAAAAAAGCCAGCCGTCAAGAGTGGCCATATATTTCGGATTCCTCATATTTCTCGTACGCGCCGTATACAGGCGGCTAAAGCAATGGTGCTCATTTTGGTTGCCGGTGCGGCGGGCTTTGGCGGCGGCTATGTAGGTTCGCGCGGTAATCGTGTGGATGTTTCCAGTACTCAGGCAAAACAGCAGATTATTTCTAACGAAAGCCAATTAGTGAATGCAATAGCCAAAAATGTCGGCGCGAGCGTTGTTTCGGTAAATGTAAGCAGCG
>CAYSJS010000020.1:0-13758 GCA_964431415.1 uncultured Candidatus Saccharibacteria bacterium | reverse complement strand
AATCTAGTGATTTCAGAGAAGATTTCGTTCCAGTTTTCCCTGGGAGGAGCCACCAAAATAAATCCCTCACTGCAAAGTGGGGGTTTTATTTTGGTCACTGCCCTTCTAGCCTTGAACTGGGGGTCGGCGAAGCCGACAGTTCGGTGCAGCAAGCCTTTGGTAGGAAGCTACCTCTTAGCTTACCTATCAAAGGCTTGCGTAAAAGGGCGTAGCCCGCTGTCTGGGAGGAGCTATGTATATACAAGAAGCGAACAAATGCTGCTATACTCGGAAAAATATGGAAGTTGCAGTTGGAAGTAAAAGAGGACCTAAGGTAAACGCAACGCGTGCAGCATTTACTGATGCTTTTGCTCCACAAACAATTATGCTGCTTGGTTTTGAGGTTGAGTCAGGCGTTTCTTCGCACCCTGTGACCGCAGAAGAAACTATGCTGGGAGCGATGAACCGCGTGATTGCTGCACGGCACTTACAGCCTGGGGCTGATTTTTTTGTTGGGATCGAGGGTGGGCTTCAGTTAATTCATCTGCCCAATGGTGAGAAATCGTATTTTGAAGCAAGCTGTGTAGTTATAGAAAATAGTAGGGGAGAACAGGGCCTTGCTACGAGCAGTGGCGTGCAAATCCGCGGTAAAATACTGGAAGCGATACTTGCCGGTGAAGAGTTAAGCCTTGCCATGCACCGTATGCATGGGCTGGAGAACCTGGGGAGTCTGAATGGTTTTTATGGGGTGGCGTCTAACGACCTCGTAACGCGGGAAAGCTCATATTATGACGCTGTTGTACATGCGCTTGGGCCGTTCTTGCACCCGGAATATTTCGCTTAACTACTCCTGGACCACCACAACCTGGCTCACGAATAAGAGATTCTGGCTGATGAGCTCGTCCTGAATATTCTTTGGGGTGCGGGTGCAGCCGTGGCTGGCCTTTTGGCCAAGTTTAGACTCTGCCTTTGACCCGTGAATGGCTTGGCCGCCAGAAAAATAGTATGGGATATACATTGCCGGCTCGGCGGTAGCATCTTGCAAGCTAGAACGAACCCAGCCATCTTCATCGGTCCGCGTGCGTGAAATAGTAAACTTACCTACGCGCGTTTCACGGTTAGAACCCTCTACGGACAGTCCCGTAGAGATTAGGGAAGCAAGCTTAAGAGTGCCGTCCACATATGCCATAAGAGTTTGATCTGATTTATCTATAACGATCCCGTTTAGGATCTTGTCTGTGGCGGCATCAAGTGTGGCTTTACCTTTGCCGCTCATGAGCGAGGTGTATGTGCTTGGCCCAAGGTTGCCATAGCCTTTTTTACCCTGCGAAGTAATTCCTGCTTCTATCTGAAAGGCTTTAATGGCACGGGTAATGTCATCATCCAAGAAGCCGAGAGCACGCAGTTTTTGCTTAGCTTCTTCCAGGCAAGACTGAGCGACGGAATTAAGCGATGTTACTTCGGTAGGGCAAGTGCTGGCAGGAGTCGGGGCGGCTTCGGGTGTGGCAGCTGGAATGGTGGTTGTGGTGGGGATGTTTGGGGTTGACGGCGTAGCAGCGTCGTTAACGCCATTACCCAAACATATATCAAGTACTTTATTGGCAATAAGAAGTTTGTTAGGGTTGCTTACGCCCATTTCTTTAGCGATGTCTTCCAGCTGCAAGCCGGTTTCTCGTTCTATGCGCCATTCGCCCGTGTTAGGGGTTACCGTATAGGTGCAATTTTCGACGTATTCAGGTAAAGCGCCCGAATATTCGGCAGTTGCCTGGGCGTGTGCGGGCACTTCGGCTTGGACGGCTAAGCCTGTTATGGACGCGACCGCCAGCGTAGATTCGGCGACTAACCTTTGTATGGACATATGCTAATTATAGCATAAACACAATAAAAAAGCAATAATTACCACTGGTGCTGGTGGTACAAGAAGGAAACCGGTATAATGTTCGTGTTATAGAGTTTGGGGCGCCTTGGCCGAGCAGTTAGGCAGAGGTCTGCAAAACCTCGTAGATGGGTGCGACTCCCATAGGTGCCTCCAAAGTGAATATGACGATGCAGCGACCTGAGTTTGCGATTGGAATTGAGATTGAAACGCCGTGGCCGGTTATGCTGGCGCGGGTTGATGAACATGCTGCCGAACTGCTGGTGCGGGCGGGAAAATTCAAAAATCTTGCTGGGCCTGACGCTCAATATGTGCAAGACGCATTTGATACGCTTGATGCAGAATGCTCGGCACGTTTTGATGCGGTTTTTGGAGATGATGTGGCACGTGGAAGAGATAGTTACCGGGAGTTTGCGCTCCGCCCAAAACCAGATGCCGTTTCTTTGCTTAAAATTGTCGAGGGCTTGTATGAGCAAGATATTTTGCGCGAAGGCGAAACATATCCGCTGCAAATTACGCTCGGTAATGTGTTGCCCGGAGTAACTGCGTATTATGGTTTGCTGGCAGCCGAAATATGCGATGGCACCACTCCACAGCGTATACGCGAGGTTAATACATGGTCGCGGCGCGGTATCGGTGGCCTGCACCCGCGAAAACCGGCGGAGCTAGAACTGGGAATGAAAACAGGAGTAGAATTTCGCTCGCTTGTTGCGACCGGGCTTGGCCAGATAGAGACTGTGCTGCGGACGACAGAGGCGTGCGGCAGACTTGCGGTCAGGCTCCAGGCTGGTGATCCTCATGCTAAGCTCAGTATGAAAGGGCTTATGGCCTTCCTTAGAGAGGAGTGTGCGAAGAAAGGTGTCGATACTACGGTTACGTGGTGGAATCCTCAGGGCGAGGCAGGACCATGGGAGGACTATGCGTGTGCGCTTGAAGATGAGTCATGGCGGTCAAATGTAGCACGCATCGTACATGATGAGCTTTCATCTGTTTTTTAAAAATCGAATGGGTGATAAAATACACCAAGAACAAAAACGAGCGTCATAGTAAAAACCTGCTTAGGGGCGAAAAATAAGAAGGTATATTCTGCGAGAGTGGCGGAATGGTATACGCGGCGGACTTAAAATCCGCTGACCAAAAGTCTTGAGGGTTCAAGTCCCTCCTCTCGCACCAACGTAAAAAGACATGTCGCTGACATGTCTTTTTACGTTTTTCGTGAACCAGCTTAGAAAAGTAAAAACGGTGGGCTTTATTGCATCAAAACACACCAAAAAGTGCTATACTAATAAGTACTAAATAACGGAGTAAATAACGATGACTGTGCTCTTTATAGTTCTGGGTGTGGTGGTCGTACTGGTTGTCATTTTTGCAGCCATGTACAACGGGCTTATCAAGCTAAATATTCGTGCCGACGAAGCATGGAGCGATATTACCGTTCAGATGAAACGACGTTTGGACCTTATTCCAAACCTTGTTAATACGGTAAAAGGTTACGCAACACACGAAAAAGGTGTTTTTGAAGAAGTAACCAAAGCTCGTACGGCAATAATGAATGCCGGTAGCGTCAAGGAAACGGCCGAAGCAGAGAACCAGTACCAGGCAGCGCTCAAGAGTATCTTTGCGGTAGCAGAGGCATACCCAGACCTTAAGGCAAACGAAAACTTTAAAGAACTGCAGGCAGAGCTCGTAGACACGGAAGATAAAATTCAGGCATCGCGCCGTTTCTATAACGGTGTGGCCCGCGACTTTAACACCAAGCGAAAAGTATTCCCGACCAATATGTTTGCCGGTATGCTTGGATTCAACAAAGACCGTGAGTTCTTTGATGTCACCGATGCCGAGCGTGCAGCTGTAGAAGCACCAGTTGAAGTAAAATTCTAAATTCTTAAACCGCGTGCCGATGCACTTTCTAAGGCGAAAATCTGCGACAAAAAATCTTAAGCGTGCCAAATCTATACCTCGATTTTTGGCTTGATTTCACTCCAATTGCAGTATCGTACAGGGTTAATTGAATACAGAGGCATAAATATGACTAACCTGAACAACCAACTACCATCTACTAACTACTATCTGCCATTGGGCAAGGTGGCCTAATATGTATAGCGCAATAAACGGCAATAAGCGTAAAACCGTTCTAATCATGACCCTTTTCCTGATATTTGTCGGAGGGTTAGGTTGGCTTTTTTCGCAGATGTTCGGTGACGGCCGTCCGAGTATAACAGTCGGGGTACTTATCGGTGCTTTGGTCTATACGTTAATTACCTACTACAGCGGGTCAAAAATGGCTCTTGCAGTGAATGGTGCGCATAAAGTTGAAAAACGTGAACAGCCACGGCTTTACCGTATTGTGGAGAATCTTTCGATTACCGAAGGTCTGCCGATGCCGGCTGTCTACATAATTGATGATCCTAGTCCGAACGCGTTTGCTACGGGTCGGGATCCAAACCATTCGGCGGTATGTGTGACCACCGGTTTACTTGAAATTATGGATGACCAAGAATTGGAGGGTGTCCTGGCCCATGAGATGGGGCACGTTAAGAACTATGACATCAGGGTAAGCATGGTGGCATTTGCGCTCACTGCATTTGTAAGCCTGTTGGCAGATATTATCTTGCGCTGGATGTGGTATAGCGACGATGACGACGGCCGCGGCAACCAGTTTGTTTTGTTGCTTGGCATCATTGCAGCCGTATTGTCGCCGGTTATTGCCACGATGATACAGCTAGCGATCTCACGTCAGCGCGAGTATCTTGCAGATGCGACCGGTGCGATGACTACTCGCTACCCGGAAGGGCTGGAACGGGCATTGGCAAAGATAGCCGCGCATGGTTCGGTAATGAAAAAGCAAAATACCTCTACGGCGCATTTGTTTTTTGCTAATCCCCTAAAGAAAAAGACCATTGCAAGCTTATTTAGCACGCATCCACCAATAGAAGATCGTATCCGCCGTTTGCGAGAAATGGGTAAGCGGGCGTAGGCTTGTTGTAAGGCATATGGCAAGGATAAAGAAAAAGACTACGGTTACAAAAAGTAAAGCTCCTAAGGTGCAGAAGTCAAAAGACGGCGCACGGCTTAAAAAACTCACCCACAAACAGAAAAAGACGGTTCTTAAAACGCAGCAGCGTCAAAAGCAGCTTGTTTCTTCGTGGCGGCTGATCAAGGCTTCAAGTAAGCACCTATGGAAATACAAGAAGCTTTTTATTGGTATTTCGCTCATATACGGGTTGTTTTATGTCCTGCTTGTAAAAGGCTTAACGTCAAACTTCCAGCTAGAAACGCTGCGCGCAAACCTGGAAGAAAATACCGGCAGCGTGGTGAGCGGACTGGGCGGCGGCTTGACCCTGTACGGCTTGCTTTTAGGCTCTGCTAACACGGGCACTAGTGAAGTCTCTGGGGTGTATCAACTGTTTTTGTTTATAATCGGAAGCTTGGCGGTAATCAGGGCACTACGGCTTACCTACGCCGAAAAGCTCCCGAGTGTAAAAGAAAGCTTTTATACCAGCACCGACCAATTTATTCCTTTTTTGATCGTCTTCTTTTTTGTTCTTTTGCAGCTCATGCCGGCTCTGTTTGGTACGGGTTTTTATAATATTTTGATCGAGAACGGCATTGCTTCAAACGGTATCCAACAGTTTGCGGCTGCGGTTGTTATGGTTGGGGGGATAATGCTCAGCCTTTATTACCTCAGCTCTACGGTGCTTGCTCTGTATATAGTGACGCTGGGCGGCACAATGCCCCGTGATGCCACTAAAATTGCTCGTGGCCTTGTTCGATACAGACGAAAGAAGATTATATTCAAGATGCTGTTTTTGCCTTTGTTTCTCCTGTTGCTTTCCGGGTTAGCTTTAGTACCGCTGATTATGTT
Source organism: uncultured Candidatus Saccharibacteria bacterium (assembly GCA_964431415.1). Classification (GTDB taxonomy): domain Bacteria; phylum Patescibacteriota; class Saccharimonadia; order Saccharimonadales; family JACDBH01; genus CAYSJS01. The sequence continues at coordinate 8,038 of CAYSJS010000020.1, read as the reverse complement.
TGTACCAGTTGCTGCCGAGATTACATTTTTGGTCGGTGGAATTTTTGTGCTGGCATATGCCCATAGCTACTACTATGCGTTGTATCGGAGCCTCATATGAACAAGCTTGAAGCCAAAGAACGAATCGAAAAACTGCGCGTTCTGATTAATGACTATCGTTATCATTACCATGTGCTTGACGAGTCAATTATGTCCGAAGCGGCGGCAGACAGTCTAAAGCACGAGCTTGCCCAGCTTGAGGAGCAGTATCCGGAATATGTTACTCCGGACTCGCCCACGCAGCGTGTCGCCGGAAAAGCCCTGGATGCGTTCAAAAAAGTTGAGCACCGCTACCCGATGATTAGCCTAACCGATGTGTTTGATAGGGACGAAGTGGAGGCTTGGGTCAACAGAACCGAAAAGCTGGCGCCCGGGCACGTGCGCGAATATTTTGCCGACATAAAGATGGATGGCTTGGCTTGTTCGCTGGTATACGAAGATGGCGTGCTGGTTCAGGCGGTGACCCGTGGAGATGGCAGGGTGGGCGAGGATGTGACGATGAATATTCGCACTATAGAAAACGTGCCGCTTACGCTTCGGAACCACCCGGACGCGCGCATATTTTTGAGCGGGCGCACCGAAATACGCGGTGAAGTGGTGATGTATAAAGATGATTTTGCTCGTCTGAACAAAGCACGAGAAAAAGCAGGCCAGCCGGTGTTTATGAATCCGCGTAACCTTGCTGCGGGCACCATTCGCCAGCTTGACCCACGACTCGTTGCTGCCCGGCCGCTGCATTTTCATGCGTATGACCTGCTGCGGGACAACCCGGGCGAAGTGCCAACTAACGCCGAGGCATACGAAACGCTTCGTCGTCTGGGAGTTACGGCTAACAAAGAAGCGCAGACGTTTAAGACTATAGACGCCCTTATGAAATACGTTGACGCCTGGGACAGTAAGCGGCTTGGCTTGCGGTTTAATACCGACGGCCTGGTGGTAAAGGTAAATGACCGCGCGCTGTATGCATCGCTAGGTGTTGTAGGAAAAACTCCGAGGGGCGCCATCGCCTTCAAATATGCAGCAGAAGAAGCTACGACGGTCGTGCGGGACATTGTACTCAGTCTTGGGCGGACCGGAGCGGCAACGCCGGTGGCGGTTTTTGACCCGGTAATTGTAGCTGGTACAACAGTTCAGCACGCCAGCCTGCACAATGCCGACGAGATCGCGCGCAAAGACATTCGGGTTGGCGACACGGTTATTATTTACAAAGCAGGAGACATTATTCCGCAGGTTTTACGGGTTCTGCCGGAGCTTCGACCGAAGGGAACTAAGCCATTTGACTATGAGGCGGAGCTAGCTAGTCAGTTTATCGGGTTAAAGTTTGAAAGACCTGCCGGCGAAGTAGTGTACCGTGTGGTGGGCGATGCGGGCAACCTGCTTTTGAAGCGCGCGCTGCAGCATTTTGCCAGCCGCGGTGCGCTGGACATTGATACTTTAGGTGAAAAAAACATTGCCGCGTTGGTAGATGGCCGTTTAGTATATGACATTGCCGACATATATCGGCTTAAAAAAGAGGATGTTTTAAAGCTTGAACGATTTGCCGAGATTTCAGCTACTAAGCTGGTGCAGGCGATAGCTGACAAAAAGCAGCCGCCGCTCCACCGCTTTTTATACGGCTTGGGGATTCGGCATATCGGCGCGCAGACTGCCATCGACCTGAGCCGCCATTTTCATTCGCTCGATACCATCGGTACGGCATCATACAAACAGTTGCTAGAAGTAGATGGGATTGGCGAAGTGGTCGCAGATTCGATGCTTATGTGGTTTGAAAGTGACAAAAACCAGCAGCTGCTCGCTAAGTTTCGGTCGCTTGGTGTCTGGCCATTAAACGACGCTGGACCCACCGGTCCGCTTTTGGGCATGAACTTTGTAGTAACGGGTACGTTAGAAAATATGGGGCGCGACGAAGCCGCAGAACGTATCCGCGAAAAAGGCGGAACGTTCCAAACCAGTGTCGGTAAAGACACGACCTATCTGGTAGCGGGCGAGAACACCGGTGCAAGCAAGCGTACAAAAGCTGAAAAATACGGCACGAAAGTAATAAACGAGGCTGAATTCCTAAAACTCTTAGCCTCCTAAAAAGAAAGGCTAGCAGGTATGTGTGGAATTGTTGGGTACGTTGGGAAAGAAGACGCTCGCCATATAATACTAAAAGGGTTAAGCCGTCTCGAGTACCGCGGCTATGATAGCGCCGGTATAGTGATAGAAAGTAGTGGTCGGCTCGTTTTAAAAAAGTGTGCCGGCAAAGTGGCCGACCTCGAAAAGCGGCTTGATGCGAGTATGAAGGGTACAACCGGTATTGGGCATACGCGCTGGGCTACCCACGGCGAACCCAATGACAAGAATGCGCACCCGCATCTTTCGCCCTCTGGCAAAGTCGCCATTGTGCATAACGGCATCATCGAAAATTATGCGCAGCTGAAGCAAGAACTGAGCGCCCAAGGCTATGCATTTAAAAGCGATACCGACACGGAAGTGCTTGCCGTTCTGATTGAAGCAGTCAAAACCCATGCAAAAGTGGGGACTGCGGAGGCTATTCGATTGGCTTTACAACAAGTGGTGGGTGCGTATGGCTTGGCAGTGGTTGACGCCGATGAACCAGGGACGCTTTTTGTTGCAAAAAAGAGCAGCCCGTTGGTGGTTGGCATTGCTAAAGACGGATATTTTGTTGCTTCTGATGCGACGCCGATTGTAGAGTACACGCGCGACGTAACGTATCTAAAGGACGGCGAAATGGCGGTCTTAAAACCGGGCGAAGAGCTCAAGATCGTTGCCATTGCTGATGCCAGCGAGCACGTGCCGTACGTTGACCATTTGGAACTCAACGTGGAGGCAATCGAAAAAGCCGGTTATGATCACTTTATGCTTAAAGAAATTTATGAGCAGCCACGTGCAATCAAGGACAGTCTGAGGGGCAGGGTTAAGCCGGCGGAGGGAGTGGTGCGCCTCGGCGGGATCGAAGATTACGAAAAGCGGCTCGCTTCGCAAACCGACAAGATCACAATTATTGCGTGCGGCACTTCGTATCATGCCGGCCTGGTCGGCAAATACTGGATCGAAAAATTGGCGCGTATACCGGTTGAAGTAGACATGGCAAGCGAGTTTCGGTATAGAAACCCAATCATGGGCGAAAATGACGTTATGATTACTATTTCACAGTCTGGCGAAACGGCCGATACGTTAGCGGCAATAGACTTGGGGCGTGAGCGCGGCGCGCTGTGTTTAGGGATCTGCAACGTCGTCGGTTCTTCGATTGCGCGCGAAACCGCTGCCGGCGTATACACACACGCTGGGCCGGAGATGAGCGTGGCGTCAACAAAAGCTTTTTCTACGCAGTTAAGCGTACTATTTGCACTTGCACTGCGGCTTGGCTATATGCGCGGCACCGTGAGCGAAATGGAATATCGTAATTTAATTGCCGAGCTTGCTGCGGTGCCGGAAGCACTAGAAGCCTATCTTGGTAGTGCCGAAGCAAAAGAACTTGAGGTGGTTGCAAAAACCATTACGAAGGCACGTGATGTCATATATTTGGGCAGGGGCGAATCGTATCCGGTAGCATTGGAAGGTGCGCTTAAGCTGAAAGAAATAACTTACATACATGCCGAGGGCTATGCGGCGGGCGAAATGAAACATGGGCCGATTGCCCTGATAGAAGAAAACGTGCCGATTATTGTGATTGCGCCAGAGGATGAAACACTTGAAAAGACCCTGAGCAACATGCAAGAAATGCGGGCAAGAAAAGGCAGGGTGATCGCCGTAGTGAACGCAAAGACTGACGAGGTCATAAAAAGTGCCGACCAAGTTTTGCTGGTACCAAAAACCAGCTCACTGCTGACGCCATTCATGACAGTGGTGCCATTGCAGCTGCTTGCTTACCATGTAGCGGTTATGAAAGGGTGTGACGTCGACAAGCCACGAAACTTGGCAAAAAGTGTCACAGTAGAATAGGCACCCTTTCAAGTAATGTATTGACAAAGATTCAAATAAGCGTAATCATAATACTGTTCATTCGAGCGGTATGCTCTTTTAAAACAAAAACAGTTCGAAAAAAGAGCCTCAGGGGTGCAGCCCGCTTGTAAAATAAAAAACCGTTCTTTCAAGGAGCGGTTTTTTATATATCGCTCGTATCGTCTGCACGGTACGGTAGCATAGTGTAGCCGTTTTTAATCATGCGTATACTCATCGGCGCCCTGTGTACTGCGGTCAGTGCTACGTCATCGATAAGTCTTCGCATCACATCCGGAGTTGCTCTTGGGCTCTTAAGATTGTCGCGCCACCTCTGCTTTACTATTTCTTCTTTTGCTTTAAGTACTTCGATAAACTGTGGATCGCCGTGAAGGCGCGCAACATACGCTCTTTTCTGAAGTTCCTTGGATGCTGAGAGCATCGCTTTATACCGTGGGTCTGCTTCGGAAAGCCGTTTAACTTCACCGTTTTCGTCAAAGAATAGCGGGTCTACAAAACGAGGCTTGAGCGGCTCTAGAAATTCATCCAGAGTGTGTGGCTGCTCATTAAAGTGCGGTACATCACTAGGACTATTTACTATTACTAGTTCCAAGTTATAGGGTTTTACGCCCATTATTCTTTCGGTGTGCGTATATGCTTGTAGTGGATCAGGATAAACTAGTTCGTCTGATGCGTCGCCCATACCTAGTTTATACGAACTTGTTTGTCTGCGTATAAAATCTTGCAGCATGGGCATGCGTGCATGCGCTGCGATTTTTCTTTGGGACCGTGCGATCCCAATCATTACTTCGAAAAGCTCGTGATTGAGCGTGCCCATAGCTCTGCCATATCCACTAATTACGCTATCTATAGTAAAAAGTAGGTCTCTAGGGTGGGTGATCTCGGCACTGTGTGCGAGCTGAGAGCCATTATCTGCAACAATGCCCATTACATATGTGCCAAATTTTTTGAGCATATAGCGATGCACCGGACCGCCCCAGTGTTCGGTTGCAAGTAGGCTTGTTGCTATCCCGTGAGTAAGCGCATCGTCGTGAGACCTCATGACAAATTGGCCGTTTACTATAGTGTAGCGTTTTTCGTGGCTTTCGGTTGACTCATAGTCGGTAAGCCATCGCGCCCTTTCTCTTACGCCAAAATCTACTCGGTCAACGCACAAGTCGGGACCGCTACACTCGACCCAATCTTCTATTTCCGGAAAAGCTACCTCGTCAACCGTAAACCCATGTTTATTAAGAATTCTTGATATGCCGGCATATTCCAATAACTCTTTCAGCTCGATATCGTGCTGATTCTCTGCGCCACCAAAACCCTGGAACAACCAATCGCCAAGATGAGAGAACGCAGTATGTGCAAGGTCTGAAACAAAGGTGCGCAGCTGGAGAACCATTGCTTCGCGAGGATCGATTCTTTCGCCCCGCTCCTCCATCTCCTCTAGTTTTTTACGGATCAGAACAACGCTTCCCCAGATGTGTTCAAAACGAACAAAGTCAAAAGTACCGGGTACAGTCGTAAAAATTTTTGGTAATGTAAGCTGCTCTACTCCAGCAGATCTTAAGACAAGTGAATTCAGAAATAAGTCAATCAAAACAGCATCATGCGGCTTGTGCCCTATTTCGCACTCACCCCATATGCCGTCCTCAATCCGTAATATACCGGTGTCTGTGTTGATCTCGTAAGAAGGTATCTGTCGGATCTGGTTGGCAGCAAAATAGTGCTGATCATTATCTTCGCCTGTAGGCAGTAGTAACTCCATAACCTAACTGTAGAGGCCTAGAGCCGGACGAGCAAGCATGAGGATTTTAAATCTAAGATGCTGCAGCAGTTTTTTGCCTGGATCTTGATACAAAGTTTGGGTTTTGCATATCCCCGACCAATGAAAAAGCCCGCCGGTTTAAGGCGGACTCTTTCATTGGTGGAGCTACAGGGACTCGAACCCTGGACCTCTTCACTGCCAGCGAAGCGCTCTAGCCAACTGAGCTACAGCCCCATGTCTATCTGCTGATAGGACAACGACGATTGTAACAGATGAGGAGGTATAAATAAATGCCGAAAGACGGTATACTTTTTAGCATATGAAGAAAGCTGCTAAAGCGCTCATTGTTTCCGTACTCTCGCGGCAAGTGCTGCGGCTCCGAAAAAAACATAGTTTCAAGGTGGTGGCGGTAGTTGGCAGTATCGGCAAAACCAGCACCAAATCGGCCATCGCGGAAGTACTGAGTGAGTCGTTTCGGGTTCGGTATCAAAAAGGCAATTATAATGACCTCGTCAGTGTGCCGCTGATATTTTTTGGTCAAAACATGCCTAGCCTTATGAACCCGTTTGCGTGGGCAAAGATATTCATGCAAAATGCGGCGCAAATACGCAAAGAATACCCATATGACGTAGTAGTTGTAGAGCTCGGGACGGATGGCCCGGGGCAGATAGCAGCATTCAAAAAATACATACATGCCGATGTAGCCGTGGTAACTGCGCTTACCCCGGAACACATGGAATACTTTAGCGGTATTGAAGCGGTGGCCGAGGAAGAGCTAAGTGTGGCGGGTTTTAGCGGCAAGCTGCTGCTTAATGCAGATTTGTGTCCGCCCGAACTGACCCAGTCATATAGCGGCACCTTCCTGTCTTATGCTCAAAATAGTGACGCCACCTACAAAAGCACCGATGCGGAATTTGGACCTAACGGCGTGCAGTTTACGGTGTACAAAGACCGTAATGAGTGGATTCGTTTAGAAAACGACAGTTTTTCTGAGGTGCAAATATATACACTTACCGCGGCCGCAGCGGTTGCCGACATGCTCGGCAGTACGGCTGCTGCAATACGTGCTGGGGCGGCTCGGGTTACGCCAGTTTCCGGCCGTATGCAGCGACTTAAGGGTATAAAAAATTCGGTAATTATTGATGACAGCTATAACGCCAGCCCAGAGGCGGTAAAAGCCGCGCTGCAAACGCTGCTGCGTTTTTCTAAAGGGAGTAAGATTGCGCTCCTGGGTAACATGAATGAGCTTGGCGCACTTTCTGAAGAAGCGCACCGCGAGGTGGGCGGCATGTGTATGCCGCGAGACCTGGACTTAGTGGTGACACTGGGCAAAGACGCAAACACATATTTGGCAGAGGCGGCTGAAAAAAACGGCTGTAGGGTTGTGCGTACAAGTTCGCCGTATGAAGCGGGTCAAGTCATATACGATGCCATTACGGACGGCGCGGCGGTGCTGGTTAAGGGTTCGCAGAACGGCGTCTTTAGCGAAGAGGCTATAAAAATACTGCTTGCCGACCCGTCCGACGAAGCACGTTTGGTGCGTCAGTCGACAGAATGGATGGAAACGAAACGCCGGATGTTTAACAGGGCATAAGGAGAAAACGTGGCTAAAGTGTATGAACGGGTATTTTATGGAGACAAAACGGTTCCTTTTAACGAAGCAAACCTGAGTGTTGCCAGTTCCGCTGTTTTGTACGGCTTAAGCGTATATACGGTCTTTCCGGTATGCAAACGAGACGATGGAGCGCTGGTGGCTTTTCGCCTCAGGGATCATTTTAAGCGACTGCAGGATTCGGCAGCAATAATTGGTATCGACGGATTCTCAAAAGAGTGGGATTACGACAGGTTTGAAACTGTGGTGCGTGAGCTAATAAAAGAAAATGCCGTAGCCGATGAAGTGTTTGTGCGCGCTACCGTCCATGTCGACGAAATAGTGCCCGGTACGCGTTCGCGCGGACTCCACACTAGTTTAAGCATATTTATATACGAAGCGGTGCCAATTATCCCTCAAGATGGAGCACGGCTTAAAACCAGCGTATGGCGGCGTATTCCGGATTTTGCCATCCCGTCGCGCGCAAAAGTAAACGGTGCATACGTAAACTCCGTACTCGCCAAGCAAGATGCGCTGGACAGCGGATATGATGACTGTGTGTTTTTGGACGCTGCCGGGCATGTGTGCGAATTAAGTGCAGCTAACATTTTTATTGTGCGGGACGGTGTCTTAATTACCCCAGATACTCACACAGACCTGCTCGAAGGAATTAACAGAAGAAGTATCAT
>CAYSJS010000019.1:0-14796 GCA_964431415.1 uncultured Candidatus Saccharibacteria bacterium | reverse complement strand
CACCATATAAAAATACCTTCCGCATGGAGGGTATTTTTATATGGTATGTGGCAGATTTGAAGCTTCATGGGACATGAAGGTGAGAACTGCCTGTGGCAGTTCGGAAACGAACCTTCTCTTGCAAACTTGTTTGCAAAGATGAGGTTCGGGGGTCGCCGAAGGTGACCAAGTCCTTTCCCGTGCACCAAAACTAGCACCGGTCGATTAGACCGGTTTTTGATTTCTTATGTATTGAGAGTGGAAGTGTGGCTCATAGTTTATGAAAGTGACCAGTATGGTTGCAATAAATACTACAATGCTTCACGCGCACTAAATTTTAAAAAGATGCCTATTACACCTGGCAACAAACGAACAATTTTGTGATATTGATCACAGGCAAGTTTTTGTTCGCTTACTATACTGCCAAAGAGCAAAAAACGGTTGTGCTTTAACCTGTTTGAAAGCTATAATTTAACAGTATAAACAAACAGAGGGACAAACCTTTGAGGATTTTAATGTTGGGCTGGGAACTTCCTCCGCATAATAGCGGCGGATTAGGCGTCGCATGTTTTCACATGTGCAAGGCGCTTGCGGCTGCCGGCGCCGACATCCACTTTATTGTTCCTTACGTGGCAGACCATAGTTCGATTGATTTCATGAAAGTAAGCTCTGCGGTTCCTGTAGATGTAAAAGAAGTTCAGAAATCCGGCATTGCCTACGACAGCTTTAAGTTTGTGCATTCGGACGGACATGAAGAATGGGTGAGTTTATTTGACTATCATCGTTTGTATGAAAAGTCTATTGACCGGATTGTTACCCTTGGCGATTTTGATGTTATTCATGCTCATGACTGGCTGACAATGCGTGCCGCCATGCGCGCCAAGCAGCTCAGCGGCAAGCCGCTTATTATTCATATGCATGCAACCGAAGCCGACCGTTCCGGCGGCAATGGCGGCAATCCAATGGTAGAAGAGATCGAGTATATGGGTCTTGTGATGGCCGACAAAATAATTGCCGTTTCTGAGCTTACCAAGCAAATGATTATAAAAAATTACGGCATACCGGCGGATAAAATCGAAGTAGTCTATAACAGCATAGACACCAGTCTGTACGACGATGTAGTCGGGGCAAACGTCTATCCTTACTTAGAAAAGATGCGTCAGCATGGGTATAAGGTCGTTATGAACTTTGGCCGGCTTACAATACAAAAAGGTCTACATAACCTGGTGTACGCCATGCAGAAGGTTGTCGAAAAGCGACCAAAGACGCTGCTAGTGTTTATGGGCAGCGGCGAGCAAGAGCAAGAGCTTATGGAGCTTGCGGCAGAGGTGGGCCTAAGCGGCAATGTACTGTTTACAGGATTCCAGCGTGGAAAAAACTGGCGTGATATCTTTGCGGTTTCAGATATGTTTGTTATGCCGTCAATCAGCGAACCGTTTGGTTTAACGGCGCTTGAGGCAGCGACTTTTGGCGTGTCAACTTTGGTAAGCCGACAGTCCGGTGTAGCCGAGGTTATGAAAAGTATCTTAAAGGTTGACTTCTGGGATATTGATGAAATGGCTAACCAAATACACGGCGTGCTCGAAAATCAAGATTTGCAGGATCAGCTTGTTTCCGATGGTTTGTATGAGGTAGCGCGTATGACCTGGCGCCATGCGGCCGACAAGCTTATGAATGTCTACGAAAGGCAAAAGGTGCTCGCATGAGCGAAGCAAGCCGACGAGCAATAGTGCTGTATTTGCATGTCCATCAGCCTTTCCGGGTGAAGCACTATACAGTGTTTGATGCCGGCAGAGATCATGAGTATTTTGAAACCGCTCCAGGCAACAGAACGAATAATGCCGATATCGTCCGTAAAGTAGCCGAAAAGTCGTACTACCCAATGAACGAGCGTTTGCTCCGAATGCTCAATGACAACCCGGACTTTAAAGTATCAATGTCTATCACCGGGACAATTATTGAACAGTTCGAACAATATGCACCGGAGGTCTTAGAAAGTTTTAAGCGGGTTGTTGCGACCGGCAGGGTAGAGATTGTTGCTGAAACATATCATCATAGCCTGGCCTTTTTCTTCTCGCGGTCTGAGTTTGAGGCGCAAGTAGAACAGCATCGAAAAAAGATAGAGGAAGTGTTTGGGGTAACGCCGACCGCTTTTCGCAACACCGAGCTAAGCTATAACAACGACCTCGCGTATTGGGCCGATAAGGCGGGGTATAAAGCGATTATCTGTGAGGGGTGGGATCCGATTCTCGACTGGCGGAGCCCGAACTTTGTGTATCGGCCCGCATATACCGAGTCTATCCGGCTTCTTATGAAGAACTACAAGCTCAGTGACGATATGGCCTTCCGTTTTGGCAATAAGGGTTGGGCCGAGCATCCGCTGAGTACAGAAAAGTTTGTGTCATGGGCAAATGCCGCTTGGGACCAGCCGGTTATTAACCTTTTCATGGACTACGAGACATTTGGCGAACACCAGTGGGAAGACACCGGCATATTTGATTTTATTGAGCACCTTCCTAAAGCATGGCTCCGCACCGAGGGGCATACTTTTATGACGATCACCGAGGCTGCAGAAGCGTTTGAACCGGCCGATACGATCGATGTGCCGCACACCATTACCTGGGCAGATACCGAACGCGATCTAACGGCGTGGCTTGGCAATAAAATGCAGCAGGGAGCTATACACTCTCTATACGGTCTTGAAGAGAGTGTTCATAAAGCAAACGATGAGCGTTTGACTGCTGATTGGCGCAAACTCCAAACCAGCGATCATTTTTACTACATGTGTACGAAATGGTGGAGCGACGGGGATGTGCATGCGTATTTCAGCCCGTATGAATCACCATATATTGCCTATATGAACTTTATGAATGCCTATCACGACCTGAAATATCGTATACTGGAGCGGGGAGTAGAAGTTTAAAGGATGGGCAGACCAGTAATACTCGGTAATGGGGCACTCACTGTTGGATTGAATGAGCATGGGCTGGTGCATGACTTTTATTTTCCGTACGTAGGACTTGATAACCTCACCAATGCTCGCAGTATGCATCATTCAGTCGGCGTTTGGGTAGGCAATACGTTTACCTGGGTGGACGACGGCTCGTGGGATATAGAGGTCAACTTTGAAGACACCGCGCTTATTAGCACGGTAACTATGCGCAATCAAAGCATCGGTATTGACCTTTTGTTTAAAGATTTTGTAGATCCGCGCACCAATGTATTCTGTCGGCAGATAGAGGTGCGCAATAATTATGACGTTACGCGTGACATTCGGCTGTTTATGCACCAGGTGTTCCAGATTTCGCGTGCCGGCAGGGCCGATACCGCCCTATACGAACCTGAAGAAGTGTACATTTTAGATTACAAGGGTCGGTGTGCGATGTTGATTGGTGGTCGAACGGACGAAGGGAAATACTTTGACCAGTTTGCAGTCGGTAACTACGGCGTAGAGGGAAAAGAAGGAACGTACAAAGATGCCGAGGACGGCGAGCTTTCTGGCAGTTCGGTAGAGCATGGCGGGGTTGACTCGGTAATTCGTTTTCAGAAGAATGTTCCGCCGCGGAGTTCGCTGTATGTGGACTATTGGATCATTGCTGAGGATTCCCAACAGACCGCTGAAGCGATACATCTGAAATTAAAAGAAACCGGCCTCAAAGAGCGTATTGAACGTACCCGCGCATATTGGCAACAATGGCTTGAGCGCTCTTCGGAAAAAAGAAGCGGTGTCGCCGAACAATACCAGTCCTGGCTGACGAAATCTTTGCTGCTTATAAAAGTCCATATAGATAAGCGCGGCGGTATCATAGCGAGCTGTGACTCTTCTATTTATAACTACGGACGCGACTACTACAGCTATGTTTGGCCCAGAGACGGCGCATACGCACTTTGGCCAATGATACGGCTTGGTTATTCTGCCGATGCCAAACGCTTCTTTACGTTCTGCAAGGAAATTATGCACCCCGATGGATATATGATGCACAAATACCAGCCCGACCGCGCAGTGGGCAGCACATGGCATCCGCTGTTGCACGGCAGACACAAAGAGCTCGCAATACAGGAAGATGAAACGGCGATTGTGCTTTTTATGCTGGGAGAGTTTTTTGATTACTGCAACGACGAGGAGTTTGTTCATGACATGTACGACGGGTTCGTAAAACCAGCCGCTGATTTTATGGCCCGATTCATAGATAACGAAACCGGATTGCCTCATGCTTCTTATGACCTGTGGGAAGAGAAGTTCATGACACATACCTACACAGCTGCCGCGGTGCATCGTGCGCTCAGGGTTGCCGCTCGATTTGCCGACCTGTTTGGCGCACCGGATGACTCGGAACGGTGGAACAGCGCTTCAGATGTAATAGGGAAGCACGCCGATACCTTGTATAACTCCTCACGCGGAACGTTTTACAAAGGCTTCTTGCTTGATGACACCAAGAGCCTACGGTTCGACGAAACTTTGGATATGTCGAGTATTTATGGCATGTTTACGTTTGGTTTGCCGGTTCAAAAAGAGCAGCTTTTCTCCTCTGTCATGACCATTGAAAAGGAGCTGCTTAATTCTGCGCCCATTGGCGGCGTCCCGCGCTATGAACATGATAACTATTTTGCTTCCACGCCTGCCTATAAGGGTAACCCATGGTTTGTAACTACATTATGGCTGGCGCAATATTACGTTCGTTCTGGTGCCCCGGAGCGTGCCGATGCGCTTGTTAAGTGGTGCATAGACAGAGCCGCTCCCAGCGGGGCTTTGGCGGAACAGGTGCATCCGGAAACCGGTTATGCTACCGGTGTATCGCCATTGGTATGGAGCCATGCCGAACTGGCCAACACCATTCTCGATCTTGCCAATACAAAAGAATAAAAAATCCTCCGCTTGTTGCCAGAGCGGAGGATGGTCTGTTTTAGGAGTTTCTTTGAAACTACTATGCTTTTCCGACTATCTTCTTAAGCTCAAGATAGCGATACGCTACTGCTGGTTGATACAGCCCGGAAAGAATAAACGAAATGATCCAGCCGATAACAGGGATTATGCCTGCCAAAGAACAGAGGAAAGAAACGCCAATTATACCCCAAATAGCGCCACTGTATGGTTTGCTGAGGCGAGCGCTTTCCTCTAAAGCTGCGGAAATACTCAAATCTTGGTCAATAAGTACAAAAGGTGCCATGATGTATCGGCGTAAGATGATTAAGCCGGGAACAATCAGCAGGATAAGGCCACACACGACCATAACACCGACTAAGAGAAATAGACCTAGCAGGCGCCAGCCGTATTTCTTTACTGTTGGCCAGAGCTGTGCAAGTTCCGGCTTCTTGCCCTTTACGACTTCGAGGTCTAACGCAACCAGGAAGAAAGATATAAAAATCGATACAACTACGGACAGGAGTCCAAAGCCTGCGCCCGCTCCTACCGCCCCAAAGTCTAAGCCGCCGAACCCAAGGCCATTGTAGTTTGCGGTACTGGCCTTCATAGAAAGCGATACTATGATATTCAAAGCCAAAGGCACGAGAAGCAAGACTGCATAGGAGTTCAGGTTTGCGATCACGAGTTCTTTGCACTTAGTAAAGATTGTAAATGCACCCAGTGGCTGATGCGCTGTGTGTTCTTCGGACATATAACCTCCTTAAATTTAATTCTTATTATGCTCGCTTATATGGGGTAAAATCAAGTTATATTCCACGTATATAGAGCGGATAATGATACTATATATGTATATGACCTACAGCAGCGTACAAATACTCCTTCATGTATAGCCTAAAAAGCTGTACATACCTGCTTTTTAGGCGACAACTGACCTGCTTGCTTGTGTAGCGAGCAAGCAAACTGCGGTATACTAAAGCATAAAGGAACCCTATTACATGAGCATTTCTACCCAACCATATAAAGGAACCCGAGATTTTTATCCGGAAGATAAAAGGCTGCAAAGCTATATATTTTCGAAATGGCGCGAAGTCTGCGAAGGATTTGGCTACGAAGAATACGACGCACCGGTTCTGGAATCTACAGAACTGTATAAAGCTAAAGGCAACGAAGAAATCGTCAACGAACAAACGTATACCTTCTTGGACCGCGGCGAAAGAAGTGTGACGCTCCGTACCGAAATGACGCCGTCTGTCAGCCGTATGGTGGCCGCAAGGCGTCAGGAATTGCCATACCCCCTTCGGTGGTACTCTATCCCCAACTTATGGCGCTACGAACGACCTCAAAAAGGACGACTACGCGAGTTCTGGCAGCTAAATGTCGATATTTTTGGCGTTGCCGGGATTGAGGCTGACCAGGAGATTATCCAGGTGGCAGACGCGCTGATGCAAAAGTTCGGCGCCGAGAGAGATATGTACAGTATTCGGTTGAATAGCCGTGCGCTTATGGATTATATAACCAGCACATACTTGGGGGTTGATTCCGTGCAGGCGGCAACGCTTGTGCGCCTCATAGACCGCATGCACAAACTGGAGCGCGCCGAGTTCCGGGGTATGCTCGAAGGAATTTTTAGCCCCTCGCAGCGTGAAGGTGGCTTGGTGGCTAAGCTCGACCAAATCCTAGCAAGCAAAACACTCGGCGATCTGCCGGAGGAAGTTTCTGGACATCCTGCGGCCGCTCGACTGGCAGCTCTATATGAGGTGCTGCAAAAACAAGGTATAACCAATGTCGTTTATGACCCAACGCTTATGCGCGGCTTTGACTACTATACCGATGTGGTATTTGAAGTTTTTGATACCGACCCTAGCAATAACCGTGCTATGTATGGCGGCGGTCGTTATGACGGCTTGGTTGCACAATTTGGTGTTGAACCGGTTGCGACCTGCGGTTTTGGTATGGGTGATGTAACTTTTCAGAACTTTTTGGAATCCCACGGCTTAATGCCTAAAATTAGAAGCTCGACCGATTTGTATGTGGTACTTATTGGTGATGTCTATGAACGTGCCCAAAAGGTTATCTCTGAGCTACGAGAAATGGGTGTAAAAGTTGCCGTCGATATAACAGGACGAAAGACCGAAAAGCAGCTCAAGACTGCTCTGAAGAAAGAAGTGCCGTTCGTGGTATTTTTGGGCGAGGCGGAGCTGGAATCGGAACAGTTTAAGCTAAGGGATCTTGCGGCAAATAGCGAAGAAGTTCATTCGTTGCAGCGGATCGTAAGCATTGTCAAAGACCATCGCAGAAGTAACTAAAGTAAGCGGCACTATATCCTTTCACGCTCCGCGCCTGAGGGGTGGCGCGATCTGGTCTGATCTGTTACACTGGTTGACTATGCATATATCTAAAACAATTACCTCACCAAACGAAGTTAAGCTCGTCATTACCGCACAAGAGGCGGATCTAAGCCCGCTTAAGCAAAGAACACTTAAAAAACTTGCTCCTCAGGTAAAAATTGCCGGTTTTCGAGCAGGCAAAGTGCCGCTAAACTTAGTAGAGAAAAATCTCGATCAAACTGCCTTTCAAAGCGAATTCCTCGATGCTGCTGTGAACGCTCTCTATAATCAGGCGCTCGACCAAGAACAACTTCGGCCAGTAGCAAATCCGGAAATGACTCTGAGCAAGTTCGTGCCTTTCACCAACCTCGAGTTTACGCTCACCGTGCCGGTTATAGGGGAGATTGTTCTGCCTGATTACAAAAAAATCAAGCTGGCCAAAAAAGAGCCAAAGGTAGAAGCGAAAGATGTTACTGAAGTTGTTGCCTCTTTGCAAAAGCGAATGGCAGAGCGTAAAGCGGTTACACGCGCAGCAAAGCTTGGCGATGAAGTGACGATTGACTTTAAAGGAACTGACGACAAAGGCGAAGCGGTAAACGGCGCCGAAGGCAAGGAATACCCACTGCTTCTCGGCAGTAATACATTCATTCCGGGATTTGAGGACAACCTTATTGGCATGAAGCCTGCAGAAACGAAAACGTTCACCATAACTTTTCCTAAAGATTACGGTGTGAGTGCGCTTAAAAGCAAAAAGGTTACGTTTGAAGTGACCGTTAGTGCAGTTAATGAATTAGCTGAACCTGCTGCAGATGATGAGTTTGCCGCAAAAACCGGTCCGTTCAAAACAATTGCTGATCTAAAGGAAGACATCAAGAAGCAGCTTCTTATTGAAAGGCAGAACGAAGTAGACCGGGCCTACGAAGAGGAACTTCTTAAGAAGATAGCAGACAAAACCAAACTGAGCGTTCCTAAACAACTTGTTGATGAGCAGATCGAGCGGATTGAGCGCGAAGAAAAACAGAACCTGATGTATCGAGGTCAAACCTGGGAAGAACACCTAAAGTCCGAAGGCGTCACCGAAGCTGAGCACAAGGAACAGAAGCGTGAAGCCGCTACCGAGCGCGTTAAGATTGGCATTGTACTGAGTGAGGTTGCCGAAACCGAGAAGATAACCGTTAGCCCAGAAGAGTTTGGCGCCCGTATGCAGCTGCTTAAAACACAATACAAAGATGAAACGGCTCAAAAAGAGCTGGAAAAGCCAGAAGTTCAGCGTGACATTCTGGCACGCATGATGACCGAAAAAACTGTTGCCGCATTGGTAGAATATGGTACAAAATCATAATTCATTTCCTGAACCTTCAGGCTCTGATAACTCAGGACCTTTTGACTTTCAGCAAGAGCGGCGTGGTCTAGACGAGCCGCCGTTAGGGTTTGGTGATGGCAGTACCATTACAAAAGATGACTTAGGCTTTTTGGCGCGCGTTTACTTGGGAGCGCGTGATTTGTTTGGCATGGATTGGGACGGCCTGCCTCAGATACAAAGTCCTGTGCACCGTAAACCGAGGCGGGACATTTGATTGCTTTTTAAGGTCGGACGGGTATAAAATTTAGAAGTACTATCTAACTACGAAAAGGATATACTCATGGGCATTCGCTGGTAATAAAATAGATTTACGAATAAATTAGCACTCGCCATTGACGAGTGCTAATTATTTGTGTAGAATTTTATTCACTATGAATATATCCTCATCGAATCCAACCAGTTTACTTATTCCAACCGTTATAGAGCAAGAAGGCCGTATGGAGCGTGCATATGATATCTATTCACGGCTTCTAAAAGACCGCATTATTTTTATGGGCGAGGACGTAAATCCGCATACCGCTAACCTTATTGTTGCGCAGATGCTCTTTCTAGATAATCAAAGTAATAACGAACCGATTCATTTCTATATAAATAGCCCTGGCGGCAGCGTGTATGACGCGCTGGCTATCTATGACACGATGAAGTTTGTCAAAGCGCCCGTACATACATATGGCATTGGCATGCAGGCTAGTGCGGCCGCCTTTTTGCTTAGTTCCGGCGAAAAGGGAAAACGCTATGTATTGCCGCATTCCACCGTCATGATTCATCAGCCGTCAAGCGGCACACGCGGTAAAGTAACGGACCAAGAAATTGATCTAAAAGAGTCGCTGCGTGTTAAAAAGCTGCTCGAAGAGATCATGGCACGCAATACCGGGCAAAAAATCGAAAAGATTCATGATGACATGGAACGCGACAAGTGGCTGACTGCAGAAGAAGCTAAAGCCTATGGTCTCGTAGACAAAGTTATAGAAAAGTTGTAGTATACTCCCCTTATAGATCAGAATAACAATTTTCAGGGAGAGATAATGCAATATAGCGAAGGTGAGTTCTTGCCGGCAACTAATGTTACCTCGGTTGAAGTCGGATTAATTACTAACCTTGGCCAACGTGCCTCGGGCGAAGATACTTTTCTCGTTGAGGTATCACCGGCACCTGTCGGATTGGATGCAGACCACGCTGCAGCTACTATCTGCGACTCCTACCAGGAGGGGTCATATTATGATCATCAAGTCACCCAAGAAGAAAGTGTATGCTTATGGCTCACAGTCGGAAAGTGTCCTGAAAAGCCGCATCTCCTGATCAGGTACATGCAAGAAGCAGCCGCAAAGGCCTTGAGCCAGCTAGGCGTCGGTCCTATGATATTTGTAAGCGAGGTAGCGCACGACGACTACGACAGTTTGTAGGCGGTGTACCTGCCGGCACGAGTACTTTTTGCGGATGAAAAGAGCTGGGAATACTTGACTCTTGCCTCATAACTCTGTACTCTACCTTGTTAAGAAGTAGTAATGACGTGGCTTTGCTATTGTTGACTCCTCAACAGGCATGAAATATTCACGATCTAGGTAGCTTCGGCCGACAAAAACTGCAGTAACATAAAAAATACAACAATATCTATAAAGGCCTTTATAGGTGTTGCCCTTATCACTAATTTTAAGCGGAGTTTTAGATAACGCGTATGGCGAAAACAACCGTTAAACCAACAACGCGCGGTAAGCGCGTGTATTTTACAAAAGCCGATGAAATTTTGGATCTGCCAAATTTGGTAGACCACCAGAATAAGTCGTTCCAATGGTTCGTTGAAGAGGGTCTGGGTGAACTGCTCGCAGAAGTAAGCCCGATCGACGATTATACTGGCGGCAAACTATCTATTAAGTTCAAAGATTATCACTTTGAAGAGCCAAAAATGACCGAAGCTGAGGCGAGAGAAAATAACGTCAGTTATGACGTACCCCTCAAGGCGGTCATCGAACTTACCAACAAGGTTACAGGCGAAGTTAAAGAGCAAGAAATTTACCTTGGTGATTACCCATGGATGACCAAGCGCGGTACCTTCATTATTAATGGTGCTGAGCGTGTGGTGGTGAGTCAGCTTATTCGTTCTGCTGGTGTCTTCTTTACGGCAGAGATGCACAACCTGCGCAATCTATACGGCGCAAAAGTAATCCCTGGCCGTGGTGCTTGGCTTGAATTTGAGACCGCTGCTGCAGGCGTGCTCTACGTAAAAATCGACCGCAAGCGAAAAATTGCCGTTACGACATTGCTTAAAGCTCTCGGCATGACCGAATCCCAGATCAAGGATGCGTTTAAGCATGTTGATACCGGCAAAGTAAACTATATTGAAGCTACACTTGAAAAAGACCCAAGCAAAGGCAGCAACGAAGCGCTGATCGAGGTGTATCGCCGTCTTCGCCCTGGAGACTTAGCTACTGTAGACAACGCACGCAGCCTGCTTGAAAACATGTTCTACAACTACAAGCGGTTTGATTTTAGCCGTGTCGGCCGTTACAAGATTAACAAGCGTCTGAACCTAGACGTGCCAAATACTGCCGAAAACCGCGTAATGCGCCTAGAAGACATGATCGCCATTATTGCCGAAGTAATCCGTCTCAACAACACTCAGGAGCCGGCAGACGATATTGACAGTCTTGCAAACCGCCGTGTAAAACTGGTAGGCGAGCTCGTTCAGCGTCAGTTCCGTATTGGTTTGCTGCGCATGGAGCGCAATGCAAAAGACCGCATGAGCATGAGCGATATCGAAAATGTTACTCCTGGCCAGCTTATCAACGCTCGTCCGATTGTGGCTGCCGTACGCGAGTTTTTTGCTTCCTCACAGCTGAGTCAGTTCATGGATCAGATTAACCCGCTCAGCGAGTTGGCACACAAACGCCGCCTGAGTTCGATGGGTCCTGGTGGCTTGAGCCGCGAACGTGCGGGCTTTGAGGTGCGTGACGCACACGCCACACATTATGGCCGTATCTGTCCGGTAGAAACCCCAGAAGGAGCAAACATTGGCTTGGTGCTTAACCTTGCTAGTTATGCACGTATTAATGACTATGGTTTTGTCGAAACCCCTTACCGTAAGGTAATCAACGCGGTGACGGCAAAAGAGGCCGTAGGTCATGTGGCACGTGTTGATCTTGAAGATGCAAAAGGCAAAGTAATTGTAAAAGCCGGTAAGTTTATTACTGAGGCGGATGCTAAAAAGCTTGCTGAAGTAAAAGAACAAGTCACGTGGCCGGTAAAAGCACGAGTGTCTAAAGAAGTTATCTATCTCGATGCTTCAGAAGAAGAACACGCTATTATTGCAAGCGCCGGTAGTGATGTAGACGAAGACGGTTACTTTATTGATGAACGTCTGCCGGCACGTAAATACCTCGTGGCTGCAGAAGTAGACGCCAACGAAGTTACGCACATGGATGCGGCGCGTCGACAGGTTATTGGTTCAAGCGCCGGACTCATTCCATTCATTGAAAAGAACTACGTGTACCGCTCGCTCATGGGAAGCAACCAGCAGCGTCAAGCCGTACCGCTTATCGCTCCAGAAAGCCCTATTGTGGGTACCGGACTCGAAAGCGTTGCAGCACGCAACACCGGCCAGTTAATCGTTGCCGAAGCCGATGGTGAAGTAGTAAAAGCCGATGGCGAAGAAGTTGTTGTTGCATACGAGAGCGGTAAAGTGTCTTACGAGCCACTCCATTTTGTACGCAGTAACGAAGGAACTAGTATTAATCAAAAAGTTGTCGTACGCACGGGCGATAAAGTAAAGAAGGGTGACGTGCTGATCGAAGGTATGTCGGTTCGCGACGGCGAGTTGGCTCTTGGCAAGGATCTTGTCGTTGCCTTCATGCCATGGAGCGGCTACAACTTCGAAGACGCCATCATTATTTCTCGTAAACTCGTAGAAAACGATACGCTCACAAGCATCAACATCGTTGACTACATGACCGAAGTACGCGAAACAAAACTTGGGCCAGAAATCATTACCCGCGATATTCCAAACGTATCAGAAGACGCGCTTCGTCACCTAGACGAAGACGGTATTGTGCGTATTGGTGCAGAAGTGCATCCGGGCGATATTCTTGTCGGTAAAATTACGCCAAAGGGCGAGCAGGAGCTTTCTAGCGAAGAACGCTTGCTGCGTGCCATCTTCGGCGAAAAAGCCAAAGAAGTGCGTGACACTTCACAAAGAATGAGCAATGGTAAGCACGGTAAGGTTGTCGGCGTTAAAGTCTTTAGCCGCCAAAACGGACACGAACTGAAAGCTGGTGTGTTGATGCAGATTCAGGTTTTCGTAGCGCAGATGCGCAAGATTCAGGTTGGCGACAAGCTTGGTGGTCGTCACGGTAACAAGGGTGTTATTGCACGTATTCTTCCAGTAGAAGATATGCCATTCACCGAAGACGGTACGCCGGTTGATATAGTGTTGAACCCGCTTGGTGTGCCGAGTCGTATGAACATTGGACAGCTATTTGAAACACACTTAGGTATGGCCGCACGTGCTCTTGGCATGAAAGTTGCCAGCCCATCGTTTAACGGTGTGCCAATCGAGAAGATCCAAGACTTGCTTAATGATGCCGGCTTACCGCGCGATGGTAAGCAGCAGCTATACGACGGCCGCACCGGCGATGCCTTTAAAGAGCGCACCACGGTTGGCAGTATGTACATGATTAAGCTGAACCACATGGTTACAGACAAGATCCACGCACGAAGCACCGGTCCATACACCATGGTTACCCAGCAGCCACTTGGCGGTAAAGCGCAGAACGGTGGTCAGCGCTTCGGAGAAATGGAAGTTTGGGCTCTTGAGGCGTATGGCGCAAGCAACACGCTCCAGGAAATGCTCACCATTAAGTCCGACGATGTGTACGGCCGCAGCAAAGCTTACGAATCGATCATTAAGGGCACAGAAATTGTTGGTCCGAAGATCCCAGAAAGCTTTAACGTGCTTGTAAAAGAACTCCAGGGCCTTGGCCTAAAGGTTGACTTGCTTGATTTGCATCAAAACAAGACTATTGATGCCGAGGCGATTTTGGCAGAAAACATTAAAGACGAAGCTGCGCACGGCTCAGAAATAGAAGCCCCAACCGACAGTATTTCCGACATTGATGTCACCGAAGAAACAATTGAGAACGAATTTATGACCGTGAGCGACACCGACGACCTTGGTGATGATGGTGTAACCGTAACGGTAACAGATGACGACGATACAGCAACCGATGACTTCACAGAGGAGGAAAACTAACATGCGTAAGTTTGCATACGGAACAAACATTGCAGATTTTGATGCAGTGCGGCTCGCAGTCGCTTCTGCCGAAGACATCCTAGAATGGAGCTACGGCGAAGTTACCAAGCCAGAAACCATTAATTACCGAACACAAAAACCTGAAAGAGACGGTCTTTTCTGTGAAAGAATCTTTGGACCGGTTAAAGATATCAACCCGCATGACGCTAAGTACAAAGGCATCCGCTCCCGCGAAGCTGCTGTTGATAAAAATGGTGAGCTGGTCACAAGAAGCATTGTGCGCCGTGAACGCATGGCACATATTACCCTTGCTACACCAGTAGCACACATATGGTTCCTGCGCGGTACGCCGTCAGCCATTGGCTTGCTCCTTGGTATGACTGTCAAGAACCTGGAAAGAGTTGCATACTTCGCAAGCTATATCGTAAAAGAAGTTGATAGTGATAAGCGCGACAAAATGCTTGCCGATAAAGAAGCAGAGTTTGCAGCCGCAAAAGAAGCGATTAAACTGCGCTTTGAAGCAGAAGCCGCCAAAGAAGATGCGAACGTTAAAGCCTTGGCCGAAATGCAGACCAAAGAGCTCGAAGAAGTTACTGCCGACTTTGAAACGCTTAAAGAACAGCTTACGAGTCTTGAGAAGCTTAACTTGCTTAGCGAAACAGATTACCGCAACCTGCCAGACGATGTTCGTGCGCTTGTTAAAGTGGGCATGGGCGGCAGTGCACTCCGTGACTTGCTTGCCGAAATCGATCTAAAGCAGCTTATTGCCGATCTTAACAAAGAAGTGGAAGAAACAAAGGGGCAGCGCCGCAAGAAGATCATGAAGCGCCTCCGCCTCCTCGAAAGCATGGACAATGCGGGGATTAAGCCTTCCAGCATGTGTGTATCTGTGCTGCCGGTTATTCCTCCGGATCTTCGACCTATGGTTCAGCTTACCGGTGGACGTTTTGCTACCAGCGACATGAACGATCTGTATCGCCGCGTCATTAACCGCAACAACCGTCTCAACAAGCTGATCGAC
>CAYSJS010000018.1:0-15016 GCA_964431415.1 uncultured Candidatus Saccharibacteria bacterium | reverse complement strand
TATAGGATGAGCATAGCGTCGCCAAAAGAATAAAAACGATACCGTTCGGCAATAGCATACGCATACAGCCGCTGCATTTCTTCTACCGACCCCATAAAGGCAGAAACCAGCATGAGCAGAGTACTCTTTGGCAGATGAAAGTTTGTTATGAGCGCATCGACCGACTTAAATTCGTACCCAGGCGTGATAAAGATTGACGTGTCATCATAGGTTTCCCGGTAGGGCATAGGCGCGCTTTCGAGCACCCGGACAGAAGTCGTACCGACGGCAGTGCGGTGCTGTGCCGCATTTAAAATCACCGCTGTCTCGGGGGTTATGGTATATTCTTCGGCATGCATCGTATGAGCCGAAATGTCCTCGGTTTTCACCGGCGCAAAGGTTCCCATACCTACGTGCAGCGTCACTTCTGCAACCGAGTGTGCTGCGCGGATACGCTCAAGCTGCTCCTCGGTAAAATGAAGCCCTGCGGTCGGCGCAGCCTTGCTGCCAAGCGGATCGGCATACACCGTTTGATATTCCGATGCGAGTGATTCGTCCTGGGCTATATATGGAGGCAAGGGCGTAAGCCGATATTTATCAAAGGAGTGATCGTCTAGCGGACGGTCGAGCCTGATCGTACGAATCCCATCAGCCGAAATGGCGTCAACGGTAAATGTAAATTCTCCGACGCGCGTCTGCCCAAGCGGAAATTTGCGCCCAGGGCGCACCAAGGCTTCAATAGTAGTAGGGTTAACGGTTTTTAACACAAACACCTCTATATTTTCAAAGCGCATGCGACATTTTTCTACTTTGCTGTTATTAAGAACCAGCGTCGTATTTTGAGGCAAATATTTTTCAAGATTATAAAAAAAGTCATCACGAATGTTTTTGGTTGCACGGTCATATATCAACAGGCGGGCATGATCACGCGGTTGAGCCGGGACCTGGGCTATCAGTTCCTCGGGTAATTCGAAATTAAAATCGTTCAGGGTATAAACTCTCGTCATTACGAGTTAGAATATACAGGTACAGATTAAAGAGCAAGAGGGTAGGCGGGGACGCTAACGAAAAATGGATTTTTTTAACACAGCATACAAGGAATTAAATGCCGAACAACGCGCTGCGGTCGACCAAACCGAAGGCGCGGTGCTTGTCATTGCCGGACCGGGTACAGGCAAGACGCAGCTGCTGTCTCTCCGCGTAGCCAACATACTAAAAAAAACCGATAGTAATCCCGAGAATATCGTCTGTTTAACTTTTACCAATAAAGCCGCCGGCAACATGCAGGTTCGCTTAAGCCGACTTATCGGCTCAGCAGCGCAGCGTGTCATGATCAAAACATTTCATAGTTTTGCCGCCGAAATCATGAACCTCTATCCGGACTACTTCTGGAATGGCGCCTCACTTACGAACGTTCCTGATGCCGTGCAGACAGAAATAATCACCGAAATATTAAGCAGTCTCCCGCTCGACAATCCACTGGCTCTGAAGTTTGCGGGTAAATTTACCAGCGTGGGCGACGTGCTTGAGGGGCTCAAACTCACGAAAGAAGCCGGACTTACGCCAGACAAGCTGCGCGCTTTGATCGAACTCAATATACGTTACCTTGATATCCTCGAACCAGAGCTGAAGGCTATTTGCGAAGAGAGACTAAGTTATAAAAAGCTCGAAGAAATAGCTATGCAGGTAGAAGCGCTGCCCACCCAGCCTACCGACGAACTGACTCGACCGCTCATTAGCCTCGCAACACTCGTGCACGAAAGTTTTGAAACCGCATACTCAGCTGATGCCGACACCGGCAAGACCAAACACGTCAGCGCCTGGAAAAGCCGTTGGATACAATCGGTTGAGGGCAAGAAGGGCATGTACGACGAACGTAAGCGTAACGCATGGTGGTTGGCGTTAGCGGATGTGTACGAAAAATACCGCACCACTTTACACGAGCAGGGCTATTACGATTATGCCGACATGATAATAGAGGTAATCTCGCAGCTCGAAAACAACCCAGACATGCTGGCAGATATTCAGGAGCGTTTTCATTACGTCCTTATAGACGAATTCCAGGATACCAACGGCGCCCAGCTGCGTCTTGCACACAAGATTGCCGACCATGAAACAGCAAACGGAAATCCAAACATTATGGCAGTCGGCGACGACGACCAGTCCATATACAAGTTTAACGGCGCCGAACTCAGCAACATGCTCGGTTTCACCCGCAGTTATCCGAGCGCACAGGTATATGTGTTGAGCAAAAACTACCGCTCGTCACAAGACGTACTTGATTTTTCTTCACAAGTAATCAAACAGGTATCTGAACGCATAAACCTGAGGCACATATCCTTAACCAAAGACCTGCGCGCCGAAAACGAACCGGACACACCCGGCACAATCGAGCATGTTTCTTACCCAACCAAAGAGCACCAATATTACGAGTTGGCAAAAAAAATAAAACAATCTCATGACAAAAAGGAAGAGGGAAGTATAGCGGTACTGGCTCGCAGTCACGAAAGCCTCCGCGCCCTTGCACATACATTGCAGCTCGCCGGCGTGCCGGTACGCTATGAACAGCAGCAGAACATTTTAGAACTGCCTATGATTGCCGAAGTCATACTACTATGCGAGATAATCACGGCGCTAGGTGAAGGCAATGAGCCCATGCTTAATACGCTACTGCCGCGTCTGCTCGCTCATGACGCGTGGCAGATTGAACCGACTACAGTATGGAAACTGGCTATACGGAACCGTTATGAGCCGCAGTGGATCGAAAGCTGCCTTACGAGCGGCATACCACAGCTCGAAACAATGATGCACTGGCTGCTGTGGCTAGCTCAGCAGGCCAGCGAAATTCCGCTGACTCGAATGCTCGAGTATATAATCGGGCTGACACCTGCAACTCACATGACGAGTCCTCTTCGCGAATACTTTCTCGCCCACACCGAAGTGGACACGCCGTATCTCGCACACCTTTCGGCAGTGCATAAACTTATCGGACTCGCACAAGACTTTTGTACTCATGGCCATGCAAAGGTAAGTGATTTTGTCCGCCTGATTCATGTTGCGCGAGACAATAGTCAAATTATTACCGACGATTCACTCTTTGTTACTGCCGACAACTCTGTCGAGCTTCTTACAGTTCATAAGGCAAAGGGATTAGAATTCGACTCGGTATTTATTGTCGATGCTGTAGAGTCTACCTGGAAGCCAACCGTCCGCGGCCGCCGCGCACCCAGCAACTTGCCGCTGCGTCCGTCCGGCGATACATATGATGACTTTGTGAGACTATTTTTTGTAGCCATCACCAGAGCAAAAAAGAATATTTGCATTGCGTCATACCGAACAAACGAAAGCGGCGAACCGGTGATTGCATCGTCCATTATTCGCGATATCCTGCCTGCAAAAGAGTTGCCGTATGAAGGCAACGAACGCGCTGTAGAAGTACTGGAATCGACACTCCGCTGGCCAAGGCTTGAAGGCAGCCAAGAAAAAATACTGATGGCCGACGTATTAAAAGACTACGTGCTCAGCCCAACCGCTTTTTTGGATTTTTTGGATGTTGCAAAAGGCGGACCGGATTATTTCCTGCAGAGACATTTATTAAGACTGCCCGAACCGCAAACTAATGCAGCAGCATATGGTAACGCGATTCACAGCGCGCTGGAGTGTGCGCAGCAGTATGTTCTAGATGATACGTATGAAGTTGGTAAAGTTTTAAACGCATACGAAACAGCACTACGCAAACAACAACTCTCAAATACCGACTACGAACGTTACCTCACGCATGGACAAAGCATACTGCTTCGGTTACTTGAAGACTACCAGCTGACACTTCCAAAAGAGGGACGGCCAGAAGTAAAACTTTCGGTATTCATTTCCGATGTTCCGCTGCGCGGCAAACTCGACCATGTAGCTATTAAGGATGACACAGCAGTTATCTCTGACTACAAAACAAGCAAGCCGCTCGCAACATTATTTACGCGCAGCAAAGATCTGGAACTTAAAGCATGGCGGCACCGCACGCAACTTGAGCTATATACACTCATGCTGCAAACTTCGGCGCCATTAAAACCGTTTTCAAAGATCGAAGCGCAGATGATTTATGTTGAAGCCGAAACAAAAAAAGAGCTTATTCGCGGCTTTGAGCCCAGTGCTGAGTCGCTCGCGGTACTAAAAAAACTAATACCCATTGTGCATGCTAAAATTCAGAACTTTGACCTTCCGTCGGTACTGCATTACGAGCAAAGCTATGCTGGTGTTAGAGCATTTATAGACGACTTGCTCAAGCAGTAAAAAAAGCCCCGGGTGACATTGCTGCTCGCCGGGGCTTTTTAGACTCACTACAAGTGGTATTTATTTTCTGGTGGTCTTCTTGCGTGCTGCAGGCTTTTTCTTTGCTGCAGTCTTGCTCGTCTTTGTAACTTTACGAGTGGTCGTTTTTCGGCCACGTGTAGTTGTTGCGACCACTACTTCTTTTTCAGCAGCGCGTTCTGCTTCTGCCAAAGCGCGCGTAGGCGCAAATAGTAATGCATACAGATTCATACCTACAACCGCACCGATAATCGGGCCAAAGATGTAAGCACGGCTTAGAGTGTCGTTAGCAAAAGCAATGGCCGGATTCAGAGTTGCGTTTGAGGCAAACGAAGCGACAATGACACCGGCGAATAAACCCGCACCAACGGTCGCCGCAAACTTGCCAGCTTCGTACTTTTGATACACTGCAGCTGCAATAGCAAAGGCAAATACAAGCGTACCTACCATTTCTGCGACAAGCACATGCCAGTCAAAGTTCTGTGCTGCGGTGGCAGCAAATGGCTGGCCGGCAAGATACTCTGCTAACTTAAGAGCAGCGAATCCACCGAGAATTTGCGCAGAAATAAACGCAAGCGCATGCAATGTTTTTACTTTTCTGAGCGTCCACAAACCAAGCGTAACCGCTGGGTTAAAATGTGCGCCGCCGTTTGGACGAAAGAGCATTGTTAATAGTCCATACGTTATTGCTACACCAAACGCAATAAAGTAGCCTATACCGATTTGCGAACGCGAAATATTGATTACTGAAGT
The DNA here is from genome assembly GCA_964431415.1 of uncultured Candidatus Saccharibacteria bacterium. Classification (GTDB taxonomy): domain Bacteria; phylum Patescibacteriota; class Saccharimonadia; order Saccharimonadales; family JACDBH01; genus CAYSJS01. Next base: position 9,979 of record CAYSJS010000018.1, on the reverse strand, counting down.
TGCAAGAATCCCAGTGCCAAGAAACTCCGCTACAACTAAAGCGATTTTTGCACGTACTGTCATTTACTAGTAACCCTCCGTTATTTATTACTTAAAGCATAATACGTTTTAGGTAGAATGCAAATATATTTTATTGTTTTTTCATACTTTATGTAGCTGTTGCCATACCCGAAAACTTTATATTAACCATAGTGTCACTCCACTACTCTAGCGAAAAAAAACGCGTACGTTATGTTATGCAAAACAAGTTTGCAAGCGAAAATATACACTTAGCTCGCGCATAAACCGCGTACTAATGTCGTTTTTGACGCTTTAGTCCGGCCACCTGCAACCGTACGGCGTGGCGGTCGATAACTTCTTGTGCATGCTGCAGGGAAACTTGATCTTTTGCTTCGGCCTTGAGTTTCTTTGCCAGTTCGTAAGCCTGCTGTACTTCTTGTTCATTAAGGTCGTCTGCGTGGTCGGCTTCGTCGACCAAAACTTTAAGTGTATTATTTTCAACCTGCACAGTTCCTCCGCTAATCGCAAATACATCCCGAGCATCGTCACGATCGCCAGCTTTATGGCGAACCATCACCACGCCGTGCGAAGCAACACTTATCAGCGGCATATGATCCGGCAAAACGCCGATCTCGCCGCTCAACGTGGGGATCGTCACCTCATACACGTCGTCGTCGAACTTGGGGCCGTTAAGCGTATACAGCACAAAATGAATCATTGCGGCCCTTCGTTATTAGTTCCGATGCCATAAATTTCTTGCAATGCCACACCGTAAAAAGCTGGATCCTCGGCAGCAACGATATCAACAAAATCCATGACCGAGTCACCACTACCTTCTTGAACTTGAGCAGCATAAGAACCCGGTCCTTGGCTGATTTCGTGACAATTCCAAACATCATCTGATCGAGCAGCGTCTACAATACAAGCACCAGGCCCAATGCCTATCGATTCGTACTCACCCGTAGCAGCAGCTCTCGCTAGACCTTCTGTGCTTTTGTCTACAGTAACTACCTGTACATCTGAGGCGAGAAGGCGCAAACGATCAGACACATATCTTGCTTGGTTGCCGTGAGTACTTAAGGAAAATCCTGGTATTTCGACGGTAGGGCCTTGATTTGGCATTATTTTTTCTCCTCTTTAACTTCGCTGATATCACCCTTCATATAAAATGCTGACTCTGGCTTGTCGTCATGTTTGCCGTCTAGAATTTCGCGGAATCCGGCAATGGTATCGGCGAGCGGCACATATTTACCTGGTTTGCCCACAAACACTTCTGCCACAAAGAACGGCTGTGTTAAGAAGCGCTGGATGCGCCGAGCGCGGTTCACGGTCAGCTTGTCTTCGTCGCTTAATTCTTCCATACCCAAAATAGCGATAATGTCTTGCAGGTCCTTATAGCGCTGCAAAATACGCTGCACTTCACGTGCTACTTGGTAGTGCTCTTCGCCGACGATTTCCGGGTCAAGAATGGTTGAGCTGCTATCAAGCGGGTCAACCGCCGGGTAGAGCCCAAGCTCGGTGAGCGCACGGTTAAGCACGATAGTTGAGTCAAGGTGGGCGAATGTCGTTGCCGGAGCGGGGTCAGTTAAGTCGTCGGCTGGCACAAACACCGCCTGCACGGAAGTGATCGAACCCTTCCGGGTTGAGGTAATACGTTCCTGAAGTGCGCCCATTTCCTGGGCGAGGTTTGGCTGGTAGCCCACGGCGGAAGGCAAGCGGCCGAGCAGGGCAGACACTTCCGATCCAGCCTGGGTAAAGCGGAAAATGTTGTCAATGAAAAGCAGCACGTCTTTGCCTTGGTCACGGAAGCCTTCGGCGATGGTGAGGCCAGAAAGCGCCACCCGTAGACGTGCGCCCGGCGGTTCGTTCATCTGTCCGAACACAAGCGACGTCTTTTCGATAACGCCGGATTCTTCCATTTCGTGGTAGAGGTCGTTTCCTTCACGGGTTCTTTCGCCCACACCCGCAAACACCGAATAGCCACTATGGAACTTGGCGATGTTATTTATAAGCTCCTGAATAAGCACGGTTTTACCTACGCCCGCACCGCCAAAAAGACCTACCTTACCGCCACGCGTAATCGGCGCGATCAAGTCAATAACCTTAATACCCGTTTCGAGAATTTCAACGCTCCCAGATTGGTCGGTAAATTCCGGTGGTTCCCGGTGAATAGGTGCTTTGTTTTTAAACTCACCGCCTTTATTGTCAATTGGCTCACCAATTACATTAAACATACGCCCTAACGTTTCTTCACCAATCGGCACACTAATTGGAGCGCCGCTATCAATAATCTCCGCGCCGCGTTCCAGTCCGTCGGTTGCACCGAGCGCAATTGCACGCACGCTTGACTCGCTCAAATGCTGTGCAACTTCAAACAAAAGCTTTTGTCCGTTAAGCGTTGTTTCTAGTGCGTTGTTAATGGCGGGCAAATGTCCTTCTGTAAATTCAACATCCACCACCACACCAACGATCTGGCTGATTTTCCCGATTTTCGTCTTTTCTGTTGTCGCCATATTATCTTTTAGAGTTATGAGTCATGAGTCATGAGTCATGAATATAAGCCCTATACTCCTCTCGTCTTATTAATTAAGCCTGTTAACAATTTATGCACAGTGGTTGACATTTCTATCAACTCGGAAAAATTTTCTTCATCTAAATATTCAACATCTCTTGCGAGATACGCTTGGCTCTGAGCCTCACCGAGTGACGCTCGAGACATATCATAGAAATGCAATCTATCCGCAGTCGTACGACGACCAAACCCCTCAGCAATATTGGACGTAACCGATACTGCTGCTCTACGAATTTGATTTGTGAGGCCGAATTGCTCGGAAGAAGGAAAACTCTTAGTCACTTCATAAATTTTAATTGCTAATTTATGAGCCACTTGCCAGGCAAACAAATCAGTAAAAGTCTTTATCGTGGCCTTCTCTTGACTCGTAACTCCTAACTCTTGGCTCATGCCTATCATTTCATTGCCTCCGCACCGCCGGTCACTTCGGCAATTTCCTGGGTAATGTTAGCTTGCCGGGCAGTATTGAAAGCAAGAGTTAGGTCACCGATTAAATCGTTAGCATTGTCGGTTGCGTTTTTCATACTAAGCATGCGCATTGAATGTTCACTAGCGATACTCTCCAGCAAGCCCTGCCATATCTGCACTTCCAGCAGGCGTTCCGTCACATTGTCGAGCACTGCACCAATGGAAGGCTCAAACGTAACATTGCCGAGCGACTCACTGGCGCTTTCACTTGTCTCGTCAAGGCGAGCAGGGAGGAGTGAAAGAGCAGAGGCTACCTGCATAATATTTGACTTATGAACTGTGTAGAGCAGCTGCACATCGTCAACTGAGCCACTCATATATTGCTCGACTACGCTTGTAAGAACCGGCCGTATGTCGTTGGCGGTTGGCTGGTCACCAATGTTCTGGAAGGCCGCGATCAGCTCAATATCCTGTACCCGGCGCACAAACTGCACGCCGCGCGTACCAATCACAATAGCTTTAGTTTTGATACCCGCCTTTTTGTTTTCGAGCGCAGCCCGGGTAAGCATTTTAACTATGTTTGCATTATATGCACCGGCTAAACCACGGTCGCTCGTAATCGCAACATACAGCCTAGTTTTTACTTCGCGCTGCACAAAAAGCGGATGTTCCTGCACGTCCGTAACGGCTGCGAGCCGCGAAAGAAGATCATGCGCTGCCTCACGGTAACTGCGACCCATATGCGCAACTTCGGTTGCCCGACGCATTTTACTTGCAGCAACTAGCTCCATCGCCTTAGTGATTTGGCGCGTGCTTCTGACGCTTTTGATGCGCCGCTGCAGTATCTGCGTACTAGCCATAGATTATCGGGTCTCCATCGGACGCAAGGCATCTTCCAAACTTTCGCCTTGCAACATTCTCAATCCTACTTCTGCGCCCACCAATAAGCCTCCGTAACTAGTAATTCTTGCTTGCTGAAATACATCAGTATGGATACAGCCCGCCACCTCGGTCGCCTCTTCTCCGGTGAGTATACCGGCAACAAGCACACCATAGGCACAGTCTCCCATTTCCTGACGTGCTCTATCAACGCCGCGGCTCATACTAATACTCACAGCTACACTTTGTGCCTCCGAGAATATTTCCTGAGGACTTCTGACCACCCGACCGGGGATACCATATCTTTCTGCATCTCCCGCAGAGGAAACGGTATCTCGTGCGTATATTGCATCTCCCATAACTATTTCTCCTTCTTTTCTTCTACGTGTTCGTAGGCTTTTGCGACGCTGGCAGCAACTTTAAGAATCTTGGCTTTGTCATCATCGGTTGGTTCAGCACCACTGTTCAGTCCTTCAACAATCTTTGGGTGGTCGTGCTTAACGTCGCGGAGCAGGGCAGCTGCCGCTGTCTTTATCTTTTCCAACACAACTTTGTCGAACATACCTTCGGTTGCGGCAAGTAAAATCGTATACATTTGCCATGTGGCATACGGCGTATATTGCGGCTGCTTCAGTAATTCTGTCAGACGCTGGCCGCGTTCAATGCGCTGTTTTGTGTCGGCATCAAGATCGGTAGAGAACTGACTAAAAGCCGCCAGCTCACGGAACTGCGCTAAGTCAACACGAAGACTCTTTGCGACCGATTTAACCGCTTTCGTCTGAGCATCGCCACCCACGCGTGAGACAGAAAGACCAACCGAAACAGCCGGGCGAATACCCTGGTAAAACAGGTTTGTTTCCATGAAGATCTGGCCGTCGGTAATGGAAATTACATTAGTAGGAATATATGCAGAAATGTCACCGGCTTGGGTTTCAATAATCGGCAGGGCAGTGAGCGAGCCAGCGCCAAGTTCATCCGAAAGTTTTGCCGCACGCTCAAGCAGGCGCGAGTGCAGGTAAAACACATCACCCGGATATGCTTCACGGCCCGGCGGACGGCGAAGCAGCAAAGACATTTGGCGATACGCTGCCGCATGTTTGCTGAGGTCGTCATAAATAATCAGCGCATGTTGCTTGTTGTCACGGAAATATTCACCCATTGCAGTTGCGGCATAAGGCGCAAGATACTGCAATGAAGCCGGGTCTGCCGCGCTGGTAGCCACTACGATGGTTTGATCCATCACACCCTCGCGCTTGAGCCGCTCTACTAAACGTGAAACTTTGCTCATTTTTTGGCCGACTGCAACATAAATATTGATCACACCGGAATTTTGTTGATGCTGGTTAATCATGGTGTCGATAGCAATTGCCGTCTTGCCGGTCTGACGATCACCAATAATTAACTCACGCTGCCCGCGACCAATAGGCACCATCGAATCAATCGCAATAATACCGGTCATAAGCGGTTCATGAACGCCTTTGCGGCTCAGCACGCCGGGCGCAATCTTTTCGACTGGACTCATCTGCGAAGCCTGTATCGCACCTTTGCCATCCAGCGGATTACCCATTGGGTCAACGACCCGGCCAACCAGCTCCGGACCAACCGGTACTTCCAAAATACGTCCTGTAAGCTTGGCTTTGGCACCGGCCTTTATAACCGTGTCACTGCCAAGCAGTACGGCACCAATTTCATCTTCGCTCAAGTTAAAGGCAAAGGCAGTGACCGCACTTCCGTCAGCTGCGCCGATTTCGATCATTTCGTTATAGCCGCAGTTTGTAAGGCCGTAAATCCACACCACACCATCTCCAACGCGGGTGACAATACCGGTCTCTTCTATTTCTGGCCGTTTTTTTAGCTCGGCTATCGCGGACCTTATATCGCTCGACAGCTCGGCAATTGATATGTCTTTAATCATCGATGTGCTCATGTTATACATTCCTCGCAGCTGTTAATCGTTTTAACGTATTCAATTTTGCTCGTACTGTTAGGTCTAGTTCTTCTCCGGCCATTTCCATACGAATGCCGCCTACAACGTTTTCGTCTACCTTGTGGTTGAGCGTATAGTGCTTTGCTTCCGGATACTCCTGTTTTATAACCTCTAAAGCAGCCGCACGCTCCGAAGCGCCCAAAGGAAAGGCGCTCACGATAGTCGCTTCTATATATCCTTGTTCCGCCCGAAACCTAAGCACATCCCGCAAGACCGATTCCAACTGGCTCGTCTGGTTTTCGTGTATTAAATATGCCGCAACCATAGAAACCAGTGTTTTGTATTCATTTATATGAATCGTTTTTGCGGCGATCACCTGTGCAAGTTCGTGGCGGGAAGTCATATTATTTACGACTTCCTTTTAGTGCTTTTTCGACAAGTTCTGCATCTTTTTTGGCGTCTACTTTTTCGTGCACAACTACCTCGGTTGCTTCGGATACCAAACCAACAATTTCTTTTTCTAACGAACGGCGCGCTTGGTCGGCATCCTCATCGATTTGTGCCCGCGCTTCCTTCAATATCGCCTCGGATTTTGCCTTGGCGGCCTTTTCAGCATCGCGGATTACTTCGCGCGACTCTTTGTGAGCATTGCCAATAATGCGGTCTGCGTCGTGCCGGGCTTCGCGGATGACTGCGTCGGCTTCTTTTTGGAGCTCCGCTTCGCGCTTTTCCATTTTTTCGCCCAAGAGGACACCGTCCTCAATAATTTGCCTACGCTTTTCCAGCATCTTCACTATTGGCTTAAAAGCAAACCGTTTCAGGATTAAAAACACAAAAACAAAGGTAATAAGCTGAATCAAAAAAGCGCTTAGGCTAAAACCCAGGATACCGCCGCCACCGGCTTCTGCCTCTGCCGATGCAAACATTGTAAGTATCATTATTTATTCTCCATATTTAATAGTGGGCCAAAATAAACTAGATGATAAAGAGGGAAGCGAACACGAGAAGCGCCATAAGCTCGACGATGGCGATGATCACCAAAATCTGGCCAAGATATTTGCTTGCCTCGGGATTTCGGCCAACTGCATTCATGAAAGCGTTACCAATTAACCCAATACCTATGGCCGGACCAAACATACCAAATCCCATCATGATGCCCTTGGCTAGAACATCCAAATTTTGTACTTCTGCAAAAAACATCTGTTTCTCCTTTTTATTACGAACGGTTATTATTAATTACTCTGAATATTTCAGAAGGAAGAGTCACTTATGCTCCGGCATTTACCGCCTTTGGTTCGTGGTCTTCTGCTTCATGCTGCTCGTGATGTTTCACGGCTACCGCCAAATACATCACGGACAACATAACAAAAATATATGCCTGGAGAGCGCCCACCAGCATCTCCAAAATTACAAACGGCAGTGAAGTAATCGGTGCCGCAAACTTACCCAAGTACGCAAACACAGCAATAATGATTTCGCCGATTGCCACGTTTAAGAAAAGCCTGAGCGCCAGACTGCCGATTCTTGTGAACTCACCCAGTATTTCGAACAGCCCCAGGAACCATGTCATTGGGTTCTTAAAGCTGCCATTAAAATAATGTTTCAGATGCGGCAAAAGCCCGGACTCACGAATCGAAAAAAGTTGAATAAAGAACATGCTCACGCAAGCGGCTGCTAAAGTGCCATTCAGATCAGCCGTAAACGGGCGGAAAACCGGTGTTTCATTACGGGTGAATGCTTCGCCGACGCCCGGCAGCAGGCCCAGCCAGTTACTGAGCGTGATAAAAAAGAATATAGTAACAAAATATGGTGCATATTTAATGGCTTTTTGTCGATTTCCCATTGCCGATGCAATCATATTGGTTATAAAGTCGGTTCCCGCCTCATAGAGCTGCACGACACCACGGCGGGGCTTGACCCGCACCATGCGTGCCACTACCACTGAAAGCACGATGATTATAAACGAGCTAATCCAGGCGTACAGCATAGAGTTACTGATTGAATATTCGCCGATCTTAAACACTTCTCCCGGGGTTATATGTACCGACGGACCAGATTCGGCGGCAAAACGACTAATGGCGGATAGAATCATACGGCATCTCCTTTAGGTTGGTTCTTCTTTGACTTGGGCTTTTTACTGACAGAGGCAGCTTGTTTCTTCGCCTCATCTTCCTCGGCCTGAACGGCATTTACTTCTTTGACCGAGTTCCAAACCACCGCCGCTCCGCCCGCTACTGCCAGCATAAAACCGGCCAGCGTATACGAAGGCATCGTGTTATATCTTTGGTCGAGCTTGATACCTGCGAGTAACGGCACAAGTACGGTTATGGCCAGACGCCAACCCATACCAAGTGTTGCGGCAAAGAATTTGTTTTTAGCGGCGAGAGAATCTAAATACCGCTGAGTTTGTTCCTCAACGGTAGTAGAACTTTTTTGAATACCGCTTTTTCCCATGAATGACCTCAGTATAACAGCGTTGTTTTGCGCTGCGCAAGGGCACGGGTCCGTATACGGCGCTTACTTCATCGCGAAAGCCATATCTGTTAGAATATAAAGGTTCCCGTACGTCGCGGAACTTAAAGATTTTCATACGTGAAAAGAAAGCAGTCATTTTAGATAATAAAGGCGTAACGACCTCTAAAGGGTGTGAAAAGAAGGAGAAGCTATGGTTATTGTATACAGTGCGGTGTGGTGTTCGTTCTGTCATGCGGCGAAAGAGTATTTGAACAAATTGGGCGTAAAATACGAAGAACGTGACGTCGAAAAGGATCCAAAATTTGCAGAAGAAGCGGTGAAAAAATCCGGACAGATGGGTATTCCGGTCATAGACATAGATGGCACCGTAATTCTTGGCTTTGACAGGCCAAAGATAGACGCCGCCCTTTTAAGCCGCACCAACAAGTAGCTTTTCCAACCGAACTTTAGTGAATCGAATTCGACGAAGCTCACTCCTTGCTAGTGACAATTATCACAGTTAGTACGCTATAGGTAGCGTACGATTAAGACATGACAGGGCATCCGCGCGCACCAAAGGTTTCTGGCACTTTAGTGAGCCACATGAACCTACTCCCACTCGGCGCCGAAGAACCGTCTGATCGTTTTAAAGCTGTAGACGAATTCCTGCATATGGAAGGAGCACACAGTTTTTTTATTGGCTCACGGCTGTCGTTTGAGTACGGTATGCAGATTGGCGTGTTTAGAAGAGGCATACGCTTAATACCAGTTACGCCCGAAGAGGAAACGATCTACCAGCCTTGGATACTGCAAGATAATAAAGAGGTATTTAGAGAAGGTAGATCACGCTTGCCAGTCTCAGAGGCCACAATCGACGACCTTAGGCAGGCTCATGACCCCGCAGTGCATATATATGACACCCTAGAGCAAATACGGCTCGAAACCTACCCCAGGCTCCCGCATGAGCCCAAGCTCTTAGAAAATGCACTTGGTGCATACGCAGTCATACTCGCCAGCATCCATAGCTCTTAGCGCGCGATAATCCGCTTTGACTCGTTAGTGTCTGCTCCTGTATTCTGGTGCGTACATGGCGTTTGAAGATTATAAAACCAAAGAAGCGGTCGTACTGGTGTACACCGGCGAAGGCAAGGGTAAAACCTCGGCAAGCGTCGGACTTCTGGCTCGTGCACTGGGACGCGGCTGGAAAGTCGCATACGTACAGTTTGTAAAAACCTGGGAAACGGGCGAGTCGAAATTTATCGAAAAACTGATCGAGTCCAAGATTTTTGACGGAAAGCTCAGTTACTATCGCGGCGGAAAAGGTTTTTATAACGCTGGCGACCTAAGCGCAAAAGACGTAAGTGAAGCAGAGCATCGCAAGGCCGCCGAAGACACCTATGCTTTTGCTTTAAAATGTTTAGAGAGCGGTGATTACGACCTCATCATCTGTGATGAGATTAATAACTCAGTGCACGACGGGCTCTTAGATGAAAAGAAACTTGAGGACTTGTTAAAAAATCATGGCCCAAAAACTTCTATATGTGTGACCGGCCGCAATTTCCCGGAAAAACTCCTGCCTCTCACCGATATTGCGACCAACATGACCAAAATCCGCCACCATTTTGATGACAAGTTTTTAGCAAACAAGGGGATTGACTACTAATGTTGTCATATATAGCAAGCGCATCAGGCAAAGTCGGTGAAGCTTTAAACATTCATGCCGCGTGGTGGCACTGGGC
>CAYSJS010000017.1:0-15857 GCA_964431415.1 uncultured Candidatus Saccharibacteria bacterium | reverse complement strand
TCAGTTGTTTAGAGCGCGTCCTTGCCAAGGACGAGGTCGAGAGTTAGAGTCTCTTAACCCGCACCAAATGGGACTTATCTGTGATGGATAGGTCTTTTTTGTTGCCCGCTAATCTGATAAGTTCGCTAATTTCGGGGGTGTAAACATTTTTCTGGGCATCCATCCTAAATCCAGCAGGGAAAATGATTTGTTTACACCTTTCTCTGTTTTCTCGGGATGTATTGGGGTCTAGGAACTTCTCGCTCATGTCTGCTACAAAGTTAAAAGCATACTGTAGGAAGCGTTGGTAATCATCCTCGCCTTTCTGGGTGAGCTTGTGTAGCTGGTCTTCGATATCCTGGGCTTCTTCTTTTCGCTTGGCTATGTTTGCCAGTATGTCGGCTTTTATTGAGGCATTGCTTGGGTCGGTGGCTGCTTCGGCTTGTTGGCTAATGTTTTCCTTTAGGTTCGTGAGCTTATGTCGCAAGCGTACGGCTTCTTGTTGGTTCTCGCCCTCACGGCGTTTCCAGACCGTGTCGAGGGCTTTTGTGAGGTCTGATACACCAGTATCGGTAATAGGGTTGTCCTTGAACTGTTTAGCAATCTTCTCATGCACCTCGTCGCGAGTCAGAGCACGCTTACAGGCACGGCAGCGGTACTTCTCGTAGAGCTTAGGGCTTTTGCCGTTCGTGATGTCTACACCTACAAAGCGGTTGTACTGCTTACCCTCGCAATCATCACAGTAGATACTGTTGTTGGCGGGGTATTTAGGGTTGCCGTTTTTGCGAGGACCCGCCTGGTTCTTCTTTTTGCCCTCAAAGATGCGTACAAGCTCGTGGTGCTGCTCTAGAGTGATGAGTCGCTCGTGCAGCCCGTTGAGATTCTGGACTTTAACTTGCTTATCGACAGCGACCCCGCCAGCGTAATAGATATCGGTAGCTATCTTACGGAACTTGTCCATCTTGTATGGAGCGTGTCCATTCATAAACTCGCTGTTGTTGAGGTCTATTAAGCCCTGTGTTGGTGTGACTCGCTTAGTAACGATATCGAGTAGCACCTTGCGTAGAGCTGGAGCACGGACAGGGTGGAACTTATGAACACCAGGCTCATCAGTCTTCATATAGCCTGGCTTGGGATGGAAAGTATAGCGACCTTGCTGCAAAGCGGTTGTCTGACCAGCGATTGATTTACGCTGTCGTTCAACATTGCTACCCTCGCCCTTAAATGCCTCGAGTGCTTTTAGTAGTCTTGCGTTGTGGTCGTTGGTGTTGAGTTCAGGTTGTGAGGCATACCATACCTTAACACCGAGCTCACGGAACAGAACCTCGAAATAGAACAGCTCCTCGATACTACGCATAAAGCGGTCTACTTCGTGCACGATGAGGTACTTAACAGAGGGGTGTTTCCTGCAATAGTCGAGCATTTCTTTCAGGTCTGCACGGTTAGTATTTGTACCTGCCTTGCTCGATACGCTCCCAGACCACTGACCGTCCTCGGGTATAACTGCTCCTAGCTCCCTGGCAGCAGCGATAACAGCATCACGCTGTCTATCGAGGCTGTTGTTGTCCTCTTGTTCGGGAGTCGAGACTCTACAGGTAGTAATTGCGAGTACTGGCTTAGTCATCGTAACCCCTTACTAATACAAGTGGGAGCTCCCTGGACAAGGTCAATGCAAGACCTAAAGAAGCTCCCGCCAATAATAACAAGTTAGTTGGTGTCGATTGATTGTGCATTGTTTTGTCCATCCTCAATTATATCACTTTCTCTCTGTTGTTCTTCCTTGTACATATCATAAATAAGCTCAGCCAGTGCTGTTGCATCCCGCTCCCGTGCTTCTTTTGCCGTGAGCTTATGAGCTGGTTCTAGTTCGATATCCGAACTCGTACTGTTCAAGTAGACCCCTATTCGGGGGGATAAAAAATCCCGCTCCCGATAAATTAGATGTTGCTAATTTATCGATTTCGGAACGGGTGTCACCTAGTACTTGCGTACAATGGTCGGTTCGTTGGCTCGATAAGCCACCATGCCGTATTCGTCTTTTCGTTGTGAGTGTAGCACACAGGGGTATCTGTAAATCAAGCTTGTTAAGCAACGCTGTATACAAAGTGATACAATCAAGAAGTCTACATCAACAAGAAGAAAAGCCGTACAAGCGGTTTCGATTGCTTCCAGAAATGGGCAGCCAGTCGAATGCAATAGGAAGCAATTCTTGTTGTTGGTGTAGACAGCCTAGATTGGCTGTCCTTTTTATACTCGGACAGCTTCCAGCTAAGAGAGGAGCTGTCGTGAAACACTGGCACAGTAAATCAAAGACAATCATCACTCGTCTAGTAAGTGGCAAAGCGAAGTATGTGACCGTTGGCGTGGCAGCATTGTTCATAAGTGGCTCAGCTTTTGCATACCACGCTACACAAACTCACTCACGCCAAGTGCAGCAAGAGCAAGCAAGTGGCACGGGTGATATCCCAGTGTCTACGGCTAGTCCTAACAACCTCATACTCGTAGACCCTAGTACTAACGATACAAGTACAGGCAATCAGTCGGGGCAGAGTTCGAGCCAGCCCTCGCAATCGTCCTCGTCTTCATCAAGCGGTACGCCAAAACAGAGTGCACAGTCCTCAGTATCAAAGGCGGGCTGTAACTACTACTCCGATGTAGCGTATAACACCGCTAGCAAGCCAGACTCAAGCCTCAATGTCGGCAAAACTAAGACAGTCGGTGGTGTAAATGGCTCTCGCAAGGTCTGTACGGATACTCAGGGTAATATAGTCAGTAACGAGGTAACCTATCCTGCCGTAGACAAAACGGTATACTACGGCACCTACACAAGCGATGATGCTATGAACGATGCTCAGTACGCATGTCGGGCAATCTACTACGACTCGAGTTACCACGGTGACTGCGTGTCTAGCGAGATGAATAAACGGGGCTGGTACTACCAGGGTGGACAGTGGGTAGCCTCATGAGTGGCAAGAGTCGCATAACTCGCATGAGTGAGGCACTGACGGGCAGTAACGAGATGACCATCTTTGTAATCGTGGCTGTGTTGCTGCTGTGTGGGCTTGCCTGGCTCTTCAACTCACGACCACAACAGCCCTCAATACTATCTGTTGACCGCAAAACATACCAAGAAATGCGTGACCGCTCTCTGATTGATAGCGATACGCAAGATAGTTGGATAAAGTACTGTAATACAAAACTCATGGAGCAAGAAGACGGCAGCTTTAAGCGAGCTAGTAGTGTCTGTAGCTGTACTTACGGTGCTATAGCTCAGGCTGCACTTGCCGAGAATAAGAGTTTTGCGAGCATACTCGGGGAGATTGCTAACGGCAAGCGTGATAGCCTCGAGTGTGCGTTTAGCGATTGACGAGCCAGGATATCTTTTATCCCTATAAAGGACTATGGAGAGTCCTCATTGATGTTGGGGGGTGGGGTCTACTGCTAGAGCCATGCTTTTGTGCTCTATTTCTCAATACTCCCCTCATAAGTACTCATTCTATGAGGTGCAATGTGGTGCACCGTTCTATCTATTATACCCTACATAAGCATCTAATAGGGCTGTTTAAGGAGTAGTGAGGCAATCTGTGGCGGGCGGTGGAAGCTAGGTGTAAGTCCCGAGCCTTACTGCGACAGGAGATATTCTTTATAGGGAACTGCTAGAATATCACGCCAGCGACTGATTTCTGCTGCTATTTCGTGTAACTTTTCTCCCACATACTGCACCATGAGTACCCAAACGAAATTTTTATAGTATAGTTTCTAACTCAAGAGCCAGATTCGGTTCTTTTTGTTATTATAGTTACATGAAAGCAGTCGGAATAATAGGTGGACTTGGACCAGAAACAACCGCCGAGTTTTATCTGGAAATTATTTTTGGTTGCCAAAAAATAAGCACGGACCAGCGACCGCTTATTGTGATATCGAGCGTACCACTACTTTTTGAAATCGAAAGAGACCTAATAGCAACCAACACAGGCAAAGAACGGTATATCCCTTTTCTTGTTGAGGAGGCTATTCGTTTAGAGAAAAGTGGTGTGGATTTTTTGGTGATGCCGTGCAACTCCTTGCATGTGTTTATTGAGGAGATCCGAAAGGCAGTCTCGATACCCGTCCTAAGTATAGTCGAGGAAACTATCAACTACATGAAACAAAATAACTTTTCAAATGTAGGTCTTATATCAACTTCGGCGACTGTCAAAAACAGTGTGTATGAAAATGAACTACGCAAAAATAATATTAGCTTTGAAACGCCGAGTGACCTAGAAAAAGCCAAGATGGATAGGATAATCCAAAAGCTCATCGAGGGACGGCACCTCAATGCCGACAGGGATGAAATAGTGAAGGCTGCGAATAATCTCGCAAAAACAGGCGTCGACTGCGTCGCACTAGCATGCACTGACCTGCAGTTGCTTCTTCCAAATAGTGCAGATGTACCCATGTTCGACACAATGAAAGTCCTTGCCGATGCTACGGTAAGAGAAATACTTTCTTGAAAAGATAGTCAGACTATCTGTCTAGTTAACCAATCCGTGAGATAGATTAAATTGATTTGCAACTGCCGGCAGCTGATAATTATCTATTGCCTCTGTTCTCAAGGTTTGAAATATGCCTATTATCTGGCACCAAATAAAGATAGCCATACGTAAGTATGGCTCTTTTTATTAGGCCTGTAGGCCAGAAGACTCTCTGACGCTCGACCTCGGCAGAATATAAATAAGTCGAGAGGTTTTCTTCTCTGTTATCATGTAGTCATGATTATAAAAACAATGCAGTGGAATATTGGCGGCGGAAAGTTACTACGAGAGGGGACGGATCCTACTTTGCTAAAATCTTTCACCAAAGATGGTTTGGAAGAAATCATCAAGGTGATCAAAGAAAAAGCGCCGGACATTATTACTTTGCAAGAAACACATGCCAGCAAGGGCAGCTCGCAAGCCCAAAGCATTGCCGAAAGTCTGGGCTATACATATTGGTACAACGATGAGTATGCGCAGTCGCATATTGAAGACGGTCAGAGACTCGGGCAGGCAATAATTTCTCGGTTTCCTGTCGTAGAACACTCCTTCCAGTTATTTAACAATCCTAACTTTGAAGTTATATGGGAAGATGGATCTTTCGCTAAATCGCACGACAAGGGAAGGACGAGGTGCAAGATTCGGCTCCCTGATGGCGCGTTGGTTGTTGTTCAGACATTTCACGCCGTTCCTTTTCGCCGATTTAAGATAGACCCAAAAAGCGAAGAAGCCAAAACAGTCTTAAATGATATGTCGTCAAAGCTGTTAACAAGCGGACAAAAAAGTATAATCCAGGCCGACTTCAATATTGACGCCGACAAGCTTGAAGAGCTATTTCCTTTGCTGTTCAGTGCAGGATTTAAAGCAGCTTTTCAGCCTAATCCAACCACGACCCGCGGTCATACCTATGACTGTCTGCTGTCAGACGGAGTCAAAATATTAGAATGTGAGGTGTTTAAGAACGTGCTGACAGACCACTTTCCGCTTATAACAACACTTGATGTGTAATCGTTGGCCCGAATCTCCTTACTAGGGGATTTCTTTCAGTAGTACATTACTCGCTTCTAGGCTTTTTGCGCCATATGCTGAACATGTCGAGCAAACTAGTTTTTAGCTGCTCGTCTATAAAGCCGTGCAGTGTTGCGTAGTCCCAATCAGGCAAACACGCTTCCACTAGGCCGAACGTACACTTTACGCACTCTCGTGTAGTTTTTTGCTATTATGTGTCTATGAAGAAAATTTTACTTGATGGAGATTTCAACTTTACCGACGAGCAAACCGCTCGTCTAGAAGCGGTTGGGCAAATAGAAAAGTTAAGCAATGTTGAAACTGATGAAGAGTGGCTTGAGAAGGTGAAAGGGTATGATGTTGTTTGCACTTGGGGTGGGCATGCTCTGCCCAATCTAGATAAGCTAGAAAACATACTAATAACCTACCCCTACACCGAACTTGGTAGCTTTAACTCCGCAGAGTTAGCAAAAAAGAATGTCTATGTAGCCAATGCGCAAGGCGGTAACCGTAAATCTATTGTAGAATGGACGGTTTTTATGGTCCTGTCTCTGTATCGTCAGTTCCCAAAGTTTCTGCGATCTACCGAGCAGTATCCCTTTACTTCCACTGAAAGCGTAGAAGGTAAGAACGTCCTAATTGTTGGTCATGGCACTATTGGCACAGAAGTCGGAGATAGGCTTGGGGCATTTGGGATGAATGTCAGCTTCTTTAATCGTGGGGATGAGCTTCAGGCTAAAGCCAAAGACGCAGACGTAGTAGTCAACGCACTTAACTGCAACCCTTCTAGCAAGAATTTACTGAATGCAGAATTCTTCTCGAATATGAAAAAGGGCGCTTTCTATGTAACGTTTGCACGCCCATATACCTATGACATTGATGGACTTATAAAGGCAATTGAAGACGGAGTTGTGGAAGGGGCTGCAATAGACTGTGATCCCGAACCTCTTTTTGATATATCAAACGCATTTTACAAAAAGTGCTTGTCTAACGAAAAGATTTTGGTAACCCCTCATGTTGCGGGCGTAACAAAGCAAGCAGCCGCAAATGGGCTTGAGATTTTAGTCCAGAATGTGGAAGCATACTTAAGCGGGAAGCCGAAGAACGTATTGTCTAAGTCTTAAGTGAGAATCGCTGTATTAATCTGATCGATAGACATTACTTAGGGAGCGGCTAAAGATTTTAGTCCATGTGTCCTGGCCTTGTATAAAAATTGCTTACCGTATTTCTCTAAGATAAGAATGTATAGATCAACCCATTGCCTATCTTTAAATGTGGTATATACTAGACTGGCTATAGATAAATAACAATCAATTAAAGAGGAGACCGTCATGGTTACAGGATACTGCGTGAAGTGCAAGGAAAAGGGTGTTGAACTTTCAAATGCAGAAGTGGTACAGACTGCAAAAGGCGGCTTTATGGCTAAAGGCACGCACGAAAAGTGCGGCACAACTGTGTGCGCTATGATGTCAAAAGAGAATGCTGAAAAAGCAGTAGCAGACGGCGCCAAAAAATCTTATTAGACCCTCTGTGAACAGATAAAAAATCCAGTCGAAAGGCTGTTTTTTATTTTGTTCCGTTAATTGTCCGATAGGCTCACTTTAGAATGTTGTGAGTTATCGGACGACGAATTCTTTAGGAAAACAGGCGTGACCTTTTTCATGCGTGAACGTGGTTAAACCCATTGTAGTAGCTTTTTTGATTTCGGCTAAAGGTATATCTGAGAAATTCTTTTCTTGGGCGAATGTGAAACAGATCTCATAGAAATGAGATGTTTCGGGCCCAATCGGTGAATCTGAAGTTTTTGGTTTTGATGTGTTTGGCTTATATTCAAACTTTTTGTTGGCGATTAGTTTCTTCTCGTCTGCGCTCAGTCCTAACATGGATAAATCGTTTGGAAGAGCATTGTTTTTATCTGTATATGCTTGAATTTTATTGACCAATGTGGGCGCATTATTTTCGAAAAGCAGGTCATCGTTGGCCGATCCTGGCTTAAAGAATACATACGCAACCGCCGCGACCAGAAGCAGACAGACCAGAATTAAAAGCAGTTTGCCGGGGCTAGGTTGTGTGTTCTTCTTCATAATTAAGATAGTATCACTAATTAAGTAGAACGCATTTTAGATTGTTAAATTTGTTACTGCGTAAAGTGATAAACTTACATAACATACAACTTTAATAAAAGGAGTAATGCAAAATGGCGAAATATGTAGACGGGTTTGTACTGGTAGTGCCAAAGGGTAAAGAAGCCGAATACCAAAAGATGGCAGAAATGGGTCGAGATTCGTGGATGAAACACGGGGCGCTGCAATATTTTGAATGTCGCGGTGAGGATCTCAAACAACAAGAAATGGGCGACGAAAAGTCACGCGCTTTTCAGGAAATGACCGGAGCAAGCGAAGACGAGAATGTCTGGTTTTCTTTCATCGTGTTTGAATCAAAAGAGCACCGTGATGAGGTAAATGCCAAAGTTATGCAAGAAATGGGTGAAATGGACTGGCCTGAAGGCGTAGAAATGCCAACCGACATGAAACGCATGGCTTACGGCGGCTTTGCCGTTGCCGTTGAGGGCTAAGCAGATGAGTAAAGAAGACGAACGACACGACATCACGGTAGAGGAATACATCGCTTCATTAAATGACGAAGTGTTAGTAAACGACACGAATACTTTGGTTAAAATGATGCGGCGCATCAGCGGCAAAAAACCGATGCTTTATGGCTACGGCACGATTGGCTTTGGGGTCTATAAATACGAATACACCAGCGGCCGTAAAGGCGAGGCGCACACAATTGCTTTCTACCCGCGCAAAGGCAAGATTACCGTTTACCTGATGGACGGCACGACACGCTATAAAACAAAACTCGAAAGCTTAGGTAAGCACACCATAACCGGTTACTGCATATACATCAAACGCCTCAGTGATATTGATCTTTCGGTGCTTGAACAGATCTTAAAAGAGTCGTATACCTTTATTGAAAAAGAAGCGAGTGCTGGCCCAATAAACCGCATCCTTTGGCAGACCGAAAAATAGCCCCCCCAAGTTGTATGTAGCAAGCTTAAGCGGGCTGTTTGCAAAATCTTCCTGTTCGTTTTACTATGGGGCTGTTGTTAAAAAAAGGAGAGGTTATGAAGAAGGTTTCTGCAGTATTGTCGGTAGCGTTTGTTGTCTCTTTATTTGGTACGGTGATTTTGCCAAAAGTTACATGGGGAAATGTAAGCAAGGGGCAAGCCATTATCATTAAGCTCCCAATTTGCCCAACAGGGGTGTCGACTGGCTGCCGATCGCTCCGCGTCTAATACATACATACTGGTTTAAGCTATTAAAAATACTCATGCGCTCATGAGTATTTTTCTTTTTTGGCAAAACTACATATTTAAGCATAAGCGCTATATAATGCTACGTATGAAATCACAAAAAGGTATCGCACATATTGGGGCGCTTTTGGTCGTAATAGTTATCGTCATTATTGGAGCGGCGGGGTACGCTGTCTCTAAGGCAGGAGACAAAAATAATAAAAGCAATACGGGCAGCAATGCTGACACAAAAGATAGCGGAAAGATCAAAAGTATTGGCATAAATCTGGATTATTACAATCCGGATACGGGTATGGCGGGCGACGTACAGTTTGTGCGAGACAAGTTCAAGTCTGATATGGATCTTATATTTTCTGAATACGGTTTTCAGATTGCGGCAAACTCAGCAGCGGCAGCGCGGCGAAACCCCCAGCCAACTTTTATTGTACCGCTTGGGACTAAGATCAGATCGTTAGTCGATGGTGAGGTGGTTAATATACCCAAACTCTACAGTAACGACTATAGCGTGCATGTTCAGCCAAAAGGCAGCAGTCTGATATTTGAGACTGAGCATGTAAAAAATGTAAAAGTTAAGGTGGGCGACAAGGTAAATGCTGGTCAGGAAATCGCCGAGGCCAGCGACTATGACGCGCGGAATTATGCCGGTCTGGGACTGTATGAAATAGGTGTGTTAAGCCCGGGAAATCCGCCCAAGCACACGTGTACTTTTGACTATCTTGATGATTCGATTCGTGAAGACATACTTGCGAAAATTACCGCACTCAAAAAATCATGGGAAGAGTTTAGAGGCAACCCGAACTTGTATGATGAGTCTATGGTGGTGATACCCGGCTGTCTGACGCGTGATCCTATCGAAGGCTAGTGATTTATCTGTTTGAGAAATAGAGCGATTAGGTCTAATCTGAGGATATGAGAGTCTCGAAAGAGGTGAGTATCGACCAGCCGGCGCTTATGAACGGTGATGCTGGCTACTTCCTTGTGTGTCCGCGGGAACCAGACGGGCGTAATGTCTTGCTCGGACACGGTTTTTTGTCAAACCCACATCATTTGCTTGGACTTGCCAAGGAGTTCGCTTCTGAGGGCATGACTGTTGGGGTGGTTGAATACGGTGAACCCTTGCCTGGTGAGACGTATGGCTTGCCAAGTGAGTATAAGCATCGTCGCGCCTGCATGGTTATGGAAGATATGGAGCACCGTTTCCCGAGTGATGAATGGCGGGCGGTTGTGCATTCGTACGGTGGAGTGGTTTTGAAGAAGCTCTTAGTCGACGCGCCAGAACCGATAGATGATGCAGATTTTGTGTGCGCACTAGGTTTTGGTCCGCCGGTAAAAATCCTTCACCCCGAAAGAATACTTGATGTTATACGAATATACGGATCGGAACTTTTCAGTGCATTTACCCGGGGCAGGAATATATTGAATATCCCGGCGTTAACCGCTCAGGCGACTACATTGGCGCTTAAAAATAAAGATTACCGCGTGGCGGAGATTAACGAGATCAAGGATCTAAGCATCGACTATGCTGTGCCGGTAGTAACAGAAGCGCTAGAGGCAGGAGTCGATGTATCGGTTCTTGTGGCGCCGCGTGACCATGTTGTTAAGCCCGAAGGCACCTTAAAAGCGATGGATGGTAAGGCTGTAGTAATAAGCAAACGATCCAACCATTTTGCACCCATAACTCATCCGCGTGAGGTTGCCCGGGCAATACTGTATGCCGAACCCAATTTTTCTCAGCCTGACGCCGCCTCGGTAGTGTAGAGCGCAGATATAAAGCGGATATGCATAAGTACGTTATCTGCTATCATAATGAGTATGAAGCTGCGTACTTTAAGCAAAGTAGCATTTATGCCCATTTTGCTTGTTTATTTTGTTGAGTGGGTGCTCCAAATCGAGCCCAGCTATAGGCCCCGAGAGGGCGGAGAGGATTTAACCGGGATACTGTTTTTGTTCTTGCCTTTCATCGGCGGTGTGCTATTTACTTTTAGCTTTGTCGTAACCGAGCTGCTGACTTTTATATTTGGCCGCATCAGCCATAAAAAAGTAGTTTCTGAAGTGAAGATGCTGATAATAGCGACACTCTTTACTGCATTGTCTGCCCCGCTCTTAATACTCTTTTGGCCTAATGTAATTTCGGATATGCGCTAAGTCACAGACCTGGTGCGGAGCCAAGATGTACAATCCTGTGCAAAAGGAGTATGTATATGGAAAAAGTGGACTACAAGAAGGAACTGAAGCATCTATACGGCGGTAAAGCATGGGTGCAAACTGTGGTAGAAGTGCCAAAAATGAACTTTTTGATGGTAGACGGGCATGGTGATCCAAATACATCGAAAGAATACATTGATGCAGTACAAGCCATCTACCCAGTGGCATATACGCTGAAATTTATGTGCAAAAAAGAGCTTGGCGCCGATTATGGCGTGATGCCGCTTGAAGGCCTATGGTGGGCGCGGGACATGGACGCCTTTCAAAATGCCCGAAAGGACGAATGGTCGTGGACTATGATGATTATGCAGCCCTCGTGCGTCACACAGGAAATGGTTGATCGAGCCATAAAAGAGGTGAGCGCTAAAAAGAAGCCGGCGTCTTTGTCTAAAGTGCGGTTTGATAGTTACGAAGAGGGAAGGGCGGCACAGGTAATGTACCTAGGGTCTTACTCGGATGAAGGACCAACCATCCTTAAGTTGCACGAATTTATAAAAGAACAGGGTGGTGCGTTAGAGAAAACCAACAAACATCATCACGAAATTTACTTAGGTGACCCGCGCAGAACAGAAGCGGCAAAACTCAAGACCATAATCCGCCAACCGTTTTAGCGCTTTCGCTCTGGTATTATAGATAGATGAAGAAAGTTTCATTTATCAGTGGTAAAGATGCGAGTGTAGTAAAAATATTGGGCGTAACCGGGCTCGTCCTTTTGGTTCCTTTTGGCGCCATGCAGCTCAGCGATGAGGTGCGGTGGACTGCCGAGGACTTTCTCGTTGCCGGAGCGGTACTTGTAGGTGCTGGTTCGGCGTATGAGCTGTATATAAGAAATATTAAAGAAAATAAAAAACGCTTCATGTTTGGTGGCTTACTTTTGTTGGTGTCGCTTCTTGTTTGGGCGGAGCTGGCTGTCGGGGTATTTGGTTTGCCTATCGCCGGTAACTAGACTAGGGTCTCCCGGGAGTTACTGATGTAATTTTTACCTTTTTGTGGCAAATCGCTGTATTTACTAAAAAGGTGGGTTATTATGCGGCAGGTAACCACTAGTACTTTGAAAGGAGCTTGCGCACGATGTCGCATATCGATTGGGATGGGGGCGGTATAGAATACTATGATTTCAGTCTTGGTGGAGCCCACTTTGCGGGAGAGGCGGTTGATTTAGTGCCGTTTAGTGATATGGAACCCGGTATGCATGTGCAGTACGAAGCATCACGAGGGCGAAGTGTTGATATTTGTGTGCTAGGAAAGGTGGCTGCTTTTCCGTATGTAACGGCTACGCAGCATGTGCCGCGAGGTTATAGGCGTGTCATTCGTGGGCAGCTACGTGGATGCGATGATGGTAGTGGAGGTGATGCCATCGCCGGAGCGTTGGCAATGGAACACTCTCCGCTTATTTATTCACGTCGTACGCCGCACGATATGCGGCTGCCTTTTGCGCATGGACAGTTGTACATACAAGACGCTCATTCGGAACTGTCGTAAAGATGTAAGCGAAGAAAGAGGGCATGGTAATTCTCTTTGGATTCTGTTAGAATTGTTTGGTCTAGTACGCTGTTAAAAAGCGAATATCTAGGAAAAGCGTGGCTCTTTAGCTCAGTTGGTAGAGCAGAGGCCTGAAGAGCCTTGTGTCCCCAGTTCGAGTCTGGGAGGAGCCACCAAACCAGGTAAATTGAGGTCAGCAAGTTCAAAAAGCTTGCTGACCTCTGTTAGCTTAGCGGCATTTTGCGTTCCAGTTTTTAATTCTGCGTAGGTTGGGATTTTGTCGAAAAATACCCCAAAGAACTGTGCTTTTTTAATCGGGTCAATCTGTTTGACTAGCAACTCATCGAGGTGTTCCAGAAAATACTTAACCCTCGCTACGATTCGTTCCATATTGATCGGCTTCTCGCTCGTTTTCTTATCTTTTTCAGTACGCAAATCATGTATCTTTTGTTCTATGCTCATAAGATCTGCCTCCATGTATTTAATTGCTGTTTCCGATTCGACCATCTTAAGCTTCTTGACGGCCATATTGGCCTCTAATTGCAGTTCCTTAATCTGCGTGTCGTAGCGCGCTAAATCGGCTATGAGGTGCTCCTGGCGCTTATCCCATTCAGCCATAACAGTTGAGGCTATAAGGTCTACCTGCTCTTGTGGTAGAGTTATGTTCTTTACGAACTCAACAACAGTCGCCTCTAGCTCGGCTTTGGGAATACGAAAATAATGACCTTTGTCGCAGTGATAAGCAGGATATAGTTTGCCGCCTTGTCCACGATTGGAACTACCATACATGGGTCGACCACATTTCGAACAGCCAATAAAACGCCGGTAAGCAAACTCGGGGCTTTTAATACCTTTGTTAAGTTGGTGCTCTGGCGCTACCTCCTTCTTGATCTCTATATCGTTTCCGTCCTCGATAATCATGACCTTGCCCCGATTGGCGGCATTAAACGTATCGATACTTACGAGACCGTCAAATACGGTGCGTACTGGCGTGCCTTGTGTCCACTTTTCGTTATTTATGCCAGCATATATGGGATTGCGTAGAAATAGATCCATTGCGTCTTTATCGAGTGGATTGCCACCTCGCCTACTAATAATCTTTGAGCGGTCTTGTTTGTCTCGTATATAGTGCGTTCTGGTGCGAAAACCCATGCGATTGAGCTCAGCAATGATATCTTTGTCGTGCATTGTTCCAGTGGCACGCATTTCAAACATACGCTTAATTAACGGAGCTTCAGTAGAGTGGGGCTTTAGGACGGCGCGCTTGCCATTGCGGGTTTCTGTTTTCTCACTCACAAAACCGTAGGGCGGTTGCCGCATCCAGTAACCCAGTCGTGTATAGCGTACCGAAGCACCAACAGTACGAGTTAATATGTCACGTAGTTCATCTTTGGCGCGCTCAGCTTCTAAATACTCAATCTTCTGGCTCGGTGAATATTTACTCCAGCTATACTCCACACCCAAGTGCTCAAGGGTGTTTACTCTACTTTGGCTAATCACCCCGTATTTATCTACTAGCTGTACATCGATAGCATCAAGCTGGCGTTTCAAAGGAGCATAAAAGTCAGCACCGCCACGAGTAAACCGATCAATCGACTTAATAAGGAATAGCTGTATATTGTTGCGTCTGTCGGCGCAGTAATCGATTGCCTCCTGCATGGGCTGGTGTAGTTTTGCGCCAGATTCAGCAAATATAAAGACCTTAGCTACTTGTGCGTTCAGACTGTCGGCTAGCTGATTGAGCTGTTCACGTTGCGCTTCTGGGGAATCGCCCTCTTGAAACTGCTTATCGGACGATACGCGAATAGCAATAACCGCATTACGTTGGTCTACTGCTGGTTGCATATCTCTTCCTCGCATATCAGTTCGATGAGCAGGTCGGCTATGACATGCAGTCGTTGTTCGGGCGTTAAGGTATAGGGTTCCGGAAGCGGTATTTCTTTGTTGGTTGCGCCCTTAGTTCTACCCATATTACTACCCTCTAGTACTATGCTTTATATGGATAGTATAGCACCCAAATATGAATAGTTGCAAGGCTATTTTTTGCCAAAATTGCTGTTCAAAATCCCCACTAAGGCACAAGGTACTTTATACTCAATTTTGAACTGTTATGCCTTTACTTTCAACTTCTTCTCTTTTATATATACATGTAGGAGAAAAAACATGAGACGGGCGGAGACGAGAGCAAGATACAAAATTAGTCCTTCACAAACTGCAATATTATTAGCATTACTAAAATACCGATTTCTAACTACTGACATACTAGCTGACCTATTAAAGAAAGATAGGTCAACGATATACGAGAGATTAGCAGTACTAGTGGATCAAGGATACGTGGCAAAGAAATACAAGAGTACTTACAGGATAGACAGACGGCCAGCTACCTATTACCTAGCCCCTGCTGGCATACGCTATCTAAAATCACGAGATATCCCTCGAACCCAGATCCACTACAAAAACAAAGACTTCACTGAGCGCCAGATTGATGAGTACTACCGTTATCCGCAGTTTAGCCTGAGCATACATCGCAACTATCCCCAGACGTTCCGAACCTACAGCAAATATCAGCTTGACCCAGAAACGTACCTCAATCCTATACCTTGGCTATTGTTGTCACCTGATGACGAAGATGCCCCAGAACTCTTCATGGAATACATCCCAGCCGGAGAACAAAGCTGGATTATCCGTAAACGCATCAACCAACATATCGAGTACTCTGACGAGGTTGACTACCGCTACCCATACCTATTACTAGTAGCTGGCAACGACAATACCGAGAAGCGCATCATTAAGATGTCAACTGACCTTATGTGGGATTCTGAGCTGTACACCACTACAGAAGAACGCCTATTGAGTGGTAAGAAGGATATCTGGATACGACCAATTGAGGTAGATTGGGATGAGGATCTACCATACTGCGGATTGCCGTTGGAGCTAGTGAGTTACGATTAAAGAAACTGGGTTATAATTACAGATATGAAACTTACAGATAAAACAGCAGTCATTGTTGGTGGTAGTCAAGGTATTGGTCGAGCATTAGCCGAAGGTCTAATAGATCAAGGCGCAAATGTCATTGTTGCTAGTCGGACGAAAGAGACAGTGGAGCGAACAGCTAAAGAGATTGGTGCAAAGCCATTTGTCGTAGATGTACGTGACGAACAGGGCTTAAGAGATCTCGCCTCATTTGCTATTGATACATTTGGTGGCGTTAACCTGTGGGTTAACAGCGCAGGGTTATTCAAGAAGTTTCCAAAAGGTGACTTGCTAGATATGGATCGTGCACACGAGATGTTTGATGTGAACTTTTTCGGTGCTGTACTTGGTTCGCGAACAGCACTCCTTAATATGGACGA
>CAYSJS010000016.1:0-21203 GCA_964431415.1 uncultured Candidatus Saccharibacteria bacterium | reverse complement strand
TGTTTGGTGGGCGATACAGGATTCGAACCTGTCACCTCATCCACGTCAAGGATGCGCTCTAGCCAAATGAGCTAATCGCCCGGGTTTGCACCGTCCAATAATACCTCATTCACCCCTGATAATCAAATAGAATAAATTGACAATCAGCGTTCTTTATGTTAACATACCTAATATGAACTTTACTCCTCCACCACCCTCAATGCAAGAAAGGTTTAATGGTGTAGTTAGCTATGTTCTGGGAGAGCCGGCGCGAAGACATAATGCTGTGGCGACCCAGGAACAAAAGAGGCAAAACCGAGAAAGGATTATAGCGCCGCTAGCGGGGGTATTAAGACAAGACGCTGCTACTGCTGGACGGTATTTGGCAAGTATAGGAGCTCAGCCGCAAAGGCGTGTAAATTTGTACGTTAAGGATACTGCAGGTAATGACGTTTTTGCGGGCACACGAGCTGGTTGGATTTTACGGCACGCAGATTATACTCTCGAGAGGCCTAAAAAAGCTCACCATGATCGTGCGGACATTATAGTTACCCAGGATGGATTTGTCGTGCGCGCATTCGCACACCCTGACACGGCTGCAGTTCAAGTTATGACTGATAGTGAGTTGCTGCCTGATAAGCCCAGCACGCAAGACCTCGAGAACATCGAAACGCGTACGCCAGATTTCGGGACCCTAACACCCCTCTATATGGTAGACGAGCCCAACTTGATAGACAATGCAAACAAGATTATGGGCGCGTGGCGCGAAGATGTGACTGCTATGGTGGAACGAAACTATCAGTCCACCCTTTACTAGGTCTATTACGGGTCCTTACAGCCAGAAGATCAAGGCGAGCATGATTCCGAGCATAAACAGGATAATAATAAGCTCAAGCACGGTAAAGCCAGATTGATCGTTAAGTCTTTTTATCATATTTCCACCATAGATATTTCAGCTTTTAGCATACTCCTTTTCGTCAAGGAACGGTACCTTACGCAATAAACTGTTGGCAGGGCTTTAAAACAAAGCGCGGATGCGAACAATTTCAAGATAAATTTGCTATACTTATGCTTATAAATGAGGGTTTTTCATACGTCGCGAGGTGGAGCACGTCCAGCTGCTTTTAAAAGAAGTGGCTTGGTGTGCTGTATGGCTTTTTTGTTTGCTGTTCTCGCCATTGCTTGTCTGCGGATAAACCCGGTATCCGCAGTTACGCTGATAACACAAGGCTACACTACAGATAGCAAGCTGCCGGCGGGGTCGATGGTGAGTCTCCGGAAAGATTCCACGACAACGGTTGATGCGACCACAATAAGCAACGCTGATAATATTTTGGGCGTGGTTATTGGCACCGGAAATGCCCAAGTGTCGATTTCGAGCGATAAGGATAATCAGGTACAGGTTGCTACGAGTGGTGTTGAGCGGGTGTTGGTCTCTGACATAAACGGTGATATCGCTGCAGGTGATCAGATCGCCGCATCACCGATTAGCGGTGTCGGCATGAAGGCCACAAGTACGACAAAAGTCGTTGGCGTGGCACAGGAAAAATTTCCTAACACAACCGCGAGCGAGCAATCATACAAGGACAAAGACGGGCAACAACAAAAAGTAAAGCTCGGCCAAGTTTCGCTTATGGTGAATGTTGCCTACTATTACAAGCAGCCCGACAAGACTCTTATTCCGCCGGCAATCCAAAACCTTGCCAATGCGCTTGCCGGTAAGACAGTCAACTCACTGCCGATTATTATTAGCATTAGTATTTTTATCGTGACGCTTATCGTTGTGGTGAGTATAATTTACTCAATGATACATAGCAGTATTATTTCGGTGGGGCGTAATCCTATGTCGCAAGCAGCAGTATATCGAAACGTTATCCAGCTTTCGGTGCTGATTGTAATCATTTTGGCCGTTTCGGTATCGTCTATTTATTTAGTACTGAGGAAATTCTAAATGAGTCTCACGACCTTCGTACAGATATTTCTTGTCGTCGATGTTTTCTTTATTGGTGCGCTGAGTGCTATTGGATATCGGCACGCCATGATGCATTTCCGGCCAGAAAAACATATTCCAGAACACGACAAAGACCCGGTGATCGTTCCGGATATAGCGCTGCCCGCCGCTACTAAAGAACGGCTCGTGCAGGAAACGGTCGCTCAGTACCAGAAAGTGCTTGTTGGCTCGGCGGATGACTTACAGGGTGATTTAAAGCTTACATCCGAAAAGATAAACGACCTGCTCGAGCGTCTGGCGGCAGAGATTGTCGGAAACGAGCTGGAACGGTATCGGGTTGAACTGAATCGACTGCACACGCAAGTGGCGGCAGATATGAGTGGTATAAAAAAGCAGATGGAAGGGAGCGAAGCGGAGATTAAAGCCCAGTACACGGCGGCTTATGAGTTGGAGAAGCAGAATCTGCTCAAAAAAATTGATGCTCGACTTGGCGACGCGGTTGGATCGTTCCTGCTTGAAACTTTGCAGCACAATGTGGATCTTGGGGCGCAGGAGGCATACATCATGGCAATGCTTGAAGAGCACAAAGACGACTTCAAAAGGGCGGTGAGTGATGAAATATAACGTGTATGATCTGGTTCAGACGCCCCAGGACGTAAAAGCACTTATTCTGGACGTGCGTAAATATGCACGCTGGTTTCTGCATAATGATGTAAAAAGGCGCACTTCGGTAAAAAACAGTGAGGAGCTGGCGGTAATATCGCAAGCCGCTGGGCAACTGGTTAACGAACTTGCGGCAGAGAACCAGCTTTCTCAAGTCGGGCTTGACGAACTGATCGTTGAACTCGAGGCGCTGGCAGCTCGTTCGCCGGTGGTGCGGCTGACGCTTGCGGCGCCGCCTTCGCTTAGCCTTAAGAAAAAACTTGTGTCTTGGTGCAGACAGCATATTGCAGAAAATGTTCTGGTTGATTTTCAGTTTAGTGCGTCGATTCTAGGCGGCTTAGTGGTGCAGTATGGCAGTCACGTGCACGACTGGTCGTTCCGGCGCCAGATACTCGCCAACCGGGCTAACTTTGCGGAGATACTCCACCGTGTTTGATAATCAGCTTTTTCAGCAACTGGTCGAAGCAAACAACCTCACAGGCGAGGTTGTGGCGACCAACAGCTTTATTGTCGAAGTGAAAGGGCTTGAAGGCGTGCGGCTTGGTTCGCAAATATTGTTTGCCGATGGTCAGCGGGGGGTAGTGCGCGAGGCTTACGGTGACAGAGTGATATTGTTTAATATCGACTCCGAAAAGATTGCGCCGGGTACTCTGGCAGTCGTTGAGAATGACGTACTGAGCGTTCCTGTCGGGCCTGAACTGGTGGGTCGGGTTGTTTCGCCAATGGGCGTACCGCTTGATGGCAAAGGGCCAGTGCGGGCCAAGGAGGTATCTGGCATTTTTAATCCTGCGCCGGGTATCATGGCGCGAAGCATGCTCAACGAACAGCTGGTGAGCGGCGTAATGGCCGTCGATATGTTCTTTCCGGTTGTGCTTGGTCAGCGTATTGCCGTTTTGGGTGACAGTAAGTCTGGTAAAAGTACGTTCCTCAGCCAGCTCAGTGCTAGTCAAAGCGGTACCGACCGGGTAGTGATTTATGTGCTTATGGGAAAGCGCAAGGTGGATATCGAGTCGCTGCTGGCAGGACTAAAAGAATCCGGCGCAATGGAACATACCATTGTAGTGCTGGCCGATATTTTTGATTCGCTTACGCAGTCGTACTTGGCTCCGTACGCGGCTTGCGCTATGGCGGAGTACCTGTGGTATAACGGCCGAGACGTGGTGATAATCTACGATGACCTGAGCAGTCATGCCGAAGCCTATCGACAGCTATCTTTGCTGCAAGAGGTTGACCCTGGCCGTGACTCGTATCCGGGTGACATGTTTTATGCGCATTCTTCTTTGCTTGAGCGCGCTGGGAAGTTGCTCAAGAATAACAAGACACTCACGGCGCTGCCGGTGGTTGTGACGCCGGGTGACGATATTACGGCATATCTTTCCACCAGTATTATGTCCATCACCGACGGTCAGATCATCTTTGACCTTGGTGTTTTTAGGCGGGGTATTCGTCCGGCGGTTAACGCTGGTCTTTCGGTGTCGCGCGTGGGTGGTCAAGCACAGACCGGACGTCAGAAGCGGCTTTCGGGTACGCTTTTTAAGAAACTGGCTAAATATCACCAGGCAGAAGAATTCTCGCACTTCGGCTCAAGCCTTTCTAAAGATTCGAGCATAGACCTGTTGCTGGGTAAGCAAATTTATGAAGCGCTGCAGCAACCGCCCGAGGAGCGACATACACTGGTGCGGCAGCAACTTATCTTGGAAACAATTTTGCTTGGCGAGGGAAAGGTTGAAATTGATGTAAAGGCACTCAAAGAAGCGGTCAAAGAAATTTCCGATGAGTTTAAGGAAGATAAGGATTTTGACCGAGTAGAAGCTGAGCTGCTAAAGAAGTTTTCTAAAGAAGTTGTGATTGTTAAATCCCCGGCAGAGCTTGCCGAAGAGGCGAAAGCTGCAGCCGAGGCAAAAGCCCGTGACGCCCAGCCGCTTGAGGTAAACAAAGATGCGTAGAGCCAGCGCCATATTAAAAGAAACGCAGCAGATTACAACCGTCCAGGATCTGACAGGGGTGTTTGAAAGTATCGCCAGTACCCAAGTGGCAAAGATTAAGAGCAAAGTTGAGCTTTCTAAAGAATTCTTTGACCTCTTATGGACGCTGTATAGTTCGCTGAGAATACATCCGAAAGAAAGACTCAAACACGATGTAGACGCTAAGCTTCTGGACCGTAACGTGTTTGTAATTATCTCGGCAGAAGCGGGCCTGAGCGGTGATATCGACCAGCGCTTGATTGCGACCATGCTAGAAAGCTATAATCCGGCCACGACCGATATTGTCGTGATTGGCAGCCACGGGGCGGCACAGTTAGAACAGCGCGGCATACCTTTTGTACGTTACTTCCGCCTAGCCGAAAGTGATACCTATATTGATGTGACGCCGGTGATTGAGGCGATTCGTTTTTATGGCAAGATTACCGTTTATTACGAAGAATATGTGTCACTTGGTGTGCAAGGTATTAAAACGCTTGATCTTATTTCGAGCATGCAGGAAATGACTAAAGACGCTGATCCGGAAGAAGATGTTATGACAGCCCAGGATACTATTTTTGAACCCTCTATTGGCGAGATTGCCGATATCATGGAGGTTTCCATGATGGCGCTGGCATTTAGCCAAGCAATTCTGGAATCAGGCCTTGCACAGGACGCGAGTCGCTTTAATGCAATGGCGCAGGCCAAAAAGCGTGCCTGGGAACTGCTTAATTACTATAAACTTGATTATCATCGTGCTAAGCGTTCAGAAAGTGACCGACGCTTGCGTGAAGTTATGGTAAGCCTAAAGAAAAAGAAACACGCAAAGGATAAGAAATGAACCCCAAAGCTCAGCCTATCCAGACAAAAATCGGCATTATAAAGTCGCTTCGCGGCCTCATGGTTGAAGTTGAGCTGTATGGAGATCGGCCAGAAGAAAAGGAGCTGCTGGTCGTAGACGAGTTCCCGGAAGTATTTTTGGAAGTAAGTTTCTTCAAGGCAAATTCGGCGGTTTGCGTGAACTTAACGAATAACCAGGTGCTCCGGTGCGGACAGCAGGTGAGCCGAAGCCACACCAAGGTTAGCGTACCAGTCGGTCCGGCAACGCTTGGTCGCGTGTTTAATGCGCTTGGTGAGCCGCTTGATGAAGGTGAGGTCGTAACCGAATCTCGCCGGGTAATTAGTGAACCTTCGGGCATAAAAACATATCGCGCTAAGCAAAACCTCGAGCTGCTTGAAACGGGTCTTAAGGTTATCGATTTCCTGACTCCCTTCGTAAAAGGACGCAAGATTGGTATCGTTGGCGGTGCCGGTGTTGGTAAGACGGTGCTTACCATGGAGATGATTCACAACGTGACCAGTAATAAAAAGAGCCTGTCTATTTATTGTGGTGTTGGTGAACGTATTCGTGAAGGTAATGAGCTGTACCAAACACTAAAAGAAACCGAGGTGCTTAAGAACACGGTAATGTTCTTTGGGCAGATGGATGCCACGCCGGCCATTCGCTCTATGGTGGGTCCGGCTGCTGCCACCTCCGCAGAATACTTTAGAGACGAAGAGGGTCGTGACATTTTGTTCTTTGTGGACAATATCTATCGTCATATCCAGGCGCTTACCGAGCTGTCTACCAACTTAGGTTTAATTCCGTCCGAAGGTGGCTATGCGCCTACGGTGTATTCGGAACTGCGTCGGCTTCAGGATAGACTAAGTTCAACCGACAAGGGCTCAATTACTTCTGTTCAAGCGGTCTATATCCCGGCTGACGACTTAAGCGACCCGGCAGTGCAAGCGATTCAGCAGCAGCTTGATTCGGTGCTGGTACTTTCGCGTTCCGTGGCAGAAAACGGCATCCGTCCGGCAGTTGATCTGCTTAAAACCACCTCATCTTTGCTGACACCGCAAATTGTGGGTGAGCGGCACTACCGGCTCGTGGGCAAGGTTCAGGCTATCATGCAGAAGTATGAATCGCTCAAAAATATTATTGCCATCGTGGGCGAGAGCGAACTTTCGCCAGCTGATCGTATTGACTACCAGAATGCTAAAAAGTTAACCGAGTTTTTTTCGCAGGACTTTGCCGTAGCTGAGCATCTCACCGGAAAACCAGGCCAGTATTTTACCCGCGAACAGACCCTGAAGGGCATAGAAGATATTTTGGGTATCAACGAGAATGGCGAACCGTTGCCGTCAAAACCAGAAGACCAAAAAGATGGCGCTCCCAAGGCGGAAGCATCGGGTGAGGTTACGGCTCCTAGCCCTAGCGTACCGATGCCGGCAGCGGCTGCTCCGCCAGCTGGCGGAGGCAAATAGGCGATGAAGAAAAAAGATGAACCCTATCTTACCGTAGTGGCACGTGCACCGTTTCAGATTTATTATGAGGGAAAAGCGAAAGTCGTATCGGCCGCCAACAAGGTAGGCACGTTTGATGTTTTGCCTGGGCACGCCGATTTCTTTTCAGTGATGAGCCCGGGTGAAGTTTTGATTGAAACGGACACCGAAACAATCTCGATACCGACAAACAGCGGCATTATTGGTGTGCGCGACGACAAGGTCCTGTTATTTATAAATATGTAAAAACGTCTATTGCATGACTATGTAGTTGATAGAATAGCCGCCCGGAGGCAGGCCGCTCATAACAGCTACGCTAAAACCGCCAACGCTCGGGTTTCTTACATAAAAATCACCGCCAATACCAACGGGCGTGATGATGATCCGCGGTAAGCTGCCAAACTGGTTTTTGAACGCGACGCTGGCGAGTGTGCCGCCGACCGCTCCGGTGCCGATATTTATAGAAATTGTGCCGGCTGTATCGCTGCCGCTGATCGCCACCGTCCCGTTTGAACCCAGTGCACCGCCAGCGCCTACGGCAGGAGTGCTGCCGCCACTAACGATATGGCCTATGACATTTAACGTTCCGGTCGAAGTTAAGTCACGTGCCACGAAGCCTGCGGTTGAGAGCGCACCGCCAATAGCGAGGTTGCCAGCAACGTTTACGCTGTTATTTACGGTGAGCAGCTCATTCATCGTAACCGCGCCTAAGAACTTACTTGTACCGGTAACTAGAAGGGTTGAACGAAGGTTGAGCGCCGAGAGGGTGCTGTCACCATTAACATCTAGCTGGCTTAAAGATGTTTTGCCGGCTTGCAGGCTGGTGATCGAGGCGTCTGCGCTCGTGAGTTTACTGTTTAGCTTAAGCTCACCGCTTAAGTTTGTTTCGCCTGCAACCGATAGCTTACCCTTAAACTGAGCATTCGGCTCAACCGTTAACTGTACGCCCGTGTCGCCTATAGAGGCGGTGTTTACTCCGACCTTACTGAGTGCATCGGCATCGATAGTAACCTGAGCCTCGGATGCCTGCTTATCGCTTTTGGCTTTGTTCTTTAGCACGACCGAAATCACTATGGCATTTACCACGAGGATGACCACCACTACAGCCAGACCGATAAACGTTGCCTTGTGTGAAGGGCGATAGGTGTTGCGCCGGGACTTTTTAATATCGATCCTTTTTGCTTCAGGATTTTGAACCGGCTGTTCGCTTGGTTTCTCTTCTTCGCGCGGCTTTAATACTTCCGGTTGCGGCGCACCAGAAGTAGCAGCTGACTGATCAGGAGCAGGGGGATTTTCCACCTGGAAGGTTACCTCGTCTTTCTTCAAGGGGCATTATACCGCTTATGGTCCTGCCGGAGCAACCATGCGCTTATGCCAAAAAGCGTAAGCGAGTTGCAAAAAATCCAAAATTCCACAACAATATGCATATGAGAAAGATGGGTGCAGCAGGAATACTACTTGCCAGCTTGGCATGCTGTTTGTTTGCTCCTATGGCTGCGGATGCGCTGCAGTCTGCAAATTTTAAACTCAACGAACCGGCGCTCGGTGGCTTTAGTAATACCAAAACACAGTCGGCAAATTATCAGGCAAGTGAATCAGGAGGCATACTGGGCATTGGCAATACCGCTGCTACGAACACTCAAGTAAACGCCGGTAACGAAACAACCGATGAGCCGGCACTTACATTTGTGGTTAATTCATCGAATCTTAACTTCGGCAGCTTTTCGCCGGGCACGACAACGGTAACGAGCTCGACCTTCGAGGTTACCGACTATACGAGTTATGGGTATATTGTGCAGATGTACGGCACGCCGCCAACCAATGGTTCTCATACAATTGATGCCATGGCTACTTCGGGACCTTCCCAGGCAGGGGTAGAGCAGTTTGGTATAAATTTGGTTGCTAATACGTCGCCTTCATCGGTTGGCGCGAACCCCGACCATGGACAGTTTGGTTTTGGTGATGCGGCAACAAATTATGACACGCCAAATAACTATCGGTATGTAAGCGGGGACACTATTGTTAGCGGCCCCAAAAGCTCCGGCAAGACCGTGTACACCGTGTCTTATATAGTTAATGTAAGCAGTCTCACCCCGGGAGGCATATATACGGGCGATCAGACACTGCTTTGTATAGCGGTCTTTTAGGGTGTTATCCACAGCGGGCAATATTAAGATAAGCATTTTGTTGACAAGCGTACAGTTTGTTTGTTAAAGTTCAAAGCGTAAGTAACGCTGCAGTCCTTCAAAAAGGGCAGAAAACAGTAAAAAACAAAAAAATGCCAAAAAAATTAAAAACCTATTCTCGTCGATTACCATACTGGGTAATGCTCGCTCTTCTTGGCGGTGGCATGTACTTAGGCATATTTGCCGGGCGGTCAGCTTCGGCCGCACAAATTACGGCACGTAGCTTAACCTTACAAGCGGGTGCGACCGATGGCGGTTCAATGCCGGGCGGTACGGTCAATCACTATTTTACGTTTACCGCTCCTACGGGAGGGAGCGTAGGGTCAATCGAGTTCCTATACTGTACGTTAGCTGCTGGGGCCTGTGTTACTCCGACGGGTCTGGATACAGCGGCTACGTCGACGATGGGAACGGAGTCGGGCGCGACTGGCTTTACGCTTGTAAACTCAACTAATGGTGCGCCGTATCTCACGCGTACCGCAGCCAGCATTACCGGGGGCACGTCGCTGGCATATCAGCTGCTTGATGTTGTGAATCCGAGCACTCCAAACCAGACATTTTTTGTGCGCATCTCTACATTTAGCTCTACAAATGCTACCGGTTCGCCCATTGACACCGGTACGGTGGCGGCAAGTACTGCGAACCAGATTGTCTTAACGGGGACGATGCCCGAATCCCTCGTCTTTTGCACTGGTGCTACTGTCGGCACTACGTCAGGCGTTCCAGACTGCGCCACCGCGACAGCCGGTTCGGTTGCGTTTAATCAGCTTTTCTCGCCGACGGACACCGCCAGCGCTACTTCTCAGATGGCGGCCAGCACTAACGCCGGTTCTGGATATAACATCACGGTGAACGGTGCGACACTTACTTCCGGTTCGAATACTATAACTGCGATGGGTACGGCCGCCACCGGCGTGCGCGGTGTGAGCCAGTTTGGTATAAACCTTAAAGCCAATACCACCACGACTTCGACGCCTGCGGTGGGTATAGAAGTGGCACCAGCAGCAAACGCATCTAACTACCGCGGTCAGGCAACGACAGGGTACAACACTGCTGATACGTTCAAGTTCGTAACGGGTGATAGCGTAGCTGACAGCGCAAACGGCGGGGCCGGCGGTTCGGATGCTCAGATCTTTACTGCCAGCTATATTGTGAATGTACCAGGTAGCCAGCCTGCTGGCACCTACACAACGACGTTGACATACATCTGTACTCCTACCTTCTAGAAAAAGGGAAAGCGAAGCATAAACAAGATTCTTTTGACGTCCTTGAAAAGCTCATGCTAGTATTAGGCTATGTACAAAAGCAGGAGGGCGCTGTCGAGTCTTGGTTTAGCCGCGGTCGGTGTTCTGCTTATTATCTTTTCTTTGGTTTCAAGTCCAAAGGCAACGGCTGCCCAGATCACGATTCGTAGTTTGACGCTGCAGGCAGGCGCCACAGATGGTGGCTCAAAGCCGGGCGGTGTAGTTGACCACTTGTTTACATTTACCGTTCCTACGGGCGGAAGTGTAGGGTCGATCCAGTTTACGTATTGTACGCTTGCAGCCGGTACTTGTACGACTCCTACTGGCCTGGTGACTACATCGGCAACTATGGGATCGCAGTCTGGTGCCACCGGTTTTACACTCGACAATTCTACGAACGGTGCACCATACATAACGCGTACTGCAGCCAGCATCACCGGTGGAACGTCACTGGTGTATCAGATTCAGACTGTTACAAACCCTACAACCGCAAACCAAACCTTCTTTGTGCGTATTGCTACGTATAGCTCTACAAATGCTACAGGTTCGCCCATAGATACCGGTACGGTTGCTGCTAGTACTGCCGAAGAAATTGTGGTTACGGGGACGATGCCCGAATCGCTCGTCTTTTGTACGGGTGGCACAGTTGGTACTACCTCTGGCGTGCCAGACTGTGCGACTGCTACAAGCGGTTCAGTTACGTTTAACCAGTTGTTCTCGCCAACCGATACCGCTACCGCCACATCGCAAATGGCGGCAAGTACTAATGCTGGCTCCGGGTATAACATTACTGTTAATGGTGCTACGCTCACTTCAGGGTCTA
Organism: uncultured Candidatus Saccharibacteria bacterium; assembly: GCA_964431415.1. Taxonomy (GTDB): domain Bacteria; phylum Patescibacteriota; class Saccharimonadia; order Saccharimonadales; family JACDBH01; genus CAYSJS01. Next base: position 10,071 of record CAYSJS010000016.1, on the reverse strand, counting down.
ATACGGTGGCGGCGATGGGTACGGCCACCACCGGCGTGCGCGGCGTCAGCCAGTTTGGGATGAATCTCAAGGCGAATACGACAACGACATCAACCCCGGCGGTGGGAGTAGAGGTTGCGCCGGCTGCTAACGGCACGAACTACAAAGGGCAGGCTATTACAGGGTATTCGACCGTAGATAACTTCAAATTCGTAACTGGTGATAGCGTAGCTAACAGCGCAAATGGCGGCGCGGGTGGTTCTGACGCCCAAATATTCACGGCTACATACATTGTTAACGTCCCAGGTAGCCAGCCTGCTGGTACCTACACGACCACACTGACATATATCTGTACGCCAACATTCTAATTGACTCTACACTGCATACAAAACGTATTCATAAGCGGCATTTATTGCAGGTTTTTTGGTGCCGTTTGCAATGCTTGCAATGATATTTTTTTGTAGGGATAACCCGGATGTTGGATAAGTGAGATTCTTTTGACTGCTCGTTAAAGCTCATGCTAGTATTACATATATGGGAACCAGAAGGAGGGCGTTTGCTGGGTTTGGAGTGGCCACACTAGGTGTGCTTCTTGTTATCTTCTCTTCATTCAGCTCAGGGGTTGCTACAGCCGGTCAAATTACCGAAAGAAGCCTGACGCTTCAGGCGGGCGCTACCGACGGTGCTTCAAAGCCGGGCGGCGTAGTGAACCATTTGTTCAGCTTTAGAATTCCAACTACGGGGAATGTCGGATCGATCAAATTTCTTTACTGTACGACTGCCGCAGGAAACTGCACTACGCCGGGTGGTCTTTCGACAACATCAGCCACTATGGGGACGCAGACGGGTGCTACCGGATTTACGCTGAATAACTCGACCAACGGCGCTCCGTACGTTACCCGTACAGCAAGCAGTATTGCTGCTACGACCGTGGTTTCGTATCAGCTGCTTTCGGTAACGAACCCATCGGCTGCAAACGAATCTTTTTATGTGAGGATCACTACGTACGCATCGATAGACACTACAGGCGCCTCTTCCGATACCGGCACGGTGGGCGCCAGCACAGCAGCTCAGATCGTTCTAACCGGAACGATGCCGGAGTCGTTAATATTCTGCGCAGGTGGTTCGATTAGCACTACTTCGGGTATACCGGACTGCTCAACCGCTACCAGTGGCTCGATTTCTTTTAACCAACTCTTCTCGCCAACCGATACGGCCACAGCCAGCTCACAGATCGCGGCTTCAACAAACGCGGTTTCCGGGTACGCTATTACGGTTAATGGCGCCACTATGACAAACGGAAGCGCTACTATCCCGGCTATGTCGACGGCTGCCACGCCGGCAATAGGGAATAGTCAGTTTGGCATGAACCTTGTTGCAAATACTACTGCATCTTCTACACCAGCTGTGGGAGCGGCAATTACGCCCTCTTCAAACGGTACGACCTTGAAAGGTCAGCCGTTAGCTGGATATAATACCTCGGATACTTTCAAGTACGTTTCAGGGGATACAATCGCGAACAGCGCGAGCGGAGGTGCAGGTCCAACCAACGCCCAGATATACACCGCTTCGTATCTCGTGAATGTGGCCGGTGGACAGCTTGCAGGTACGTATACAACAACCTTAACCTATGTGTGCACGGCAACTTTCTAAAAAATTATGACTAAAACAATACGCAAGATCACAACATATCTAACACTTACCGCCTATGTAGCGGGTCTTATGCTGCCTGTGGTGCTCGTGGCGCGTGTGAGCGCGCAGACAAGCGCAACCAATAAAAACACGGCGAATAATGGTCAGGCGCTGGAGATTGCGCCACCAATAATTTATCTATCGGCCGATCCCGGTCAAACCATTAAAACCCAGATATCCATACGCGATATCTCTAGCGGCAGCTTATTGGTAAAGGGACAGGCAAATAACTTTGTAGCCAGTGGCGAAGACGGTACGCCAAAGCTAATATTTGACGAAAATGGCGAAAGTGCCAATGACCCACATTCCTTAGTGAGTTGGATTGCTCCGCTGCCAAGCTTGCTGCTTGTACCAAAAGAAATTAAAAAGATGGACGTAACGATTAACGTGCCAAAAGACGCATCGCCGGGCGGGCACTACGGTGTGATTCGCTTTACTTCGCAGCCGCCTTCGGTTGAAGGCAGTGGCGTGTCGCTTTCGGCGAGTATTGGCACGTTGGTGCTGGTCACGGTTAGTGGCGACATTACCGAAAAGCTCGAGGTACAGGAGTTTAGTTCTAATAAAGATAATAAAAAGGGTACTTTCTTTGAATCGACACCGCTCAATTTTCTCGTTAAAGTAAAAAACAGTGGCAATGTGCACGAGCAGCCAATAGGGCGGATAACGATTACAGATATGTTCGGCAAAACCGTTGCCGGTCTAAATGTGAACTCGCCGCCAAGCAATGTTTTGCCAAACAGCACCCGTGCCTTTACGCAGCCGCTTGATAAAGCAATAATTGGCAACAAGCGATTATTTGGCCGCTATAAGGCAAAACTGGCGCTAACATATGGTACCGATAAAAAGACAGTAGAATCAGTTATGGCGTTTTGGGTAATTCCGTATCGTCTCGTTGCAGCAGTGATTGCATTCCTGATCATCGCATTCTTCGGTCTCCGCTTCTTGATCAAGCGGTACAACCAGCGTATTCTTGCCCAAGCACAGAAACGACAGAATAAGAAATAGGCTTTCATATAGCGGCGTGCGCCCAAGTGTTATTGGTAAGGTAAGTGTTTCTCGAAGCAGGGTATTAGTAGTCTGGGTGTGGTAAGTTCATAGTTCGTTTCGGCCCTCTATCACATTTGACAAGCATAAGTGATATAATGTGTCATATATGCTACCAAAACTAAAAATAATACATCACAGCCATAGCGGGCGAATCAGGTCTCATCAGCACACCTCGTACATACCGCTTATGTTTTTGGTGCTCATCGTGGGGGTATTGCTTTTTAAGATTTCTCTGACGGCATTTGTGGCAGCCGATTCGCCAGGCCCCGAAGCCGGTTCGGTCGGTATAACGGGTACTGTGCCAACTGATCCGCCGCAGGAAAGTGCAGTCATCTTAACCCCAAGCAGCAAGCAACGTTTTGCGACATCGCCAATTCCTATAACCGGGACATGTCCAGCCTCTACGTTTGTTGAGATATTTAAAAATAGTATATTCGCTGGGTCGGTTCCGTGCGGTAGTGACGGCAAGTTTTCGCTGCAGGTAGATCTTTTGTATGGAGAAAATGTGCTCACCGCACAAGTGTATGATGTGCTGAATCAGGCAGGCCCGATTTCGGCGCCGATTACGGTTTATTATGATGCATTGCCGCCGGCGGGCGCGCCGCTCACGGTGCTGAATCTAGGTGGATCGCAGCTTTTACTCCTTACAGACGCGGTTTATAAGGGAAGTTTTCCGAACCAGTCATTCAACGTTCCGATCACTATCGTAGGCGGCGTTGCACCATTTGCGGTGAGCATTGAGTGGGGAGATTCGAACACAAAAGTTATACCCCGCGGCGACAACTCGTTATTTAATGCGTCATATTCGTATAAAAAACCAGGTACATACAAGGTTACTTTGCGCGGCACAGACAGTCAGCAAAGAGTAGCGTTTCTCACCGTAGCGGTAGTGGTAAACGGTCAACCAGTCGTTGACACAAATAGCACAAATCCTAGTTCAACGCAGTCACTCAAAAATAAATTATTTGTTCTTTGGCCATTGTTCGCGATCGCAGCAACCATGGTCGTAAGCTTCTGGGTGGGCGAGGTTCATGAAAAGCGAGTGCTTAAAAAATCTATGCAGCCAAATCCTAGTTTTGGCGTTACGCCGCACTTATCCACATAGGCAAAAAACGTACTGTTTCACCTCTTGCAATATAGAATAAAGCGCTTATAGTTATTATTGTAGAGAAAAAGCATTGGGCAAGATATAAAATAAAAAAATATATCTCTCTAAGCATAAACAAATAGTCGAAACAGACACAAAAAAACTATGGATTTTGGGCAGCGAAAGACGATACGTCGTTATATTCTTTGTTGCACCCTTTTGGGTGTTTTTTTTGTGTGGGCTTTTTCATCTGTTAAGCCAGTAAACGCAGCAACCGGCACCAACCAAACGCTTAATTTCCAGGGCCGTCTCTTAAACGCCCAGGGCGCAACCGTGCCGGATGGGTATTACAACATCCAGTTCAAGATATACCAGGATGGTGACGGTCAATCTGTCGGTAACGCCACAGGATCGCCGGCCGGTACGCTTAAGTGGACTGAGAGCTATCTGAACGCAAACAGTCAAGGTGTCCGGGTACAGAACGGCTTCTTGTCGGTGCAGCTTGGTTCGGTTACGCCTTTTGGCAGCAGTGTTGACTGGAACCAGGACACGCTGTGGCTCTCGATGAATATCGGCAATACCAACACTTCCTGCACGCCGTTTACCTCATGTAGTCCGGACGGTGAAATGACGCCTATGCAACCGATGACATCGGCGGTATATGCACTGAACGCAAGTCGCTTGAATGGCCTAACGGCGTCCGCTTTTGCGCAATTAGCTGCGAACCAAACATGGACCGGTGACAACATTTTCCGCCCAGCCACCAACTCAACCACTGCTTTTCAGCTGCAGAACTCAACCAGTGGCCTCAGCTACATGACTGGCGACTCAACCAATAACCAACTTGTCCTTGGAGTAGCTTCAAGCTTGAACGGAAAACTAGCCTTTGCAACTGCCGGCGGCGGCGTTCTTACGGTCGTGCCAACAAGCACCGCATCAAACTACACGCTCACATTACCTGCAGAAACAGGAACGATCTGTACGACAGGTTCAATCTGTGCTGGGTATGCTTCGACCACTTCGTTGTCCGGCTATGTGCAGCTGCAGGGTTCAAGCCCGGGAACGGTGCAGACCGGGAACATTAACATCAGTGGCACAGGAATATTTGGCGGATCACTGAGTGTAGGCGGCTCAAGTACCTTTACTGGGAACATTACCGCTAACGGCGGACTAGTAGTAACAACCGGGCAAAGTATTACGGTTAACGGCGATGCAGTCACCGACCTCACGGGGTCGGGCTTGACGTTATCGAGCGGAGCGCTAACGGTTGATGCGACGAGTGCGACTGGCTTCTTCCGAAATGGTGGAAACAGTTTTGGTGGATCGGCAAACATCGGTACTAATGACAGCAATATTCTTACTTTCAAGACAAATAACAGTGAAGTAGCACGGTTTACGACGGGTGGTGCTCTCCAGATAGGATCTACGGGTACAACCGGAACAGTTGAGAAGTTTAGAGTTAATACGCCGGGAGTGGTAGATAATGCTGCGAACACTATCATCACTGCCGGTTCTTCAACGAATAAGGCATTGGTACTTCAGGGAGCGGCCAGCCAAAGCGCAGTACTCTTGGAGGTACAGAGCAGCACCGGGACGTCATTGGCGCTAATTGGTGGTGATGGCGTGATTCAAGGAGCAAGCCTCAAGATCTCAAGTGGTGTGGGGGGTGGCTATTTGGCTAAAAACTACACGGTTGGTACAGGTGGAGTGGCGGCAAATGACGTAGTAGTGCTGGCAAATGACGGCGGTAACTCAAGAGCTGTAACAACGACTACCGCGCGCGACACGCGCGTTATGGGCGTGGCGCTGACATCCGCTTCGTCTGGTGGCCTAACAGGCATAGCTTATTCCGGTAACTTCCAGGTTACGGCTACTACTGCTGCCGTCGCCATAGGAGACCAGCTCGTGACATCTACGACAGCTGGTCAAGTGATGACTGACAACAATGCGACTACCGGAATCGTGGGTTATGCAACTTCTGCAAAGTCCGCCGGTTCGTCGGGCCTCGTGAGCGTGTACCTTAACCCTTCAAACGGGCAAACCAATCCAAACTTTGGCGGCAATGTTGGGATAAACATACAAGGCACGGCGCCCACGAACAGGTTGAATATAAACGCGGCAACAACAGCAGACGCTGCAGCTCAGGCGCTGATTTCTACCGGCAGCACAGGCAACAAAGGACTCGTAGTACAGCGTGTCTCTGGACAAACCGCTAACTTGATTGAAGTGCAAAGTGACACGGGGAGTGTATTGGTTCGCTTTAGTTCTGGCGGCGTATTGGGTATAAACAACAACTCTGTCGGTACACAGTCTAAACTGTCTATTAATCCAAATAGTATTACAGACAACTCCGCGGTAGCTCAAATCAATACAGTAAACACGACAGACAAGGGGCTTATAATACAGGGTGTTTCTGGCCAGACCGCCAACTTATTCGAGATTGAGGGCTCAACTGGCAACACCATACTGTCTGTTGGCGGTGGCGGCGGTTTAAGAGTTGCAACCGGTGTCGTATTTAATAATGCGGCGGTTTCCGTTGGCACTGGTGCTGCAACAAATCCCGGCATAGCTATTCGAGGTGTCGCCTCCCAGACTGCTGATCTCTTCCAGTTCCAAGATAGTGCTGGTCTGGTAAACAGCTCCTTCAACGGCACAGGCAACCAACTTACTCTCGGTCGTATAGCATCGAGCGGCACCGTCACCCAAGGAAAACTACTATTTGCCGACGGTACCACGGACAACTACAGCCTCACCCTACAAAGCGCAACACTTTCGAACAACCAGACAATTACCTTCCCGAACGAAACCGGCACCGTATGTACTACTGGAAGCGTCTGTAGTGGTTACGTTGGCACAACCACCCTTGCAGGCTATGTCCAGCTGCAAGCTACTACACCTGGGACTGCTCAGACGGGGAACTTGAATATATCCGGAACAGGTATATTCGGCGGTGCTGTCACCGCTGGCGCTGGTACCACGATCTCAGGCGGCGCCATCTCACTGAACGTCTCTTCTAATAACAACACCAATATTAATACCGGTAACTCAAGTGGCTCGGTAGCAATAGGAAACGCCAATAATACCCTTACCGTAAACTCTGCTACGACCAACTTCTCTGGTAACGCCCCATCCTCTGGCCACAACGCGGGTGTGGTAGTTAATGGCAGCCTTACTAGCGCAACCACCGGACAGTTTGGTCTAAAGGTAGTCCCGGGGTTAGCTCCCACTTCCAGCAGTGCATATAGCTACTACGGTCTCTTTGCAAACCCCTCTACCTCAAGCGCGAACGTAGCCAGCTCGACCCTAACCGGTATATATGGAGGGGTCTTTACTGATGCAGCCAGCCTGTCTAAGGCAGTTGGCGGTGAGTTTGGTATTACTAACTTCGGGGTTGGTGACGTGGGTACGGCCAAAGGTATACAAGTTAACGACATCGACAATGGTGCCGGTACGGTCAACTATGGTGTCGGCGTAAATATCCTTGAACAAAGCCAATCTACCAACAATACCAACCTCCTCATTGGTACCGGCACCGCACCATCCGGCAACTGGTCTATATATAGCTCAGGCAGCTACAACAGCGCTATAGCGGGCAGTCTCCGCATCGGTTCTACTACCGCTCCTACTGCGACCTTAGATGTAACTGGTACAGCTAAGGTATCTAGTACGCTGGCGGTGACAGGGCTAACCACCGCTAGCGGTGGTTTGACGGCTACAGGCTCTACAAACATCAACACTACCGGCACCGCCGCAACTACTATCGGTAACACTGGCGCAACCGTTGCAATTGCCTCCAGTGGCTTGAATGTAACTACTGCTGGTGCGGTAAGCGGCGTAACCACGCTCGTCACCTCTAGCACTATCAACACCAACACATTGACTGCGACCGCTCTCACATTTAGTGGTGCTAACCCAGTCATTAGTTCTTCGACAAGTAACACGGGTCTTACGCTTCAGTCGAATGGTTCCGGTACGCTTACTCTTAATACGAGCGGCGCAGGTACCGTAAATGTAGGCACCGCAAATACGACAACGGTTGGCATTGGAAATAGCGGCTCTACAAATACCATTCTTGGCACTACGAACCTGAACACGACGGGTACGGCTGCCAGCTCAATCGGTAATACTTCAGGGACTTTGGCGCTCCAAGGTGGTGCTTCTTCGACCTTTGTTGCTAACAACGGAGCTAATAAGACTACATTGGCTTTTGCGTCTCCAAGCGCTGTTGCAACTGTTACGGTGCCAAACGAAACCGGTATCATCTGTACTACTGCTGCCAGCGCTGCTTGTACTGCTGTGTACGCATCGGCAGGCGGAACTTACGTAAACCTCCAGTCTACAACTCCGGGAACTCAGCAAACAGGTAACTTAAATATAAGCGGCGTAGGTATACTTGGGGGCGGATTAACGGTTTCGGCTGGGGGAGCGGCCATTACCGGAACGACCACCATCAACACTACCGGCACCGCCGCAACTACTATCGGTAACACTGGCGCAACCGTTGCAATTGCCTCCAGTGGCTTGAATGTAACTACTGCTGGTGCGGTAAGCGGCGTAACCACGCTCGTCACCTCTAGCACTATCAACACCAACACATTGACTGCGACCGCTCTCACATTTAGTGGTGCTAACCCAGTCATTAGTTCTTCGACAAGTAACACGGGTCTTACGCTTCAGTCGAATGGTTCCGGTACGCTTACTCTCAACTCTAGTGGTGCAGGCACGGTGAATGTGGGTACGACAAACACAACGGCAGTAAACGTGGGCAGCAGCAACGCAACGCTGAATATTCAGGGGCAGGGCGCGACTACCGGTACAATTATTACCGCCTTCCGGGTTGCCGGCGATACCAATGATCGCTTTAACATTGCTGCCAACGGTACGCTTAACTGGGGTTCGGGTTCGGCCGGTACGGATGTAACCTTATTCCGTAACAGCAGCGGTCAGCTCTCCAGTAGTAGTAACGTCCTCTTTACCAACACCCTGAATGTTGGTTCTTCGGCAGTAACGGGCACGAAGTTTGGCGTAAAACCCGGCGCCTCAACCACCGGTATCGTGGTGCAGGGTTCTGCTTCCCAGGCATCAAACCTGTTCGAACTGCAAGATAACAACAGCAACGTCAACGCTTCATTTAACGGAGCCGGCAATCAGCTCACTCTGGGGCGTATTGCCTCAAGCGGCACGGTAACCCAGGGTAAACTCCTCTTTAGCGACGGCACAACCGACAACTTTAGTCTGACCTTGCAAAGTGCAACCCTCTCTGGCAGTCAGGTCATCACATTGCCAAACGAAACCGGCACCGTTTGTACGACCGGATCGGTATGTGCTGGCTATGCTTCCGCTAGCGGCTATGTCCAGCTGCAGGGCACTACCCCTGGCAGTGCTCAAACAGGGAATATTAATGTAACGGGAACTATCTTAGGCGGTGTGCTTGGAGTGAATACTTCAACCTTCGGCACCGCACAGAAGTTTGGCGTGAATACGGCGGCTACGGTTGATAATGCGGCGGCAGCGGTTATATCGACCGGCGCAACAGGCAATAAGGGCTTATTGATCCAGGGTGTTTCTGGCCAGAGCAACAATCTCCTCGAACTGCAAAGTTACGATGGCACCTTCCTGATGGGGGCTAACTCAAGTGGTCAGATTGGTCTTTCCGTAAACCCGGGTGCGGGCGTTGGTGCAAAACTAGCTGTCTCTACGGCTGGAATTGGTTTTAACAGCGAGACAACCAGCACGAATGACAACACTCGTCTTGTCTTAAATAATACCACCGGCATACAGACCAACGGTCTTTTGATCAACCGCAGTGGCACGGGCGGCACCACGACCAACCTCCTTAATTTGACGAATACCGCCGGGACAGCTACCAATGGTCTGCAGCTCACCGGTACATTCACAAACCTTATTAATGCTACAAACTTTAGCGTCACTAACGGCGGTTTCTTGTACGCGGCTCTCGATGTTGTGTCTGGGAATGGTCAGTTTAGGACTTATGGCAGCGCCAGCGGCTCGTCGAACTCTACTGCTATAGACCTGCACACCGGAGATATGAGCGGCACATCCACTGGTACAAGTGGAAGTATTACCGTTCGTTCCGGCAACAACACCAACACGGGCGGATCCGGCAACGTGATTATTGACAGCGGCTCGGCCACAAGCGGCGTGACCGGCTCTATTTCGCTTGGCGCAACCAACTCGACGGCACTGACCATAGGCAACACCGGCGCCAACACAACCACGCTTATCCAGGGCGGCAGTTCGTCGAC
>CAYSJS010000015.1:17921-21236 GCA_964431415.1 uncultured Candidatus Saccharibacteria bacterium | reverse complement strand
AAGCAAAGTCACCAACTTTTTGAGTTAGCAAAAAGTTGGACAAAAACTAACCGGCCACTTCAAAAACAGTGATTGTAGCAAACAAAAAGAATGCCGCGCCGCAAGACGACCGTTCCGGTCGGCCCGAATAGTTTTTTATAATGAGTATTCGGGCGGCTATCGCTTGCGGCTTGATTTCGGCATTCTTTCTGCTTGCTCCATCAGTTTTTGAAGAGCCGGGAAGAAGACCAAGGAGGTATTAAGTCTTTTAAACTGGTGCCCCCGGTAGGAATCGAACCCGAGGACTGCCGGTGGCAGTCCGAGTTCACGCCCAGCAAGCGTCTGTTTCGGTAAATAACTTTAGTTTGAACGGCTCAGATATTGGTAGATGCTGAGGTTCGAACGGTATAGTTACGTATGGTGCCCCCGGTAGGAATCGAACCTACAGCTTCTCCTTAGGACGGAATTATTTTATCCATTGAACTACGGGGGCGTGGCAAAGTACGGGTTAAGTATACCATTTATTTTATTTACATCTATAAAGATAACATTGACAAAAAACAAAGCTTATGCTACTATTATATCTGTAAACAGAAAACAAAAACATGCCCGAATTTGCTCCTCCTACCATTCCATATCCACTTGAAGCACATGCTCAGCAATATGACATTGGTGCACAGTTTGGGTTACCGGCAGGCGCCTTCAGCGTTGAGCGTAATGTATATGTACCGGCGCCAACCAAAGAGAACCCGTTTGCAACAAAAATTGTCGGCAAGCAGGTGCAAGAGGGTGGGTGGGCTGTGAGATCGCGCGTAGATCCAAAGGACCCCAACGATCCGACAGGGACAATAGTTGTACTTGAAGAGATAGCTACGGGAAAAGTTAAAAAAGACGTTCCGCTGAAAAGAGTCCTATCATGGCAGGCTCCAGAAAAAAGTGCGGCCGAAGTGCCGATCGTTAAGTCTATTGGGCAGGCTGCTACTTCTGAGCAGTATCCCCAAGCTTTGGCTAAAGAAGACCCTATTACCAGGGCGGTTCGTTTGCATGAGGCCATGTTAAGTAACAGTGGAGACTTTGGATTTATGTTTGCCGATACGCGCGAACTAGACGACGCCTTGGCAGGCCTTAATCCTGAACAAAGAAAGAGATATGATCAGCTTATGATTGAACGCGCTGCTAGACGCGTCCCCGGATTATGGGAAACATTAGGAAGCGCAAGAAAAGACGGCAACAACCGCATTTTAAATGAAGAGCAGACACAGGCTATCGAGGCTTCGTTGAGCGCACTTGGCATTCTTTCAGAAAAGCCAAGTGAAGATGACATTAAGGCTGGGGTAGAAAGAGCAAAAGCTATCGTTGGGCGGGAAAGCGCAGAATCTGTTTTGCGCTCAAAAGATTTTGTAGATGAGACGGTTATACGAGAAGTCATAAAAGGGACGCGCGCCACCTTCGTGCGTACAGATGGTACGCTACTTTATATGAATCCAGACATGATTATAGGCGGGGACTCTTTTGATTCTTGGGCCGGACGCAAAGACACCTCGATGCTCAAGGCTGTATATGACAGAAATAATGTAAAACAAAAACTCTCAAGCCTAGAAATTATTAAAGATAATGCAACGCGTGATACCGCCTTACCGGCCCTTGGCCTCTTTGACGTTGAAATTATCTTAACAAAAGAAGGGGCGATGGTCGCGCTGAACGGTGGTACGCACCGCGTAGCGGCAGCAAAGCTTCGTGGGGAGCCGGTAGGTTTCTCCAGTTTTGTTCTGTATGATACGAGGAATAAATAGCAACAAAATTGACAAAAAACAAAGCTTATGCTAATATGTACGTATCCAAATACTATAAACAAGGAGAATAAAAAATGAGTGAATTAACACCAACCCCATTCGAACAACCACCACAAGGCGCGTTGGTCATGCCGACAGAGGCTATGCCACCGCTAGTACCTGTTGTTGCAGAGGTCAGACCTCCACAAGCGGTTCATGAAACGGACGTTGATCAGGAGGCTATAAAGGCTGACATACAGCGCATTGGTTCAACCCTTAACGAATTAGATCGCTTTATGCAGCCCGGTCAAGCCGGTCAAAGACCAGTTGAGGCCGAACTTGATAAGCTTGATCGCTATTTTAGAGACCCAAATAACCATGTTGATGAGGGTAGTGAATTCGCAGCCATGGGGGCGATAACTGGTGCGTTCAGAGATCCTAATTCTATAAATGACTATTTTGGCAAGCGTTTTTTGGGCAAGTTTGACAAACCAGATGAAGGTATTCGGGAGGCGGCTGCTATTGTGACAAAATTAGTGCAATACCACCGCAATGAAACGGGTGCACGTATGGCGGCCAGCGGGAACAACCCCGTTGCACTTACGTCACATAGACAGAACTTCGGTGGTAAGGGCGGAGCTATAGATAGCGCCATTGCAGCACTGGATCGTCTTACCGGTGTTGATGATGCGACAAAGCGTAATTTTATTTTGTTCAGCCGTGGTTTGGCTGCAGGTGTAGTGCCAAGTGAAGGTCGTCAGCTTCGTATGCAAGAATTGACTCAAACACTTCTTGGGTAGTAAAGACGCTGTTTTATAATCGTGGTACTGCTTAAGATGCTTTATACTAAGTAGTAAGCATTATGGCAGAAAAAGAAGCTGCAGAAGCAGCGCCCGCAAAACTTTTTAAAGAGCAGTTCGACGACGAAGAAGTACTGCTCGTTTTTCGTAAGCATCCGATTGTGATGCGGAAGGGGCTGGTGTTTGCTTCGGTTGCGCTGTTGGTGGGACCGCTGTATACCCTAATACTAACCTATGTAAAAACCGAAAATCCACCGACGATGGCATTTTTTGGCCTGAGTTTTTTGGCAAGTGTTGTGCTCTGTATTGTCGTGTTTTTGCCGTACTGGATTGGTTGGTACTTTAGCGTGTATATTGTGACTAACCAACGGCTGATGCAGATAAACCAAAAAGGGCTGTTCCATCGAAGTATGGTAGGGCTAGGCTTAAACCAGATACAAATGGTAAACTATGAGATAGCCGGTTTTCAGGAAACGGTGCTTGGCTACGGTACGCTCATGATACAAACCTTTGTTGGCAGCCTGACGATTCATGAGGTACACCACCCGGCCAAGATTCAGAAAGAATTACTCGAGATCCTGCGAGATCAGGGCATAAATGCAACTTCGTCCCCAATGGACGGGCAGCAAGCCGAGGAAGAATAGACAGCTCACTATGGCAAAGAAGTCAAAAAAGCGTTCATTGAAGAAGGTAAAACTCCCAAAGCCGAGTTTTAAACACATAAAAAAACTGCGGCATCCGGTTAAACATGTCAAAGAGCTGCG
>CAYSJS010000015.1:0-17821 GCA_964431415.1 uncultured Candidatus Saccharibacteria bacterium | reverse complement strand
ACTTTTGTGTATCGCATAACTCAAGTGATTCCGTTCCCGGTGGCGCGCGAAAACGGTCATATGGTGAGCTACGAAAGCTACTTGTTTGAACTGCGGCACTACATGCATTATTACGAAACCCAGCAGAAGCTGAGCTTTAAAACGCCAGAAGGCCAGCAGCAGCTGGCAGATTATAAAAAACGGGCCCTCCAAAGAGTGGTTGACGACGCATATATTAAGCAGTTAGCCAGCGAAAACGGCGTAACGGTTACCAACCGCGAAGTGGACGACGAAATTGCCATAGTGCGCGAACAAAACCGCCTAGGTACGAGTAGCCAAGTGTTTGAGGACGTGCTAAAAGACTTCTGGGGCTGGTCGATCAACGACTTTAAGCGTTCGCTACGTCAGCAGATGCTTGCCAGAAGGGTGGTAAGCAAATTAGATGGTGCTGCCCATGCTAAGGCGACCGCAGCACTGAACGAACTTACCAGTGGCATGAGTTTTGCCGATGCTGCCAAGAAATATTCGGATGATGCAAGCACGCAAGAAACGGGCGGTGATTTTCCTTCCGCTATAGACAAATCAAACCGTGATATTTCAGCAAAAGTTACGGCAGCAATCTTTCGGCTGAAAGAAGGCGAAATCAGCGGCATAGTGGATACCGGCTATACGTTAGAAATTGTAAAGCTCAACGGCTACGAGGGCCAGAAGGCGCGCGCCAGCCACATCCAGATCAACCTAAAAGACATCAACGAGTTTTTGAACCCGCTCAAAGAAAAGCACAAAGCAAAACTGTATATTAAAGTTTAGGCTTTGTGGCCCGGAAAGCGAATATCTTTGCTGAGGACTAAGCCCTCTTCGGAAATTTCGTACACGTGCACGCCGGCGGTGCCGATTTCGACCTCGTGCACTTTGTCGTCGGGGACGTTGTCGAGGTGTTTCATGATAGCGCGCAGCGTGTTGCCGTGTCCGGCAACGATCACATTTTTGCCAGCCTTTAAGTCTGCAAGAATATGCTTTTCAAAGTAAGGGACGGCGCGGGCATGTACGTCTTTTAATGTTTCGCCGTTCGGCACGGGGTGGTCCCAGTTCCGGCGCAGGCTCAAGAATGCCTCTTCGCCAATTTCTTTTTGTACTTCCCATTTATTCTTAGCAGTGTAGTCGCCATAGTCTCTTTCGTTGAGTGCCTCATGGGCGACCGTTTCAAGCTCGGTGTGGTTGAGCGCTGACTTTATTTCGTCTAAGGTTTGGTGCACACGCTTCAGCTTTGAGACGTATGCTTTATGCAAACTGATGTCGCGGAGGTGTTCGGCCGCCTCGCGGGCTTCTTTTTTGCCTTGCTCACTTAATGAAACATCGGTAAGTCCGGTCCATTGGCCAAGTGCGTTCCATTCGGACTGTCCGTGTCTAACAAAAACGAGGTATGCCATAGTAGTGTTCCTTGTTATTTATTAAAGGGTGTTTCGCCAGCAAATACTGCCGCGTCACCTAAGCTTTCTTCGATGCGAATAAGCTCGTTGTACTTTGCAACGCGGTCGGTTCGGCTGAGTGAGCCGGTTTTGATCTGACCACAGTTAAGGCCAACTGCCAGGTGGGCGATGGTGGTGTCTTCGGTTTCGCCGCTGCGGTGGCTCATGACCGTGTTCCAGCCGGCTTGCTGCGCCATTTTAACGGCGTTAATAGTTTCGGTTAAAGTGCCGATTTGGTTTACTTTGATCAAAATTGCATTGGCGGCACTCGTTTCGATACCTTTTTGGAGGAATTCGGTATTGGTGACAAATAAATCATCACCGACGAGCTGCAGTGTACTGCCGAGCTGAGCGTTAAGGGTTTGCCAGCCGCTCCAGTCGTCTTCGGCCAGGCCGTCTTCGATTGAAATAACCGGAAAGCGCGCGCATAAGTCGCGGTAAAAGTCGGTCATTTCTGCTGAGCTTAGGCTTTTACCTTCGGTATTTAGTTTGTACGAGCCGTTTTCGAGCAGTTCGCTGCTGGCAACGTCGAGAGCGAGCTTAACGTCTTGTCCTAAATTGTAGCCTGCTTTTGCGACTGCTTCGGCAATCAGTTCTAGTGCTTCGGCGTTGCCGTTTTTTACAGCCGGCGCGTAGCCGCCTTCATCGCCAACGGTTGTGCCGTAGCCTTTTTCGTGCAGAACTTTGCCAAGTGCATGGAAGATTTCTGCGCCCATTTGGATGCAGTGGCTAAAACTCTGCGCCCCAACAGGCATAATCATAAATTCCTGGATGTCGGTGCTGCCGGCTGCATGCTTGCCGCCGTTTATGATGTTCATCATAGGCAGGGGGAGGGTAAAGGTGCTGTTGCCAGACAGTTCACCGACATATTCATAGAGCGATACTTTTCGCTGCAGCGCCGTTGCTTTAGCGGCTGCAAGCGAAACGGCCAAAATGGCGTTTGCGCCCAAACGGCCCTTGTTTGGGGTGCCATCAAGGTCGATCATAATACGGTCAATACCGGACTGGTCAGCGGCGTCGTGGCCACGCAGTGCTTCGGCAATTTCGGTATTCACAAAGTTTACAGCTTTTGTGACTGCCTTTCCGCCGTAAGCTTTTTCACCGTCGCGGAGTTCAACGGCTTCATGGCTGCCCGTGCTCGCGCCGGATGGAACGGCCGCTCGGCCGAGCGTTCCGTCTTCTAAAATGACATCGGCTTCAACCGTTGGGTTACCGCGGCTGTCGATGATTTGGCGGGCTTTTATGGCAGTTATGTTCATTGGGTGTATGCTCCTTTTTTCTGATTCAACAACAAATTTTCATTATACGCCACTTTTTGGAGTAGGGTAGTAAAATTTAAGACCGGCGTATCTTGCCTGGCGGCGGTTTATTGCCAGGTGCGCGCCGCGTTCTTGGCTTCCTTTTGTGCGAATGCTTCCTCGAGGTTAATATCTAGGCGGTTGCACAGGTCTAAGAGCAGCCAAAAAACGTCTGCCGCTTCTTCTTCGACATCGTGCTGTCTGCGGCTTACGTCTATTTTCTGGCCATTCTTTTTCCGGATGGCTTTTGCGAGCTCACCGACTTCTTCCACGAGCAGGGTAAATACTTCGGGTACGGTTTCTTTGTCAAAGCCTCGTTCAACCACGAGTTCATGAATAAGTGTTTGGTATTCGGGCAGGGTCATTTTACTTTTCATATGTGTGCTGCTCCTTTTATACCTTGATCTACTTATGGGTGGTGCGGGTAGAGAGAGTCGGTCACGTTCCGCGACCCCCGAACTTCGCTCTTGGCAACAAGTTGCCAGAGGAAGATTCGTTTCCGACCCGCCACTGGCGGGTCTCACTCTCGACTCATCCTTGTTAAACGTAGCAAGTTATTTGGTGCGAGATACCAGAATCGAACTGGCGCGTCTTGCTTGGGAAGCAAGCGTACTACCACTGTACTAATCTCGCTTGTATGAAAACTTGCTACGGGAAGGATATATAATGGCCGTTATACGATACCCGCGTCTCATGTGTACCGAATGAAAGTGGAGCCACCTCGGGGATTCGAACCCCGGACCTATACTTTACGAAAGTACCGCTCTACCAGCTGAGCTAAGGCGGCGAATTATGTGATGCTCCAACCCGCTAACAGGAGTCAATTATAGGGGTTATATATGCTTTTGTGAATAGCGGGGTGTTAGATTAAAGGGGCAAAGGTTTATGAGGAAGGGTATAGATTTGTAAAATCGTCTCTGTTTTGGTATGATACACCCTGTTATTTGAATAATTGTCTCTGACAAATCAAAAGAGCTGTTAGACAAGAAACAAGGGCTCGTGGTGTAGAGGCCCGAGCATAGCCTCCCGGGCGCGGTGCAAGATCGCCGGTTCGCTAATTTTACGGTTAGTAAAATTATACGGCTGCACCGACCAAACCATTCCTTATAAAAATATGGTTTGTCGGCTGACAGACGGCATCCGGTCGAGACATTTAACATATTAATCACTCAGTTTGTTGGGCTCGTGGTGTAGAGGCCTAACATGCCTCCCTGTCACGGAGGAGATCGCCGGTTCGAATCCGGTCGAGCCCGCCAAACTGATTGATTAACTCCTCGTCTCAGCCTATCGGTATATACAAAATACCATTTTTGTGGTATTATTCGCATTTATGGTCAAGAAATCTAAGCCTTATAACGCCGCCAGCGCTGATCGTAGGCCCTATCTGTTTATCGGGGAGTCGCTTGGTACGCGTATAGATCAAATTGATGATGAGCAGTCTTATTATATCTGGCCTGTAAAGAATCAAGATTTAGGTAAGAGCGGCCGTGTGCTGTTGGATATATATACACGTACAAAACCTAGTGTCCTAATTGGCGGAAACTCAGTACAGGTAGATGTTTTGGAAGGGTTGGGTACACTTACCATCATCCAGCTTGCAGACGGAAGCCAAGAGGAAAGGGTTCTGGAACCGGGGGTGCGAACAAATATCCCCAGTAATAACGTCGCATACTGGTATGAAAATACCGGAGCAGGAAATCTCTTGCTGAGAGATACTTGTCCTGGCTTTGACCCTACCCATGAACCACTAGCCGAGGATCTGGTAAGGGCTCTAACTCGTTCTTACCTATCATAAAAAAATAGTTCTCATATATTCTTAACCAAGACCCGCGCTTTAACACGAGCTACGGCTGGTAGTTTTTGGCCATCCGCTAACCTGGTTACTGTCTAGGGCCTTCAAGGGCTACTGTCCGAAAGAAGTCCTCGGCGAGTTGGGCTACGATAAATTGTACGTTTATAGGTCCACGTTCTAGCCCAAGCGGCTCATCGAGAACTACGTTTGCGTTATCAACAACTTGGAGAGTACGTGTCCCTGTTCCGTCAAAGGTATGGATAAAGTCCATCTGTCGTTCGCTGCTGGCGAGGGTAAAACAGTGTATGTCCCAGCGGCAAATATGCAGGGCTGCATCGATAGGCGCCCATGTTGGACGGAATATACGCTCTTCTCTATGAGAGTTTGGATTAAAAATCTCGCCGCACTCGTAGGTTTCCATGAGTAGACGCCCAACACTACGTCTACTTGCTTCAGGGTTGTGTGCCACGAAAAATTCGCCACTCAGCGCCTCGTGAAAATAAGCATGGTTTATAGATAGTCTCGCACTCATAAAACAAACAATACCACAAAATCAGCCTTTTCCTATACTGACGAGATTGAGTTTGGTCTGTGCTCGAAGAGCAGGCTACTAAGCCTTTCAAGCAAGGGATCGAGATATGCGTTGATGCGGCAAGGATACTTTGTTCTAGTCTAAATAATTGTTTTGCTGGGCACGCTTGTCGAAGCCCGACGCTTGGTAGTTGAGAACAGCATTAACCGTCAGAAATCCAGAAAATGTACTGCGTAGATCATTTGACCTAACATCACATGCAGCGGGTAACTGGCGGATTCTTTTTTGATGCAAAAGCCACCACCAATTATCGACCCCCTCTGTCTCGTGGCTTGCAAGGATACCATAATCTATGTCCATGAGTCGCTCAAGAACATTTTGTTCTGCGGTGCCAACGGGCTCAATCACGATCAGACGCTGTGGATAACACGTCTCAGCCAGTGAAGCAATTGTTGCAGCTCCTAGGTGCATACAAATCAGTGTGTCGGCGACTTGTGGCCTCAAACCTTCGCCTTCGTAGCATGAAACATGTTCGATATAATCTAGTCTACTTATTTCACGGGTCAACCAGTATGGGTCGAGTCCAAGGTCGCACATACTGGGGCGTTCCATACTTCTTCCTGTAATTTCAGGAAAAACAACTGTGACGTCTTGCAATGTTACTCCACTCATCGCTGGCTAGTATATCAGGGTTTAATATATTTGACCGTTTCAATAGCGGCATCAATGAAATAATCGAAACTTCAAAAACACCGCAACAATCTACCCATCCGAATGACCAGATCATACGATATTTTTATGCTATGATTGGCGGCATGAGCAAGGGAGAGATGGTTGATGTGCTGGATGCGAACGGCGAAGTGATTGGCACTATGCCACGCAAGCAGGCAGAGCAGGACAACCACATGACCGCCAACGTTATATTATTCGTTTTTAATGCTGCGAAAGAAGTGTGGTTACAGAAACGACCGATGAGCAAGGACCACTATCCCGGTCTATGGGATGCGTCGGCATGCGGTTCTATAAAATCTGGTGAGACGCCACTCGAAGCAATGCAGCGAGAGCAGTCGGAGGAAATGGGGTTTGTTAGTAATTTTGTGCTAGTGGATGAGTTTGTGAATACGTTTCCTGACGAAACAGGCACATACATGCGTACAAGGTTATCGTATCTATTTGTTGGCGAAAGCGAGGAGATACCGCAGACCGGTCCAGAGGTTGACGAATTTGTGGCAAGAGATTATATGGAGCAGTGTCGGCTTATTGCCGACAATCCTGAACAGTATGTTCCGTCACTGCTGCTTGAACTTCAAAAAGCGAGCGAAGCGTACTTTTCTTGATGCGGTTGAGTTGATTTCAGATGAGAAACGACAAAAAGAGGAGTATTACGGCGGCGGTCATGATGACAAATGCTATGCGGATGCCTGCGTTAGACAGCCAGCCATTTCTATATTCGCCCATAACAGACGCATTATTGCCGACCTTTGCGATCATAAGCAACAGGGGAATGGCGGCAATGCCGTTAAAGACAGCAGTAAAGACGAGTGCCTTAATCGGGTCTATACCAAGAAAGTTCATGCCCAGCCCGGCTATAGTTGCGATGACGATAATTATATAAAAACCGGCCGCACGCTTAAATTTGCGGTAGAGGCCTTCTTTCCAGCCGGCTGCTTCACTGATTGCATAGGCAGACGAACCGGCAAGTACCGGTACGGCCAAAAGCCCAATGCCGATAATGCCAACAGAAAAGATGAGTTTTGCGATTAAACCGGCGTTGGGAAAACCATCAACGAGCGGTTCAAGCGCACGGGCGGCGTCGGCAGCGGTGTTTATTTCGGTGATGCCATGTCTGTTTAGCGTAGATGCGCAGGCGATGACGATAAACCAGGCCGTTACGCTAGCAAGGGTCATACCTACAAAATTATCCAGCCGCAGTGAGTGGAGAAAACGCTTGGTGCTTTTGGGTACAATACCTATTTTTTTGGTATTTCTTTTAGCAATTTCTTCTTCGACTACTTCTGATGTGTCCCAGAAAAATAAATAGGGCGAAATGGTGGTTCCGAGCATCCCTACGAATATGTACAATGTTTCGGAGTTAATGCTGGGGTGCAAGGTAAACGTATGGCCTAGGACTTCTGACCAGTCTTGGCCGACTAAAAACGCAGTGATTGGGTAGGCGAATAGAGTGATGGCAAGCCATTTTAGAATTTTGGCGTAAGTTTTGTAGTTTATGAGCACCACCAAAACGATTATCAGTAGGGAATACAATATGGCGAGCAGGGCAAACGGGGCGTTAATAAACAGCTGCGTCGTGGCAGCCATGGCGCCAAGATCTGCTCCGATGTTAATGGTATTGGCGATAACAACGAGCAGTACCGACATATAGAGAAGTTTTTTGCTGTAATTTTCTTTTATGACCGCCGCAAGACCTTTGCCAGTTATGGCGCCGATCCGCGCGCAGCTTTCTTGCACGGCAAGCAACAGGGGATACATGAGAGGAAACGCCCATAATAGTCCGTGTCCGAACCCGGCGCCCGCTTGCGAATAGGTAGCGATGCCCGATGGGTCGTCGTCGGCAGCACCAGTTACAAGCCCCGGACCAAGCACGCGAATAAAGCGGCTGTAACGCTTATGGGCAATCATTCCTTTACCGATATTTAAGGCACGGCGCTCGGTATGTATAATTTGCTTTTCTAACGATTTTTCGGCTTTTTGCAGCCGGCTTTTTGGCCTGGTCATAGGGCGGCTCTTTGTAAACGCTTACGGTTATTGTTTCTAGCATACATCATTTTGGCTGGAGCGTCTGCCGGTAACAGGGGTAAAACAAGTATAAAATTATAAGCATAAACATTGCAAAAAACACAAATTTGTGCTAACATAAACATGTAATACAAAAAAATAAAAATATAAAAAATGACACCGCTTATTCCTTCATCCCGCAAGCATACCGATATGGTCGGTTTGTATGTGTGGTTAAGTAACTGGGCAGAACTGCACCCTAAAACACTACGAAGTGCAAAACACGGGGCGGTTGCGCTGGCGGTGGTGTTTACGATGGTGAATGCCGGACTCTTTACGCTGCAAAACGGACGCACCGCACCGCTTACGATGATTAACGGCAAGAGTTATGGACTAAAGCCGGTCCAGGAAGTAAAGGACTTACTCCAGGCAGAGCACAAAAATGCCCAGATCACGGTTCGGATTGCCGACCAAACAGTTGCGGTGAATGCCGAAACTGCAGGTGTCCGGCTTGATGCCGATCAAACGCTGCGTTTGCTTAATGACCGGTCAGGATGGAAACGAATACCGCTAGTGAGCGCAGTTGCAAACTTATTCGCCGGTCCGAAGCCGGTGTATGACGTAGATACGCTCCAGCTTATGGCTACGTTTCGGCCGTACATTACCGAAAAGGTGACGCCGGCACAAGATGCATCTGTACGTATTCCGGCGGATACCGCCGAGCCAGTCACTATAATCCCCGAACAAAAAGGCAGTGAGTTTACAGAAGAAACAGTGGCGGCCGACCTATCAGAAAATATTAAAGCAGGCGAATTCACAGCGCGGCTTGAGGCACATCAGCTTATGCCAAAATGGACAGAGTTTGATATTCGTGCCTTTATGCCGGCTATCGAAACTGCCCGTAAGACCTCTCTGGTTATTGGTTCTGACGAAAAGAAAGTGGAATTAAGCTCTGCCGAGCTCGCGCCTATGCTGCTGCTCGCGACCGATAGAAGCACGTTAAAAATGACTCTTAATACCGAGCTCTTACGGAGGCAACTAGAGACAAAGGCGAGCACATTTTTTGTTGCGTCAGTAGCCGCTAAAACTGTTCACAAAGACGGTACGGAAGTATCACGCGTAGAGGGCCGGGAAGGTCAAAAACTGGACGCTGCCGCAACTGCCGAGCTTGCCAAGCAAGCCTTTGAAGAAGGTGTAACTGCCGTAGCACCCGCTATCGTACCGGTGGTGCCCGATGTGCTGGTAACGCGCACCTATTCAAACACCGACATGGGACTGTATAAGAAGATTGAGGACTTTGCTCAGGGACATAAGGGTACATACCGCGTAGCTGTAGTACAGCTGAGCGGCGAAGGCAACCGTTCGGCTTTTTATAACGCCGATGATTCTATCGTGACCGCCAGCACCTACAAGCTCTTTATTGCCTACGGCATTATGCAGAAGATTGACGACGGGTCGTTAAGCCTTGGGTCGCCAACGCCGCTTGGTACAGTTGAAGAGTGCATGTATCAAATGATTCATGTATCAAGTAATGAGTGCGGCAAGGCTTTGCAAGACATTTTGGGCTGGGCGGCCTTTGACAAAAAGCTGAAGGCAGATGGCTTTACCGCGACGCAGCTCCATAACAGTGAAGGAACCGACAAACATTCAACCGCCCGTGACGAAATGAAACTGGTTACCAAGCTCTATAACCGAGAGTTGCTGAGCGATGCTTCTACCGAATACTTGTTTGACCTTATGAAAAAACAGATATACCGAAAAGGTATTCCGGCCGGAAGCAATGGGGCTGTCGTGGCCGACAAAGTAGGCTATTTAGACGGGTTGTATCACGACATTGGCGTGGTATATGCGCCAAAGTGCACCTATGCACTAGTGATTTTGACCGATGGATCGGCCGGCTGGAACAATATCCGTCTGCTTGCGCAGCAGGTATACGACTTTTATAACCAATAGTTTTTAATTCGGAGGATGCTGGCAAGAGGTAGAGTCGGTGTTATAATAATAAGAACCTATTATGACGACACCGACAAAGTATTTTCATGACCGAACCATTCTATTGCTCTTAATTATAAACTCGGTCATTGTAGTGACCGGCGTCTTGTTCGTGCTTTTTCACCTGGATGCAAGCAAAGGCAGTACCTATATTGTCCAGTGTCGTTTATGCGATACGCCGGCGCATGAGTTTAAGGGCGGCAGCGCCTTTGATATGAGTAGTTTTGTGTTCTTTTTGCTGGCGACATACGGCATTTCGGTTGCAGTGAGCCGCGAGATTTTTAAAGAACGCCGGCATTTGAGTTTGGCAATCCTGGGCCTTACCGGCGTACTGGCCGTCTTTGCACTGATCGTGAGCTATTCATTATTTAGTTTAAGATAGGGGTCATCATGAGGGACATCGAGATTCCGTATGTCGAAGAACGTGGGTGGGGCTATCGGTTTTGGGAGATATTACCCGGTGCAATTAGCTGGACGATCCTGCTTTTGCCGGTTGTCCTAAGCATTTTTAACCCGACACTGTTTGCTATATACATCATCGCATTTTTACTTATTTGGTTCGTGAAGGCCGTGGGGTTGAACATACGGTCGCTGCAAGGGTTTCGGATGATGAGCCAGCAATCCAAGCTAGATTGGCGGCCGCTGCTTGATGACCTTGAAGCGGGGGAGCTGCTGCACCCGGATTCTAAGATGCCGAACTGGCACGTGCGTAACGTCAAGCGCTTACCCGAGCGCCCGCTGTGCATGAAGCCTTCCGAAGTAATCCATGCGCTTATTGTCGCCAGTTATAACGAAAGCAAGGACATTCTAGAGCCGACGATCAAATCGGTAATGTCCAGCAAGTTTGATATGAAAAAGGTCATCCTAGTAATGGCGTACGAGGGCCGCGACGGCGCTCAGTCTGAGGCGGCTGTGCTAGAACTTGTAAAAGAGTATCAGCATGAGTTCATGCACGTGTTTGCTGCCAAGCACCCTCTGATCGAGGGTGAGGTGCGTGGCAAGGGCGGCAATGTGACATATGCCGGCCGAGAGTTACAAAAGTATCTGGAAAGTAAAAATATCGATCCGTCGCATGTAGTGGTCACCACGCTTGATGCCGATAATCGTCCGCACCCCAACTATTTGTCGTCACTGACCTATACCTATTGCAGCACAGAAGATCCGCGCTATGTTTCGTATCAACCGGTGGTTACCTATACCAACAATATTTGGGATGCACCGAGTCCGATGCGCGTGATCGCAACCGGCAGCATGTTCTGGAATGTGGTGCTCAGTATGCGTCCGCACATGCTGCGTAACTTTAGTAGCCATGCCCAAGGGATGCACGCGCTGATTGATACTGATTTTTGGAGTGTGCGCACCATTGTTGAAGATGGTCATCAGTTCTGGCGTACCTATTTCCGCTATGACGGGCGGCATGAGGTCTACCCGCTGTTTGTGCCGATTGCACAGGACGCCGTGCTCAGTAACACCTACCGAAAAACCCTCAAAGCACAGTTTATCCAGCTGCGCCGCTGGGCATGGGGAGTGACCGACATTGCATACTTTGCTAGCAAAGCATTTAAAAAAGACAATAAAACACCGAAGATCGACATGCTGTTTAAGTTTGCGCGGCTTGTTGAAGGTCATATTTCGTGGGCTACCGCATCGTTGCTTTTGGCCTTTGGCGCGCTGATTCCGGTGCTGGTGCAGCCAAAAAATTACGTCGCCAACCAGCTGCCGCACATTGCCAGCAACATCCAGACCTTGGCGCTCGCAGGTATATTTATTACGCTGTTCTTGAGTTTCAAAGCTTTGCCGCCGAAACCGGAACGCTACAAGCGGCGACGGACGCTGCTGATGGTGATTCAATGGGTTCTATTGCCGTTCACTACGATTGTATATAACAGCTTGTCCTCGGTGTATTCACAAACACGACTTATGTTTGGCAAGTACTATGATAAGTTTGACGTAACCGATAAAGCGGTTAAGAAATGATGGTAAAATAGGCATATGGCAAAAAAACAGGCTAAGAAAATAGTGTCCAAAAAAACTGCTGCTACCGAGGCAAGCGGTAAGAAACGTGTTATTACCCTTATGCATACCATAGGCTACATATTGGCTATTTGTGGGTTTTTAGGACTTATTGCTGCTTCTGTCCTTATGCTTGAAAAAATGGCCGTACTGAAAGATCCAAACTATCAGCCAAGTTGTAACCTAAACCCGGTCATAAGCTGTGGTTCGGTTATGCAAACAGAGCAGGCAGACGCGTTTGGGCTGTCGAACTCTATCGTTGGTATAGCCGGTTTTGCTGCGGTGACCGCCATTGGTTTTGCTATTATTGCCGGTGCGCAGTTTAAGCGGTGGTTCTGGCGATGTATTCTGGCCGGCAGTACATTTGGGATGGCATTTTCGATGTGGCTCTTTTTCCAGGGCGTGTATAACATTGGTGCGGTATGTCCGTACTGCGCACTTATCTGGGTGGTGACAATTGTGCAGTTTGTGTATGTTTTGTATTTCTGCGTCGAAGCGGGGCATGTTCCGGTGCCGGCTCGTATTAGGAAACCTGTCGACTTTTTAAAGCGGCATCACGGTGACGTGCTGTTTGTGTGGTTTTTGGCAATTATACTTATGATCTTGACGCACTTCTGGTACTACTGGAAGACGTTGCTATAAAGAACCCTCTAGTCCTCTTTTAGGGCTGCCTGATGGTATGCCTTGTACGTTGCTGCTGCCAGTGGGTCGTAGCGCTTGAGTGCTTGTATGGCAATACGGGCGATGCGGCCGCGCGGCACCACGAATGAAGCGGTGAGCGCACGCTGTTTCTTTAAGATATGGCGCATAATCGTAGCGGTTAGGGCGGTTGCACTTTGCAGTGCGTCCGAGCGGTGCAGAAGTGCGCGGTGAACGCTTACGAACAGCTTATCGCGCTCAAAAGGGCGGGGCTGTTTGCCATCTGGGCTGCCAACCTTCAAGGCCTTACTAAGATCAGGCAGTTCCTGGGTAGAGAATTGTGCGACGCAGGCTTTGCACCGCCGGCGGCGCCACACAGACGCCGCTGAGCGGCTTGACCGACTGTTAGTTACTTCGGTTTCGTGCCCGCAAAAAATGCAAATCATGTATACATATTGACATAACGCTAATGTTTTTGCCAGTGGAAAAGTGTGCTGTAACTAGGGGATAACCTAGGAAATGCGCCTTAGTGACATATAAAAAACCGCCAGAGAAAGTCTGACGGTTTATTAGGTTCCACCTCTAATGACCAGTGAAGGTCAAAATGTTAATTGTTCGCGCCCGCTATAGACCGAGGTCTACGAAGACGCTGCCTGATGGGCTTGACTGTCAACTCTTCGTAAAACAGTACAAATCCCTCAAGCGTGTTCGCTCGAGTGGTACTCACACGAGATCTCCCGATTAACTCGAGTATACTAACACATAATGTCAAATATGTCAATGCTTATGCTTACATCAACAGGGGTGATGAAGCAAAAAATACAATCAGATTAGATTATTTTGCCGTCTTGATCTGTGCGGACTGGATCGTCTGTTTTCCAGTGCAGCATGTGGGCTCTGCCGGGCGTTACGGTGGTCACGCCCGCCACTTCCTCTAGGTGTCGTGTAACTGCCTCTTCCATGGAAAGGTTAGGGTCGTTGAGTATGGCGCGGGGATCGCCTTCGGTACGTTCATAATCAGGGAAAAGCTGAGGATTAAACAGATCGCTGATTACATCCTTTGTGCGGCTAGCAACTGTAGTGCCTGGATCCAGGAAAGTGCCCGAGCCTTCGTCGTTTGGCTTAGGTTTTTCAGTTACTGAAGCATCTATGGGGTCGGTGAGGCGAGGTAACGGAAAGTTGAGCTGTGTGGCAGGGTCTTCTACGGAACCTTGGTGCGAAAGATCTTGCGTGGCTTCAGAGGCGGCAGGGTTTTCGGAGTTTGACGAGCCAAAGAATGAATCTTGCGTAGACATCTATAAAGAGTTCCTAAATTTCCTTAGGGACTATTACGTCTGGTTCGTCTCCCCAATGGAGAGTTGTGTTGCCTTCTCTATCTGTCGTGACGCCGGCTTCAGCCTGCGGGAACAGTTGAGCCGTCGCAGGGTGGAGGGCAAAGCCGGGGCTGGTAAGCAGACGCTCTGGTGTTTGCTGTGCAGGGTGCGCGCCAAGACCTCTCAGTATTTCGTCTGTGCTCATGGACATTTCCGGTACGGCTCCTTCGGGGAGGGCGGATGGGTGAGGGAGTCGTGGCTGGCCGTCGGATTCGTGCATTTTTTGTATCCTGGTTACGAGCTATATTAACATTAGCATAATACATAAGGAAAGTCAACGGCTGTGGTATAATTAACAGATATGAAAACCGGAAATTTGCATGTGGTCGCTAGTGGTAGCAATGGAAGCAGAAGCGGTGTGCTGCATACGCGGCGCGGCGATGTGCTGACGCCGACTTTTATGCCAGATGGTACGCGCGGCGTGGTTAAGAGTTTGACGGCCGAACAAGTTCGCTCGACCGGGATACAAGTGGTGCTTGCAAACACCTATCACCTACATCTTCAACCGGGCGAAGATGTAGTGGCACGCTTGGGCGGACTGCATGAATTCGGCAAGTGGCAGGGCCCCATCCTTACAGATAGCGGCGGCTTTCAAGTATTTTCGCTCAGCAAGCTCCGTAAGATAACCGAGGAAGGGGTGACCTTTAAACACCCGGTAACAGGTGAGATGCGCTTTATTTCGCCAGAGATTTCGATGCAAATTCAGCTTACGCTCGGCGCGGACATGATTGTGGCATTTGATCATTTAACGGGATTGGACGAAGAGTCTATTAAAGATACGAAGGAAGCGTTTGATCGTACGCATCGCTGGCTGGAACGGTGTATTACAGAATTTAAGCGGCTTACGAAAGACATGAAGCCGGAAGATCGCCCGTTGCTTTTTGGTGTCGTACAGGGCGGGCTCGACAAAGAACTGCGTATGAGGAGCCTGGAACTCGTGCAGGCAAGCGAGGTGGATGGGATTGCGATTGGCGGCCTAAGTGTCGGTGAAAGTAAGCAAGAAATGTATGAAATTTTGGAATTCTTGGCACCGCTTTATGACGATTCAAACAGACCCCGGTTTTTGCTTGGAGTTGGTGATCCGCCCGATCTGCGCTTTGCGTTTGAGCATGGGATTGATATGGCAGATTGTG
This sequence comes from uncultured Candidatus Saccharibacteria bacterium, assembly GCA_964431415.1. Classification (GTDB taxonomy): domain Bacteria; phylum Patescibacteriota; class Saccharimonadia; order Saccharimonadales; family JACDBH01; genus CAYSJS01. Next base: position 2,865 of record CAYSJS010000015.1, on the reverse strand, counting down.
TGCTGCCAACCAGAAATGCCCGACATGCCACCGTGTGGGTGCAGGGTGATAAGAAATTGCATCTGACCAATGCGCAGTTCACTCAGGATACGAGCGTCATAGATCCGGGCTGTGATTGTTATACCTGCAAGAGTGGCTATAGCCGCGGATTCTTACGTCATCAGTTCAAAGTCGGCGAACCTTTGGCGGGAAGCCTAGCAAGCATTCATAACTTACGGTATCTCCAGAGAATAAGCGAAGCATACCGCTCCTAGACCAAAATAGTTTGAATATTTAAATCTCTCAGTTTATTATTAGCGTAAGCATTATTAAAAAGGGGATGATTGGGGTTTATTGGTGGCACAAATTCATCGGGCGGTTACAGCGCGCGTTAAAAAGCATATAGAGAAAAAAGCGCAAAAACACGCGAACACAACAAAAACAATAAAAATTAAACATCACCATACAAAGCCGTATCGTAAGCGTCATTATGGCTCGCTGGCTCTGTTTTTGATACTAAGCGCCTCACTTATCACCTGGCTTATTATTTATCGTGATCAGGTGACAAGAAGTGTTAACAGCGCACAGAGCTATTTGTCGGATGTTTTTAATCCTGAAGCAACAACAACTTCGGAGGTGAGTTCTACCTACGGCTATTCGCTTTCCTATGACATACGCACCTTTAATGCGAGTGCAATCGATGCCGCTACAGGAGATTTGTTTATTGGCGAAGAGCTGAGCACGAAAAGGCCGTACCAAACGGTTCGGCTTTCGACTGGGCTGCAAGATACGGCCAAGGGTACCGAAAGGAGCCTCACCATTTCGTATTTTGATGATGTGAGCGCATTGAAGCTTGACGATAGGACGCTCAGCGACCAAGAAAGAAACGTTGCTATGAGTGGTGTTGACCTGTCTAAGAACAGTGTATCCATTCTTTCAACCAAGACAGAAGTTATAGGCGGAAAAGAGTTTGCAGTACACGAATGGTCGGTTACGCCAAAGGATACGGCGACAATAAGCGCCAAAGTAAAAGTTGAGTTCCGGACCTATGCAAGTGTACTAAACGGCAAGGCGATCATACTCAAGCTTACCTATGGACTCAGCAAGGGCAGTAACAGAGAAGTATTTGGGTCGGTACTTAAAACAATGACCTTTGGATCCAGCAAACAAGCCAAGATTGTGCCGAGCAAGCAGGTCAGAGAAAAGACTGCCGCCAACCTTTCACTACTTGACACTATTTTGATGACTCGTTTAGCGAGCGCGGATGCAGCAGGCTCAAATACCTCAGAAGAAGTAAGCTCACGCTACAGCCCAGCTGTAGTCAAAATCTACAATGTATATTGTATGGATATAAAAATTAATAACACCCCATACCTAAGCAATATTTGCTCGGGCAGCACGGGCTCCGGATTCTTTGTAACGGAAAATGGAAACATAGCGACCAACGGGCATGTTGCATCGGCCGATCCGCTTGATATCGTAATCCAGGATGCTGTTGCTTACTTAATAGCGGGAAACAGTAAATACTTTGAATCATTGGCCGCGCTTGCCGGTGTAAACAACAGTGACTTCACGGGCAAGGAAACGGACGTGGAGATAATTGATATAGCCGTTAACAAAATGTACGCCATCGATCCTTCTAAGGTGGTTGCATACAACAATGTGCAAAACTTATTGGTTGGTTTGAACGACGCACAGCCGGATCTTAAGGAACTGGTAGCAGTCACCAAGAACCGCAAGGAATACGCCGAGCAGGACAGTGTCAAAAAAGCGAAATTTGTTGCGAAAGATTACCGCGTAATAGATGGTATTAGTTCCTTTAAGGCTTCCGACGTTGCCTTGATAAAAGTTGAAGGCAGTAATTATCCGGTTACTAAGCTTGGCAAAATCGACGGCGTTTCACAGGGCGCAAATATCCTCATATTTGGGTATCCTGGCGGCGCCTCCAATAACGGCCTCGTAGAGAATAATGTCAGCAAACCAACTTTGACTGCCGGTAAGGTGTCGGCAATGAAAACCGCGAACGGCAGCGGCAAAAAGCTTATCGAAACCGATGCGACGATCGGTCACGGTAATAGTGGCGGCCCGGTACTCAATGACGCTGGTGAAGTGGTGGGAATTGCGACATATACAATTGACGGCAGCGGTAAAGGCAACGGGGTCTATAACTACATACGAGACATACAAGACTTTAAGGATATTGCTACCAAATCTTCAGTATCGATTACCGGCAAAAGCGCTACCCAGGCCGAGTGGGATAAGGGTATTGACAACTTCTATAAGGCCCACTATTCAAAGGCCGTAAAGAGCTTTGAAAAAGTAAAGAAACTATACCCGGCACATCCTAAAGTTTCTGAGTTGCTGGCGACTGCAAACGACCGCATAAAAAACGGCCAAGACGTAAAAGATTTTCCGTTTGTGCTTGTTGGGGCGGGTGTAGCATCGGTACTTGGTGTGGCGGTTTCTGGGTTTGTTATCTTCCGACACCGCCGTGCACATAAGGTGTACACGGGGCAAGTAGCCAGTGGTGCTATGCAGCCCATGATGCCCGGAGCGCAGCCGCAGATGGTGACATATAACCGTGGCGCATATTATGCCGGCCAGATGCAACAAGGTGTTCAGCCCAATCCTGCAGTTGCTCCAGCCGCTCCGCAGCCAGCATATGTGACGCCGCCGGCGCCGCAAGTGGTTGCGCCGAACCCTCCCGGACAACAGCCGCCAAAAGTTTAGTACAAAAAATCCCCTCATAAGTAGAGGGGATTTTTATTGGTGGGCGATTATAGGTGAGAACCCGAGCACTGCCAGCGGCAGCGTGAGTTCACTGACTTACATGTTTGGTGGGCGATACAGGATTCGAACCTGTCACCTCATCCACGTCAAGGATGC
>CAYSJS010000014.1:20395-22359 GCA_964431415.1 uncultured Candidatus Saccharibacteria bacterium | reverse complement strand
CCCCCTTTAGTCCTCCCGAACCAACGAGCAAATCAACAATAGGCGTAATAAGACTTGAAACGATTGTTTTCACCAGCTCGGATGCCTGCGTACCAATCGCCAAACCGACCGCAAGACCCACCACACCTTGTGTACGCACAAAGTCCATAAAACCCCTTGTTTTATTGGCAAGCTGCTTTTTTTCTAACGAGGCGAGGTAATCCTTATGTCTCTTTGTCTGGTTTTTTTCTGCGTCGGCCATTCAGTTTCCCTTTCTGCTTAGTATTACATTCTTTCTGGCGCTTCCATGCCCAGCAGCTCCAAACCGTTTTTTAGAACCCCGGCATAGAGACGGACAATCTTAAGCCGGATATCCTCACGATCCGACCCGAGTACTTTATTGTGTTCATAAAAACGATTAAAAGCCTGGCACAGCTCATAAAGATACGTACAGACCTGGTGCGGCGCAAGCTCTGCGGACGCGCGCTCAACCGCGGTACTATACTCGCCAAGCTTACGTACCATACTCCGTTCACCCGGCTCAAGAGCCGTGTCATCGGAACCGGCATTCTCTTGCGGGCCTTTCTTGAGTATGCTGCAAGCGCGTGCATGCGCGTATTGCAAGTACGGACCGCTGTTGCCCTCGACGCTAACTGCTTCGTTGATGTCAAAAACTACATCGCCGCCAATGCGTACCCGCAAAAACTCATACCTCAGAGCTCCTGCGACCACTGCTTGATCGACCGATCCGCCGCGTTTTCGTATCGCTTCTTCAATCTGTTCAAACAACCAGGCTATTTCTATAACGTCGCCGTCGCGCGAACTCATTTTGCCGGTAGCCAGTTTGACCGTACCGGTAGGTATGTTTACAGTCACGCCTTTCGCTTCAGGCATACATGCGTCAGCCGCCGCAAGCACCCCTTTAAAGTACGCTCTTTGCTCTTCGGCGGTGACTATATAACTCTTATCCGGATGATACTGTTCGTTCTTGAGTTTAATCAGACCCAGATCACGCGCCGCATAGAGCCCGGTTCCGCGTGCACTCACAAAGACGTTATCAAAGGAGCCGTGCTCACTGCCTTTAAAGATAAGCGCGCCGTCGCTCTCCTGAAATACCGAAGGCACGTTTTTCTTTACTATCTCAACGCCGCGATACTCCGCCTCACTTTCTAGGAATCTTTTTACTATTGGTTTATTGCCTAAACGCTCTACTGCAGCGTCGATATCGGCGAAACTCCATTCAAGACACATATCGTAAACCTCGGCATAGAGTGGATCTTCACGGGTGAAAGACTGCTTGGTAAGTTCTTCTATCTCGGCCTTGGCCTGAGCGTCGGTTTTATATGCTTTTGAGCCTTCGGCATACATCCGGGACATAAAGCTGTTTCTTTCGGCAGGAGGAATACTGTCTAGCTTACCGGCGTCTCCGTTTACATATTTGAGTAAGCTGTACATGCTCCTGCCGACGTGCAATCCGACATCACCATGGTAGCTAACCCTATAGGTTCGCGCTCCGTCGTTTTCTATCAGGTTAGCAAGCGCATCAGCGACTATGGCATTAAACGCATGTCCGATATGCATTGCCTTAAACGGGTTCGGGTTATTTGTTTCAATTACGACCGTGGCACCGCCGCGGCCTTGCTGCGGCGACTGCTCGGCGCGCGACAAAAGCGCTGCGTCTTTCAGGGTAATGTTAATAAAGCCCGGCCCCGCAACTTCCGCACTTGCGATTGACGAGTGATCGAGCCTTTGCACAACTTCGTCGGCAACTTCACGCGGGTTTTTGCCAAGTTGCTTACTGATTTGTAGCGCAACATTGGTGGCGTAGTCTCCAAACTGCTCTTCGGGTACAGTAAGCTCTACGGACACATCAAGCGCATACAGTTCGCGTACAATACTGATAATTTTCTGAGCAATTTCCTGATACATAACTTCTCTCTTTACTTTAAGAGTATATCAGAGGTCTTTCGTATTTGATGCACGCC
>CAYSJS010000014.1:0-20295 GCA_964431415.1 uncultured Candidatus Saccharibacteria bacterium | reverse complement strand
GTCCATTCCATGCAAACGTCATAAACATAACCGCATCATACAAAAGACTTACCTCCCCCGTACTTTTGAGATGAATGAAATCGGTAACCAAATAAAAGCTGTTGGGCAAAAAACCGAGCCACAAAACCGTGAGTAGAAGAGGACGCAGCGACAGCCACTTTCCGCTTCTAATTTTTTGTATTAACAAATAACTAAATAATACTGGAAGCCAAGCAAGAAATAGGTTCCAGTTCAAAAACCAGTACCGATAGCTCTCGCCGCTTACCATACGACATACATATAAAAAGACACTCAGCAAGCTGCTGATCGCAAGCGAACGAAGAACTGCCTTCCATGCGCTACTCATTGTTGACATATAGCTTAGTATAGCAAAATAGCCCCTCTTTCTTAGGTAAAATGAATTTAAGTATTTACATATTTAAATGTTTCGATTATATTACAATAGTCATCATGAATGATAAAACGGTACAAGTATTTAAAGCGCTTGCCGATCCAACACGGCTTGACATCGTGCGTAACCTTGCCAGGAAACCGCGCGATAGTGCAAGCTGCGGCGAAGTAAGTACCTGCTCTTCCTTGAGCCAGCCAGCTATGAGCCACCATTTCAAAAAACTGGTGGACGCGGGCGTAATCCTGGAGAGCAAAAAAGGTACCGAAAAAATCTATGTACTCAACACCGAAGCATTGATGAACTTCGGCATTGATCCAAATAAACTATAGCCAAGGAGAACTTGCAATGAAGAAAATACTCGTTGTTTTAAGCAGCGTGCGCGAAAGTCGCATTGCTGATCTGATACTGAGCAAAGTAATGGACCAGCTCACCGAAAACAAGGAATACGATATACGTATTGCCGACTTCAGAGAAATGCCCTTGCCCTTTTTCGACTCACCGCTTAGCCCTTCACAAGAAGGTTTTACAGCTACCGACCCTAATGTAATTAAGTGGACCGAGATGGTTGAAGAAGCCGACGCCGTTGTCATGCTGGTTGCCGAATACAATTACGGCTATACTGCCGTTCTTAAAAATGCCATCGACTGGATGGTTAAGCCATGGAATGAAAAGCCCATCGCTCTGATCGGTTACGGTTGGGTTGGCGGTGCTCGTGCAATCGCTCAGTTACGTGGCGTCTTAGGCAGCATGATTAATGCTAAGCCTATGGAAACCGAAGCTAACCTTCGCTTCCTAAAAGAAATCGACCTTGAAGGCAACACGCTCGATGAACCGGCCACTCATGAATCCATAAAAACCGTGCTTACAGAACTAAATACACGCCTTTAGAAACGATTTAAACTTCGCCAAGAAGGTACTTTTTGCGGGTTGGGGTATCAAAGTGTTCAATGGCGTAACGAAGTGTTGTACGCGGCATAGTCTTGTAGTGCTTTGCGAGAAAGTCTATGAGCAACTGACGATCACAGCGCTTACCTATTTCGCGCAACATCCAACCCACAGCTTTCTGTATTAAATCGTGCTTGTCGTACAGGAGTATTTCGGCGATCTCAAGCGCCTCATTTGCCTGCCCCTTTACGATATATGCGAGCGTAGCGATCATCGCGATGCGGCGGTCCCACAAGAGTTCAGAACTTGCCAGCCCACGTAAAACCGTCATTTTCTCCGGCTTGTCTGCCAGGTATCCACCAACAATATAACCAGCTGAACTATCTACGAGATCCCAATTATTTATGTAAGCGGTGTGGCTTACATAAAAATCGTAAATCTCTTTTTTGCCCAGTTCATCCGCCCGTAAAAAATGCTGGATTAAGATAAAAAGACCGGTTAATCGCTCCTCATGCCACGGACTTTGAATGAGCGATTCAATGTTTTTAAGAGGAAGATCTTTATATTTCTTGGCGATCTTACGCTGTTCTGGCACCGTTACGCCCAAAAATTTGTCGCCTTCGGCATATTGCCCTGGTCCCGCCTTAAAAAAGCGCGGAAAAAAGGCCGCCTTTTCATGATTTATTGATGCGCGTAGGTCATTCTTTAGTTCTTCGAGCATATGTGAAAGCCTCCACTCCTAGGCTATCACGTAATGAGTCACGAAAAACAGTCAGCATCGCCTCGGTCTGCGAGGGCATAGCGTGGAGTGCTGCAAGCTTCTTTTCATACAACGAATCATCAAGTTCAAAATGTATAACACACTGGCTCCCGTCACATACTGGCGGCTTATCAATGTTGAAGAAAATATTAAACTGTTTGTCGGCATCGAGCAGTGCTTCGTACTGCTTGTGTGTGTTAATGGCGTGATAGATGACAGCCGATGATCCGGAAAGTTGAATGGCTTCCCCGACCCAACGCGATACGGTTCTGTGATCATCATGCCCCGTCATCCCTTCCGGCCCAAAGGTAAGAATACTTTCCGGCTTATAGGTGCGGATCAACTCGGCAATGCGGCCTACCGCCTCCTTTTGGTCGGAATAAGCACATCCGCCGTCCGGATAATCAAGCCAGTGATGGTGCTTAACACCTAAGACCGTAAGCGCTGCAGCCATTTCTCGGCTACGAATGCCGCCAAGTTTCGCAGCCGGCCAACGCGCTTCATCTTGCACGCCGGCTTCACCCCTTGTTGCCGTAACCACAACAACTTCTTGACCGTTTTGTATAGCGGCCGCCATTATGCCGGCCATAGAATACGTATCGTCGTCAGGATGCGCCCATACCCCCATTATCCTGCCGAGGTTTTTTAGATCGATTCTAGTGTGAATAGAAGCCATTGTTTTACTTTATCGCTTAACGTGTAAAGATTAAAGTATGCGGCCTAAATTAAGTAATTCGGTTGAAGCAGCCCAAGCACTTTTAGGCTGGGAACTCATACATTACACTCCGTACGGGCCTGTTGGCGGAATAATAATCGAAACCGAAGCATACGCATCTGATGACCCCGCATCACACAGCTCTAAGGGTGTGACTTCGCGCACACAACCAATGTTTTCAGAAGCCGGGACTATATATATGTACTTCATCTATGGTATGCATTGGTGTTTTAACATAGTGACCGGACCGGTCGGAACAGGCGAAGCAGTGCTGATCCGCACATTAAAACCAACTATAGGTCAGGATATAATGCACAAAAACCGACATACCCAGGCAGTAAGCAAGTTATGTAATGGCCCCGGTTCACTGGTACAGGCCTTGGGCATTCCACCGCTATACAATGGTCGTAAGCTCAGCGACACACATCTTGAGCTTAGACCGCCCGCAGAAAAACTACCGCTCGTCCAGGCGAGTACGCGTATAGGAATCACAAAAGCGAAAGAAAAACTGTGGCGATTTTTTATTACGGCTTAATGTCTTCGTAGGTAATCTTCCCCATGCTCATAAGGCGGTCAATGGCCAGCCAGCCACAATCTGCGTGAGTCGCTAGCCCTTTTCGCAGCACCTCATGAACGTATGTGCGTAGCGGCAGCAGCCCAACTTCGGCTCGTTCATTAGCATCAAGTTTCTGTTTGCCCGTACGTTTACAGCCGAGAGCCAGGAAATACACACCGAGTGCATCGTCATAAGGCCCGATCACATTTCCATCTGGGTTTAGCGCGATGAGTTCCGCGGGAGTGTGGCCGGTCTCTTCTAAAAGCTCACGCCTTATCCCTTCTTCGGCCGATTCTCCCGGCTCGAGAATACCTGCCGGCATGTCGTAAATCACTTTCTGTGGTCCTGGACGAAACTGTTTTGCAACCACCACCTTCATGTCGTCTGTAAGCGCCAAACACATTGCGAATTTTCCTGACTTCAGGGTGGTGACATCAAAATCTGCCATTGTGCCATCCGGCAGCATAAAGTACCGCGTCAGATATCTTTTGTACGCTCCTCTAAACTCTTTTTCGTCGGTTTTCTTCCATAGCAAATGATCATCTTTCATGTACCTTAGTATAAAGCAAAAGAGATGAGGGGGGTCCCCATGAAACCTGTTTCATGGGGTAAAGGAGTAAGCTATAGTACAACCCACCTGGATTTGAGCTACTTGATCGCTCAAATACGGTGGGTTGTACTTAGACTTCACGACGTGGCGGAGAGGGAGGGATTTGAACCCTCGATGAGGTTGCCCCCATACCGCCTTTCCAAGGCGGCGCACTAGGCCACTATGCGACCTCTCCATGAATTTTGAACCGTCTTATTATATCTTATAAATTACATCATTTATACCTTGCTTGATACAGCGTCAAGTACGTACACTAGTAGGAGCAACATTTTATAGGGTTTCAACAATGAGCAGACAGCACCACAGTTTAATCACCGCAAAAAATCTGCCTGCTCTTTCTTTGGACGCACGAGAAGCGGAATCATAATGTCAGAGGTTATTGAACTTACTAACGTGTCAAAAATTTATGGCTTCGGCAACGCCACAACTGTAGCATTGGACGAAATCACGCTGACCATACACAAAGGTGAGTTCGTGGCTATTATGGGACCAAGCGGTTCAGGCAAATCTTCGCTGCTAAACGTTGTCGGCCTGCTTGACCGTCCAACTCACGGCATCTACACACTGGACGGAAGAGTTGTATCACGCCTTCGTCCTAATCGGCTCGCGCGAGCCCGTCGTGACCATATTGGATTTATCTTCCAATCCTTTAACCTGCTGCCGCGACTTACCGCCCTAGAAAACGTTGCCCTTCCCCTTGCCTACAAGGGCGTGTCTCTCACAAAGCGTTTAAAGCTAGCCAGCCAAGCACTCGAGGATGTAGGATTAGGAGAACGTGAGTATTTTCTACCTAAAAATCTTAGCGGCGGCCAGGCGCAGCGCGTTGCGATCGCCCGCGCCCTCATCGGCAACCCAAGCCTTATCATTGCAGATGAGCCGACGGGTAATCTAGACAGCGCAAGCAGCAAGGTGGTAATGGAACTACTTGCCGAGTTGCATGCTAAAGGCAGCACCATTTTAATGGTCACCCACAACCCCGAACTAACCCGGTATGCAACCCGAGTTTTGTATATGCACGACGGCGAAATCGTCCATGACGAAAAAACGAGGATCGGCGAAGTACCAAAGCGAGCGCGAAGCGGCGGACAGGAAACGATCAAAACGGATGAAGAAGAACAGCTTGAAGGCGTTTCGCTCTTTATGCAGGCAATCCCCGCAAAGGCTGCCCCCGGGCGTAAAACTCTTCGCAAGAAGCCGGCTAAAACGCCGAAGAAGTCATACAAAAAGAAAGCTCGTACGTCTACAAGGAGCACCAAATGACCTCTTTAACCACGCGTAATATCCGAATGGCATTACAATCCATCCGCAGCACTAAGCTACGAAGCCTCCTTACTATGTTGGGAATTATCATTGGTGTTGCTTCGGTTATTACGGCAGTGTCACTTGGCGAAGGCATACGCCAGCAAATTGCCGGAAACTTAGAGGTGAGTGATAAAAATGTCATAACTGTCCGCCCCGGTAAACTGGTTGATCGAGATGCAAAAGGAAAAATCACCGCCGTTAACTACTCGGCTGCAATTGGTTCAGATACACTTACCGACCAAGATGTCGTAAATTTAGAGAAGCAAAACTCTGTCAAAAGCGTTATCCCGCTCAGTACGATTAGCGCCCTGGCTCGATCCATGGATGGACGAGAGTTTGATGGCGTGGTGATTGGTACGACTCCTGAGTTTCTTGCTGTTTCGGGTCAGAAAGTAGCTTACGGTGACTTTTTGCCAACTACCCCCACTACACGCGATGTTGCCGTTGTCGGTAAGGCGGTAGCCGAAGAACTCTTCCGCGAAAACGTGCCAATTGGCCAGTCGCTCGAACTCAGGGGTCATAAGTTCATCGTAGGCGGCGTATTTGATTCCTTCACCAGTAACTCATTTAGCCTCACATCAGACCTAAACCGTGCAATTTTTATTCCTTACACAACTGCCAAGTCTATTAGCAGTAATAGTGCACACATTTACCAGATACTGGTCGAACCCAAGGAGTCTGTAGCCCAGACAGCCGCCGATGTCGAAAGTGCGCTCACCTTCACACACAGCGGACAAAAAGACTTTGCGGTTCTTACCCAAGAAGAAACAATGCAGGTAGCCGGACGCACACTAACCACGCTAACTTCGTTTATTGCGGGCATAGCCGCCATCTCTCTGATTGTCGGCGGTATAGGCATTATGAATATCATGTTTGTGGGCGTCACCGAACGTACACGTGAGATTGGTGTACGAAAAAGCTTGGGTGCCACAAACCGTCAAATCTATAGTCAGTTTTTGGTTGAGGCCACAATCATCAGTGTCGTGGGCGGCATTATCGGCGTACTCCTTGCGCTTGGCGTAAACTTCTTTGTCACGATTTTTACTTCACTTCGCCCCGCTGCCACATTACCTATCGTGGGTGTTGCAGTGCTGAGTGCAATGGCGGTCGGCATGATTTTTGGCACTGCGCCAGCAGTAAAAGCTGCACGCAAAGATCCGATCGAATCACTCCGCTACCAGTAGATCTATTTCAGTTCAACCTTTAACTTCTCTATGAGCTCAACCGGGCTTGGGTTAAGACCATTGAGTAAACCAACGTACAGCGAAACAAAGTCGCCATAAGCTATCGCCCACAAAAGCTGATCGAGTATATGTTCACCTTCAACCTGGATAATATGCGGCTCCGGCCACCGGCCGCTCAGTAATTTATTGGTGATTTGAAACCGTTTTTGAATCTGAGGATGCTCTAGGTTGCTCTGCAGCTCAATGATGCCGTACGGCTTATCGATAGGGTGACTGCTCCAGCCTAAAAATTCGTTATGATTGAACTCCGAAAAGGCATCGCACCATGCTACGTTTTTTGCGTTTTCGTTAAAGCTAATCTTCCACTTATATGCTGCGGGATATAGTTTTGGGCCAGCATACACAACTGGCGATTTGCCCGCCAACTCCAATGCGAGCTGTTTTGCCGGATTAGTTGCAGCCGGCACATCCGCTCGCCAGCTTAAAACAGCTTTTTTTACCGTTTCGCTAGCTTCATGAAGTCTTTTCTCTGCCTCGCTTTCGGCAACCAGCCCAGCTTTTTCAAGAATTGTCACGAGAGCTTTTAGGTTATACAGCACGACATGACGAGGCTGGAACCCAGCCGGTATTTTCGCATAAGGATATCCCTTTTCGCTTGCAATTTTCTCCAATGCGCCGCCTGAAGCAATTACGATGATATGCGCACCGCGAGCCTCTGCGCTATGTAAAGCCTCGATGGTCTCCTCGGTATTGCCCGAGTAGCTTGAGGCAATGAATAATGTTTTTTCTGAAACGTACGCCGGTATTTCGTATCCTCGAACAATCTCAAAAGGCAGGCTGTAGCCGGGCCAGCTGAGACTTACCTGTGCGGCCAACGCCGACCCCCCCATGCCTGCATACACAATGTTTTCCACCGGGAAAGAAAGTTCAGGCATAGCAAAATCGTACACGAGCTGCTCCCACTGTTTCTCGGCCACGCCCAATGCATCTTGCGCATCCTTTTCATGTATATATTTCAGGTCATCCAGCATACGTTTCTCCAAATAATGGTTATGTTATATACTATCCATCAAACGATACTAACAAACAAGGGGGGCACTCATGTTCGGAATAAATAACACCACAGACGACGACGGAACAACATCACAACCAACAGTACCGGATGACGCTACGCAAGCGATGCCCGTTCCTACTCCGGACGAAGAATTGTCGTTACCTGAGCCAGAAGCCGATACAAACGTATCCAGTGACGCACCTGCCTTTATTGAAACTCCTTTGCCTCAGACTGCTGCCCCGTCTGAACCTGAAGCCGAAAGCGTTCAAGCCGAAGTACCAGAACCAACAGAAACTGTCAGTGAGCCTATAAATATCACGACAAGCGGTACCCTCAACTCCTTGTCGTCCCTCAAACAAGATGCGTTGCGAGAGCTTTCTCCGTTAATAGAGAAACTAGATCAAACACCTGAAGAAAAATACGAAACCGCAAAAATGGTTTACGAAGAAACAAATGATCAAAATATGCTCAGCATAGTATATGAAGCAGCAAAGAATCTAACCGATGAAAAAGAAAAGGCTGCAGCTATATACGACGTCGTTAAGAAAATTAACGAACTTGCTTAGCCCGAAGTCTTACTCTATAGAAAACGGTGCCTAGTACTGAGGTGACCGCAAAAACGTATACAATACCGCTTGGGCCGGTATTGGCAAGATTTTGATTGGCGGCCGTCGCATTTGCATCTACATGCGTTGGTTTAGTGTTTATCGATTCAAGATCTTCGTTTTTGCCTTCGGTAGGAGTAGATTGTGTCTGCTCGGTATTATTCTCTGACTGCATCGAAGATGGCGCGTCATCCTTTGTTATCTGACGATATGCCCACCTACCGCCAAAAAAGAGGCCAAAAGCCAGCAGGCTGGCCACAAGAAGAGAAAGCACTGCCACTACCCATGTTCGTAAACGCCGACCATTTTGTTCGTCGTTGTTGTACCATTCTAGTTCGGGCAGCTTGTTCGTTGTCGAATTCTTGCGGTTAAATAACGCCATCTTGGTATACTCCGTTTTACTTATAATAATACAATAATGTAATTATTGCAATTTTTTGACATTTACCGTTATACGCCTAGAAAAAAGAACAGCCCTGCAAATGAGGCTGTTCTTTGGTATATTTGTGCGAACTGTACCGACTACATGCCCATCATACCGCCCGGCATGCCACCCATTTCCGGTGCCGGAGACTTCGGTTCCGGCACATCAACAATCAGAGCACCCATGGTCATTGCCGTTCCGGCAATGCTTGCGGCGTTCTGCAATGCTTCTTTGGTTACCCGAGCCGGATCAACGACACCAGCTGCTTTCATATCTACTAGTTTGGCCGGGCTGTTGACGTTCATGCCCTGCCCCGGTTTGCCCTTCTTTACGAGCGGCAACCATTCGTCGGGGTTTAACCCTGCATTCGTAAGCAGAATACGGAAAGGTTGTTCTAGCGCATTGCGTAGAATCGTCTTGCCCGCTGCAACTGCTGCATCATCTGCGCCACTAGTGGTAATCGCCGAAGATAGGTTAATAAGCGTTACGCCGCCGCCAGCGACAATTCCTTCAGTCATCGCCGCTTTCACCGCAGCAACCGCGTCATCAACACGGAACTTCTTTTCTTCTATTTCTGTTTCGGTAGCACCACCGACTTTAATGACGGCCACCTTGCCACTCAACGCTGCACGACGCTTTTCAAGCTGTTCGCGGTCGTATTCTGAAGATGCGGCATCTGCCTGCGCACTAATCTGCTGTATGCGGGCTTTAACAGACGCTGTCGTCCCGGCACCTTCGATAATGGTCGTTTCGTCTTTTGTAACAATGACCTTACGAGCCGTACCGATCATACTTAAATCGGCCGTTTCAAAGGTTATGCCCCTGTCATCTGATATCACTTCTCCGCCCGTTAAGGTGGCGATATCTTCTAAAATGTCCTTGCGGCGATCACCAAACGAAGGCGCTTTGACTGCTATCGTGTTAAACACGCCCTTTAGCCGGTTAAGGATCAGGGTTGCCAGAGCTTCGCCTTCGATGTCTTCAGCAATAAGTACCAGGTCTTTCTTGCCAGCCTGGGCAAGCTTCTCGAGTATAGGCAAAAATTCCTGAACCGAGCTGATTTTCTTGTCGGTTATTAATATTGCCGGCTTGTCATAGACCGCTTCCATGCGCGTCGCGTCAGTGACCATATATGCACTCACAAACCCGCGGTCAAAAGTAAAGCCCTCAACCACTTCGCTTTCCAGCGCTAGCCCTTGACCTTCTTCAACTGTTACGACGCCGTCTTTACCTACTTTTTCAATCACATCTGCGATCAATTTACCGATTTCGGCATCCCCCGCACTGATCGTAGCCACTTCTGCTACGCGGTTTTTCTTGCCGCTAATGTCCTCGCGCATACCATCCAGCGCCTTTATTGCGTCGGTGGCTGCAGCTTCGAGCCCCTTTCTGAGAAGCATAGGATTGTGGCCGGCGGCGATAAGCTTATTTGCCTCATGTAAAATGTGGTACGTAAGAACAGTCACTGTGGTTGTTCCGTCACCCGCGACATCATTCATTTTGCTCGCTGCTTGCTTAATAAGTTCTGCGCCCACTTTGTAGCCAAGCGTTTCGTCATCAACATCGGCAATTTCCACACCTTTAGCTACTGTCACACCGTCGTGTGTTACCGTCGGATGACCATATCCCTTCCCGATAACCACGTTACGGCCTTTTGGCCCCATGGTTGTTTTAACCGCTTCATAGAGAATACGTGCGCCCTCGAGCACTCTTCGCCTTGCATCGTCGTCATAAAATACTTTTTTTGCCATTATTACTCCTTAGAATTTAGATTACTGATAAAAGATTTTAGAAGTGGCTCTTGTTATATTCCATAATCTTGCTTCTGTCATCTGTATTCTTTTACTTAACTGTCGCAAGGATGTCTTCTTCTTTTACAAGGATATATTCAACCGACCCAACCTTTACTTCGGTAGTGCTATAGCTTTTATAAATAATCCGGTCATCAGCTTTCAGTTCGCGCACAGCTTTTCCAACCGCAACAATCTTGGCTGTTTTTGGCTTTTCTTTTGCTGCCTCAGGTAAATAAAGCCCGCTGGCTGTTTTACTTACCGCCTCTTCGGCGACCGCTACCACATAGTCGGCAAGCGGAGTGATGGGTACACTCATGAATTATTCCTCCGTTTATCCTTTTTTAGAGCTAAAAATACACTCAGAGCACGAAAGGCTCAGTGTATGTAGCAAATCAGGAATTCTCGCAATTACTCCTGATTTCTAGCACTCACTATAAACGAGTGCTAACCAGCTCGTCAAGAGTCTCTAGTTTAGGACACTTTAAGAATCGCCTCGATAGCAACCAACGTCTCTTCCTGATGTTTGACTGCCATGCAGTCTATGCCCATTGCCTTTACGGGGTAGTCGTTGCCGCCCTCCTCGAGCCTGTCCCCGACGAACAAGATGTCATCAGACGAAATGTCTAACAGATCAATGAGTTTTTTCATGCCATACGCCTTATCAATACCGGGTCGGGTTACATCGACCGAGGTCGTACCACCCACCCGCACCTCAAGCCCTGGCAACCGTTCTGCCGCATAGTCGCGTAGTTTGTGTTTCTTTCTGCCGTCCGGGTCCCACTTATATTTATCTTCTGGCAAAGCAAACTGGCCAAGTGCAGAAAAAGTAACTTGGCTCTCCCTGTCTTCGATAATTTCCCCTGCCGGATTCTCTTCCCAAAGACCAAGCGCTTTCGCACCCTCTGTAAGCACCTTAGCTATGCGCGCCTTGTCTTCTTCACTCAAATCTTCGGCATACTGCTTGACCCATTCGCTGCGCACATCGTCATACCGGTAGTACCGCGTACCGCACGTCGGCATAATGTGCAGCTTTCTTAAGAGTAGTGGACTCACCTCCAGACGAGCTATAACTTGGTTTTTGAACTGTTCAAAACGTCCACCAGATATAATGCACACTTCGTACTGTTCAAGCAGCTTGCCAAGCAGGACGGCCATTCCATCCCCTAGCGGCATCTTACTTACCGCTAAAGTGTCATCAAGATCAAAAGCTATCACCTTCCGCCGCATCAGTCACTTCCCTCTTTTACTCTGTAACTACATTGTAGCAGGCGCAGGAAGCTATGCACTATATCGTTGAGATATATCTTCAATTACTTGTTCGACAATAGGTTTAAGTTTTGTGCTCTCGCCAAGCCTTTCGCCATTCGCCTTGTAAAGACCAGAACGATAAGCTGGAGCAATCACATTTACGAAGAATGAGCCCCACTCCTCATCGTTTGCCCCAGATAGAAACCCCCTTCCTACCAGGTCATCTACGAACCGCTCAAGATCACGGTACATTCCTGATTGCAAAGCTATTTCGTCAACATAACCATCTTCTCTTATCGTAGAGCGAGCTTGAGCCAGATCTGTCAACACCACTTCACTTCCGTTAACTGCAAAATTTTTTACGCCGGCATCGCCATGAATAATTCCATTAGCATGCATAAGCCCAAGACTCTGGCCTACTTGTTCTATCGCTTCAAGATTCGTAAGATAACCACCAATAGGTTCATTCAGCCCCTTGTCCCAATCTACATTATCGAGGCTTTTTGACTCTTCTTCAAAACCTGTAATCATTGCAAACCCATGATTAATACTCCACGCTATCCCTAATACCCTATAAACTCGCAATCCCTTACTTTCAAGATCAAGCAACATAGCAGTCTCATGCGCGCCGGTACTGACTGCCGTTAAGAATGGCTTTACAGCTACTGGTACTTCAAACTCTTGGCCGAGTACCAGCTCTCCAAAAAATACCCCCTGGACTGAATCTTCACGCCCTTTTGCCCAGTTAGGTTTATTCTCAAAAATAGAAGACTCTATAATTTCATGTCCATACGCCGGTGCTTCATCTGTTATCCAGAGCATACGTTCTTGCCCATCCGTACGAATCTGATGAGACAGCGAAGTTACCGCTTCCCTTCCGGGATTTATATGTATTGACCCAATATCTGCCACTAATTCAACGTGCTGAGGAGGTTGCCATTCATCACCATTATATATGCGCATATCTCTTTGTGGCTTTCTGGGTATAATTCGCTTAATTAAAAATATTATAGCATAAGCTTAGTTTTTTTACAACTATTGCATGTAGGCTTTTTATTTGTAAATCTCGTAGTCTGCCTGGCATGCTACAATTTTAAGCATGAACATCACTCTCGTGGGCATTCCGCTCGATTTAGGTGCTAAGAACTTAGGGGTAGACATCGGGCCGGACGCGTTTCGTCACCAACGAATTACAGAAAAACTGTCAAAAGCTGGTTTGGTTGTAACAGATGCTGGCGATATACTCGCCAAAGACCGAAGCGAGCTAGAGCCGGGTAATCCAAAATTGCGGTATGCGGAAGAAATTGTACGCATATCCGAAGAGAGCGCACGCCTGACAGGCGATGCGGTAAACTCCGGCAATAAAGTGATCGCTCTTGGCGGTGACCACTCAATTAACCTGGGTGTCGTGTCAGGCGCTTCGGCTGCCCTAGACGGTAATCTGGGCCTCATTTACCTAGACGCGCACGGCGACATGAACACCTCTGAAACCACCGAAACAGGAAACATCCACGGTATGCATCTGGCCAGCCTGCTTGGCTTCGGCGACAAGCAACTTATTGATGTTCATGCACCAGGTGCGAAGATAAAGATTACTAACCTACTCCACATAGGCGGAAGTGACCTCGACCAGCCCGAGGTGGAACTTATGGAGCGCGAGCAAATCCCCCACTTCACCCTATTTGATCTGCTATGTGACGGCATGCGCCCGCTTCTGACAATGATCGACGAGCTCGCTGCGCGCGTCGACAACATTTGGGTGAGCCTTGATTTAGACGTGATCGACCGTTTATACGCACCAGGCGCAGGCATGCCCAACCCCGCGGGCCTCGGGTACCGAGAAATTGCAGCACTGGCGGAGTATATTGGCAAAAAGTGTAACGTCGTCGGCATAGACGTGGTTGAATATAACCCACTGCAAGATGTCGATAAAAAAACGGCCGAACTTGGCATCGAGCTCATCGCTAAGTTCTTCGGCCGCAACTACAGCTGGTACACGAACTACTTAGAAAACAATAAACTCTAGCTTTCTTGATCTGTTAGATATGGAAAAATATCTGCGTCAGAACACGTTTTTAGAGCCATAAGGTCTTGAGGGGAAATTTCATCACCATCTACAACAAAAACCGGTTCGGGCGCACCTTCAATACCTTCACCGATACGTTCACTATAGATATCTTTAGTCATTACAGATAGCAAGAATTGTCCTGCATTACGCACCACTGCGAGCTCCAACGCCTTAAGCTTTTCACCTAAAAGATGAAAAGTAAGCGGCTGAAAATTGTCGTCAAATAAATCTGATCCTTTTTCTAAAAAGTTTGACATTATCTGGATCTCCCGTCTTTCTTTTGCCTGCGTCTCACATTTCCTATAATACCTTGTAAAGCAATTTGTTGGTCATGATTAGCAATTCCAAGTTTGACCACAAGAGGTTCTTCTCCAGTACGTATAACCGCAAAATACAATCTGGCCGCATTTCGTCCAGACTTACTAACTTTAAACACTTCCCCGTCTATATCAACCCCTGCGACTGTATCGAAGTTCGCAGGACTACCGCCCGCTAAATACGTCGAAAGCCCTTTAAAAAGTCCTTGTTCGGCATTTTGCGACTGTTCATCTGGTACTTTCCGGGCTAGCTTCTCGACGCTACTATTAAGTCCGACCGCACTTGCGTACAGTACAGTCTCGCCACCTTCTAAGTTAACTCGCGCAGCCGAAAGCTCAACTGGACCATCAACCCACGGAAACGCCCCTTCAGACAGAGACACCTGTTGGGACGAGTTATTTATATTTTCGATACCATATTTAGGAAGCTGCATTTTTATTTTTTTGCTATCTTACTTTATATTCACAATAGCACAAGCTTTTACAAAAGTCAATAATAGTGTGATCAGTGTTTCCAATTTTCGAGGATTGAGCGGGCCACTGATACTTCGTCGTAGTCGCGCTTTATTACTCTTTCCGGGTCGGAGTCATCTTGTGGTCTGTCGCGGTATTCGGCCGCCTTCGGTCCGTTGCTCAAGATTGACTTTTCATGCCCTTTGCCGAGCAAAAGCACCATGTCACCTTTTTGTGCGCGCTTAAAGGCAAAAGCTATGGCATCTTCCCTATCGTGCACAAGAAACAAGTTCTCTTCTTTAACTTTGCCGGCTTTTTCAGCCCCGCTGGCTATTTGCTCCAAGATCTCTTGCCCGTCATTATCACGATCGTCTTCTTCGGTTACCACCACCTCATCGCAGTATTTGCCCGCCATTTCGCCTTGTTTGGCGCGTTTTTCAATGTCCCTGCGCCCCGCAGAACCAAAAACGGCGATCATCTTACCCTGTACGAGAGGCTTAACTTCTTTAAAGACTTTCTCAAAACTTTCTGGGGTATGCGCATAGTCGACAATTACGTCAAAGTCCTGCCCTTCATCAACGCGAGTCATCCGACCCTCTACGCTGTCTAGACTTGCTATCCCCTGCTCTATTTGGCTTGCGGTCAGACCAACTGCCCGCCCGACTGCAACCGCAGCTAAGGAGTTATAGACATTAAATGAACCGGGCAAGTGGCAGGTAATCCGGTATTTTTCGTTGCCGATCACAGCACTATAGCGCGAACCACTTGGAGTAAGGGTGACATCTTCTGCCCGCAGGTCACCTTTTTTCATGCCATACAGCACCGGATTCTTAACAGAGGCCGCAAAAAGCTCACCGCTTGGATCGTCGGCATTAGCTACACCTACCTGCAGACCGTTTTTATTACTATTTACATGCTCAAACAGCATTTTTTTGGCATCACGATACCGCTCAAACGTCCCGTGATAGTCCAAATGCTCGTGTCCCACGTTGGTCATTACGCCTATGGTGTATGGCACGCCCCATACCCGGTACTGAGCCAAAGCATGTGAAGTTGTTTCGAGCACCAACCATTCTGCGCCGGCAGCTTTAATCTTTTTGAGCTCACGCACTAGCTGGAGTGAACCGAGCGAAGTTAGTCGCGTCGGGTTTGAGTGCACTATGCCATCGCCGTAGTCAACCGATATAGTCGTCATCATCGCTACTTTAAAACCGGCATGACGCAACATCGCCGTAATTAAGGTGCAGGTGCTCGTCTTGCCGTCCGTACCCGTCACACCGATTACTTTCAGATTTTTGGCAGGAAAACCGTAAAAGACCTCTTCGATCACCGCCTCAAGCTTATGGCCAGCTGGTTCTACTTTATGAAAAACACCCGCCGGCACAATTTTTTTAATCAGACTTCTCATACGACCATTGTACACGTCTTTTGAGTAGTTTTTTACGCGAAGTTAGCCAGCGCACCCCTGTTCTGGTATGCTGTAACACGTAATAAGGCGCTGGAGTAGTTAATGACGGTAATTTTAGGCATAGAAAGTAGCTGTGACGAAACGGCTTGCGGTATCGTTCGAGACGGTAAGGAGCTACTTGCGAATACGGTTATGAGCTCGATGGACCTACATGCAGCATTCGGCGGCGTGGTCCCTGAAATTGCTGCGCGTAGTCATATTGAAAGTATTACCCCCGTTATTAAACAAGCCTTGCACGATGCGGCGCTCACCTGGGATGACATTGATGGCATAGCCGTTACCTATGGCGCAGGTCTCGGAGGCTCACTGCTGGTCGGAGTTATGACCGCTCGCACCTTAGCGATCATGAAACACAAGCCGCTGTATGCGATTAACCATGTTGAAGGCCATGTCTACGCCAACTTCCTTACGACTACAGGATCTTCCGCCGATGCTTCGTTGGAATCTCCGCTGCTCGGTCAACGTAACAACGCTACGCCTCCTTCCGCTTCTCGATCCCGCCTCGCCTCGTCCGAAAGCCCCGCAGCCTCACGCGAGTGGCAATTAGGGGGTGCTACATACAAATTACCTTCCAGAGCCCCTTCTTTTCCTATGTTGGCGCTGATTGTGAGCGGCGGCCACAGTCAATTAGCTTTGTTTCGTAATCATTTTGACTACACTCTTCTTGGACAAACCCAGGATGATGCCATTGGCGAGGCATTCGATAAAGTAGCAAAAATCATTGGCCTCCCCTACCCTGGTGGTCCTTCCGTCGGCAAAAAAGCTGCGGATGGCAACCCGCGCGCATTTGACCTGCCAAAAGCCAAAATGCATACCATTTCACCGGCACTACAGTCGCTCCGTACCCAAAGTGCTCACCGCGAAGATTTAGCGACTGGATATGATTTTTCTTTCTCTGGCGTCAAAACAGCCGTTCTAAGACAAGCACAAGCTTTATGCGGTAAAGATTTCACGTTTCCATCAAAAGACCTGCCAGCGGCCCTCACAGAAGCTCAGAAAGCAGATATTGCAGCCGTATTCCAGCGTGTTGCCATAGAAACGGTTGTCGACAAGACTATTGCCGCCTTTCATGAGTTCTCACCTGCTTCAGTTGTTATTGCCGGTGGCGTCGCCTCAAGTCAGGAACTCCGGCGTCAGCTTCAAGAACGGTTACCAATTGAAGTTTTGTATACCGACCCAAAACTCTGCACCGATAACGGCGCCATGATAGCAACACTCGGCTGCTTCAAAGCCATGCATGGTCAGCCAACAGCCGACCCGTACTCACTCGAGATTAATCCAAACCTCTCAATGTAGTTACGCACTCTAGCCCATCTGTCCGGCTGCTGCGTCTACTCTCGCCCCAAAGTAATCATTTCCCGTGAGCACGTGCTGGAGCGCCAAACCGAGATCAAGATACTCAGATGACGGAAGCTGTCCGTTATGTGCCGTATCGCCGACTTTATGCACCTGCTCCCATATTGTTTGATGATAACCGTTGTTTATAGTGCCGAATTCACCACGGTCTCTCGCTGCAGCTCCTTCGCTGAACGTACCTGTTTTAAGATTGAGTTTTGACTCCAACCAACTCATATCGTCACCCCTTAAGGCCATCTGATGCACTTCCCAACCAAAATGCCGAGCAGCTATAGCCTCCCTCATAAAATCTACATCTTGCTCGTTCTTACCTTCTGTTATTTCGATAGCACTGCCGGAGTAGTAACCCCCAGCATACGGTTCATCCTTTAAGGCCTCTTGTTTTGCTATGTCCCACAGTATCCACGATTCCGAATCGGCATACACTGAAACGGTCACTTCTGGCGGTAATGCACTGCGCATTCGGTCAAAGCACGAACGTATATCACGAGCTACGAACGCCACTTCCTCGCCCCTACCCGCATCCTCCCATTCAGCCAATACGGTCGCGTACCTCATAGCAGATTCGCCCTGAGCAGCCGGGGCTGCATCACCGAGCACATCACGGTAACTAAGCCTTTCTGCGCATATAGCCGAAGCCCGAGCCATGAGCTCGGCGCTTATTGCTGCCTGATCAGAAGATTCGTTATGGGCAGAAGGAACCTGTGTTTCGGTCTTATTTGCGTTATTCACTTTTTATTTTGTTTAATAGGTAACACTATTGTAGCATTTTACATATGTTTTGTCAATGTACCACCTGGCCGACAGCTACTAATAATAGCGTTGCTTGTTATTACCGACTTGTGAAAATTGCACTTGTAACTCCGGCGACTACAGCACAGCCGCCAACTATCAGACCAGCATTACATGCTGCTTCCCTAACGGAAATATCTGCTTTTTCTGCGTATAACAGTACACCCAGTCCACCCGCAGCTGTTACTCCCGCGGCACTTGCTAAGCCATTAACCACCCTGCTCTTCCATTGAGGTTTTGTATCCGTAACAGGTACTATTTCAATCCAGATTGGTTCGTCTTCGTTGTGCATAATTACTATATATTTTACCACTCATGTCAATATTGTCTCACTTTCCCATACAGCTTATGATTAGACCGAAAACAAAAACGCTTATTTTACTCTTTAAAACAGAGTGACGCACCTAAAAGCAAAGCGGTGGGATATAGTTATAATTACAACATCCAATTTTCACGTGAAAAGATTATTGGCTTATTAAATGCGTGCTTCACGTGAAATGTTTACATGCTTTCGGTCTGTGGCTTAGTTCATTCCAAAATGCCTCTACTCTTCACCTCTGTTAAGCACCATCAACTTACTGTATACTGTTCTTCATATGAAATTATCAAAAACATACGAGCCAAAAGAGTACGAATCAAGTATTTATGAACTATGGGAGCGGAGCGGGGCATTTCTACCGAAGAACAGGGGTGCAGAGGGTGCTTATACCATAGTCGTCCCGCCGCCAAACGCCAACGGTGACCTGCATCTGGGCCATGGGCTTACTTTGGCTATCGAAGATATTGCTGTCCGCTACCACCGCATGAAGGGTGAAGCGGCATTGCTTCTTCCAGGCGCGGATCATGCTGGATTCGAAACACAGGCCGTATACGAGAAAAAGCTCGCTAAAGAAGGCAAGAGTCGCTTTGATTTCAACAGGGAAGAGCTGTATTCCCAGATATGGGATTTTGTAGCCGAAAACCGGACAAACTTTGAGTCTCAAATACGTACGATGGGCGCAAGCACCGATTGGTCAAAGTTTACCTTTACGCTTGACGAAAAAATTGTCGACCGTGCCTACGAAACATTTAAGAAGATGTGGGAAGACAAGCTTATTTACAGGGGTGAGCGTCTCGTAAATTATTGCACCCTGCATCGAACCGGCTTTGCCGATATAGAAGTAGAATACGAAGAGGCCGAAACGCCACTGTATTACATGAAGTACGGCCCATTTACGCTGGCAACTACCCGCCCAGAAACCAAGTTTGGCGACACTGCCGTAGCCGTCCACCCCACCGACAAACGCTATAAAGAATGGATAGGTAAGAACATAACGGTTGAAGGGGTAAATGGTAGTTTTGAGGTTATGGTCATTGCCGACGAAATGGTTGACCCGAAATTCGGCACAGGGGTAGTAAAGATTACACCCGCCCATTCATTTGATGACTGGGAAGTAGCTCAGCGCCACAACCTGCCCGCGGTACGTGTTATAGAGCATGACGGCACCATGAACGAAAAAACAGGGAAGTACCGAGGCATGACCGTCATGGAGGCGCGAAAAGCTGTTGTAGAAGCCCTCAAAGAGAAGGGCTTACTGGTACGCGTGGACGAACAGTACCGTAACAGGGTAGGGAAGTGCTATAAGTGCGGCACCGTCATTGAGCCCATGCTGATGGAGCAGTGGTTTGTAAATATGCAACCACTGGCTCAACGCGCTATCCAGGCACTCGAAGACGGCAAAATCACTTTTCATCCTGAATCCAAGAAAAAACAGCTTATCACCTACATGCGTGGACTGAAAGACTGGAACATATCGCGGCAAATTGCCTGGGGCATACCCATTCCCGCCTTCCAGAACGTAGATGACACCGATGACTGGATATTCAGCACCGAGGTAGGCAATGAAATACTCGAAAAGGACGGAAAAACCTACCGTCGTGACCCCGACGTATTTGACACCTGGTTCAGCAGTTCGAGTTGGCCGTTTGCCACCTTAGGATACCCAAGCGAAACATTCTCCCAGCATTATCCTTTAAGTCTCATGGAGACAGGGGCAGACATCTTGTACCCGTGGGTGGGGCGCATGATCATGATAGGATTGTACGTTACGGGTGACATTCCATTTAAGGAAGTCTACCTTCATGGCCTCATACAGGATGAACACGGCCAAAAGATGAGCAAAAGCAAAGGAAATGTCGTTAACCCGATCGAAAAAGTGCAGGAATTCGGCAGCGATGCTTTTCGTATGGGAATCATTGCAGGCGAATCAGCAGGCAATAATAGACCATATGATCCAAGCAAGCTCGTAGGCGCCCGCAATTTTTGTAATAAGTT
>CAYSJS010000013.1:0-26650 GCA_964431415.1 uncultured Candidatus Saccharibacteria bacterium | reverse complement strand
GCATCCTTGGTCTTTAATGGGCCTTGACTGCCTGACATGGCTCGGCTTCGTCAAAACGACAATGCCAGAGCGCAATCTGTTTGACCGAGCATAGCGAGGGAGTTATTGCGATCATTGCCGGCTTTGACAAGAAGCCGACCAGCCAGGCAGACACCGGCCCGAGTTCTTTTGCATACTTTTCTGTCGGTACAGAAAAGTATGGATTTGCTTCTTTATCGAAAGAAGAAAGGAGCCGTTACCGGCTCCTTTCCCTATTACTTATCATCCTTCTTCCGCTTCAACCGCCTGAGGAAAGACGGTTTATCCAGATCATCTTCGTCTTTTTTGTCGACTGAGCCGAAAAAGCCGGTGTGATCATCCTCTTTTTCCTTGGTGTCAGGCTCGGACTTTGTGTCTGGTTCTTCGTCGTCGGTGTCGGGCATGTGCCAGATGCTTGGGCCAGTGTCATCGCGCTGAAACTCTTCAGCCAACTTCTCGTTTTCTTCGTTATCGACGTTCATGTCGATATCACGCATGGTTTCTTCGGATGTGGTCGTCGCATCGCTACTGCTTGAAGCATCGTCGTCGTCATCAAGCGGCTGACTAATAGGCATTGATGCGCTGGCCTGCGAACGATCCTGGAAATACGCCGCGTCAAAACCGGTCGCAACAACCGTAATGATCATTTCGCCCTGAAGATCCGGATTAATGGTTGCGCCAAAGATGATGTTAGCGTCAGGATCGGCAGCCGCCGTAATAGCTTCGGCAGCGGTGTTGATTTCGTGCATGGTCATATCATCGCCACCGATAATGTTGAAGAGGATGCCCCGTGCACCGTCGATCGAAACTTCCAAAAGCGGCGATTCGATTGACTGTTGGGCCGCTTCAACGGCACGATTTTCGCCGCTGGCACGACCAATACCCATGAGCGCACTGCCGGCATTGCTCATTACCGTCTTAACGTCGGCAAAGTCGAGGTTAATAAGACCGTTTACGGTTATAAGATCGGATATACCCTGCACACCTTGACGAAGCACATCGTCGGCTACTTTAAATGCCTCGAGTAGTGGCGTGTGACGGTCGATTGTCTGCAAAAGTCGGTCGTTAGGAATCGTAATAAGCGTGTCAACCGAGCGACGCAGCGTTTCTATGGCGATATCAGCATTGCGGCGGCGCTTTACGCCCTCAAACGCGAACGGCTTCGTAGCAAATGCCACCACCAGCGCTCCAGTTTGCTTGGCAATCTCGGCCACAACCGGCCCGGCGCCAGAACCAGTGCCGCCACCCGCACCAAGAGTAATAAAGATCATGTCTGCGCCTTGGATGGCTTTGGCGATATCGTCACGGGATTCTTCGGCCGCTTTTTTGCCCACGAGCGGTTCAGCACCTGCCCCAAGTCCACGCGTCGCTTCATTGCCGATATGAATCTTTGTTGGTGCTAAAGAATGATGCAATGCCTGAGCGTCAGTATTGATCGCAATGAAATCAACGCCGCTGACGCCTGATTCGGCCATGCGGTTAATAGCCGCGCCACCGGCACCCCCAACACCCACCACCAAAATACGAGCGAACGTTTCGATATCGGGCGTTACTTGAGGCATGCGACTTATACTCCTTAACTTTCTTACCATCAGTATAGAACAAGAAATGATTCCTATCAACAAACCCTAGCCATAAAAAGTATTTCAGCCAAAATTAATGCTTGCGACGGAAGCGTTTGAACACATTTGTCGCCGCAGTTCCGAGTCCGCCCATACCATCCGCCCCTGTTTTTGGCGAGTCAAAACTTTGTCCAAGCAACATGTCGAGCCACATAAGTCCAATTGCTGTTTCGTATGGTTCGTCTTCAATAGCATCTACCAGACCCCCAAGCGGCAGTAATTTTCCGAGCCGCGCCGGCAACTGCAGCGTATCGCGCGTAAAGTCGGCTAAGCCAGGCAGACCTGCCGACCCGCCAACCAGCACCACGCCGCCCGGCAAACGACGTGATTTCTGAATTTTCTTTAGCTCTTTGTCGACATACTCGAGCAGCTCTTCGATCCGAGCCTCCAGAATCATATGTATATCGCCTTGATTAAAAAGATATTCCTGACCATTATGCTTTACTTTTACTTGCCGGTTAATCTTAGCTGAAGTTTTAACGCTGCCAAACTGTAACTTTGCCGCTTCGGCCACATCTAAGTCGGTTCGCAGGCCGATTGCGAGGTCATTGGTCAAATGTATGCCGCCTACCGGGATTACGGCCACGTGTTGCACTTCGCCGTCTTCGAACACAACGAGACTGGTTGTGCCGGCGCCAATATCAAGCAATACCGTACCCGACTCTTTTTGTTGCCGATTCAATACCGCCTCAGCGGCGGCAAGACTAGAAACCGTGTAATGCGACGCGTGAATACCGGCCTTGTCGAGCGCCGCGGTTAAACTTTTTAGGCTGGGGGTAGCGGCAGTAACAATATGCGTATCGACTTCGAGCCGCACACCATTCATGCCGACCGGATCTTTAATATTATCTTGCCCGTCTAACCGATAATTTTTAGCAAATACCTGGATAATGTCACGATTGGGCGGCAGCTGAATAATGGTTGCTGCTTCTTCAACACGCATACGGTCTTCCGGGGTAATTTCTTTGCTTGCAGTCGGAATAGCTATCACGCCGCGAGAGTTAACACCTGCTACATGCGCGCCGCCAATATTTACCGTGGCCGTAGTAATGCGCATACCGCTCAAGCGCTCGGCTTCAGTAACCGCCTGAGCGATTGCTTGGGCTACGTCATCTATGTGCGACACCACCCCCTTACGCATACCGCTGTTTACGGCCGAACCATAGCCCACGACAGAGGGCGTTTGTGCTTCCGGTGAGTCATACATACCGATCACACAACGAACTGTAGAAGTACCTATATCGATACCAACAAAATGAGGAAATTCACGAGCACTCACGCGGCACCCCCGTTAAGGTGCACGGCCGCAGAATAAGTGCTTTGAGGCATGCGTAATTGAGCGCAAATATACATAATAAGTCGTAGTATACCGCTTAACCTTTTATAAATGCAATCTTAAGAACATGCTCGCCGTTCGCATTCAATAAAGACAGCGCAGACTACCAAAGGCGACGATCATATTGCGACGCAGCAACTCGCCGACGCCAGTCTATTTCTTTTTGTCGTTGTTCACTAAGCCACGCCCGCATCTCTTCACTTAGCCCTCCGGCAAGTAAATCCGGCGGACCGTTTCGAGACGGTTTTCTATGGTCCACTAAAGTGAGCCCTGGAGTTTCTTCAACCGGGACTAAGTTAACGACCGGCTCGCGGTCAACTCGTTCCGCCCCGCCATTCATTGCCACGCCGCCGACTCGCCGTGGCTCAACTGTGATTTCCGCAGGTATTGGTAGTTGCTCGTACATATTGTCCCCTCTCACACTTCAGTTAAGATTTCGTAGCCTTTTTCGGTAATTAAAATCGTATGTTCAAAATGCGCTGCGAGTGAATGATCTTTAGTACGGATTGTCCAATGATCATCGTCCATAGTAACCCGCCAGCCACCAAGCGTAGCCATCGGCTCAATCGCTATCGTCATACCTGCCTGAAGCGTTGGGCCGCTGCCGGCATGGCCATAATTAGGGATATCCGGTTCTTCGTGTAAACGATGCCCTACGCCGTGCCCAACTAAATCGCGCACTATGCCATAGCCTCGCGAGTCCAGTATTTTTTGTATTGCCCGTGATATGTCACCCACGCGCACGCCGTCCCGAAGCGTTTCTATACCCGCATACATGGAACGCTCAGTAACATCAATGAGCTTTTGAATTCTTGGATCCACCAACCCTAGGGCATAGGTTATGGCGGCGTCAGTAACCATGCCGCGGTAGGTGACGCCAAAGTCTATACTAACTATGTCGCCCTCTTCTAAAATTTTATGCTTGTTTGGGAGACCATGCACCACTTCGTCATTCACCGACACGCATAGCACACTCGGAAACCCGTTGTACCCCAAAAACGAAGGCGCACCGCCCAAGGTCTTTAATTTTTTTGCCGCCAGGTCATCGAGATCTTGTGTGCTCATGCCCGCAACGGTTTGGCTTTTTACGTATTGCAGTACCGTAGCCAGCATTTTACCGGCTATACGCATACTTTCGATTTCTTCAGCAGTTTTTACCCGGGTATAGCTCATGCTCCGAGAGCCTTTAGTATGTCGTTTTGTACTTGTTCTGGAGTCTGGTCGCCATTTATATCGTATACAGGTATGTGGGCCGCTTTAAAGTGTTCGATAATCGGCTTTACCTGCGCTTCATATTCTTCAAACCGTTCACGAATGGCTTCTTCGGTGTCGTCTTGCCTGCCGCGCCCCAGCAACCGTTTGAGCACTGTTTTTTCGTCAGCCGCTAAATGCACCACGCCGGTTATGTGCAGCTGCCCGTGCTTTACCTGGTTCAAGAGCCAGTCAGCCTGCGCAGTCGTACGCGGAAAGCCGTCCAGGATAAATTCTTCGTTAGCATGGATCATGCTAAAGATTTTCTGAACCAGCCTAATTATTTCTTTATCTTCAAGCAGTTTTCCGGCAATCATTTCGCGGCGCTTGTCGCCCGCAATGAGCATACGCAAAAACTCACCCGTACTCAGCCATGGCAGCGCCAAATGATCGGCTAACGTCTTGCCCTGGACGCTTTTTCCGCTACCGGCTACACCCATAAAGATGATCATTTCAGACTCCTTGCCGCTTTGGCCTGCTCGTCGGCAAAGCCGCCGACTCTGCCAAAGCTTTTGGCGATGCGCTGTGTTGCAGCTTCCGATACTCCCTTCACCGTACCTTTGTACGGTTCGGTCCGTTTCTCGGCTGCGCCGTACGCATCATCCAAACAAGCAGCCTGAAAACAATCTTCTATATTCATGAAGCTAATCTTTCTTTGACCATTTGCGCAATGCGGCCGCCGTCGGCCGTATTGCCCGCACGCTGCTTAACGAGTCCGATCACCTTACCCATATCTTGCATGCTCGCAGCGTTCGCTTCGGCAACCGCAGCTTCTACGAGATTTTTCAATGCCTCATCGTCCATTTGTGCCGGCAAATATTTTTCAATCACCAGTTTCTCGGCAGTTTCGGCCGCAGCCTTTTCAATGTTTCCGCCCTGGTTATATAAATCGGCGCTTTCCTGACGTTTTTTTGCCTCCTTAACGAGCAGATTAGTCACCTCATCGTCAGAAAGACCCGCTTCACGCTTATTTTCGGCAATTTCTGTATTTAAAATCGCCGCCTTAATCCCCCGAAGGGTCGTAGCTAAAACTTTGTCGCCCGCCAAAAGCGCAGTTTTTAAATCGGCGTCAATCGTTGTTTTTATACTCATGCCTAAAGTGTACCAAAGAAGAAGTTATTTTTCATCTAATTAAAAAGAGCCCTCCGCGGAAGGCTCTTTCAAATAATCCGGGCGGATTATTTCTTGCCCATTTTTAAGTTCTTCACTTTAATGGCTTTGCGTTCGCGGCGAACAATAGCCTTCAAACGGCGCTCGCGCTTGCTAAGCGGCTTTTCAAAATACTGACCATTTTTAACGGTCATAATAACGCCAGCAGACTGTACTTTGCGGCTAAAACGGCGCAGCAAGTTCTCGATTGGCTCTTTGTTGTCTTTTCTTGTTACTGAAATCATAAAGACAATTGTACCTCTGTTGCCCGAATTAATCAACCCTTTATTGCTTTATTAAGGGTGCAGCGGTCAGCGTACAGGGTTTAGTTCTTTGCCCTAGACGTTATCCGCTAAGTCTTAGTTTTTATAACTGATTCTTTTTTTGGGTAGTTCTTTGTGATTTAAGAACAATACTCTGCAGCTCTTTAAAAATCGGGAAGTGCTTGTTCGTGTGATATATCTTGGTGTTAGCTTGTTTTTCAGAAATAAGGAAGCCGACTTTTTCAAGACGCTTCAGTTCGCGCTGAATGTTGCCCGCATCTTCTTTAATGAGCTTAGCAAGACCCCTAACGTGAGTTTTGAAATCAGGATATTTCGCATAGATTACGATAATCTTGCGTCGTACCCGGGATGTGATAAACACGTCTAACATTTCAACTCACCTCTCATTGTTATTAGAACAACAACTAGTATAGCTCCACTCGCTTGGGTATGCAATATAGACTAGATATTTTATGGATGCAAGCATGAGCAAGAAAGAATACAGAATATAGATTAGAGATACTAGAATAAAAATCATCTATTTTATTTTGTTGCCTATGTTATTCCTTGTGTCATCTATAATCTAAAGTATGTATTATGAGGTTTATGTTGCAAGTGCGCGCTATCAGAAGTCCGAACCGCTCACCTACGCGTCCGATTTGGTTCTGCGCCCGGGCGACGTGGTGATTGTGCCGCTTGGCAAAACACTCGCACTGGGCTTTGTGCATGCAAAAGTTAGTAAACCGAGCTTTATATGTAAGCCAATAACGCGCCCGGTCCAGAACGCCGCATTACCTAAAGAAGCCGTCCGATTATTCGCATGGCTACAGGACTACTACCCCAGCGGCAGCGGCGTCACGGCACAGCTATTTTTACCGAGTAGTTTGATTACAAAGAAGGCCGAGACGCTAGAAATAGAGTCAGAAGTTCGCAGTCATGAGTCAAGCAAAAGCGGAGATTTACCCCCGCTTTCGCCCGACCAAAAAACGGTCATTACCGCTATGAATGCTGCTGCAAAACCGCACTTTTTGCTGCACGGCGAAACAGGAAGCGGCAAGACGCGCGTCTATATAGAACGCGCAAAAGCCGCTCTAAAACACGGTAAATCGGCCGTAATATTAACACCCGAAATTGGCTTAACACCGCAGCTTGAGGCAACGTTTCGGGCCGTATTTGGCGAGCATGTCCTAACTATGCATTCCAACCTTACGAGCAAAAAACGCCGAGAATACTGGCTAAAAATTGCCCTCGAAAAAGAGCCTCTTATCGTTATCGGTCCGCGTTCGGCACTTTTTTCGCCGCTAAAGAATATCGGTCTTATCGTTATGGACGAGTTTCATGAGCCGGCCTACAAACAGGAGCAGGCACCGAAGTATCAAACCATACGAGTCGTAGGAAAACTTGCCCAGCTGCATAACGCCGAAGCAATCTATGGCAGCGCTACTCCCCCTGTTGCCGATTATTATTACGCCCAGGCCACTGGCATGCCCATTTTGCGTATGCAACAAAGCGCAAAACGCACCGTAGCCTCAGAAGATAACATATTCCAAACGCAAATCAGCACCATCGACCTAAAGGACAAGTCTCATTTTAGCCGCCATCCATTTTTGTCGGACGAGCTGCTTGGGGCGCTTGAAAGAAATATTGCACATAAGGAACAGTCGCTCATTTATCTTAACCGCCGCGGCACGGCACGGGTTGTGTTATGTCAAAACTGCGGCTGGCAAGCACTGTGTCCGCACTGCGACCTCCCCCTGACCTATCACGGCGACAATCATCACTTACGTTGCCATACGTGTGGTTTTACCACGAAAGCACCGCTTACCTGCGAAGTATGCCAAAGCGCTGAAATCCAGTACAAAACCATGGGCACCAAGGCATTGGTCGACACGCTGCAAGGTTTGCTGCCGCATGCCAAAATACAGCGTTTTGACACAGACCTCGGCGTCGCCGAGCGGATGGACAAGCATTACGAAAATATACGCGCCGGCAATGTGGACATCTTGGTCGGCACGCAAATGCTCGGCAAGGGTCTTGATCTGCCTAAACTTAGTTTGGTCGGTATTGTAGCCGCCGACACGAGCCTGAATATGCCGGACTTTACTGCCGGCGAGCGCAGTTACCAACTACTACACCAGGTGCTGGGACGTGTCGGGCGCGGGCATATACGCGGGCGCGTCATCGTACAAACTTACATGCCCGAAAACGCGGTCTTAGGCGCTGCAATTACCAAAAATTATGCCCACTTTTACGAAACCGAACTCTCTGAACGTAAAGCTTTTGTATTCCCGCCGTTCTGTTTTTTACTTAAAATCACCGTTTCCAGAAAAAGCTCAAATAGTGCTGAAAAGACACTTCGTACTCTGCATACACTACTCTCATCCACCAAACTTAAGGTACGCTTAAGCGAACCGGCGCCTGGTTTTTATGAGCACACCCACGGCTTGTACCACTGGCAGCTCGTTCTAAAAGCGGTTGACCGCAATGAGCTTCTAAAAGCCATAGAAACGATCAATAAAGCTCCTAAAATTGGCGACTGGAGCTACGACCTAGACCCCGCCAATCTTTTATAATTTTTGAGGACTCTAACTCTGTTAACTGTCGGCTCGGTACTGTATACTAGCTGCAATGGCAACGCGCAACGATATCATCACCCTGCCCCATACACATTTGCGGCAGCGATCCCAAAAAGTGGGCCTTATTTCTGACGAGATCAGACAGCTTGTTCAGGACATGGAAGAAGCCACACTCGACTGGGAAGATAACCGCGAGCACGAAGTCGGCGTTGCCCTAGCTGCCGTACAGATCGACCGCTTGTACCGTGTGGTGGTCGTAAGAAACAATTTTGACGACAAAAAAGACCGCCGCTTTTTAACACTCATCAACCCCGAGATCACTAAATACGAAGGTGAGTTAGAAGAAGATTTTGAAGGCTGCCTGAGCGTAAAAAACATCTATGGTAGAGTAAAACGCCATAATAAAGTTCGAGTCAAAGCGCTCAACGAACTTGGCAAAGAAATTCGCGTCACCGCCGAAGGGTTTTTAGCGCGTGTTCTGCAGCATGAAATCGACCATACGAACGGCATCTTGTTTGTCGATCATTTGAAGGGCGAAAAAGAGGCGTTCTTTAGCCTTGAAAAAGACGGCAAATTAAAGCCCCTTGAGTACGAAAAAGCGACCGCTGGTTTGTGGGATTAGTGCATGAGTCAGGAGTCAAGAGTCAAGAGTCAAGAGTCAAGAAAAACTCCTATAGTTTTCTTTGGTAATGAGCGTATTGCAACAGGCGTAACAACTGAGGCACCTACCCTAAGGGCATTAATTAAAGCGGGTTTTGATGTCAAGGCTGTTGTATCCAATTTTGAACGTGGAGTATCATGAAATACCCGCGACCTCGAAATTATGGCCACTGCACGTCAATATAATATCCCAGTACTACTGCCCGATAAACCGTCAGATATTATCGACCAGCTCAAATCGTTCCGTGCCGAAATCGCCGTGTTAGTAGCATATGGCCGTATAGTTCCACAATCGGTGATAGATATATTTCCAAAGGGTATTATTAATATCCATCCTTCGCTATTGCCTGCACATCGTGGGCCAATACCGCTTGAGAGCGTAATCCTAAGTGGCGAGAACAAAACTGGCGTGTCTGTAATGCAACTCGTTAGAGCTATGGATGCTGGCCCGGTATATGAACAGAGGGAACTAGCTTTAAACGGTTCTGAGACGAAGCAAGACTTAGCCAACAAACTGCTAAATATCGGTAGTTCCATGGTTATCGAGCTACTACCTAAGATATTGAACGGCAACATAACTGCAGTAGCTCAAGACGATACTCGTGCAACGTATGATCAACTAATAAAGAAAGAAGATGGGCGACTCAACTGGAACAAGTCTGCGGAGCAGCTTGAACGCGAGATCCGTGCTTACATTGAGTGGCCAAAAAGCTATACGACTTTTGGCGATATTGAAGTTATTATCACTCAGGCACATGCAGTTCCCTCAAACTTTAGCGAGGTGGTCGGCGAGGTAGAAATACAAGATGACGAGACCAAGCTTCTGATGGTGAACTGCAAAAATGGATATTTATGTATAGATAAACTAAAACCAGCTGGTAAAAAAGAAATGTCTGTAAGAGAATTCCTGGCCGGTTACAAAGACAGAATATAACTTTTGGTTTTTAGTTCCCTACTGAGGCATGTAGCCGGGAGGCGGAGGTGTAAATTGCCGTGCGGTTTGGCTTGGATCGGCCGCAGGTTGTGCGGGCGCTGGGCTAGGACTCGGCGCAAACCCCGGTTGAGGCTGAGTACTTGGTTGCTGAGGATTAGACACAGGCCCAAAGCTTGGCTGAGGCTGTGCGGCTTGCGCAGGTGCCGTCGGAGCGGGTCCGTAGGCCGGTTGCTGCGGCATCGCGGGTTGAACCGGATTTACCGGTGACTGCATATTCTGACCACCGTAGGGCTGTTGGCCGTACTGGGGCTGCGGCGGGGCTTGTGGATAGACGGGTTGTGACTGGTAACTTGGCTGCGGCTGTTGGTAGCTAGGCTGTGGTGGGACTTGGCCGGGCACGCCAACAGGCTGCTGAGTCGGCATACCGGGCATCATAGGTTCTTGTGCAACCGGCGGCATTTGTTGGCCAGCCTGCTGTGCGGCGGCAATAATCTGCGGTGCGGCCGCCTGCACTTCGCCGCGAAGTTTTTCGAGCTCTTCAGCAACAACATCTTTATAGTTAGGAAAGTTCGTCTCCAGCCACTTCAGTGCGCCAGCTTCATTGTTTTGGTCGATAAAAGACTCAAGCTGTTGATCACTCATTTTTTCAGCCAAACGCATACCCACGTTCATCTCAAGCCGTTCATAGATCATGTGTAGCAGACGGTTTTTCTCTTCTACCGGCAGCCCGCCCAGTCCTACATTGATTAAAAAGTTATTGTCGAGTTTATACATGCATATTCCTTACGACTTTACTTTACCATGTTTTAGCTCATCTTTTAGAGCTTTATAGGCTTTATCAACTTCTTCTTTATAGGTAGGGTAATTTTTCTCTACCCAGGCAAGATTAGCGGCTTCATCACCTTTATCAAGCAGCTTTTCAAAATCATCCAGCTGCGCCTGACTTAAATGTTTGGCGATCAGATCTCCCGTACGTACTTCAAAACTCTCTTGGATTTCGGCAATTTTGGCTGCTCGCTGCTTTTCGTCGGCAATATGAATTCCAACTTCTTCTAAAAAAGCGTCGTTAATACTATAGTCCATATCCTTATAAGCTCCTTGTCTTAAGTTCACGAGTGAAGAATTCAATATGATCACCTTCTTGCACGTCAACGCGCGACTTGCTCTTAAAGCTCATCCCACACATTTCGCCTTCTTGCACTTCTTTTGCTTCTACCGGACCGCGCTTGAGCCCGGTCACCTCAACTTCCGCAATGAGCTCTT
Source organism: uncultured Candidatus Saccharibacteria bacterium (assembly GCA_964431415.1). Classification (GTDB taxonomy): domain Bacteria; phylum Patescibacteriota; class Saccharimonadia; order Saccharimonadales; family JACDBH01; genus CAYSJS01. Next base: position 15,578 of record CAYSJS010000013.1, on the reverse strand, counting down.
TACCTCGCATAACACGAGCCAAAGCTGGGTGAATCAGCTTGCCTTTAGTCACTTCACCGCCGCAGATAACCTCTGTTTTGGTTGTTTTGAAAATACCTTTAACAACAAGCCGGCCGAGGTCGGTTTCGACCACTTCGGGCGCTAGAAGTTTGGTGAGTTCAGATTTTACATCATCGATCAGTTCATAAATTACCCGGTACAGGCGAACCGATACTTTGTCGCGAGCGGCAAGTTGTTTAATATTGGCCGGTAGCTGCACATCAAACCCATAAATAATCGCATGAGAGGTATGTGCCATATGCATGTCGTTTTCAGTGATGGCGCCAACTCCGGAACCCACTACCCGCACCGCAACTTCTTCGTTGTCGAGGGTTTTTAAGCTGTCAATGACCGAGGTAAGCGAACCCTGGACATCTGCTTTAACAATAATATTGAGTTCTTGAAGCTGGTTACTGCGATTGATAAGCCGTATCAGTTCGTTGCTGCTCATTTCGAGCTTACCGGCACCGCTTTTTCGGTGCACGCCCTCGGCGCTTGCCGCCTCACGGGCTGCCCGCTCATTTTTAACCACCAAAAACGCATCGCCAAATTCAGGTAACGCCTTAAAGCCGGTAATAACAACCGGTGTTGAAGGAGTGGCCTCTTTTAGGCTGCCGCCGGTTGTTGACTCGAGATTACGCACTTTGGCATACGTGCCGCCGGCAACAACAAAGTCACCCGGATGCAGCGTACCCTGCTCGATTAACGCTTCGGCAACCGCACCGCGGCCCGTTTCCATATGCGATTCGATAATTAGCCCGTTTGCTGGCGCCTTATAAACAGCCTTCAGTTCCTCAACATCGGCAATCAGCAGCACCATATCCAGCAGCTCTTTAAGACCTTCACCAGTTTTTGCCGATACCCCCAAAACTACTGTATCGCCGCCCCACTCTTCCGGCATGAGTTCTGCCTCGGCAAGCTGTTGTTTAATACGGTTCTGGTCTCCATCCGGCTTATCAATCTTGGTAATGGCAACCAGCATTTTAACGCCAGCTTTGCGCGCGAACCGTATAGCTTCGAGCGTTTGCGGTTTTATGCCATCATCAGCCGCAACCACAATGATCACAAGGTCAGTTAGCATTGCACCATGCTCACGCAGTGCTGCAAAAGCTTCGTGACCAGGCGTGTCCAAAAAAGTAATCGCACGGTCGCCGTGCATGATTTTATACGCAGAAATATGCTGCGTAATACCGCCTGCTTCGCCCTTCACAACGTTTGCATGCCGGATCGCATCCAGAAGGCTAGTCTTGCCATGGTCGACATGGCCCATGACTGCAACAACCGGCGGACGCGCTTCAGCATTTGGATCGTCCGAAACTGTTTTTATACGTACCGGCGTTTCGATAACCGCCGCTTTTTTAACGAGCTCAATGTCACTGAGACCCAATTCGCCGGTGATAATTTGCGCCGTGTCAAAGTCAATCTTTTCGTTAACCGTAGCCAAGATACCATTCTTCATAAGCTCGGTAATAATCTTAGCAACAGGCAGACTTAATTTGTCGGCAAGGGCTCCGACGGTGATCATATCTTCAATTTCAATCATTGTCGCCATCGTCTAAACCCCTGCTTTCTCTAACAACCTTATGTCGTGCTTATTTTCGTTCAGCTGCACGAAGAACCACCGAGATGCTCGGGCAGTGCACGGAAGAAACGAAGCCCGCAAAGAAGCCGTATATGCCATACGGCGACTGCGAACTGGAGTTTCTGACACAGCAATGTCCAGCATATCGGTGGTTCCTTTACTATTTTTTAAGACTAAGTGCTATTTTGCGCGCCTCAGTATCAATGTCCAAAATCTTAAATTCTTTTTTCTCGTTTAGTTTAAAGATCTCGGTCGGGTCGGCTGCATCACCTGCTGCGGCGTCACCCATTTCTGAAACATGCACGAGCGCTTCAACGCTTGGGCTTAACTGCACAAAGGCGCCAAATGGCGTAATGCGGGTGATCTTGCCTTCAACGATGTCATCTTTTTTGAAAGCTTTGACTTCGTTTACCCATGGATCGTCACTCATTTGCTTTAGGCTCAAAGACAAACGATCTTTGTCAATTGCAATGATCTTGGCTTTAACGGTTTCGCCGGTTTTTACGTACTCACGAGGATCTTCAACGCGTTCCCAAGAAATCTCGCTAATGTGAATAAGGCCTTCGATGCCCTTTACGTTCACAAATGCACCAAAGTCGATTACACCAGTAACCACACCTTCAACCACGTCGCCAACCTTTAGCTCGGTCAAGCGCGACTGCATGTCATCTTTAACTGCTTCTTTTTCGCTAAAGATAAGTTTGTTTTCCTTGCGGTTTGCATCAAGGATGCGCACACGCAGCGGAATGTTTACGATTGAGTTAAGTTTTTGGAGAATTTCGTCCTTGTCGGCACCACTCACGCGTGGGTAGTGGTCGGCAGCAAGCTGCGAAACCGGCAAGAAGCCACGAATACCTTCAAGTTCCACCAACAAACCGCCACGGTTTGCGTCGTAGGCAATAACTTCGATAATTTCCTGCGCTTCAAACACGCGCTGTAGTTCGTCCCAACCGCGATCTTTTGCCGCACGCTTCATGCTTAAGAGCGCATAGCCTTCGTCGAGTTCGGGGTCGACAACACTTACCGTCACTTTACCGCCAACTTCTAGAGATTGGCCGTGTGGAATTTCGCGGCGCATGATAACACCGACACCACTCGCACCAAGGTCAATCCAGACCTCGTGCTTGCGAACATTCGTAACCGTACCTTCGACAACGTCTCCGGCTTTGAGTTGAGCGATCTCGCTTCCGGCGAGCAGCTCATCCATAGTAATAGAACTTTTAGACATAAAAATATGCCTCCTTATGAGTACTGTGGTACGCCGTAGCGCATATTTCCATTCAGACTTAAGAAGTATTATACTCTGTTACGCATCTGTTAGCAATATGAAGTGCTCTTCCAAAAAGAACGCAACTGTTCCTTTGGCAAGGAACCGAGTCCATCCTTTTCTGTATCGACAGAAAAGGATACAAAAGAGCTCGGGCCGGTGTCTGCTTGACTGGTCGGCCTCTTGTCAAAACCAACAACCGCCTGCGGAGCTAGGAGCTAATCGCTCCGTCGAACAGTCCTCGGCCGGATAGGTTGTTGTTTTGACGAAGCCGAGCCATGGTAAGCAGCCAAGGCCCCGATAGCACCAAGGAGAGCCGCCATGGCGGCTCAATTATTTATAAAAGCTCCTTTAGGAGCCTCCTTGGTCTTTGGTCCGGCTCTGAAAAGACTGATGGCGGGAAGGTAAAAACAGCCGAATCAAGCTGGCAGCGATAGCGGCCCAAATACTCCTTGATAGAACTATTTGGGCCGACCCTTTACGGGTCGTTTGCCGGCGCGGCTGTTTTTTATCCTTTCCGGCAATCATGTTCTTTTTAGCCGCCGGTCGTTTTTTACCACTCTTTTTGTCGACACAAAAAGAGTGCGAGTTTAGTGCTTTGCTCGATCAAAGTACATCAAAAAAGACAAGCTTAGTGTTAAACTAGCTATATGTATTTAGGCATTGATATTGGCGGCACAAAAACGCTGCTCGGACGCTTCACGCGCGACGGCGAGCTGCAAGAATCTTTAAAGTTTCCGACTCCCAAAAATTATGATGATTTCCTGCGCGAATTGGCCGTTAACATAGCCCGTGTCACTACCAAACCATGGAAGCTTGCGTGTGTGGCAGCTCCCGGAAAAATCGATCACGAAAAAGGTACGGTTATCGCATTCGGCAACCTAAAATGGGAAAACGTGGCGCTCGCCTCTGCGGTTCAGGCAATTACCAACTGCGAGGTATTGCTTGAAAACGACGCCAAACTGGCAGGTCTTTCTGAGGCGCGCCGCTTAAAACCACTGCCGCATAAAGCTTTGTATGTAACCGTCAGCACCGGTATCGGCGGCGCACTTATCGTCGACGGCGTGCTCGACCCCGAACTAGAAGATGCCGAGATCGGCCACATGATGCATGAGCGCGACGGCAAGCTAGTTACCTGGGAGTCGTTTGCATCCGGTCGTGCAATCGTTAACCGTTTTGGTAAATTAGCCAGCGAGATCACCGACCCGCATGTCTGGAAACTGGTAAGCCATGACATTGCACTCGGTCTTATAGATGTGGACGCCGTGCTGCAACCCGATGTTATAATCATTGGAGGTGGCGTCGGCAGTCACTTCAAGAGATTCAAGGAGCCGCTTCAGGCCGAGCTTAAAAAATACGAAACATCACTCGTAAAAGCACCTAAGGTCGTTGGCGCGCAAGCCGCCGAGCAAGCCGTGATATTCGGCTGCTACCAGCTTATGAAAGATGTATTAAAAAAGTTGTAGATTACAAGTTGTAGCCTGGTAGCTATTACCTGCACTTTATGACCTTTTTCTGTCTATATGAAAGAACTACTCGAAAAACTTCGCACCGACTACCCCGCTCTTGCGTTTTCTGAAGGCGATACATTCTATTGGTCACCAAAAAAACAAACCGTTACCTATGCACCTGGCTCAACACAGCCCCAAATTGCCCAATGGTCACTCCTGCACGAAGTATGCCATGGCATCCTCGGGCACAAAAATTACACCTCAGATTTTGAGCTGGTACAGCTTGAAGTGGCCGCCTGGCAGCAAGCAAAAATTCTCGCCAAAAAATACGATATAAAGATTGATCCCGAACATATCCAGGACTGCTTAGATACCTATCGGGACTGGCTGCATATGCGCGCCACCTGTCCAACCTGCAGCACCGTTAGCACCCAAAAAGACCCCAATACCTATGAATGTTTTAACTGCCACACCGTCTGGCATGTAAGCAATTCGCGATTTTGTCGTCCTTATCGCCGCAAATCCCCCGAATCCTCCACAAAATAGCCCTCCCTCAGTAGTCATAAAAAATATCTATAGCGTAAGCTCTTAAGCTCTAGGAACGGTAAGTATGCGTTGGGATACAAAAAACCGCCTTCGTTTCCAGAAGCGGTTTTTACTATAAGGTAAGTCCATTGCTTCCTAACGGTCTGAGCTACGTGAAGTCCGTATAAAGTCAAGAAGCATAGCCTGTTGTTCAGGACTATAACCTACTGCCTTTTTCTTGGTCTGGCCAAACTTATAGATTTCTACCGAGCCCAGCGCATCACCCAATAAATCAATGTACTTTCTAATGTCATCATCATTTATGTGCCACTTGTTGGCCAATCCGCGCAAGTTTAAAACACCTTCCGGAGCTATCTCGGCAAAATGCCCATCGGCTTTTAGCTTCGCATATATTATCTCTTGTTGGTTTGGAAGATAGAATAAGGCCTTTTTACCCATATTGGTGCTTGACCTTCCAATAAAAGGTTGGCCCGCTTCACTTCCCATTTCCGTAATTGCCTTTTGTATTATCTGTCTAGACAAACCCCATTCCTCCGACATGCCGTTAATCGACATTGACCCATCTGGCGCGGCATCGACATGATATCCCTCCTCTTTAATTGTCCTTATGATTGCCTCTTGTTGCTCGAGAGTGAATCCCGGAACACGGTTAGCATCAAATCTATACTTTTTGACGAGGCCTAAATTATCACCCAGTGCTTTTTCGGCCTTACGTATTGAACGTGCCGATACGCCATAAGTTTCAATCATGCCATTTTCCGACAACACACCTTCCGGAGCCTTTTCTACTAAGTATCCAGCACTCACCAGTAACTCTTCGATTACGTTTTGCTGCGCATTGTCATAGCCCATAAGAGTCCTGGCCGTACCTTTAGGACTAAACTCCTTAGGGTTTCCGATAGTATCCTGATTATCCTTGATGAATTTTTGTAAAGTTTTTTTCGTTACACCAAACTTGCCCTGCATCCCTGTCACGGTAAGAATTCCTTCGGGCTGCGATGGCGCCGCAGAAGCATCGTAGTTAGGGTCTCCGGCGATTGCCCTGCGGATATCATCAGTAAAGTTATCAGAATAAAAGATCCTTCTTCCCAAACCATCGTGTTGTTTAAGAAGAATTCGGTATTCAGACTTATGCATTCGAAGAATCATTCTAGGGGTGAGGCCGATTTCTTCCAACTTGCCTATATTAAAAACATATGTCGCATTCCGAGACTCATCACAGACCATAATGAGCCTGTCTAACTGCGGTACATTAATGCCCAAGTAGCTTTCCTGGCGCACCATTGCTTTGTCTACCACGCCACTATCTATTTGTATTTCCGAAGGATTCGTAACATCTACCCCGAAGTCGTTTTCAAGTACATACAGAGTCACCTTGGCTTTTCCTAATAGCTTTGCAGGTTCGAAGTTAGCATTTCCGGTTTGTACTATCGGATTCTTGATCAAATCAGGCGGGGTAATAACCTCGTGGTTGAGTGCAGCTCCAGCAATAGCCGCCGAAAGGGCTTTGATCCTTAAGTCTCGCGCCGAGAGCTCATCCAGGACGCTTTCAACAGGCGGCAAATCCCAGTAACTAGTTGCCTCTGTTTCAATCTCAAGACCTGTCTGCGAAGCACTATGAGATATCGCTGAATAGGCATCTGTATATTCACCTACAAGATCGGCGTAGCTTTGCAGCGTATCCGGACCATATGTATCGATAGTTTCGGCACTAGGATTAGACTGCAATATACCATTTAGCCGTTCAGCGTATGGCGGCGAGCTTTGGGCGGGGATAGAGGTATTTATTTTTACTGTCATTAATTACGATATTATACCAGTTACACTCTGTTTTGTCAATTACAAAGAAAAGCCCACTGGCTTTGCCAGAGGGCTAATTTTCTTTACGCCTGTTCTAAATTAGGCAACTTTTTTGGTGCGGCGTGATACACGACCACCCTTAGCACCAGCAATACGAGCCAATTCGCGGTTTGCAGCGAAGCCACCAGTGTGACCTTTTTTGCCGCCGATAGCACCGATTTTTGCATAGAAATCGCTGCCGTACTTTGCTTTGTTAGTGTTAGCGGCTGCTTTGCCGCCTACTTTTGTTCCTGCCATCTTGATTCTCCTTGCGTGTTAAGCGCGTGCCATTGTGGGTCGGCATATCTGGGGCGGATGTCTGCGGGAAAAGCTCACTGTATACCACCAAACAGCTCCGCTTTTATCCTCGACCTCCATCCCCAGCTAAGCTCGCCCACAAAGCCACTTAACATCTTTAAACGTACGCTTATAAAAGACATACATCTTGATTGTTAGTTTGACCTCACCTCTCTAGGAAATAAAAAAGGGCTTGCCTTTTTTACGGACAATACCCTTTTATTTCCTATCGAATGTGCTTATGATAGCACTACATTGCGCTCATGTCAATATTTTATTAATACTTATATTTCTTTGCGTGAAGCAAGCTCAAAAGGTAGCACCGCCTGAACAGCAACCTCTCCGATGTCTGACGACGGCCTGCTAGGCAATGGCTGTGTATCGATTGCTCCTTTTGCCCACTCTTCTTCAGCACCAGCGTGACCCGCAAAGTATCCCCTGTCCTCTACCGCTAACTCTCCAAGATTAATCCGTGGCATGACTCCCCTCCTTTATATATACGCATGATACTCCCCTGTACTGCAATGAAAAGCACTTTTTTGCCATGCTTTTACCTAAACGAACCTTACAAAGGTGTTTTTTCTGAAGAATAAAAATCATCAATGTAGTAAAATATAAAATGAACCATAAGGATTATTGATGATCCGCACGCCGCAAGAATTAACCGAGAGTATTCGCCAAGCCGTTGACCGACGCGCCGTTGTTTTTTCGCACATTACGCTTGCGGTGCTTGTCGCAGTCCATACCGCCCTCGACCCTCTCTCCTACACATACCAGATAGTTCTGGCCTTTATTCTAAGCGGCGTACTGACCGTACTTATTTTACTGAGGTTTTTTGACCTCGGTACGGTTAACAAACATCCGCTTACATATATAATTGTCTACCAACTTTTTTGTTTTTTTGGGCTGGCTTTTATTTCTGACTCAGCCACTCCGTATACCATTGGCGTCTACCTGGTGGTCTTCGTATCAAACCTTTATTACGGAGCAAAGGGCGTGTGGGCAACGGTCGTATGTTTTGGCATTACCAGCATCGCCAAGTATGTATATTTGGTCGCCACTCTAAACATTAACCTCACCGAGCGGCTCAATATTATCGTGGGATTTTTCCTGTTTGCTGCCGTCTGTAGCGTGTTCGTAAATATTCAAAAAGTGTATGACTGGGACAGGGCACGCCTAAAAGAAACCGAGATAAAACTCACCAACTCTATAAATAGCTTGGAGCTCGGTTTTATTATCACCGATGGCCGTCCGGAAATATCAATTTCGAATAACGCCGCCCATGCGCTGCTCTGCGGCAGCACTAAACATACTGCCAAAAACTGTCCGACGATAAACCTCGACCACCTCCTAAAGGAATTCGACTCACCGGAACTGGCAAATGCCATTGAGTACGCTCTCAAAACTGGCTCCCAAAATAACATTAAAGCTCTCGATTATAAAAAACGCGTATGGAGCGTGTTTGTTTCGCCGATGAAGGATGCAGAAACAATCACCGGGCTTGCCATCGTCATGCAGGACGTAACCGAAGAACAACTGCTCAGCCGCACACGTGACGAGTTTTTCTCTATAGCCTCACACGAACTGCGCACACCGCTGACGACCATCCGCGGTAACTCGTCAATGATGCTCGACTACTACCCAGAGGCGTTTAAAGACCCCGCCCTAAAGCAAATGCTCCAAGACATTCACGATTCGAGCAAGCGCCTTATAGCCATCGTAAACGACTTCTTGGACGTGTCACATCTTGAACAAGGCCGTGTAAAGTACCGACTCGAACCACTGGCACTCAAGTCTGTACTCCAGTCCGTATGTAATGAAATTAAGGAAAGCACCGAAAAAACGCACAACAAAATCGTGTTTGGCAACGGCCTAAAAGACGATGCAAAGCTGCCAGATATTCTGGCCGACAAAGACCGCCTCACCCAGATCCTATATAACTTGCTCGGGAATTCACTTAAGTTCACAGAAAACGGCACCATCACCATTTCCGCAAGTTTACACGAAGGCGATATGATGCGTGTTGACGTTACCGATACCGGCAAAGGTATTGAGCCAAAAATGCAGCCGCTTCTTTTCCGCAAGTTTCAACAAGCCGGCAAAAGTCTACTGGCACGCGAGGGCGAAGGCACCGGGCTTGGTCTCTATGTATCCCGCCTCATGGCCGAGGGCATGGGCGGCTCACTCGACCTCGTGCATTCAGAACCACTCAAAGGCAGCACCTTCAGTTTCACTATTCCAACTGCTACTACCGAACGAATAGCTGCTGCTACCAAAGCCTTTGAAGAATCAGAAATTAACGACGAGGCTGCCGCCGACCCATCAACCAGCGTCGTAGCCTAGTTGTATCAATACTTTTCAAGCGGTTTCGTTAACAAGTCGTGCTACAATTTTTCTATGGAAAAAAATACACAAACAATCGACGACTTTATTAAAAATTATCCAGCAGAGGTACAAAAGATACTTCAAGAACTGCGCAGCACCATTCACGCACTAGCGCCCGGAGCTACCGAAAAAATTGGCTACGGCATCCCCACCTTTCAGTTAAAAGGAAAGAATCTCATACATTTTAGTGCGTACAAAAACCACATTGGCCTGTATCCGGGAGCTCAGGCCATAGAAGATTTTAAGACAGAACTGGGTGAGTACGAAACATCAAAAGGCACCATTCAATTTCCACTTGAAAAGCCCCTGCCCATGGACCTAATCACCCGCATTATCGAGCACCGCGTAAAAGCGCTGTCGTAGGATCTATTAAATTCTCAGCAAACCCAGTACGGCATGAAGTACATATGCCGGCCAAACCGCTGCCTGGAGGAATGCCAAAACATTGCCCCAAAAACCCACGTTACGCTCGATGAAGAATATCAGTGCTCCGACATACGCCATAAAAAGCACATAGCCCCACGGGTTGTCTACTTTTACTTTGATCTTGTCTTTTGCCATAGCGGCTTCTCCTTTTTTGGTTACTTTTTTTATTGTACGCTAAATTGCGATCTTTGATGTGACCTAAAACAACGTTTCACTACTATTTCCTTGACTAGATTCCCACAACCTATCCCTGACTATCTACCGCAAAGCTTTAAACGCAGTCTAGTTCTACTCAATTATCAATCCAGAGCTACGGACGTCAAGATCAAGTGCCGCAAGCAACGCGCCCGCCTGAACTGCCCTTCTTACCTCTTCCAGGGGTAGCTCAAATGCCACAGCAGGCACCGTGCCTCCTTCACCTTCGAGCGCTCCTGCCAAGGCAGACGCAAACATACCACGAAACTTTTCCGTCACTCGCGAGTTTGGGTTGTGGCAATAAGTACCGTCCGCAGCGTATGCCGCCGACGCCGCACTTTTAAGTAAAGTAGAATCCATCAGGCCCTGTACAATATCTCCCGTAACTCTTACTTCCATAACTTCTCCTTGGATTAAGTATACTACATTAGCTACCATCCCTGCCAGCCAGCGGATTTCTGATCTATCATTTAGGGTATATAATTCAGTCCATGCGGAGTCATACAATGAAGAGCTTTTACACAGTTATGGGTGTACTATTCGGTCTGATTTTAACCGCTATAGGGGTTGTCTATGCACTGTATGTTTACAATAATCACAGTTCAGCTGTTGCATTTCAGCAATACGAACCCCAACATTTGCCCGATGGGTTGCAGGCAGAAAGACGGGTAGTTGAGATTTGGAAAAATCCTGCAAACCTCCTCGCCCCAAACAAATTACTGCGCATACACACTGCTGATAAAAACCTTACTATAGGAGAGGAAGCCTACAATGGCTATGCGTATAACTGCAGTCAGGTGGCTACTAATGCAACATGTAGCATCAACGAGACTCCCAAGGGTCAAAAATATGAGCTGACAACTACCGTTCAATATGAAAGCCCAAACAACACGCCGATCGGGCAAGACGTGCGCCTGCGAAAGGATAATACACATATCTGGGTAAATGTTACGGGAAATCCATCAAAGATCTACAGCAAAACCTCGTGGGATACACTCATAGATTCGCTGGCGCCCATGAGCTACAAGAACCTCCCCACCGAGCACTATTCACCCGGCCTTTAGCCATAACCAATTTTCTTATCTGTTGTTTAGGCTATAATATGCTTCTATGCACACCTTTGAAATAGCTGAAGCCGCAAGATTCCCCGATGAGCTGACAGCCGTAGTTGTTCCTGATGACGGACGAAGAATTCGCTTTAGTGAGAGTGTCGAGAATTATTACGGTACTGAACTTCCCTTAATGGGACTTTTTGTGAGTGAGTACGGTACGGGACTAGAGGTTAACTACTTGTCTAACCCTGGGCTTATTTGCATGCGTGCAGTGGTGACTTTTGGTGTGCATGTTTTAAAAGATAAGATCACACATCTTGATATCGTAGCTCAGGAACTTGACCTTCCTTTTATGCGGCTAATTATCCCCGATACTTACCCGACAATCAATAATACGCTTGACGAACGAGACCCGTTTTATGTGCAGTGGGTAGACAATAACCCACTCAAGGATTTATACCACCAAAGCGTTCTACTTGAGCGAACGAGCAACCAGGCAAAATTTTCTCTTGCTTAAGCATAAGCGATATTTACAGCAGCTAATTATTATGTTATAATTCGCAATATGCCTTTGCCTTTTAAAGACGGATGGGAGCCATATCCTGGCACTTCTGATGGATACTTCTATCCTGAAGGGCCTGCCGATACTATTGTGCGCGTCACGCCTATTCCCCCACACGCAACCGACCCGTTTGCTGCGGTCACGACAATGAAACGATTACTGAACGAACTGGAGCCTACGTATGGGATTCGTTCAATTCCTCCTGCGCTCGCACTAGGCCGTGAAGATACGCGTGGTGAATATGAAATTTCTAATGTCGTACCGATTATTAATGGCAGGTCCGTGAACTTTCAAAACGATCCTCGTATCGTAGAACCTGACGATGTCATACCATCTATGCAACTAACAGGCCAACTATTTGGATACATCCAGAACAAGGCGGACAGCGGAGATGCGATCCTGATGGATATTTTTGGAACCTACCAGTACCTTATGGAGCCGGACGGGATTTTAACACTTGTAGACGTCGCTTCACCTATGAGCGTGCGCCGCGATGAGTGCGAAACGCCTGTTAGACATGCTCGAAGCATCTTCTTTGCACTCGAAATGCTTCTGCAGGATTGCGTACATATAAACAACGTAGATTCGCGCCAGAAACATGTGTGGGCGGACAGAGCACGTGAAGTTATTGAAACTATTCGCTCAAGCAGTGGACTAACTTTTTCTGCCCAAAAAGAAGATGAGCTTGTGGAGACGTACTTGTGTGGTGAATACGAAGATATGGAAGCGATATATATCAACGAGCTTCAGCGCCAAGAACGCTACTAATTTCTGTGCTACGCCAATCAACTTTTTAATCATAACCTCCGCCAGCCGGCGGATTTTATTATCCGTTAGTCTCGGTGTCGTCTAAAAGTATCCAAGATCTCTATGCCCAGCCCGGGACCAAATGTATCCATTATTCCAGCAATGGACCGCTCAGCTTCATCTTGGCCTCTACCAACCATAAAACCTACCATTACATCATCCTCAACTTGTCGAGCAGGGTCCAGCGGAGAATATTCACGACCACTATAAATTTGAGCAAATGCACCCAAAATACCAGCCATAGGGCCTAATTCGCCTTGTTCGGGATCGTCGTAACGACGACCGCTCAGTACTTCATGCGCCTCTATAATACGTCCTTCACCCCTTAAGACGCCGGCTATACGGCGTCTATAGTCCGAGTCAGACTCCCCAGCGGCTTGCGGCAGACCCAAACCTTCACCATGCATATGTGCCTCAAGGTTTATATCGAAAGCTTCTCGCGGTAACTCATTTTCTATGGACATCTTTTATTACTCCAAACCTATTACAATATGGAGGATATCATACCACTTTTGTCCACTTTTCGATATATCACCCACAATACACCCAAATGCAGCCATAACCAATTTTCTTATCTGTTAAATAGGGTATAATTTGTTTTAATGTCAGTTTTACAAGAAATCATACCAGAAGTTGAGTTTCCGTGGCTGCATCAAGTAGGCACAGTAAACGAAGAACATTGCAAAGCATTTGCCCAGCTTGCCCTACCGGCAATGCTATCTGCAGATCGTAATTTTTTTCATGTATGTGATAGCGACCCAGGATTATCACAAATTACCGACGAGCTACTTGAGGAAGTCGTGGGTGAAACTGGAGAATTCGACGGACCCGTCTATGCGTCCAACACTGGATATAATTTTCCTTCTGGCGGATACGGTAAAGGAGATAGCAACGGATATCATAGCGATGGCTGCAACCAAGTTGCCATTGTCTCAACAAGCGGCAAGGGATATCTGCACCTGGCATGGTTACCGCGTTATGACGCCGAGCGGAATCAACTAGCTCACAGGAACGCATCGAGCTTGAATAATATAGTTGAAGTAATCAAGAATCGAGAAATCATTGGATTTGTTAAGCCCGTGGAAGTGGTAGAGTGTGTTCCTGGAACATTAGTGAGAATAAACCAACCCCAAGATTATGTAGTAGACGGTGCCGGAAATAAGTGGGATCTTGTACATGGCCTATACAATGCGCAAGGTCAACGTATATCTTTAATGTTTAGATCATACGGACCATTAGGATGTGACGATGGTACTTCCCTGCGCCGACCAGTTTTTTAATCATTACCAATTTTCTTATCTGTTATTTAGGGTATAATTTGTTGCATTATGAAAAGAATTCACGAAATGCTGGTATGACCGATCGCACAAGCAGCTACGCAGCCGATCGAAGAAGTCTCGGCATCATCTCTCCTACTGTCGAGGTACCAGAAAACGGCATAGCACATTCAGAGCTCATTACAGCTCTTGAGGGGCTGCGGCAGGCCCGCCATCATAGATCAAGATCTGTGGGTAGCTCAGCCTTTTAGGATTTTGCATATACGCGTACTGTTTTACGAACACCTTAGTGATTGAAGCTAGTACCGACTCAAGCCTTTTGGTTACGCCCAAGGCCGATCCAGCCACACCCTACTCCGCCAAGAATTACACCAGTCGCTCCTAGCATATTGTTCATACTGTTTCTATTTTCTTCGGTGGCATGCTTCACTTTCTTTGCGTACTCTGGGAATTCTGAAGCTGAAGGAAGATGATAAATTGTATGCTCTTCACCGACTTGCCCTTTGAGCGGATCAATTTCTTCTATAACAGAGCGAGCGAAGACAAATGACTCACACGCAGGGTCTAATTTGACTACATCCTGGGCAACCTGACCAAGTTTTGCAGCGCAATTCCCAATTTCAACTTGCGAGCTTGGTATATGATCGCCCTGCATCCAATCCATCACTTCGTATGCGGCCGTACCAAATAGACAGGCCCCAGCAACTCCAGATATTACTACTCTTGCTGACCTTGGTATCATAAAAACTCCTTTAGATTTATCATACGCTCAGGCCTGTCATTTGCAAGCATGAGTACATCGTAGCCATAACCTCCGCCAGCAGGCGGATTTCTTATCTGTTATACTTACTATTATGAAAGTAATCCATATTGATGATATTGAAAAGGTAGAAAATAGCAGCGCACTTTTTACCGCGCCGGTTACACTGCAAGCAGCAGTGACCGACCAAGAGGCTGACAATAATATTGTCTATGTCAATTTTCCGGACGGCATTGCTAATAAATTTCATACCCATAACCACGACCAGATTTTAGTCGTAACCGAAGGCAAAGGTTTTATTCAAACCAAAACCGAAAGACAGGAAATTGTGGTTGGCGACGTAGTACTAATAAAAGCCGGCGAAGTTCATAAACATGGCGCAATCCCCGGCCACACCATGACCCACATCTCCATAACCCCTCCCCAAACCTCCATCGACCAAGTAGAAGAATAATTCGTTTTTCGATGTCCTATCAGTCATAGTCCATTCTGTAGAGTTCAAATTCTTCGCGAGAGATCAGTGGACTAAACAGTCCTGCGGCTATGTCTATAGTTAGATCACTGATACTGAGTGACTCTAGAGCGATCCTATCTTTTTTGTTTAACCATTCAGAATTCCACAAAGAGCTACCTACCTTATCCGATAAAGCAGTCTTTGTAATTACACTGCCAAAGTCGTGCTTAGTTATATTATCTGAATCTGTAATACGCTGAAGCCATACATCGATGAACTCGGTGTTTGGTACATCCTTAAATTTTTCTAATATCCTTGAGATAATCATCGGTCGATCTACTTCAGATTTTGAAAGATCTATGAGTGCCGTAATGATAGCGGAGACTTGTGGCATATACCTTGGACTATGATAAGCAATCAAAGTAATGATAGAAATGATAACTTCAAAGTCCATTACAACCGGCTGACCCTTCTCTTCTTCTCTCTCTTTTAAGCTTTGCAGGCGATCGTAATAAATAGTTAGGTGCTTTGCTATTAAGCCTGCGTTTGGGTATTTCTTAGAAAGTAGGTATATTCGCATTGCTTCTTTTTGCAATGAAAGTCGTGCCGGCGATATGTATATTTCATCTAACTTTTCAG
>CAYSJS010000012.1:0-28119 GCA_964431415.1 uncultured Candidatus Saccharibacteria bacterium | reverse complement strand
TACCGCGGGGTGGAGCAGTGGCAGCTCGCGTGGCTCATAACCACGAGGTCCCAGGTTCGAGTCCTGGCCCCGCTACCAAAGTAAAAGACTCAGTTGTAAGGCTGGGTCTTTTACTTTGGTCGTGGAGCGGGGGCATAGACCGAACCGGACCTCCTGAGGTCCCAGGTGAGACATGCCGGTGGCATGTCGGAAACGAATCTTCACCTGGCAACTTGTTGCCAAGGCAGAAGTTCGGGGGTCGCGGAACGTGACCGAGTCCTGGCCCCGCTACCAAGAAAAAAGGATTACCGAAAGGTAGTCCTTTTTTCTTGGTCGGAGTCCAGGGCGAGAACCTGATGCGTAAGCAAAGCGCACCACAGGTTCGGCGGAACGAAGCCACGCACAGAAACTACCTCTTAGTTTCGAGCATGGCTGAGTGGAGGAGCCGCGAAGGCGGCGATGTCCTGGCCACATTCTGCGGCCCCGAAACTTCGTGATTGAAAACAAGTTTTCATCGGGAGGTTTCCTTGCAAAAGCCCACAGGGCTTTCTCACCCGCTACCAAGAAAAAATAACAGATACGGGATCGTCTCAATGCAAATCCATACTTTTTATTTTACCTCTGTTATCTAAGTACCAGTTTCTGTCTGGTATATTGCAATATATACATAATAGTTGTATAATATACTTATGACCGATTTTATCCGTAGCCAACGTAAAGATTTGTTGAGAAGAGTTGCACGCAACCCCTCAACCCTACTTAGAGTGCCGGAAAAAATTAGCGATATCCAGAAGTGGCGCAAGATAAATCACCAACTAGATACCTTCGAGGCATCACGACCCGTATCCCGCCTTATCCAAATAGGGGCCAATGATGGTGTAAGGGGCGACCCCCTACACACACGCATTATGTCCGGCAGATGGACAGGAGTCTTAGTAGAACCTATAGAGGAACACGCCGATGAAGCACGAAAGAACTATTCGAGCGTACCAGGCATACGTGTCGTGCAGGCCGCCATCACAGACCATAACGGGACGGCGGAAATGTATCGCTTTCGTCACGAAGACCATAGTGGAGTCGGTATTGAGTCCCACTCATTAGACCTCTCTTCAGTTAAACATTCCGCAAAACTATTAGGCGTAAAAGCTACGGACGAATGGGTAGAGAAAGTTGAAGTGCCAACTATGACTCTTGATGCTCTGATTACGGCTGAATCTCCGGAAGGGATTGACTTACTTGCCATTGATGCCGAAGGGAGTGATGAGTTCATACTGGGTGCTTTACTTGAAACACCTCAGAGACCCCCTCTTATTCTATATGAGAACCTCTTCATGACTAAGGCAAAGCAAGCGGTAATAAATGATAGGTTTGGGAATGAAGATTATACTGCCATTGTGACAAGCCAAGACACACTCCTCTTCCGTACTTAAATCTGTTCCTGATTCTTCCTCAAATTGACGAGTACTGAATAACGTTATATCATAAGACTGTAGTAGGTTCAGCGGGAGAGTATTCTCCGTCCAATGCGGTTGCTACATAAGGACTAACTAATAATTAGGAGTCTTTATGTAACAACCGTGTTTTGTTATATGGACTTCGGAAGGAGATAAAATGACAGCAATATTTAGAAGCACCAGCTTCAGCTTCGAAACCGGAGAAGAGGTTGAGCACATAGAAGAATGGCCAAGTCTTTATGCAATGGAGCCCGCCAAATGGCACGTAATGGGACACGACACATTTGACGGCGAGGATTATCCGCTCGCACTAAATATCGACGATCTCCCCACGGCAACTATGCTGGCCATAGCCCACCAGAGATATCTAGAGATTGTTCAGCCCAGCGCAACCAGCGGCGGCCAAGAAGGTATACAGGATAGAGTATTTGTCGTGCATCCAGTACCTAGCTAGAATCGTAACAATCTGCTGCAGAGCAGCTTACAATATTATATATACTGCCCTAGCCGCGCAATCCTTTACCGCATGAATTAACACCTTAGAGAGCGAGGTCTTATGTATCCCAATTATACGTATTTAGATGAATAATTTATTGACAATAACTAGGTATTTATTGTATAATAATAGATATGATTGATTCGCCAGATTTTTCAAAACTGACAAAAACACCCGCCTTCCAAGAGGAAGTACTTCGTCTACTTCGGCCTAAAAACGAAACACCTCCTGTGGACCCGTATTATCTTGCAGAAAAGCCCCCGGTATTGACCGGTCAAATATTAACCGACTTTGTAAGTTCATCTTCCAATGACGTGATGCAAAGCGGCGTAACTTCTGTGCCCGGCCCGCTCGGTGGCTATAACCTCCCGGCATCACCATGGAATGTTTCGATTGGATTCCCCTCTCCTAATGCAGGCAGGGAAATGACGATCATTAATGACGAGGCGCCAGTAGATATGAATGACAGTGCAATTGTTTTTATTCCAAAAGGGGCAACCGGCAGAGTTTTTACTGACGGAATCGGGGGATGTACGGGTGTTGCTGCGATAGCAGCAGTAGACGGAGGCATATTAGCAGGCGTAGCACATTTTGACCCAATAACTGACGCTTTTCACAGGCCTAATTCTAGTGCAAGTCCAACTGTTGAATTTATGCGTAGATTTATAGGCTTAGCAAATGGTAGAGGCGCCCTACAGTCACAGGTAAGTGTATTTTTTGACTTAGCAAATCAGGAGGCTCCTGAAAAAGGATCAAGGCAAGGTAGTTTTAACTCTTGGTACTTCCTTGATCAGATAGAAACAATGACTTCACAGCCCTTTGATCACTGCGTGATTGATGTAGCTACATATGGCCACGGGGGTCATCATGGGCTTGCTGCTGGAATAATAGACGGATTCACAGGGATTACATTTGACGAAAACACAATCCCTTATAACCCGAGCGCACTGTAAGCCGCGTAAACTATAAGATACCACACACTCATCCCTCGTGAGAGCAAGGTCTCAGCTTGTTATTGGGTTATTTTATGTAATCTACCAAGCTGCTAATTCACCCTTCAGCAATTCGAGCATCTTTTTATATTACGCCAATTAACAGATCGTCAGGGAGACCTTATATACCCAAACAAGCAGACAACTAGATGCTGCGCTTGGGTTATCTACTTTACCCCAACTCAAGCTTTGATGAACTCGTCCTTGGCACCACAGGAGCGGCAGCTTGGTATGCTCTAGAAAACTTGGAATGAGGGGCTTCTTTTTGGCCAGACATAAGCATTCCCGCCGGACCTAGGCGCGCGCACGGATGTACTGGTGGCCTTAACCCTTGAGAACACCTACGCGTGCGCCTATACGTACTGTTTTATAAACCCCTACACGAGGTACGTGTATTGGCAACTAATCGCTGCTAGCTGCTAACAGATTGCCACCACAGTTCTTTGGATTTATACTTGTAACTATGTATTAGGTGGGATAGTACTAGATTGAAAAAATACTATGCCTATTCCTAAATTCACTTTTCTTAAAGATGAGCCAAAGACCAAGCAGTCTGGTAATTTCTTCAATTTCTATCATGACACAATTGCGCCTGCCCTAAAAAAGGTTCTTCGAAACAAGAGCAGTCCGCATACAATTGGCCTATTCGGTTCATGGGGAACGGGTAAAAGCACCGTTATTGAAATACTTCGAAATGATATAGGTGAAACGATTCCGTTCTTTGTATTTGATGCATGGAAATACCAGAATGACTCACTACGTCGTATATTCTTGCTTAAGCTCAAGGATTTCATTGATAGCGTTGATTCAGAGTGTCTGCCACCAGATATCCTAGACTCTGTTTATAACAGCTCTACAAAGTCAACGACCGCTGAGGTTCCCATTAACTTAAACCTAAAGTGGCAGCAGCAAGCGTGGCGATTTATCAAAGCTAATGCAGTAGCAATCCTAATGCTGATAGCTTTGATTGTGTGGGCTTGCTTGCATGTTTTTGCCAAGAATAGCCAGATCACACAAGCACTCACTCACATAGCAGGCGGCATAGCGAGCGTATCGTTTGCTGCGGTTGTTTTTAAGCCAGTCATAGAAAAGGTACTGGGGGACTCAATTGCCGGATTACTGAAATCATCAAGGAAAGTTAGTGAAGTCCAGACGGTAACAGAACAACGAGATCGGCTAAACTCACCTGAAGAATTTGAAGAAAAGTTCAACCAAATCGTAGGTCACTTCGATAAGAAGATGGTAATCGTGGTAGATAACATTGATCGCGTTCCGGGTGATATAGCCATATCGATGTTGTCCACTATTAAAACTTTCATGGATCCGGTGGGCGGTAAGGGTATCGTTTTTATTATTCCATGCGATGCTGAAGCAATCGTAAGTCAGATCGAACATTTCTATAGTCAGCATGACAGCATACAAGGCTCTCATTTACCTAAGGGCTTCAAGCCTTCAGATTACTTGCGAAAAGTGTTTAATCTAGTCATTTGGATGCCGGAGTTTGTGAGCACAGACCTAGAGGAATATACAAAGAAGTGCCTAGCAGAAACTGGTGAGATCAGTAACCTATTAAACGACGACGATGTAGTGCTCGTCATCAACGCAGCATTCTCAAGTAATCCGCGTGAGATTATCCAATTTATCAACAACCTTGTGGCCGTGGCTCTTACGGTTCAGTATACAAAAGTTAAGGAGACGATCAACGAGAATATCGCATATCTCGCAAAGGTGCTTATATTAAAACAGGTCTTTCCGGATGCCTATCAGCGTCTGAAGAAGCAATGGTATCAACCCGAGGGTATTGTAGGAGAGAATGATTCTGTCGATATAAAAGACTTCATGAGCCTAACGAGTCGTATCACCACAAGTAACGCCGAGCCGTTTATATATTTTAAGGATCCTACAGGATCACGCAATCTTAGCCGCCCCGCTGAATTATCAGCTTCACTTGTTGGTGGCAATGAAACTTTTGCAACTGAACTAATCAGGTCTGAACGAGATAAGGATGCAGTTGCAGATTTCATCGTAGATAGCGTTATAAAATACGCATCTCAGCAATCAGTACTTTTGAACGTGTTCAAAACACAGTTTGTAGCACTTGCTAATGCTGAAGTTGAGGTCAACAAACCTCGCTACTATGAAAGCCTGACAAAAGTTCTAGATTCACAATTATGGGCTAAATACCGTGAGCTCCCAACAGACATAGTTTTCGAGCTAATAACAAACCAATTAACCCCTTCAAAGCTTAGAAAAGCGATTATCGATAGGTACATTCTTACGCTAGCGGGCGAAAATGATGATGAGGCAAGAAGGCGTTTCAATCGTAAAACAATCGGCAATCTAGTTAAGTATCGGGAGCTACTGAATGGAACGCAGCGGAATGATCTTATGGCATCCATTGAAAACAAATTTACTTCTGATGACGATGTTATGAGCTTATTCTCAACTCCAGAACTTCAACAGCAATTTGTTACACCCAAAGCACTAGATCAATATGTGACTTCCATCGACTACGCCAACATTGCCGTAAGGATACTGGCCATGCGTAGCTACAAACAATACTTGCTTGATAATGAACAGGTAGGTCCTTTGATAAGTCAATTTGCTACCATACTGGCTTCTGCGAATGCAGAGGAGGTGAGCCTTACATCAAAGAAAAAAATTATCATTGATCAGATTGGTACACTTGTCATACGGTTCCGCGATGCCCTAAAGCCCCATGAAGATGCCCTTATGGCACTGTCAACAGCACTCAACACGACCTATCAGAATGTTCCGAACTGGATCGATAAGGCATCCGCTATAAAGGCGATGTGGTGGCTAGATCATTATGTACCCTCTCAAGCTAGTACTGATTTTGCCTCCCAGATAAATGCATTCTTTACAAGCGCAGATGTAGAATCGATTAAATATGTGCTGAGTAACTGGAGTGAATCTACTGTACAAAACTTCATTAACACAGGGCTGAATGCGTTCTATCCACGTATTGTGAACGACAACGATCTACGCACATACCTATACGACAGGAGCTCTAGTGCAACGAAGTCTAATATCCTTGCCTATCTTTTTAGAAATACGCCTGATGGTCAAACCAACGATTTAACCTTCCTTGAACAGCTGTCATCTAATTTTGAGCGTGAGTCTACGATAAACTTGTTGCTTGAAAAAACGGATAGGCTAGCAGTGGTTTATCGCAAGCCATACTATGATTTTATTGCGCCACGTATTGCTATTGGCGACAGTCGGGAGATAAAGGACAGGATTGTTTCACAGGCTACTAGTCTTGTGAATAACGACGACCAGACCACGGCTCAACTTGGATATGATTTCATAACAGGTATTGGTAGGCTTGGAATAGCCGATCTAACCTCAATAGTAACTAGTGCAAAAAATTGGCTGTGCCAACCAGGTAAAGTCATACAGGCCTCCAATCGATTTACTCTGTTGTTAGTGAGCCAGAACTATAAACGACTTTCAATGGACGACAGGCGCGAATATGTTGAGATGCTACTTGATAGAATGCGCACCGACCGTGATATACCGTCACTAGAAGTTATATTCGAGCAATTGAAATTGGTCGCACAACCGCTAAACACATTTGCAACGAGTCTTTCGAGTCTGCAAGCAAGCTTGGAAAGTTCACCTGATCAAGAATCCAGAGCCTACATTATCCAAGAGCTCGCTAGTATGAAACCGAGACGTCCAGGCTCTGGTGAACGACCATTCTGGCGCTATATTTCTCCATAGGTTTAGCCTTATACTACAGCTATGACTGAAACAGGCTATAAGCTCAAGGAGGCAAAGTACTTTTTACACTTTACTGAAGAGCTTTTCAATAACCAGAGAACAGAGTACGTATATCACTTGAATGCATTCATAAATGCAGCAAGAAACGTGACATTTGTCATGCAAAAAGAATATGCACATAAGCCCGGCTTCAAAGAGTGGTGGGATCAGCATCCTGCCAAAAAAGATGAAGTTATGGCAAAGTTCGTTGAGCTTAGAAATGTGTCCGTTAAGGAAAAGACTGTCCGTGAGAAACAATTTACGATTATCCAGTCATTTGGACCGGATGGATTGCACGTTGTCGGTCATAAAGGACCAACATCAGTTGTGAGCGAGCCAATACGATTCGATGGTCCCATTCCTACTTACGGCTACGTGACTGTTAAGGACGATAGTGGAGAACGTAGAGTTAAATATGACATAATCCACGACTTCAGTGTGGTTGAAACATTTGACCATGGATCAAAGGAAGTAAAGTTCGATAGCTTTATCGCAGAAGCCAAGGACCACTTCGAAAAACTCGAAGCCTTAGTTGCTGAATGTGAGACACAGTTCCACTCCTAGCTGCTAGAGGAAGCTAACTGATTACTCAATCTGATGTGCGACTTCCAGCGCACAATCTCTTCACAGATAAGGTTCCACTGCGATTGCACGCACGCTACCGAATAAGTCATAAGCACTGTTCCTGGAACCGTACGTATATTTTTGTTTACGGTTTGGTAATTTTACATACTGTCATTTTTATTGTAATATTTTTTTAACTTATATAGGAGCAGAGTAAATGGGAGAGCGTACTAGGCTGAACAAAGCCTCGTTACCACTTGTAGCTGTGGGCGCCTTACTAACACTAAGTGGTTGCGCAAGACATGAATCAAAGAACGACACACCTCCTGTTGTAGCAGAAGGTATCCCTGAAGCCGGGAGAGACTACGGTTTCTGGCCTGGTGTCGTGCATGGTATGATTGCACCGGTTAGCTTATTCGGTGAGTTAGTATACAACGATGGTCATGGTGATGATATTGTTATGTATTCGCCGGACAATAATGGTAAGCCATATACTCTTGGATTTGCGTTAGGAGCATTTCTTTTCGGAGCATATGTCTCTGTTCGTGATAGGGAGGAATCTGATTAGGTACAGTTTAATGGTTGAATCTGCACCTCCCCACGCTTAGTGACTCCGCACAGGGTCTCAAATAATCCTATCCTTGCCTACCAAGCATAACGACTGCTAAAAAAAGAGGCCATCCAAATTTGAGAGGGGGCCAACCCGCGCCTTCCCCTTTAATTATCTATTATTTTTCTGCATATGATTGCGTTTTTAACATAAAAGATTGTTTAATACTGACATGCCACACAATACAAACAAATCAGAACTGCCGCCCAGCAACCTGGGCGATGACCGCTGCTTCCAAATAGAATATTTTGGGCAAGGCGACATTTTTGCGGCCGTATGGGAGGGCGACATCGACCATGAGCCCACCGTAGAGGATGGGGTTTCGACCTGCTTTAACTTTGCGCATGGGAGTGATGTCGTCATCATGGCTTCGCTGGCCGGGTACCTAAGACGAATTGGAAAACCACAAGAAGAGGTTAAAGGAGTATTGCGCGAAGCTGGCCAAGAAATACTGGCTGATGACTCTCTCCGTCCAATGTATCGGAACAGTATGGATGAGTGGAGCAATGCCCGCGTAGCCGAGGGCAGACGTATGCCGCGGTTTGACATTGCAGAACCAGAGCTACACTGCCTGGTCATCCCCATCCCGTCTCAGCCCGAAGACATAAGAGCAGTGGGTGGAACGGGGATATATACGCGCCCAAATAAATCCGGCGATGATAGCTATGTGCTAGCACACATAAAAGGACGTTCCGGTTCGAAGCTTACAGACCCTGATCAAATCGGACATCTCGCTGACTTTCAGGCGAGTGATGTGCCTGTCATGGCTAAACTTGTCTGCGAAATGTCCTTGGGTGAATACCGCCGCGACATCCAAGCCTTCCTCTCGGGGCTTTATACCCAGCCAGACGACGCTATATAAGTGCACTATCTACGCGGAAGAATAACATTGCGTTATTCGAGCGAACTATACTTTGCTATGATAGAGACATGAAAACAGCAGTTATTACAGGCGGGAGTCGTGGGCTTGGTGCGGCAACAGCAAAAAGGCTAGCTAAAGATGGCATGAACATTGTCATAAATTACGTAGGCCATAAAGAAGCAGCAGAAGCTTTGGAAGAAGAACTAAAATCCTACGGCGTACAGACACTTGTTTTGCAAGCGGATGTCGGGAACGAAAACGACGTAAAAGCAATGGTGGATAGTGTTGTTTCAACATTCGGGTCCATTGATGTGCTCGTCAATAACGCGGGGATTGTGTTTGATGTGCCGTTCAAAGAAAAGACCACCGAGCAGTGGCAGCGCACGATGAATGTAAACGTAAATGGCGTTTATTACTGCACCAGATATTTTATGCCCCACATAAACAAAGGTGGCAGCGTGATAAATATTGCCTCCACCAATGGGATCGATACCTTTCATCCTGACTCTATAGACTACGACGTAAGTAAGGCCGGGGTCATCATGTTTACCAAAGCGATAGCGCGCGACCTCGCCCCGACCGTACGCGTTAACTGTGTTGCGCCAGGTTGGTTTGACACCGACATTAACGCCGACTTACCCGCTGACTACATAAAAAGCGAGTCTGAAAAGATTGCCATGGGTAGGTTTGGAAAGCCCGACGAAATTGCCAGTGTCGTTTCATTCTTGGCTAGTGATGGCGCCAGCTTTATGACCGGTTCGGTAGTTGTTGTGGACGGCGGCTACGGCGGAGCGATATAAACATGAAGGCTGTAAGCTACCAAATTAAACCCCAACACCAACCAACAAACACCACTTGCAGCCAAACAGCTTTATCGATATTACTAAACCATTACGGTAAAAACCTAAGCCCTCTAGAAATCGAAACTAACGTACCGCAGTGCGTGAACGACAAAGGCGAAAAGATGGGCACCATAAACCAGCAAATGGCAACGTGGTGCAAAAAGAATGGCTTTGACGTTACGCTTTATACTTTTGATTTTCAGATTATTGACCAGACATGGAGCAGTCTTAGTTACGAGCAAATGACCGAACGCCTGAAGCAACGAAAAGATGGTTGGGTCGTTCCGGGAATTGGTGAAGAATGGACCAGACAATATACGCAGTCTTACATTGATTTTATCTCAGCTGGCGGCGATCTGCATATTCGGCCAGCTGTAACTTCTAAGCTTTTATATGAGCTCCTGCAGACAGGGCCGTTTTTACCCTGCGTAAGTTATAGCACGCTATATGGAGCAGGGCGATCGAGAAACATTAGCGAGACTGATTCGGTAGATGATGACATCAACGGACGAGCAATGAACCATTCAATCGTCGTATACGGGAACGACGAGGTGGGCAATTTCTTGATTGCAGACCCGTGGAAAGAACCTAGCCTTGTCAGCGTCGAGCCAGAACGCTTGATTGCAGCGATTAGTGCGGCTCAAATAGAATGCGACAGTCTTTTATTCCAAATACAACCTGTATAGCAAATATAGTTCCACCGTTACGCGCTATTGCAAGCTATATCCTTACATTTGCTGATTATTACTTTCCAAAATACTATTTCACTACAGATCAAATTCCATTGCGAATTCATGTGCGCTACAAAAGATAAAAATTTAGTTGTGCGCGGTCCTCCCAGTGTGAACAGGCTCCTAGGATGAAGCGTGCTGTCCTATCCCAGGACTTTATATTGCGCACATCAACCAACACCTGCTAGTATGAAATTTTTTCAACATTTTGCATTAGGCTTTAAAGTCCTAATACGGAGCTGGACTTCACGCTCACCTTGCCCATTAGTGCAGACTGTATGTCATCAAGCCGCTGCTTATTAAATCCTGCATACTTCAACGTTTTACCATTTATGAGAGAAACGTGTATCCCAGGATTAAAGAATCTTTTTTTAATATTTACCTCAACAATCAAACTAAAAGGAATAGCATAGTTGCGATGTGTTTCAAGTACGTGCGACAAGTTACCAGAAACACTAATTCTATCCATTATTTTGTCCCACTTGTTGAACCATATAGTTTCGAATTGTTGTTTGCGATTGTAAACACCCTCATCTGTTGGCAATAACTCTACTGCGTCACTTAGCAAAGATTTCGCCTTTGTAGTTTCTATACTCTGAGTATCCGCTGGACCTATCATCATACAAATAATTTGTCGGTCAGTCACCAAGAACGTGTTTTCACCCGAAATATTTTCTCGTAAACCTACACGATTTCCGACGCCTTCCATATCGTTGCGAGCCATCGGCCCATACCAAGCTCGAACTACCTCATTCGACTCAACAGCAGCACGGTCCAATGGCTGCATATATGACGTATCTAGATCTGATTCTAATTCGGTATATGGCTTAGGTAGATTTTTATTACGTTTTAAAATTCGACTATGACTAAATGTAGCGGACCAAGTTAGAGGTATAAAGATCAACCAGAAGCCAACCACGAACAATCTCGGCGGCAAGCTAGATGGACCGCTACCGATCTGGTAAAGCATAAACCCGCAGACCAAGGTTACCATTATAGTTGCTATAACAAGTGTAAAAATGGCGCGGAACTTTGCAATGCCGTAAAACAACCTTTTTTTGTTCATAACTGTCCTGTTAATTTAGTTCAGATCTTTATAATCTTATTCTACACGATGGCCGAACAGTACGCTTGTAAGCTTTTCAGACCGGTTCGGTAGTTGTTGTGGACGGCGGCTATTTCTCTAGTGCGGCACGGGTACTATAGTATGCTGGCTTCGGTTTATAGTTACGGTCAAACATCAGCGGCCTTGGATCCTTTAAACCAATGTGGTTATACCAGGTTTCTGCATCGGTAATGCCAAGATATGCAAACTGTTTACACACCCGAGATTCTATGCA
Organism: uncultured Candidatus Saccharibacteria bacterium; assembly: GCA_964431415.1. Lineage (GTDB taxonomy): Bacteria > Patescibacteriota > Saccharimonadia > Saccharimonadales > JACDBH01 > CAYSJS01. The sequence goes on along the minus strand of CAYSJS010000012.1, from coordinate 16,463 downwards.
CGCCAACATCATTTCGTAATATATGTTTCCCTGAATTTGGTCTTTGTCCTTGGCATCTGCTTTCACATCATTCATGTTTACATCAAATTCGGTTACATAAATATCAAGACCAAGACCGGCAAAACGCTTCATGTTTGACACGACCTCGTCTTTTGTCGGAGGATGTCCACCGTCTAAATGCATCTGCATGCCGATGCCGTCTATGGGCACGCCCCTCGCAAGCGCACCTTTCACATACTCGTATTCTAGGTTTGATGTATCGTTGATACTTTCATTATTAAAGTCATTGAGCAGCAATTTACTTTTTGGGTCAGCTTGGCGGGCGGCATAGAATGCCTTGTCTATGTATCCGAAACCTCCACCGGTATTGTCTGACCACCAGTCATTTAAATCATACAAATGCTGAGATCGTGTAAATGGCTCATTTACCACTGTCCACTGTGCTATACGCCCGCTATAATGCTGGCCCACCGTTTGTATATGGTCCACCATAAGCTGGAGCGTCTGTTCATCACTATAGTTTCCTTTTTTCAGCCACTCGGGCAACCATTTTTGCTCGCCCCATACATAGTGATGCGACTCAACCGGCATGCCATTCTGCTCCGCAAATGCCAGTACTTCGTCCATTTGTTTGTAGTTGTACTCCGATGGGCCAGGTCGCAGCCCGCCATCGGTGAAATACCAGTTTGGCGTGTTGTCGGCTAGAACAAAATCAAACTCAGTTTTTAATATGTCGGTATAGGGCTTGTCATTCAGATGGTTCCTGATCGCATGGTTGCCAACTTTGATTCCCTTTTGTCTGGCAAGCTCTTTTAGCGGCGGCTTCGGCAATCTAGGCGTTTCTGGTCGGCTTTTATGCATGGCTGCAGTAAAAAGCACACCCAATAGTACTACCGCGAGCATACCGTACTTCCAACTGAGCTCTTTTGTATGGCGAGGTTTTGTCTTGCGAGTCATCGTCTTAACTATAACAGTCATGCTCATGATCATCTAGTCATGAATATGCTTACGCTATTCTGTTTTTCAAACTAGTTGTAGTAAATTATGCAATTTGGTTGTGCTTAACAAACTTTAGGCTTACCATTAATTTACATTAACAATTTTAAGTCGTGTACGAGGAAGTTCGGTGAGATTCCGAGACTGTGCCGCAACTGTAATGCTGCCAACGAGCAGTAAGTCAGGTCGTCGTATATGGACACATCCCGAGCAGGAATATATTCTATTTTTCGCCACCTCGGGTGGCGTTTTTTAATATATTATCCGCTCCGGTTAACGGAGGGTACTAGATGAAAAAAGCAATACTAAGCGTAACTACCGCACTGCTACTAGCTGGCGGAGCAGCCGGCTACATTGTTACGAAAAACGATGCGCCAAACCAAACAAACCAAACAGTCACTGCGCAGCAAAATACGCAAAAAGAAATAAGTTACAAAGGCATCGAAGGCAAAAACGCGCTCGAGATATTAAAGCAAATGCATACAGTTGAAACAAAAGATTACGCTGGTTTTGGCGAAATGGTTTTAAGTATAGATGGCATAAAACCTGACAGTAAGCATTTTTGGTCAATGTACGTAAACGATACACAATCTTCGGAAGGTGCGGGATCTTACAGCACTAAAGCAGACGAAACCATAACCTGGAAGCTGGAGGAGATACAATAATGTTGGCATTTATATTCATCATATTTGGTGTCATTTCAAGACTGTTACCACACGCCGCTAATTTTACGCCGATTGCTGCAATCGCACTTTTTGGCGGCGTTTATTTGAAGCGGCGCTATGCCCTGCTTTTGCCAATTGCCGCACTGATCATTTCTGACTTTTTTATCGGGTTCGGATCTTTGCAAACGCGACTTACTGTGTACGGTTCGTTTTTAATTATCGGAGTTATTGGACTCCTTATTAGAAACAAGAAAAGCGTTCTTACAGTTATAGCAGGTACCGTAGGCGGGTCGGTCGTTTTTTACCTCATCACGAACTTTGCATTTTTCTATCCTGAAACGATGTACGCACATACTCTGCACGGCGTTTTAAGCTCTTACACCAATGCGCTGCCGTTCTTTCGGAACAGTCTGCTTGGTGACATTTTTTATGTCGCTATTTTCTTTGGCGCACACGAACTTGCCGCGCACTTTAACCGAAGAAAAGCTGCCGTAAACACATAAGGCAATATTTCCGAATTACTTATGGTCTGATACGCTTTACACTATGTCATTACTTACCCAGGCCGTATTAAACAATGCCGATTGGTGCAGTCTTATATGTGAGCTCCATGACGCAAAAGGCACAATTAAACAAGACATATGGTTCACGCAGGCGCAAGTTCCGGCATTCTACCCAAACCTCATAACACTGAATCCGCAGGTTGAGACAGAAGTCGTACGTAAGCTTATTCCAGACCACGGAGCATTTGCGATTAAAGACAGTTTTAATACATTGGATCTTCAAAACCTTGGCTTTACAAAACTTTTTGAAGCGCAGTGGCTCACCGCTCCCGCCTCTACCAACGCTCAACTTTCGGCGACCGTAGTTACTACCGAAGCTATGCTGCGCGCCTGGCACGAAGCTTGGAACAGTGCACATATGGAAATGTTTAGCCCAGCACTCCTCAAACGAAGCGATGTTGCCTTTCTGGCTTATTTAGAAGAAGGCCGAATCACTGCCGGAGCGATTCTTAACAAGTCCCGAGGTGTCGTAGGAATTTCTAACGTATTTTCAAAAAGTAGCGTGAATGAAAAGTTTTGGCACGCACTCCTTTCTTCGGCCGCCCACCTTTTTCCCGGTCATCCACTTGTTGGATATGAAACTGGCAAAGAGCTAAGGACTGCCACACGTGTGGGTTTTTCGGCTTTGGGCGCTTTATCTGTATGGGCAAGAAAAATTTAACGAATATATACCTCTAAGCAGCGTGCAGGTATCGGGCGTGCAGTAAAAAACTGTTAATATTCGTCAACAACATGAGTTGCTTCGGTAAACTCAAAGTTCTCGCCATCTACGATTTTTATCATATCCGTCACTCCCTGATGTGTATTTTTATAGGCGGCAATCTCGTCAAAACTCATCCATACATTTTCGCCAGTGGGTCCGTTTTTTAACACTTCACCACGCGGATTTGTAGCCTTGATAACAAAAAAGAATTTATCCTGTACGATGCTCTCTTTGTATTCGTCTTTAAAGTGCGCAATACCCCGCACCGCCATGTCACACACCAGCCCTGTTTCGGCGAGCATATTGCGCTTCGCCGCCGTAACCACATCCTCGCCAAATAGAATTTTTCCGCCTGGCTCTGAAACGTAACCCCGGTAAGGAACTTTTGTACGCTTTTGTACGAGATATTGCTTCTTCCCTTCATGGTCACGCGAAAGCACAACCCGACACGCCACAAAACCCTGGTCAATATATTTGCTGGACCGCGTGTCTAAAAGTATCGCCCTGCTTTTGCCCATAACAGAAAGCCGATACCGACTGTCCTCTAGCTTTTCGATGAGGCCGTTTTTTATAAGCTGGCGTAAATGATAAGAGAATTGATCGCTAGGTACATCGTCAATATTTATTTCAGAAAAGCGTAATGTGTCATGCGTGAAAAGCTGTCGCATTATTTGGGCCTGAACTTCATTTATCCCTGTTTCGTATTTCATTACTAGGCATTAAAACATACTCCACTACAAAAATCAGTGTAGAACCCTTCACTAGTATGCTTTTTTGCATTTTGCTACTTTAACCTGGACCGGTCAAAACTCTATTAAACACCTTAAGCAAAGGTCTATTTACTTATGTCTAAAATTCAGCAGCGCATTGCGTGTAAAGCACTCATTATTAAAGACGAAAAAGTGCTCATACTTCGTGAAGCACCAACATACAAAGACGGCACAAACATAGGCAGATATCACCTACCCGGTGGCCGTATTGATCCCGGCGAGCCTTTTTTAGAAGGGCTAAAACGTGAAGTATATGAAGAGACGGGTTTAACCGTTACAGTCACTGCGCCGCTTTTTGTTGGCGAATGGTTCCCGGTTATACGCGAAGTAAAGAATCAAATTGTTGCTATATTTTTTGTCTGCCTAGCAAAAGATGATCACGTGAGACTAAGCGAAGAGCATGATGACTACCTATGGATAGATCCAAAAGAATATAAAAAGTATGACCTTATGAAACCGGAGGACGAAGTAGTCCAGACGTATATAGAAAAATAGTGCCTATGCTTGCTTGCGGCCATTTTATCGCTACATATTCGCTAATGCTGCGTTGGCAAGTGAATATAAAATGTTGATCCTTGATTTTCAATACTTTCAAAGGATAGCTTTCCTCCGTGTGCTTCAACGATACGCTTAGTCAGAATCATACCTAAACCCGTGCCTTCAACGCCCGAACGCGCAGCATTGGCAGCCCGTTGAAAGCCGGCTAAGACTTTCTTTTGGTCTGCCTCTGGGATTCCCATGCCCTTATCCTTGACGCTGATACTGTGTCCCGCGGGAGATGCAGCATAGCCGATAATGACTTGCGTGCCTTCATTGGTGTATTTTACGGCGTTATTTACCAGGTTGGATAATGCTCGTTTGAACTTTTCTTTATCAACCATAAGGGTCACATCGTTTCGCACGGTTTCGTCAATCACAATCTGTACATTGCGTGATTCTGCCGGTAGTTCAAAAACAGTTTTAACTTCTTCAAGCATAGCTCGAAGCAATATCTCTTCTCTAACTAACCCCGTATCAATTCCTTTCTCTTCCACTGCCAGCTGCAAGATGGTATTTACTGTATTGCGAAGTTCGGCGACTGTCGCAGCCACTGCACGCGCTAGTTTACTTCTTTGCGAGTCCAGCGGGCTGCCACTCGCAACCTCCTTAACTGCCCACTCTATGCCGGCAAGCGGCGACCTAAGGTCGTGCGACGCAATTGATACAAGCTCCGCCTTAAGGTCAAAAGATTCCTGTTGTCTGCGCCGACTCCGCATGCCAAACCACAATATTATAAGCAGGGTCGTAATTGCACCGACCGGAATAGAAGCGTTCTTTATAAGCTCTTGTTGATATGTAGAGTACGGCAAATCTATGCCCACAACAGCAATCACCTTGCCATCCAGGTCTTTAACCGGAGATAGGCCTGATAGCCATGTACCGTATTTATCTTTGCTTGGGCCTTCTATCAGATCCTCGCCATTATCAAAGACGGCTTTAAGCTCTGGTGAAGCCTCATCATACCTTGTACCCGGCGCCGAATAGTTGACTTCGTCTTTAGGGTCTACAGAATCACCAAAGAAAAATATCCCTTCGTCATCACGGCCCATTACATAGACATACCGCACATCCGGATTCACATAGGCTGCCTGACGTAAGCGGCTTTTTAGGTCTTTGTAAGCAACCGTTTCGGTATCGCTTGGCCGCTTAGCAATATCTGCTATTTCTTCAGACTCCACGAATGCGCTGATTGATGCAACCCTGCCGCGCAGTGATGACCGAAGCTGGTGTGAAGTGGTTTTGACATTAAAGTAAGTCCCCGCAACACCGGCGATAATCAGCATGATGAATAGGAACGAAAAAATGTACCTATCTACCCTTTTTGCAATCTGCATACCCACTCTACCCTTCTATTTCATAATAATACAACAGTATTAAACGAGTACCATTATCTTTTTAAAAGATCGGAACAAAATAATTAGCTTTAGCATCACTAACCGGAACGGGTTTTACCGCAGCCAAAGCATCTAAAATAAGTTTTATGTCTGCGTCATCCTTCTTGCTGTAGTTGAGATGGTACCCACCTTTAGTGGTGATTCCATCTTTGTAATATATGGTCGTCAGTTCCGCCACGAGCTTATAGTCATCCTTATGAACGGCCACGAACTCACGTTTACTAGCTATCTTTGTTGCTGGCATTTCACAATAAGAAAATACATCGCTTGTTCTCGCGCACTGGCTTCCATTCTGGACCTTTTGTAGAAAGTCTATTTCTTCACGGTTTGGCCCTTCAGAATCAGGCGAAATAACCGACCTTGGTGAAAGCTGGTAAAACTGTATACCTACATTCACGTCATACGCGTTCACCCACTTACTATAAATAGTAAATGAAGGCTTAAAGTCGGTAACTTTCGTAATATAGACTGGGTCAGAAGATTTTTTGAGCTGATTTGTGAGCTGATACTTTTTATATGCACTCCATAGACTTGGTTTAAACGGCAAGGGTATGGCAGCCGCCAAGAAAATAACAGCCGCCCCGACAATAAGAATGTTTTTACTCACTCTTCTTGTGATCATTCCCTTACGCTCAAGACTTTGAACGCGGTCTTTGATTCGAGTTCAATGGTTGTGATAACCTTTTTAGACTCAAGATTTATAACAGCAACGGAATTTTTGTCTGCTTTTGTCATATAAACTTGGGCATATGGTACAGACCCAAGGTTTTTTAATACTACATTACTGATCGTCTGGCCCGTCTCAAGGCTTACTAAACTAGCAAGATCAATAGATTCAGACGGCGTTTGGTCTACCATAGATATTTTTGTAACTTTATGCGCTGCCGTACTCGTTCCGCCCACATACAGCCGGTCGTTACTGAGTGCTAACCCACCGCCAAAGTTACCGCTGCCGATCGTTTTGTATGTTCCGTCCGAAAGACTAATGGTAATAACCGTTCTTTCACCTTGTTCACCGCAGTCGCGACGAGACTTAGATTCCGCCAGCTCTTTCGCTGCCATGCCAACGGTAGAATATTGTTCGTTCCCGGTTGTAGGCAGGTTTTCAGGACACAATATCGCCAGTACACTCTTTCCATCTAGGCTTATCGTTGGGTTAGTGAGATATCCAGACTCTTTTACTAAGTATCCAGCGTGGATGCCGAGCGTAGCAAGCTGTTTTGTTTCGCTGAGAAGAGTAAACTTGGCAGGTATACCTTCCATGTCTATGTAGCGAAACGTGTTTCCAAGATTCAAGAAACTTTTTGTAGTACGATCAAACACAACCAAAGATCCACCTTCTTGATGACCCACGCTTACTCCAACATACTTTCCGTCACGAGAAAAAACAGGGGCTGTTATAATCATGTTCCCTGGACCGCTCAACGTTGGAAGGGCTGGTTCCGTAGAAGCAATATAGGTACCCGCACTACTACCTTCTTCAAGCTTCGACTTAATAAGTATGTCTTCATTGGTTTTGCCCATGGTATGCAGGATTAGATTACTTTTGTCAGTGTATACGACCTCTTTGCCATCGCTCGTTGCATCGGCGGCAGGCCCCATTGCCGTCCAGTAATTGCCGCTGCTGGTGTCGAGTTCATATGACTCTTCAAAGTTAAACTCTTCTTTTGTAGTTTTTTTGGTTAAGTTATATGTATATATCTTGGCTTGCTTACCGGTTTTTGTTGCATACAGCATAGTGCTGTCAACTTCAGAGGGTGTGCCTGTGGTCTGTTGGTCACTATTTTTGTCTGACTCATTATTCGACATTAGGTACAAGAATATTCCCACGCCAAGAATAATTAGCAAAACGATAATCAAAACGACGTTTAATTTCTTTTTAGATTTTTCGGGGACCGGTGGCAAGCCTCCTGTGTTCGAGTCTTGAGTTGATGATTTATCTTCAGACGTTTCATCCGAAGAACTAAGCGATGATAAATTTGGTTCCATAATGCCTTTAGTATAAACAAGATCGGAGTAAATGTACAATGACACCCTTTTTTGATTCAAGATGTGAGGCAGAAGGTTATGCACATAAAGAAGCGCACTTCAATGATTTAAGTGTGTAACCGAGCGAGCTTTGCTATAATTAAGCATAACAGTTTTAAGCTTATCAGAGGGACAATGAAGAAGCTTCTTAGGGGGATCCATATAGGGACAACGCTCGCTGTACTGCTGACATCTATTGCCGGGATTGTGTTATGGCCCAAGCATACGGCGGCAAGCGGCGAAACTATAAGCGGAGGTGCTGCGGTAGTGGGCGCGCCGAGCACACAGATCCCTATTAGCGACCTACAAATTGTCACCACGGGCAACCCTACTATACCCGTGAAACTACGCGTAACAAGCGGTACGTTGTCTATGACCACTACGACTGGGCTTACCTTTGACGGCAGCTCTACTGGTTCTACGATCTATTTTAGCGGAACGCTTTCCAACCTAAACGCTGCCCTTGCCACGTTACGATACACTCGCTCGGGCACCGGCACAGACACGCTCGAAATGTCGCTCGTCAGTTCAGGCGAGGTGTTCTTCCCCGACAATAACCACTTGTATGAATATGTGTCAGCCTCACTTGACTGGAACGGCGCTAAAACAGCTGCCGAAGCACGGTCAAAGTATGGCGCAACAGGCTATTTGGCCACTATTACTTCAGCATCGGAAAACAGTTTTGTGGCTGCACGACTCCTAAACCAAGGCTGGATGGGCGCAAGTGACGCAGCAGCAGAAGGATCATGGCGGTGGGTCACCGGCCCAGAAAGCGGAACATTGTTTTGGACCGGAGCAAGCGGCGGTAGTGTGGCCAGCGGACAATACGCCAGCTGGAACAGTGGTGAGCCAAATGACAGCGGCGGAAATGAAGATTGCGCGCAATATCTTGTCGGCGGCGGTTTATGGAATGATCTTCCGTGTAGCGGCACAAGCCTGCCCGGATATGTGGTTGAGTACGGAGCCCCCGGCAACCTCCCAAGCGTCGCAAGTAAAAACGTATCCATAACCGTCAACAATACCTCCATCACCGGCACCGTATACACTGACGCCGGAGTAACAAATATTGGCACAGGCACGGACGTAACACTGCTAGTAAACGGCACAAGCATTGGCACAGTTACCACAAACGCCAGCGGACAATATTCTAAAGTAGGCGTTGTCTTAAATAATGACGATATTATTACCGCTTACATAGACAACGAAACCCAAAAAGGCGTGACTGTTCAACGAAATAATGGCGCCAGTGCCGTGCTAAATATATGGCAGGATACGCTCACTGCCCGCTCGGCCACTGCATCAGCACTCACCGCGGCAGGACTAGAAACAGCCAATAATGGCGACGCAGATATAAGCAGTATTTATGCCGATGACGCATCGTCGCTATCTTTAGCAAGCGGCAAGGGTCTTGTCGTACCTTCGGGTAGCAGCCTTACGGTGCCCGGCGGTAGTGCGTCCGGTGCCGTAAGAATCGATGGTACGCTCACGGCCTCAACCGATAATTTCTACGTGCAGGGCAACGTAAGTGTTAGCGGTACTATGACTGGTAGCGGTGCACTGTTCTTTAACGGTGGTGGCACACAAACGCTCACACAGTCAGGGACAATCTCAACTTCTGTCGTCAACTGGAAGTCCGACGGTACGCTCAGGTTTTTGTCTAACATCAACATCAGTGGCACCAACTGGTTCGTGATCTATGATAATGTCGGTACCACTGACTGTAATAATTACTCCATCACCACCGCCTACTTTGACCTAAACGAAGCAGGAACATATAGCTGTAGCAGCGGAAACGTGACCGTAAGCAACACCATGTATCTGCGACAATCGGGGTCGCTATTTAACACCGGCTCTGGCACACTCAACATCAATAACCTCTCTGTAGATTCGGGAACTTTTGTTGCATCAAGCGGTAGCACTACATTGAGTGGAAATATAAGCGTACCCTCTGGCAGTACTTATACAACTCCGAATGGTGGCAGCCTCACGCTTAGCGGTAACGACCAGTACATTAACGGAACTATGAGCGCATATAACGTTACAATTGCCGACTCGACCAATAATTCTTCCGACAACTGTGTGATATTTTTTGATGGCAGTACGATGACGGTGAACGGCGCCATGAATCTGAACGGACTCGACAGCAATGATCGGGCGTGCATAAACGCACTTAGCGGAAGCTTTGTTATAAACTTTTCCGGTGCAAGTTCGAGCTTTACTGGTGACTACGCGGTGGTTCGAGACAATACCGTCGCACGAAGCAGCGGCTCAACCGTTTCTTTGCCACTTAACCCTGTTACGTCTTACAATGCCGGTAACAACAGTGGCTGGTTTGGTGTAAGTATCGCCGGCACGACCAATGGCGCGGAACCTTCAACGGCTGCAGTGTTTACCGTTACCGCAAGCGGACAGAACGAGAGCGGCGGCAACTTAAATGTCGTTGTGAGCTATAGCGGCACAGCCACAGGCGGCAGCGACTTTAACGACAGCACAGTGACCGTTGCCATCCCAAACGGCAGCAGCAGTGGTACTCTTACCGTACCGGTGATTGATGACAGCATCGTCGAAGAAAGTGAGACAATTACCACAACGATCGAAAGCGCCAATAGCTATTCTGTCGTGAGCCCAACAAGTGCAAGCCGCACACTCAGCAGCAATGACCTTGCAAGTATCGTGCTGACGCCAAGTAGCGATACTATTTCCGAAGGCAGTAGTAAAGCGCTAAGTATTTCACTAGGAAAAGCTCCCTCCACAAATGTTGTCATCGACCTGTCCTCGAGCGACGCAAATGAATTCACCATAGACAAAAGCACACTTACGTTTACACCCGCAAACTGGAACAACGCACAAACGGTCACGGCGACTGCCGTCCGTGATTACAAAATAGTAAACGGACGCAGCGCGGTTATAACGGCTGGGCCAAACGCTGGTTCAACCGCCTCGTGGCTTGCTGCCAGTGCCGCTACCTCAACGCTTACTATTACAAACATCGACAGCGCAGGTGTTACCATAAGCCCTCTTGGCATGAGCATCCTGGAAGGCAGCACTAGCAGCGCAACTATTTCGCTCAGTACGATTGCGACCGGAACCATAGTTATTACTGCCACCCCGCCTGCCGGCATTGATCTCGGAAATGGGAACGGCACCGCCCGAACGTACACCTTCTATACCGGGAATCGTTCAGCAAGTGAGCCGCTCACGATTGCCGTCGTAGACAATAAACTTGTAGACAAAAATCGCTTGGGCGAAATATCCTTTGCCGTAACCAGCTCCGGAGACAGTGCTTATTCCGGCCTGATTATTCCTCAAAAACTCGCCGTAACGATTGTTGACGATGACAAGTACACTCCCCCAGCTCCGGCCGAGGAGGCGCCTGAAGCCACAACAACCTCCACACCCGCACCGGATAAAATTATCCTGAACACCTTTACAGAATATACCGAAGAGGGCAAACCAGCCGAGCTAGGCACCGGCCAGGTCGTATACTTTAACGTTAAAAAAGAAGCGACCGACCAGCACGAAGAACATAGCGTAACCGTTAATGCTGTAGCCGATACATATGTAGACGTTACGATTGCTTCGACCCCTCAGTACGCACGGCTTTTTATAGGCGAGACAAAGCGGTTCGATGTTGATAAAAACGGCCAAAACGATATAGAAATCTCGCTTCGGGGGATAAAAAACGGCAAGGCAGACCTTACCTTTAAACAACTAAATAACGTGGTCATAGCAGCGGTTACCACACATACAGGTTCGTGGAGGTGGCTACCGTGGGCGATAGCAGCTATACTCATGCTTGTCTGGCTCGGTGCATATCATAAACACCACACCAAATATAAGGAGGGGTAGTATGGAAAATAAAATCGATAACTCAAAAGGTATTAAGCTAAAACTATCACTGGATTTACGTATTGTTTCCCTGCTCCTGGCGGCAGTTATCGTAGGTATGCTCGCTATATGGAAGCCATGGAGTACCGTCAGCGCCAGCGACAGGACGGTGACTGTAAGTGGTAGCGCAACCATAACGGCCGAACCAAATGAATTCACATTCCAGCCGAACTACGAGTTTAAAAACGCCAACAAAAATACCGCTCTTGCCGAACTAACGGCCAAAAGCGAAGAACTCGTAAAAAAATTAAAGGATCTCGGCGTGGCTGACAGCAAGATCAAGACCAGTGCCGATGGCTATAATTATTCCAACTATTATTTTGACTCTACCAACAACCAATACGTATACTCACTCCGGCCAACCGTAAAAGTAGACAACAAGGCGCTTGCGCAAAAGGTACAGGACTATTTGGTCACCACTTCACCAAGCGGCTTGGTTACGCCGCAAACGGGTTTTAGTGAGGCCAAGCAAAAAGAACTTGAAAGCAAGGGTCGTGACGAAGCCACAAAAGATGCTCGCGCCAAGGCCGAACAGTCAGCGAAGAATTTAGGCTTTAAGATCTCTAAAGTAAAATCGGTAGACGATGGCGGCAACAGCATTTCCCCTATGCCTTATGCCATCAGTGATGCCAACCTCTCTTCTGGTGACATAAAGACCACCGGCCTAGCCGTGCAACCCGGTGAAAACGAAATCGTTTACTCAGTAACGGTCACGTACTACATTCGCTAAAGTTTAGCGGTTTAGACGCTCTTCTAACCCACTTATTGGGTCGTACCAACCTTTTTCGAGCACATAGGCCTGGATCTTTTTGTCTAAGCCAAACACCACCATAACGGCAACAATAACAAAAAGCGTTCCTATTATGCGTTTAAACCAACCATTAGGGTTAGCTAGCCATCGAAACTTTTCTGTAAACACCTGCCCTAGCAATGCGATAATAAGCAGGGTCGCGCTCATACCTAGAGCGTAGCTAATTAGATAGATAAGTCCTCTAAAAAATGACGCGGGCAAAATGCCGGCAACAATCAGGGCGTAGGTTGGACTACAGCTGCTAAAGACCGGACCTAATGCCATACCAACCAGTACCGCTCCACCCAGTCCCTTTTTTTGGTATGCCCTGCCAAGCAAACGGTTTGAATTCTGCTGTGCCGAAAAGCGACTCGAAACCAATTCCCAGCCGCGCGGCCAAAGATAGTGTACGCCTAGTAAGAATACTATCGCTCCCGAAGTATACTGCCACACCTGCTGAGGCACCGACAGAAGCAGCGTCGTAGCTTTTATAAACAAGGTGCATACGATAACCGACACCGCCAAACTCGAAGCAATCACCACCGGGCGCAGCCATTTCTTTTGCGGCTTATCTTTTGCGGACTCAAGCAGCGAGCCGCCCACGATTACTGGCAGTAGCGGCAAGACGCACGGCGCAGCCACCGTAAGTACCCCTGCTATGAATGAAAGAATAAAAAATATCATGTCTACAGCACGTTTTCTATGACTGCGCTTAAGGTTGGCTCGTCATATGCGACGTATTTTTGCGCAAGGTTCCCCGCACCGTCAACCTTTACGATGGTAGTTTGCAATGTAACGCCATACTTTTTACGCAAAGCCTGGTTTGAGTCGTAATCAACTTTTAAAATCGTCACGTTTTCAGGCGCACCCTTAGCTTTTATATCGGCATCAAGCGCACGGCACTGCGGACACCACGGCGCATGAAAAAATAACAACCGTGTACCGGCTGCATTTTTAAAAGCATTTTCCGAATAGTCGGTATATATGCCAGCTGCAACAGATGTCACATCGGCACTTTTGTTTTCGCTCGAAACTGGTTTTGTTTCGGTTAGCATCGTTTGTTTTGCTTCTTTTGCATTGCCGCCAACAAGCAGCACCGCTACGCCAACACCAATCACCGCCAGTATAATTCCTATGCCAATACTTCTTTTTTTCATGAAATCAGTATCCTTTCTTTATTTTGCATAATCATTCTGGCTCCGTCGTCGAGACCGAAGCAGTAACACAAGAATAAATACGGCTGTACCAGCGACTAGCGCAGTCCGATACGGCATAATAATTTTGGAACCACTGGCGGTTGCGCCGATAAGCGCCACTATACCCGCCGCAAGCAGCTTTGAACCAAAACTGGCGATCGAAGAAATGGTAGCACGAGCTTCGTCACTCGACAGATGCTGAATCTTTGACTCCGAATGGACCTGAAGCACACGCATAAAACGCGAAAAAATTATGATGCCAACCGCAATTCCCGCAATACCGAATTGCCACGAAGCAATAAATAAGCCAAGCACTAAAAGCGCCCAAGATATTAGATATTTTTCGAGCCGTTTCTCCCACGAGTGCAGTGTCCAAAATAATGCCGCGCCAACTATATTACCCGCAGCAAGCAGCAGCGGCACCGCTCGGGTCTCTACGCCCGCTTGATTGGCGTACAGCGGCAGATATTCAATAGTAACTTCGGATACCGCAACAATAACAAGCACGCCAAGCAGAAGCCGCAGCAAAGCTTGAGTTTGTAGAATATGCCTGAAGGCCGCCCGCACAACGCGCGTATTTCCTTCTATAGGGCGAATTATTGTATCTTTTGGCAGCGACAAGCAAAGCATTAAAGCAACGCCACATGCCAAGGCACTTAACGTAATTAAGAGCGGATAACGAACGCCAATGAACGCCGTACACACATAAGCGATTGTATAAGACAGCACCACCATTGCGCTCACCCGCGCCCAAAACTTACCAAAACTTTTTTGATGCTCGGTGCCCAGCGTGCCATAAAGATATGCCTGCAGCGCTCCCGATTCAAGCGCCGCACATAAAGCAAACAGGGATGCACCAACGAAGTAGCCAACAAAACCGGGAAATAACAGCCATGCCGATAGTGCAGCAATCTTGGATATCAATGCACTCATCAACACATATTTTCTGGGCCACTTGTCGGCAATAACACCGGTGGGGATTTCGAGCGCAACCGAAAGCACGAAACCGCTGGCGACAATGAAGCTGATCTGCCCGGCGCTCAAGCCGCCGCGGTCGCCAAACATAATGACATACAAGGGATAGATAAGAATAAACTCGCCCGCAAACTTCATTGCAAGCAGTCTGTTTGTGACTGTCTTTGGCGCTACTTTAAGGAGTGATTTCATACGTTTACTAAAGTATATCAGAGCACTAAGCTTTCTCTGCCCTGCGACCCCTCCGGTCTGAGGTCATCGACAGGCGTGCTAAAATATAAGTAATGGTTAGACTGCGACAAATAAGGAATAGTGCGATGTTTATCGACATTGTTCTGGTAGCAGTAGCAATTGTCGCAATCGTTGGGCTTGCCGCCTTTGTGCATCTTCGCAGTAACACAAAAGCGGGCCACACCGGACAAGACGCATTGCAAGAATCCGGTAAGATATACGCCAAGCCGCTAGTGGCGGCAGATACACCCAGAAACAGTCTACCTCCTGGCTCTCAATCAGAAATACACGGCGCAACTATAGAAGCTGCGGAAGGTGTATGCAAACAAGCGTGCAGCGCCCCCCAGTCAATCATTGAAGAAACTGCCGAAACTATCATTAAAACAGCCTGTAACGAAACGCAAAAGTTGCTAGAACTAAGCAAATACCACCAAGCCGTACTAGAAGAAAACAGCTCGTACCAAAAGAGCAAATCACTGACAGGCAGCCCACTTTCGCTTGTCGGAAATGCACTTTCAGAAGCGACTTCCTTGCTCCACGTGCACGAAACAAAACTTGCCATGCTAAAACTCGAGCTGCAGAATCAACTCACCCTGTTAAAATGTCCAACCGACCTACTCTGATTGCCGGTGAAACAAAAAGTCCAACCACGCGTTAAAGTTCCGCTGAAACGACGAACCGCTTGCCTTCACCGTGTCGGCAACAGCGGTGCTAGCCGTATCCACTTTTTGTACTTCAACACTATGCTTAAGCGCTACATCTTTTGGTACGATTACTAACTTTTCACCAGGTAATGCCTTATTAAAATGTCTGCGCGCCGCCAGTTCCAAATAAGCATCAGTTTTAAAATATTCGTTTCTCAGCTTCTGGTTAGTGTTGGCTAGCTCCTGCACGTCGTTTTGCTGCTGAAGTTTTGAGATTTGTTTTTGTAAATCGTAATTCGACTGCACCACACGAATACTACTCCACGTAACCAGCAGCGATATAAAACCAAATGCCAGCATACCCAAAGTTCGTACATCGCTCAGAGATTTTATAGATGACTTATGCAGATAGGTTTTTATTTTTTCAAGCATATTCAGTATAAGTATAGCAAACCTAAAGGGCTGCCTTTTTCTGCTGCCATCTCATATTGTAGTAATTTTTGTTACTTACAAGTTTATTGTTTTATATGCTAAGCGGGTTCTGCTACGCTATACAAAAATAAGGAGCACTACTAGTGACACACGAAATCATGCCCAACCCCACACCCATGCCCGCTGAGGACGAACGTATACACGATGCTGACTGGAGATGGCAAGATGAAGCAAACTGCTTAGGAGTTGACCCAGACTTGTTCTTTCCTGAACGGGGCGCTTCGACAAGAGAGGCCAAAGAAGTATGCAGAGGCTGTGTCGTCAGAGAGAGTTGTTTGGACTATGCGCTTACCAACGGAGAGAAGTTTGGTATTTGGGGCGGGTTATCCGAACGCGAGCGCCGCAGGCTACGACGCCAGCTCGCTCAGGCGTCCAGAAGTACATCTGATTATCCTGGCGGCGGCACCGGCAGCATGACAGTTGCTTTTGCTACCGAGCTCGATCTGTTATAATCTCCCCTGTTAGCTGCTTCGTCTTAACTAAGGTTTTGCGAGAGGATTCGCAAAACTTAACAAAATAGTTAGGCAAAACGCGGGGGTGTAGCTCAGTGGTTAGAGCAGAGGACTCATAATCCTTTGGTCGCTGGTT
>CAYSJS010000011.1:0-28635 GCA_964431415.1 uncultured Candidatus Saccharibacteria bacterium | reverse complement strand
TTAAGACCCTGGGTCATACCACGGGTGAACAGCGCCGAACCATGTGCGCGCGGCAAAAGGCCAACCTCTGAACTTAAGGGGCGAATTTCGGTTAGCTTGCGACCATCGGGCCGTATTTTATCCCTAATAATCCCGGCTCGAACATCTTTATGCACTGCCAGTTGAAAAGCTTCTTCATATTCACTTTTTAGCGGTTTAAATTCTTCTTCGCCAAGTTCTGTTTCAAAATGACTTAGCGTCTCTTCGCGGAGCGTGCCAATAAGTTCATTCCGTTCCGGATACGGTTTACGCAAGTCTTCTCCCAGTTTGTCGGCAACATATTCGTCGACCGCCTTTTGAATATCTTCGTTTGGCTTTACAAGCTCATACTCAAACTTGGTAACGCCTACTTTTTTAACCAGCTCTTCCTGTGCGGCAATGGCCGGCTGAATAGCATCGTGTGCAAACTGCAGTGCTTCGGCAACTTCTTCTTCAGTCACTTCGTTAGCGCCAGCTTCCACCATCATAATGGCGTCTTTGGTTCCCGCCACAACCAGGTCAAGCTTACCGGTAGAGAGTTCTTCGGCGCTGGCAAACGCCTTAAACTTGCCGTCAACCATACCCACACGCACACCGGCAACCGGGCCGTCAAAAGGCGCGCCGGTCAGCATAAACGCTGCACTCATGGCAATCATCGCTACCATGTCCGGACGGAAGCCAGGATCAAGACTTAATACGCTTGCGACGCCCTGCACCTCTTGCCGATAGCCTTTTGGCCACAACGGACGAATGGGGCGATCAATCAAGCGGCCGATGAGAATAGCGTCGTCACTTGGGCGGCCTTCGCGCTTAATAAAGCGGGAGCCGCTGATTTTTCCAGCAGCATACATTTTTTCTTCATAATCTATGCTTAGCGGAAAGTAGTCCATGCCCTGAACATTACCCTTACCCACCATTGCAGTCCCGAGTACAATCGTATCCCCATAGGTTACCAAAACAGAAGCAGAGGTACGAAAACCAACACGGTTAACCTCTAGTTTTAAGGTGCGTCCACACAATTCGGTTTCGACGCTTACAAGGTCTTTGCCGAATGGATTGATAGTACTCATAGAATACCCTTTCTTCGAGTCGCCACAGTGACAAGGTTCAGATATACGCTGAAATGCGTCTTCGTATAGCTGTGCTCTGTCACCCTAAAAGCGTACTCATGCTTAGTTTTATGCATTTCTTTGGTTCTATCTGCCCGGCAGGTAAAACCCGAGTAATAAACAAAACTATTTGCGGATGCCTAGGTTTGAAACAGTTTTTAGATATGTGTTCGTGTCTTTTTCTGAAACGTAGCGAAGCAGCTTCTTCCGCTGACCAACCATCTGCAGCAAACCGCGACGTGCAGCATGATCTTTCTTGTTGACCTTAAGATGCTCAGTTAGACCCTGGATGCGGGCGGTTAAAATTGCTGCCTGCGCAGGTGCACTACCGGTATCGGTTTTGTGCAACTGAGTCTTGGCGATTGCCTGTTGTTTTTGCTCACTACTAATCATATCTAGAGTCCTATTTTATCACCCCTGTAAGACTTTTACAAGAGCTATTTATATCAGATAGTATCAACCTTTTGCGCTCCTCTCGGAGTCGTCTGAAGTTATAAACTTATTACTTTGCTTTCCGCCTCAGCTACCTTGGCAGGGTCTTGCCTATCATACACGTGTCCTACGTGGCCACTGTCTGAAAATACAGACAATCGATCAGAAGGCAAGACATTACCTCCTTCAAGATTAGCAAGTTCACTCTCAAACGCCGGATCTTGCCCGCCCGTGATAATCCCTGATAACTCGGCAAGGCCTCTACTTGTCGAAGGATATAGGCCTTTCTCTCTATGACCCGGCTTTGCGCTTACTACTTCTTCGCCAAGAATAATACGCCCCACCCCTTTAACTGTTGTAACGTCAGCAACATGCTGTCCATCAATGTCTCCGGCCACTGATCTATGACCTTGTATTCCGTCACTCACAGATCCGTCAAGAATCACCATATTAAGAGTTCGTCTTTCTCTAGACATTTCTAACTCCTGTTTTTATTAAGCATACATGTATTATGTCAGGATTATGCGCTTTTGTAAATCATCATTTATCACTGTGGCGTCTGTAAGAGCAAACACACCTACCTCGATACGGCGTAAGCCGCTCATATATGCGCCCACACCCAACACTTTACCGATATCTTCTACTAACGACCGAATATACGTGCCGCTGCTTACTTTTGCCGTAAAGGATACTAAAGGATATTTGTACTTTACATCTGTGATCTGATAAATCATCACTTTACGCGGCTCAAGCTTCACTTCTTTGCCAGCGCGTGCCAGTTTATACGCTCGCTCGCCGTTTACCTTTATAGCGCTATAAATAGGCGGGGTCTGCATAATCTCACCCGTGAACTTTTGAAGCGCTTCATGGATCTCGGCATCCGCAGGCCGCCTATCACTCACGGCTGACTTTTCACCCTCCTCGTCGCCAGTTGAGCTGGTTTCACCCAGTTTCATAGCGACTTCGTATACTTTATCAAGCTTGCTAAATTCTTCCGCACGCTTGCAGTAGCTTCCAACTACTATAACCAGCAGCCCTGTCGCAAGCGGATCAAGCGTACCGGTATGGCCTACTTTGGGCTTTTTTAAACCTGTTTCGCGTTTAATCTGTCCGCGAATACGTGCAACCACATCGAAAGACGTCCAGCCTATCGGCTTATCTATAAGTAAAATGCCATCCATATATACTAGTGTACTGCTTTCATGCCATTACTTACCCTGCTGGGGAGTAAAGCTTGGGTCTGTGCGAAGCGACAGTGGCTCAATTGGCGTAGCAGGGGCAAAGCCACAAAGCACATAATCATCACCGGCTAAACGAGTTTTAAACAAGTCTTCCATTGCGATGAGCTGATCAACACGAGGTATTACACTCGGCGCGCCAGGCAAATCGAAGCTTCTGCCTACATACGCTAAGTCACCATACGCGTTCCCAGTCGCATCAATCATCGTTTCGCCACTAGCCCCGAAATTACAAGCATACGAAGGAGTTCCGGTGGTAGAAATACCTACAACGGTGAGGCTTGCGGAATACTGATATCCCACCAGAGAAGCGGGCATTTCGCCTAATACAATCCCCTCCGCAGTTTCATTCCAGTATGAATTATTCGGGTACCCGGAAACTCTTGCTACTGATCCTGGAACCGGGGACGATACGCTCATACTCAAAGGTTCGACAGAATTAAACCAGTCGGCTCCATCATTTTCAACAGACAGCACTGCTGTATCCGTAGAAGTGTGATCTTTGTTGAATCCGGTAACGCGCACTGCCTGCGTCTTAAGGTCTTCTAATGTGGGATACGGATTAGTGCTGACGTAATATTCATACGAAGAAACATAGCCAGACATTGTCCCGGCACCCTTTCCTTGCGCTACGCCATAATCTTCAAATACATCTTCAAAACAATGTGCTGCACTCGTAAGCGTATTTTCGCCAGTCTTAACTACTGTGCAATTAAACATCGGTACTGCCTGCGGGTCATTCGGGTATACCTTAAATAACCGCATCGAAGCAGCATCTTGTTTTTCCGCCAATGCAGGCGAAATAGTCCCGGAACTTATTTCGGGAAGCACCGGGAAGGTCATATGTCGCTCTAACTGGTCTCGCGAAAGCCCCGTTATTCCAACGAGATATTCTGTGACTTCTCTGCTTTCTGCTACGGCTTGCGAAAGCCGAGACTCGGCAGCACGAACCGCCTCTTGCAAATAATCTACCTGATCGTTAGCTTTTGTTGATGTGACTTTTACTTCACTTGCTACATCATTTGCATTATATATTCCGACTCCACCAATGGTTACCGTTGCGGCCACAGCTGCAGCGCGCAGTTTCTTCCCCACCGGTATACGGGACGCGCCTTCGCCATGCGTTCTAGAATCATTGTTTTTTTATTTTTCATGTATTACTAAATATTATACATGAAATATCTTACTTGTCAATAAAATGGTGTACTATTGCGGAGGCATGAAGGGCGGCGGAGCTAGCGGTGGTGTTTGGCCTGTCGAATCATAAGTTAGAGCAGGTGTCGAACCAGGAGCAACCGCTGCCACGACTGGCTGTAGAGGATCGGGTGGCGTGAGCTCAACCGGAGCTGCATTGAGCGCCTGAAGCGGTTCGGGCCGTGCCGGATCATAAGGTGTTTGTGCAATTGCATTTTGAACGGCATCGCGTGCTGAGTCTACCTGTTTTTCTTCTTCTGCCTGTGCCAGATGAGGACTGCCCACTACTTCTTCTATTTCATTGAGCGTACTGGTCGGGTCTTTTGTAATGTGTGGGCTGACAAAGGTCTTTTCGATGTCGCGGAGCGTATTATCGTCGAAGGCAGGAGGAATCGTAGCTATCTGAGATGGGTCAGGTTGCGTGGCGGACACGCTAGGTACTGGAGCAGCTACCGGAGCCGATGCTGCCGGTGCGTCATGGCTCAGTATCTTGTCAGGTGCCGAGGAAGCGCCAGCAAGCGGATCTATGCTCTGCTGGGTTTCGGGTTCGGCCGACATGTTGGCCGTAAAAGGATGCTGCACCTCTGGCCTTTCGGCAAGCTGATGTTTCTCCTCTTCTGGCAGCGGTTCGATAACGCGTCTCTTTGGCGTTTCGCTCGGCGCCGTAGCTGATGCGGGGACAATATTTCCGTGTTCATCAATGGCAATTTGTGCGTCCGGAGCTGGCACCTCTTCGGTAGGCGAAGCCTCAGGTACCGGTTCTGGTAGTTCTGTCGGTTCTTCAGGAGCGGGCGGCATAGCCGCAGGTGCGGCACCAGATTCATGCGCGATAGATATTGAACCATCCGGGGTAGATTGTGCTTCTGTATTCTCGGTAGGCGTTTGACCAGCTACCGGGACAACGGTCGCAGCCAATGTGGCATTTTTGTCGAGCTCTGTAGCTACAAGCTGCTGGTTTGCCCCTGCTGCCATGAGCTGTGCCGCCAAAGTCATAAGCTTCGGTGTAGTTTTGTCGTTTCTAAACCGCTCGGTCTGGGCAACGATACCCGTAAGGTATGCAGTTGCAATCTGGCTATCGAGTAGTCCGGGCTGCAAACTTTCTGCAACACCCGCTAACATCTCACACAAAGAGCTAGCTGAAACATCTTGCCAGTTGATAGCCCCGAGCGATGATGTGGCCGCACCCGCACTAACCGTTATAACCGTTGCATCATGGAGAATGCGTCCATGGGACACAATTGCTTGGTCAAGCTGTTCGCGCTCACTTACCCCAAGCGCCACTACCGCATCCACATTAAAATCACCTTGGCTAAAGTTAAGGTCCGCTTCACTCAGCGATGTGCGATATGGAGTGATAAAAATCTTTACTACGTTTTCTTCTACCTTGTAGCGCAGCTTGTCTGCCTTACTCTTGTCGAGCGACACAATAAAGTCCCGCAAACTGTCGGTATTTTTTTCTATTGTCGCTTCAGGCTTCAGGAATTCAATCGTAGACGGTACATCGCCGCTAAATACAGCCGTAGCGTGCTTCCCCATCTTGTTAAGGGTAAGCGTAAAGCCAATAGCGGCAGCCAGTTGGTCAACACTTGGATTATTACTAACCGTCACCAAGACATTTACTGCTGTTTTTAATCTCTCGCTTACCTGCTGTTGTGGCGTGCCTGGTTGTATGTCTTGTGGATTCATATTTTTTATTTTCGTTATTTTAGCTGAATGATAGCATAAACGGAATTTCAAGTAAACTAAAACACAAGAGGTGCTACACCTACCAAGACCTACGTATGCATACCTTTTAGGGGCCAGCACATGTTCGTTTCTTTACAACTGGGGTCAGAATGATGTATAGTTGACGACTAGACAATATATAAACGTTAGAGGAATTAAAATGCCCATTATCAAATCAGCAAAAAAGCGTGTTAAGACGACTAAAAAGGCAACTGTTCGTAACGCCCGCACTAAAAAGTCACTCCGCTCTGCCCTAAAGAACTTCACCAAGTCGCTTGGCTCAAGCAAATCAGGCGAAGCACACAGTAAAGCTCAAAGTGCCCTCGATAAAGCCGCTAAAAAAGGCCTTGTTCATAAGAACAAAGTCGCCCGCAAAAAGCGCCAGCTCGCCGCTGCTGCAAAAAAAGCCGGCACCAAACCATCGGCTAGCGCAAAAAAGAAAGTCACTGCCGTAAAAAAAGCCGCTCCCGCCAAGAAAGCACCAGCTAAAAAGCCTGCTGCCAAAAAAGCCCCCGCTAAGAAGAAGTAATCGAGCTCATCCGAGCAAAAACCGCCCACTTAACACGGGCGGTTTTTTATTTTTCTGTCGGGCGTCTCTGCAACGCTCGCTTGATGATAGTTGCTCGCGTGTTTTTATCATCAATAGCAGACACAGAAGAAAGTAGTACTGCTAGAGCTTTAATATCTCCTCCATCTGCAACATACTCAAAGATCTGAAGAGCTATCTCGGGTCGATCTTGCTCAGCTACGGCCTCTGTAAGAAGCCGCGATGGATCCGCCACTTCTTGCGGCGTAGCGCTTTCAGTTCTGACAGGTTCCTTCTGAGAAACTAAGTTTGGGTACTTACTTGTGAGCAGCGGTATTACTTCAAGATTCATAAGCAGCTCTAGAGATTCTTCGTCAAAAACTTGAGCACGAATCCGTTCTCGGAGACCACTTACAATAGTTTGCACTTGTTGTCTTGCAGTTTCCTCGTCAAAACCGCCTTTACGATTATCGTCCAACCACACCATCAACATGCCTGACTTTAAGGCAGGAAGCAAAGACTTCTGCTTTTTTATGTACTCATAAATGTCTTTCAGTAGAGGCTCAACCTTAGCGTCAAGCTTTGGTGCTGCTTCTTCGCTGCCCGGCCTCATTCCTATTACTGCACGCCCCGTTCTAAACAGCCCAGAATTAATACGAAGCCCTTCTAGGGCATCAAGTCGTCTATGCAGGCCATCTTGCTCGCCCTCTGGATCGCCAAAGAGTAATCTTAAAGCTTTTTGCTTGCCTGCCTCCATCTCTTCCACAAGCTCAGGATCATCTTTAGGGTGTACGGTGTTACTCCATATCGCCGAACCTATTTCTTCGGCCATCTCTTTTCTTGTGCCGTTTATGATAGCGTCAAGCCTTTCGGCTGCCACATCCTTGATGACACGGATACGCGATGAAGTATTTGTGCCTGTTGAACCACCGGAAATTGCGTGGTCAACACGCTTCGCTACTGTCTCATCATACTCCTGATGAAGCGCTGGAATTGTATCCGTGATTACACGATCCGCGTCCTCAAATATATTTTCTTCCTTCTTTTTTATCTGATTCTTTATTGGCGCAGGCAATTCTTTTTCGCTATTCTCTGTATCGTACTCATCCAATAGAGAAGTTATTCCATCCAGCAAAGTTGCGTGTTTTTGGATGAGAGCTTCATTCAGATAACTCTCGATAGTTTTGCGTACTTGAACTCCCAAGGATTCTTCGGGTGCCTGTATCGACTCGGGCGCTCCAGCTACTACTTCCTCTCTTTTCACCTGAGTACGAAGAACTACATCGGTAGCCGAGGGAGGAGGCAGAATCCCGCCTGCTGGGCGCGGAGCTTCCTGGGGCTGGGATGGAACGGGATCAAAAAGAACTGGAGGTGCCAAACCAATCGGCGGAGGTAAAAGACCGGGGGATGGTTGCGATAGCTGGGGATTTGTATTTGGGTTTTGTGTGTTCATAATTTACTTACATACTAGCATTTATTTGCTTTTTTGTCAATTGTGTTTATGGTTTTAATTACGGTGTTCCTGCGAACCACGGGGCCGCAGAGCTGCGTTGACCGCTTTCAGCTTTTCAACAGCATCCGGGTCCCCCGTTAAAGCCGCCCGTGCATATTGCGTTTTTATCTGCTTATCACTCATCCCTTGCTCACGCAGTGTACTAATTTCTCTGTCGATCGAACTCTGCGGAGGTGACGCCACTTCGCGCCTATTGCCCTGAGGGTTGCTGTGGGGTCCGGCTGCGGCAGCAGACGCAACGAGTCTGTGCACATATTCGTCGGTTTTACTAAAAACAAAATCTCGTATCCGCTGAGGATCTTCTTGATATTCTTCGGACATCTCTTTAAGAACCCTGTTCTTTACCCGCAGCACAGCACCATTCTGATCCACCCATGTTTCTATGCCCGCTTTTCGCAAACTTTCGTGCAGACGAAGTTCTAGCCGCCCATTAGACGTCTCGTGTTCAATTTTACGTAGCTCCGCCTCTATCTTTGTTTCATCAAGAGGATTCCTAGTCTTATGTGCGCCGGCACTAATACGTGCTATAAAGCCGCCCGTTTTACGAGTTCTGTGGTCATGTAAAAGTAGTTCAAGCGCAGTAAGGCGGTCGGAGATGACGGCATCGGTGTCGCTAAAAGTTGCTGCAATTATGTAGGCTTTTGTCTCTGCGTCGGTTGAAGGGTCCCCTATAAGATCGGCTACTAGTTCGGACGCGCGGTTCCCCCACTTTACTTTTTCGTCCTTGACTACAGTTTTCTTGGCAGCTTCCGAGGTAGTCAGCACTCCATCCCAGCCGTTCTGAATAGCTTCACGCTGTTTCTCGGGTTGGATCCGTGCTGTTGGGTCCATAGAGAAACGACCAAATAAACCCAGGCCGTATCTTTGTTGCAGATCACTATCAGACACATGTCCAGCCCGGGATAAGCGCAGGTCTACTTCGGTTGCAGTATCTTTTTTTACGCGCTCTTCTACCTTGCCGTATGCCTCAGACTTGCGCTGGCTTATTGCATCCACCATACCGCCAACCGCCTCCGTTTGTACTACGCGCGCGTCAGGACTCAAAGTAGCCACGGCGTTCTCAAACATATATAACGAACCGTCCGGAATAAAGCTACGCAGTTGTTCTAGACGCGCACGGTTTATTTCAGCTTGGTTATCAACAGTACCAAGGTTTTGCTCGTACACTTGAGTTTGTGTGGGAAAAACTTCGTTTGTGGGCATTTTTTTGTTTTTTAAGTAACTAGAGATACAATAACAAATTTATGCTATTTTGTCAATTTGGTTATGTTTATAGCGTTAAAAGGTAGTGCTGGACTGCTTCGTCGGCATCGACGGCTTCCGACTTAAGTCGAGCGTCGAGTTGCAACGTTTTTTTGACAAGCCGTTTAATTTCCGCCATGTTCTGTCCTCGCATGAGTGCAAGAGTTTTACGTACCACATACGGATTAAGGCGCGCCGACTGAGCGATGGAACCTGCACCAAGTTTCTCGTTGGCCTTAACTACTGCAAGTATATGTACTTGCCAAGCTATCATACCCATAATTGCCTGTGGTTCAACTTGCTGTTTTCTTTGGTCCTGATACAGCCGTATCGCCTCATTTTTATTGTCGCTGAAAGCGGCTTCGAGCAGGTCAAAAACCGTGCTTTGCGGCTGCTGATCGGTAAGCAAATCTATTGTTTCACGAGTAACTTCGGGGGAATACAGTATCAGTTTGTCCAACTCGTTACTTGCGTTGAGCTGCCCTAGCCCTACTCGCATCACTAAGTAACGAGCGTCTGACAAGCTAAGCGTTCCGCCCCGTTTTTTTGCTTCGCTCACCAGCCAAGACGGCAAGGATTTTTCGTCGAGTTCATTAAATTCGGTAACTTCAGCTCGTTTTTTTAAAGTTCTATACAGTACGGAACGTTTATCAAATTTACGTTCAATCAATACTAAGTCGGTGGTGTCGGCAACAGCATCAAGTAGCTTTTCTATATTTTCGTTGAGTGATTTTTGTGACCCTGGATCCTGTAAAATGACGAGTCGCCGCGGCGCAAGAAGCGGTAGACTACTTACACTCTCCGACAAACGACCGAAGTCTACTTCTGCTGCCTCGATTACTTCTACCCCAAAGTCGCCATTTGTTTTCACAAAAGAGTCCGTGAGCTCGCGTAACGCCCCAGTTCGCATAAAATCATTAACGCCCGTTAAAACTCGTATCATCGCTTACGTATGATACCATCTCCCGGCCCTTTAGACAGAGAGAGTATACTTATAAGATGCCCCTGACAATTATCGTATCAAATCGATTACCCATAAGCGTCAAGAGAGTCGACGGCAAGTTGGAGTTTGCTGCAAGCGATGGCGGCCTCGCTACCGGCTTAGCCAGCTACACAAAAGGTAAGAAAAGTGTATGGATAGGCTGGCCCGGCATAGCCAGCGACGAACTTATTGAAGATGAAAAGAAGCACATTCAAGCCATCCTAAAAAAAGAAAATCTACTGCCGGTTTTTTTAACAAAGGAACAAGTTGATGGCTTTTATAGTGGTTATAGCAACAGTATCTTGTGGCCACTTTTTCACGGGTTACCCTTCGACTTACAAGACGCTTCTAAGTACTGGAAGTATTACAAAGAAGTAAACGAGCTTTTTGCGGCTTCCGTGATCGAAGCTACCCAGCAAAACAGCGTAATATGGGTACACGATTACCAATTATTACTGGTACCAAAGTTGCTGCAATCAAGCGTTTCGCGCAGCACTTCAATCGGCTTTTTTCTTCACATACCCTTCCCTTCACCCGCGCTGCTAAAACCGTTACCACAAGCTAAACAGCTGCTAAATGGCATGCTGGGGTCTCATTTGGTCGGTTTTCATACAAGTAGTTACAGCAACGATTTCATTGACTGCTGTAACTACTTTAATATTGGCGTAGCCGAAAAAGGCCAGGTCATTCTGCCAACTCGCTCGGTGCGTGTTTCTCATTTTCCGATAGGGATTGATTATCATAAATTTGCCGACGCCGTAGACACGAAAGAAGTGAAAAGTGAAATACGAAAACTAAAGAAACAATACAAAAATTACAAAATTATTCTGACGGTAGATCGGCTTGATCCATCTAAGGGTTTCGTACAGCGGCTCGAAGCGTATTTTGCATTTTTAGACACCAACCCAAAGCTGCATGGCCGTGTTAAACTCGTGATGCTTACCATCCCGTCACGTACCGACGTAAAAGCCTATAGCGATCTTAAAAATCGTATAGACGAGCTTGTTGGTATGATCAATGAAACTTTCGGAACAAAGAACTGGCAGCCTATTGATTTTATGTACACTTCGGTTCCCTTTGCGCGTTTAAGTGCCCTGTATCATGTAGCAGACGTTGCCTTTGTTACCCCCATTAAAGACGGAATGAATCTTGTTGCTAAAGAGTACATCGCGAGCAAGCAAAAACGCGGCGGTGTGCTGATCCTAAGCGAGACGGCTGGTGCTGCAGAGGAACTAAGCGAAGCACTGCTTGTGAATCCCATGAAGCGAAACTCGCTGGTAAGCGCACTGTCTCAGGCACTCGCTACACCACCCCGCCTGACTTCGCAGCGGCTCAAGCATATGCAGCACAAGCTTTCCAAAAATAACATTCATACGTGGGCTAAAAAATTTATTAATTCGATGGAGGAAAGTTACGAACCAACTCGCCATTACACAAAGAATCTACATGAACGACGCACTAAACAAATTTTGCAGAGGTTCCAGCTTGCTAAAAAGCGACTCTTTTTACTCGATTATGACGGCGTGCTAGTACCTTTTCATAATGACCCAGCCAAGGCTAAGCCATCCAAGCAGCTGTTAGTGATGCTCGAAAAACTATCGAGCGATCCGCATAATAAAGTGGTTGTCCTGAGCGGCAGAACGAAACGACAGCTTGAAACATGGCTCGGACATCTGCCAATCGACTTTGCCGCTGAACATGGTGCCTTTGTTAGAAAAGACGGCACATGGAAGACAGCGTTTGAGCACAACACTTCTTGGAAACAATATCTAGAACCAATACTGAGCACTTACGCTAACAGAACCGAAGGTGCGTTTGTGGAAGAAAAAGAACAGGCTCTCGTGTGGCATTATCGCTCTTCCCCGGCTTACCAGGCACAAAAGAATCTGACTATACTCAGGCGGGTCATAAAACCCGAGTTGAAGAAGTTTAGTTTGCGTGCCTACACAGGCAAAAAAATACTCGAAATAAAACCACCCGCATTACAAAAAGGCGCAGCTATAAAACACTGGCTAAGCAAGCGCTATGACTTTGTGCTCGTGGTGGGCGATGACTACACCGACGAAGACATGTTCAAGGTTGCTCCCGAAGCTTCTGTAACTGTAAAGGTAGGCACAGGGAGAACACTTGCCCGGTACCGCGCCGGGTCCTGCTCTGAGGTAATAAAACTTTTACAAAAGCTTATGTAGCTTTTAATTTCTTTCTTGTCAGTCTCTGGCAGCGTAAGCAAAGATGCGTGCCGCGGCCGGCTACTCTTATTTTCTGCACTGCGGTTCCAGGATGCCGCGGACAGTCCATACCTTCACGCCGGAACACTCGTGCAAAGTCTATATAGCTGCCTCTTTTGCCTTCGGCGTTCACATAATTTTTGTCTGTCGAACCGCCCTTTTCGATTGAAAGAGTAAGCACATACCTTATTTCGGAATACAGCTTATTAAGTTTTACTGCGCTGACATCCCCGACCCGTTCGGCAGGATGTATGCGCGCACCCCACAAACTTTCATCAGCATAAATATTGCCCACACCCGCCAGTACTGTTTGATCAAGCAATGCGGCTTTAATCGTGGTGTTGCTGCGTCTACGAATCCGGGAAATAAATACATCGGGCGTAAATTCGTCAGTTAAAGGTTCGGGGCCGACGCGCTGCATAAAATCGATGTTCGGCACTTCGACTGTTGGCAGTAAACGCATCCATCCAAATTTACGCTGGTCGTTAAAATATAGATGAGAATTGTCTGAGAATGTTATGCTCACCCGAGTAGTCTTGTCAGGAAGCTCACCGATAAGTGAATCATTAGGGTGTCCTGCCCCAAAACTTTCTACTCCGCGAAAGACAAGCTGGCCGGTCATTTTTAAATGAACTACTAGACTATACTCACTCGATAGCTCAATGATCAGTACTTTTGCGCGACGTTTTACAGCCGTAATGCGTGCGTGTACCATAAACCGATTCACGTCCGCTTCTGTGTTTGGAAATCCTTTTGGCGTATCGTGTGTTTCGCGCACAATGATCTTGCCCACTATAAGTCGCTCTAAACCGCGTCGTACTGTTTCTACTTCTGGCAACTCTGGCATACTGGTAGTATACCGTATGCCGTATGCCGTATATCGTATACCGTATTTAGTATTACGTATTACGGAGACAACTTCTTATTCATAAATATATAGCGAGCATACGTCGCGCAGGTTTGTTGCTTTATACTTTTAAGTTTTAACCTTACACTTATAAGCATGCAGAGTTTATTCGATATCATGGGCAACAAAGACTTCGGGGTACCGGCGGAGATTACCGAGATAAAAGCTTACACAAAAAGACATTTTAATGTGGATGTCGGTGTTACTATTTCGGAACGCACGATCATTATTTCGACACGTTCAGCAGCCCTGGCTGGGTCATTACGTCCCCACTTATTTAAGCTTAAAGAACAGCTCAAAACCGATAAAAAACTGATCATCCGAATAGGCTAAATACTGATTAAAGCGTGTAACCAAGCCCCTCGTCTGCCTCGTCTCTAATCACAGCAGCAAGGGGCTTGTCGTTGAATTTAATTTCCTGCCCACCTTGATTAAACACAACACTTACCCAATTATGACCCGGATTTGATTCTCGATCGTAATCACGAACCCCGTGCTTTAATAATTGACGAGTCACTTCGTCTAAATCTGGTGTGTAAAACTCCATATGTTCAAGACCAACAACACCTTTCCCAACCTTATGTGCTCGTGGTTCCATGATTTCTAGCCATTCTACGCTACCAAAGGGCTCCGTAATGATTGACTGTTTAGTTTGCAATGTTGCAAGCGTGCGACCGTCCATATCGATAGCGTGAATCGCCCCTCCTAGGGCGTATTGCCTCCACATAGCGGTAATAGCGTCAAAATCGTTGCGATCCCGAGCTTTTACGGCCAAATGGTCTGGGTTTGCAAACAGTTCCATGGGCAGATCATGCTCCCGCACGAACTGTGTTAGTGACGAGGTAAAGCCCAGAACCTCTTCATGAAATGTCATTAGTCAGCCTTTCTATTAAATCCTGTAAAGATAAGTACTGCACGGCCTTCATGCCATAACTCTGCGCGGCTTCTACGTGTTGCAGTTTATCATCTATATATATGCACTCCTCCATTTGCACGCCAAGTCTCTTTGCGATCATTTCAAACATACGTTTATCCGGTTTTAAAAGTTTCGTTTCGTAGCTCAGGACATGCGCATCAAAAAGCTCAGTATGCTCCATGAGAAAAAGTTCATTGACCACATCGTAGTTAGCATTACTGAGTAAACCGATCTTATATTTGGGCTTTAATTCTGAACGGATATAGTTAAAAAGCGCTTCATTAGGCACCTTACGTTCCAGCGCATGACGCAAGTCATCTATGGGCACGTTGATTAAGCGCGCCATCTCTTTTATGGTTTCTTCGTTCGAAAGTACACCTTTGTCTGTCAATGCACCGAGCCGCGCAATTTCTTTGGTTAAATTTACGTCCGGTTCTATGTGTTTACGCTTAAATGGCGTCCAACCGTCTTCCGCTAAGACTCCAAAACAATCAAAAATAATAGCTCTGATCATACTCTGCGAAGTGCCATTTCTACCCACTTACGATTATGTATAACGTTAATTTCCGACTCCGCAACCTCGTAGCGATCACCTGTAAGTGACGTAAGCAACTTTGGCGTATAAAAATAAAAAAGACGCTTGCCATGCTCGTCTTCTTTCCATTCTTTTTTATATTTTTCCGCATACTTTGTTGAGATATAGAATATGCCTCCGACTTTAAGTGAACGGCTCGCATCTACAAAAAGTTGACGCACACTTTCCTTATCGAGATGCAAGATGGATGCAAACGAGAAAATAACGTCATAGGCATGTGCAGGATAATCATAATTTTGCATATCTACGACCCGAAAGTCTGCAGCTGGCAGTACTTTTTTAGCAATGCCGATAAGTCCCACTGAGTAGTCGATTCCTGTGTACTTGCCGCATCGTTTAATTATATCAATGGCGTCTCGCCCATCGCCGCAGCCGAGTTCTAGCACACTTGCAGACCCATCACTCTTACCCGCAAGCTCCAGCGCCCGGTCTATATATTTTACGCGGGAACCTATGCCGCTAAAATACTTTGCCAGTTGTTTTGCGGACTTATTGTACGTGTTGAGCGTTTCGTTATTTTCCATATAACGATGATACCATCTAGTTGCTAATTAGAGGGGCCAGATCCTTTTTTAGTTGTATATTTGACTTAAACAATATTGTCTTCATGCCCACTGCCTGAGCCCCATCTATATAGTCCTGCCTGTCATCTATGAAGACGCTTTCGTCAAAACGAACATCCAGTCGCTTCGTGACTTCGCGGTATGCTTCTGGCTCGGGCTTTGCGTAGCCGATATCACCGGATGCAACAACCGTGTCAAAATACTGATCCAAAAAGCCTTGCTCGAATATCCTGCCCAGACCGCCTTTACTGATATTTGTGAGCATTGCAACTTTATATGAAGCACGAAGATCCAAGATATATGAAAGCAGAGCTTCGTTAAGCGTACTCCCTTTAACAATAGCCGCGCTCCACGCCTTTGGATCTACACCTAAGTGTTTTGAAAACGCATCGGCTGTTGAGCCTATGCGTCCGGAATTAACTGCGTAGAGAGTGTCCATAATAAAATCATGGTCCTTCACAATGTCGCCGCCAAAACTTTGGTATACCGCGTCAAATGCATCGATACGCACCACCCCAAAACAGTCAAAAATTACGGCTTTAATCATCGATATTTGCCTGTTACTTTGTTTTTGAATATTTTCTTCATTGCCTGCAGCTCTTCTTTGCGCCGCGCTGGTCGCACATCTTTATGGTCATACTTGACTACACTATTTTCGGGCACATACCAAATGGTCTTTTTAAACTTACGTAGGTTAAGCGCCAAATGATGAATTTCATGAAAACGTAAATCTTCAGCAAAGCCACCCGCCATTTCAAAATCTTCTAAGCGTACCGCCATATTGCATTCAACTACAGCTTCGACAATATGTTCTTGAACCGCGTCTTCTTCCGGAATGATATTCCAGGGTTCACGTTTTCGTGGTCTAAAAACACTCGGCCATCGTCTACTTGCCTTACTATATGGAACAGATGCTAAAAAAGATGGGTTGGTGATCAAGGGTCCATAGTTATGTTGGTACTGACTGCCGTCGGGATTTTTGACCCTAAACCCTAAAACCCCCGCATCTGGATGACGACCGAATGCCGCAACTACAGCTTCTGGCATAGCCTTAGACAATGGTACTACATCGGCATCGAGGAAGTGCACATAGCCGTGATGCTCATAATCTAATATACGGTTACGGACCGCCCCAGCTCCCACATTTATTTCGCCCTCTACAACCGTGAACCTTTTGTCTTGTACCTTTTGCAACTGTGCTAAAGAATCATCCGTTGAACAGTCATCCAACACATACACATGATCGTAATCTTGGCATAATAATAGTTTACCAAGAGCAGCAGCATGCTCGCCCATATTGTAGTTTGGAATAGCCGCAACGATCCGCTCTTTCATACTTTTTTAGGCTACAGCTCTCCCCAATTACTGCCGATTGATATGTCTACTTTCAGTTTTACCGGCAGTTTTGGATAGACCTTTTCCATAGTTTCTTTTAAGATTTTACCGACTTCATCGGCCAAATCTTCAGCACATTCAACCATTATACTGTCGTGAATTTGCAGCAGCATTTTAGCACCATTGGGCAGTTTTTTGTCCACCTCTATCATCGCGAGTTTTGTAAGATCGGCTGCCGTGCCTTGGATGGGCATATTTATAGCCTGACGCAGCGCTGTTTCGCGGACCATATGATTACTGCTCTGGGCATCGGGCGTTGGTCTTCTGCGGCCAAGCAAGTTCTCTACATACCCCTTTTTCTTGGCCATCTCGCGTAGGCCGTCCAAATATTCTTTTAACTTTGGACGAATTTCGAAGTACTTGGCTATAAATTCCCGCGCTTCTGCGTACGTCATACCCGTGCCTGCCGCCAGGCCATGCGGCCCCTGCCCATACAGTATGCCGAAGTTTACCGCCTTTGCTTTGTAGCGAAGTTCTTTGGTTACCTCTTCCGGAGCAATACCCAGCACCGCTGCAGCTGTAAGCTGGTGAATGTCGTGGTCGTCATTGAATGCCCTGATCATGCTCTCATCCCCGCTGAGCGCAGCCGCAAGCCGAAGCTCAAACTGGCTATAGTCGCCGCTTACAAAAACGTATCCGGGTCGCGCCGTAAAGGCGGTTCTGATGCGTTTACCTATTTCTGTACGTACTGGAATGTTTTGCAGGTTCGGATCAACGCTGCTCAATCTGCCGGTCTGGGCAGTCGTCATGTTAAACGTGGTATGCACGCGCGAATTTTCGTCTACCTGCTTGGGCAGCGTATCCACATAAGTACTTTTAAGTTTTGTGTACTCACGGTATTCACTTATTAAATCAATAATAGGATGCAGGCCCCGTAGCTTTGCGAGCTCATCGGCAGCAGTAGAATAGCCCGTCTTGCCTTTTTTTACGCCGTCGGTAGGCAAATTGAGTTTTGAATACAAAATATCAGCGAGTTGGCTCGGACTGCTAATGTTGAATTCCTGATCGGCGTGACCATAAATAGTTTGCATAAGATCACTTATTTGACCTTCCAGTTCTTTGCTCATTTTTTCTAAGTACTTGGTGTTAAGTGCAATACCTTCATACTCCATTCGAGCAAGTACCGAGATAACCGGTAATTCAATAGTATCTGCCAATTGAATAAGCTTTGTCAGCTCACTCATAGACTCGCCCTGAAACGTATGTAAAGCCCAGATTACCGCCGCCAGCTCACCGGCGTGTAAGGCGGTATCTTCCGGCGAAAGCTCATCGAGATTAATGCCCGTGTAACCTAAATCCACTTCTGCCATTTCGCTTAAGAGCCGAGTACGTCTGAGCGGATCCACCAGGAAGCTACCCACAGTTATGTCGCCGCTTATCTGCGGCAAGGTAACACCCAGCTCGAGCAGTACCTTCAGGCTCGATTTTGTATCATAACCAACGATTGTCTTATTTTTTAGCTGCTTTTCGAGCCATTCACGCACCACCTTAAGTTTAAAATCGGCGATACGAATAACGTATGCGTGCTTCGCGTCTGCCAGGATTACTGCGAGCGGATTCTTACCATGCGCACCAGCAGCGTATGTATGCAAAACGACTTCATTAGTATCCAGAGAAGTTTTCGTGAGTTTTTCTTCATTGTCTAATGCAGTAACTGGCAGCGGTTCGATATGCCCCGGCTTGACAGTAGGCGCTTCGCTGACCATGTCGCTGCTTGCCTGCATATACTCGGGCAAAGTCCTGAGTAGGCTACGAAACTCGAGCTTTTGGAGCAGCTGCTTCAACGCAGCCGTATCGAGGTCACGCGTGTCCATGTCTTTTAGGTCAAGCTCTACCGGTGCGTCATGCATAAGCAGTGCCACTTTCTTGCTCATGTATGCAGAATCCCTGCCGGCGATCAGTTTCTTCCTAACGGTTTCTTTAATTAAGTCGATGTTCTCATAAATACCGTCCAGTGTCTTGTAATCCTGCAGCAACTGGACAGCTGTTTTTTCGCCTATACCCGGAACACCCGGAATATTGTCGGAACTGTCACCTTTTAGTGACTTTAGATCCAGGAACTGACTCGTGGTTATGCCATGTTTTTGTTCAAAGTACTCACTGTCGAAACGCTCGATGTTACTAAAGCCTTTTTTGAGTACATAGACGTGGGTATTTGTGTCTATACATTGAAGGGCGTCGAGATCGGATGTAATAAGCATGGTTTCGAGCCCGGCCTTTTCTGCCTTCTGCGCCAGTGTGCACATAATGTCGTCTGCTTCATAATCGTCAAACTCGTAAAGAGGCCAGCTAAAAGCACGCAAAAGTTCATACAGAATGGGTATTTGCGCATAAAAGTCCGGTGGAGCCGGTTTTCTTCCTGCTTTATAGTTTGGGTATATTTCAAGCCGTTTGCGAATATTTGTTTTAGGCTTGTCCCACGCAACTGCAACATAATCAGGCTTTAGCTTTTTAATTAGCTCGAGCGACATGGCCGCAAACCCGTAAACGCCGCCGGTGGGCGTTCCATCTGCTAGAGCAAGCGAAGGCATAGCGTAGTATCCACGATAGAAAACACTTTTTCCGTCGATTATCGCAAGCTTTTTTCTCTGTTCTGCCATTGCTAACAGTATACCCTGTCTCCTATGAAACCAAAACGTTTGCAATTGCCTGCGTTATGACTCTGCCTTTGCTTGGCTTGACCTTCTGTTTAAAAACTATGAACGGATCGGCCTGGATTTGCTTAGCGGTCCAGGCGTACATATCAGCAGCAGTAGCCACCGGAACGCGCATTTTCTTAGGGATAAAACGAAAACCTTCACTGGCCTCGTCTTGCCATTCTTGGTAGCGAAAAATCTGTAGTTCCAAGCATTTCTTGAAGCCTTCCGGGTTTTTTCGTGCAGACGCGCGGCTCAGATCTTTTAAGCCACAATGTTCTAGATCTTTTGCAGGAATATAACAACGTCCCAACTTATTATCTTCTGCAATATCGCGAATAAAATTAATGTATTGCATCGCCCTACCCTGAAGCCGCGCATACATGAGCGCCTCATCCGGCAGGCCAATTATTTTTGACATCACCAGCCCAATGACTTCTGCCGAACCATACATATACCTCAGGCTATCTTCCACGGTTTTATAGACGTGCTTATTAATATCCATCTGCATTGAAGCAAAAAAGGCCTCGATCCATGTGTGGTCAATATCGTGTTTACGAACTACATATACTAAATTTTTTATTATTTTTTCATTCAGTGAGTCCGTCTCAAGTGGGACGGTATCAAAACTCAAATCGTGACGAGCCGCCTCCCACATTTCATGCACTTGACCAAAATTTTTCGTGTCACTGGGCACTTGGTCAACATAGTCGTCAACAACGCGCACAAAACTATAAAACTTCAGCACATCTTCGCGTACTTTTTTAGGGAAAAATTTAGAGCTCCAATAGTACGTCGTGCTGCCGTTCTTAAATATATCTTTGTCGCTCAACATGCCTCTATTGTACAGGTAAACAATGCGCCTACGCGAGGTTACCTACTGGGCGTATCATCTGATTTTTTACTATTCTTTTGTTTGTACATTTCAACATCAGATCGTCTCAAGAACGTTGCAGCATCCTCGCCCTCTTCGTGCAGCACATGTCCAATACTTGCCCCAAAGCCGGGTATGATACTTTTAATTTCTGCAAGCTTTTCATCGACCGCATTCCGGATACGACCGCTCAAGGCTATCACCTGCTCTTCAGGAGTCGAGGTATGACGCTGGCTATTACCCGTAATGTCGGCATGCCCTACAACATAGAACTCATCCCCGGATTTTCTGTAGAGTTTGGCGCCTGCCCGCAACTCTAGATTGGCTATTGCCTCAAGAACGATTTCCTTACCAAGATCCGCGAACCGCTGAAGAACAGCATCGCCACTGTCGTGCCCCATGGTATCGTTTACTTGTTTAAATTTATCGATGTCGATATTCAGAATAAATAACCTCGATTTTTCTGGGTCACCTCCGCCGGCGTTTTCCTTTTCCACCGCAGCCCTTACGTCTTCCTGAAGCGAGCTATAATTTGGAAGTTGTGTTAGGGCGTCGGTTCTGGCCTCATGCCGCAATCTCTTAAGCTCTCCTGCGGCTACATTCCCAGTTGCACGCTTTAATTCGAGCCTTCGATTAAGCTGAGCCTCTCTTTCGTCCGAAGGTAGAGCTTTCCATTGCAGGCTGTCTAGCCCTATCATAGGCGGAGTAAAATACACTGCGCCCTCTTCAGGATGCTCCGGAAATACTGCAACCGCGTTGGGTATATCTGAAGCTTGCGGTGCAACAGACTCATTTGGTACAGGACTTGGGGATTCGGTATTCATTTTTTTATTTTTATTAAGTACAGATATAACATATCACGGATATGCTTATTTGTCAATATTGTTATGCTTAGTTACTGTCTAATGAACAATATCCAGGCTATCAACTAGTCCTATGAGAAAACCAAGCTCGGCATCCTTAAATTTTTCTTTGAAGCTGTCAATGCAGCTTCTTGCCGATACAAGCTCGTCGTGCAATAGCTTTTCTGCGAAAGCCAGTGACCCAGAGTTAATGATTATGTCTTTACACTTTTCAAACTGTATATCTGTTAGCTTTTTATTACCTAGACATTTTTGAAGATACTCTCTCTGTTCCCGTGTAGCATGTGCGCGCGCATGAACCGTGAGTAATGTCTGCTTGCCTTCTCTAATATCGTCCTGCGGACTTTTTCCTAGCTCCTGCTGCGAACCAAATACACCCACAATATCATCTTTGATCTGGAAGGCGCGGCCAACGTACAGCGTAAAAGCTTTTATTGCCTCCAGCTGCCTTGCGCTCGCCCCTGCAAGCACCATGCCTATCTGTAGTGGGTTAAGAATTGTATAGTACGCGGTTTTATACTCCATTACCTTCTTTACGTCCTCGACCGTTACATCTCCTGACATTTCATTGCATATATCTAAAGTCTGCCCATGCGCAGTGAGCACAACCGTTTCGTCGAGAAGCTGCATAGCTTTAAGACGTAGGTTCTGAGAAACCGGCAGGTTTGATAACTCAATATGCGCCTGGTGATTACCCACGCCCATCGCATTAAGGGCAAGCGCCACACCAAAGTGGCTGGAATCGCCGCGATATTTTTGCTCAATATGGTGAGCTGCCAGCGCAAAATGCGCCGTCTTTTCACCTCTTCGAAGCCCGCTCCTATCCTGTATATCGTCCATAATCAGTAAATAGGCGTGTACCATTTCGATTGCGCGCGCCGCCTGAATAATCATATCCTTGTTTGTGCCGCCGCACATTTCATACCCAAACATAGTTAAAGCTCCGCGCAAACGCTTCCCGCCACGCCGCAGAACCTGCAGGTACTCCTCGACCGGTACACTTGCCTTTTTACCGTACTCTTGGCGTGTCTTTTGTAAGTATGCCGAAGCAAACGAATTAATATCATCATCAATAGACTGCTTGTAAGCAGAAAGTATCGATCTAAACTTTTCAGTATTGTTTTTCATAACAGATAGCTTTCAGTATAACTTTTCTAGTAGAATACTACTATGCATATACAACCACAGATACTTATACTCGTAGGAATGCCCGGTGCCGGTAAGAGTTCTTGCGTGCAGCACCTTGAAGCTAAAGGTATTCCGTCCGTTTATTTTGGCGGCGTCGTGGTGGGCGAAGTGAAGAAACGATATGGCGAAGACGGTGTCACGCCTGAGCGGGAAAAACTCGTACGAGAAGAGTTCCGCGAATTAGATGGTAAGGGCGCTATTGCAAAAAGAATTATGCCGGAAATCGATGAGCTACTTAAGACTCACCGGAATGTTGTTGCTGACGGACTATACAGTTGGACAGAATATAAAATGTTTAAGGAGCGGTACGGCGAGAAAGCTTTGATTGTAGCTATAACTGCGCCGCGCGCATTACGTCATAAGCGTTTGACCCACCGTCCGATACGACCTTTAACCGAGCAAGAGGTTACGGCACGAGAATATGCAGAGATTGAGAACATTGAAAAAGGCGGCCCTATTGCGAACGCCGATTACACGATTACTAACGACGGCGACGCCTACGAAATGCTTCAAGCACTCGACAACTTACTGACAGACGTCGGCTTTTACTCCTCTTAAGCCCTCTTAGCAACGAAACAAAGTTCTTGCGGGGATGTAGGGCAAGGCGCCAATGAAGCGCGGACTGAGTCGTATTTCAATACGGTGAAGGAGTACTGAAACTTTCAATACAGCTATGCGCCGCCTGCAATTGTTCTACTTGATGTAATCGAGGAGCTTTTTGCTATCTTTGTGCTTGCGCAGCTTGGCAAGCGCTTTTGCTTCGATCTGACGAATGCGCTCGCGCGTTACGCTAAATTCTTGACCCACTTCTTCGAGCGTATGGCTTTTACCATCTTCTAGCCCAAACCGCAGTTTAAGAATTTTTTGCTCACGTTCCGTGAGACTTCCGAGCAGGCCTTTGACTTGTTCTTTAAGAAGCTGGCCGGCAGCAGACTCTTCTGGGCTGACAGTATCTTCATCTTCAATAAAATCACCAAGCACCGAATCTTCCTCGTCGTCACGCACACTAGCGTCTAGACTGGAAATATCCTGCTTGATTTTCATAATGTGCTCAACCTTCTCGACCTCTATTTCCATCTCTTTGGCAATTTCTTCATTAGATGGCTCGCGGTTTAGCTCTTGGGTCAAACGGCGCTGCGTACGAAGCAGTTTGTTGATAGTTTCTACCATGTGCACCGGGATACGAATGGTACGTGCCTGGTCGGCAATGGCGCGCGTAATCGCCTGACGGATCCACCAAGTAGCATACGTACTGAATTTAAAACCCTTATCCGGGTCAAATTTCTCAACAGCACGGAGCAAACCGGTGTTCCCTTCCTGAATAAGGTCAAGTAGATCAAGACCGCGACCCACATAACGTTTTGCGATTGAAACGACTAAACGCATGTTGGCTTCAGCCATCTGATCCTTCGCGTCTTTGTCGCCGGCCACCACACGCTTTGCGAGTGCCAATTCTTCCTCGGCTTTAAGGAGCGGAATCTTTCCGATTTCGCGTAAATACAAGCGCACCGAGTCATCGGCAATGTCGTCCAAATACACCTGATCAGACAGAATTATTTCTTCTTCATCTTCTGCTACCCATTCGTCGCTGAATTCTTCAACACTGGGTTCGGTCGCTCCTACCAGTTCTACTCCCGCTTCAGTCAGCTCTGTATATAACGCATCGAGTATGTCGATATGGTTTGGAGTATCAGAAATAGCCGCAAATATCTCTCGCTGATCGATTTTGCCTTCTTTCTTTGCCTTTTCAAGCAGTTTTTGCTTGGTTGCTTCTAGGGTAGTGTCGGTGTCTTGTGCTACCGTTTTGGCTTTAGTAGGTTTTTCTTCTGCTTTCTTCTTTTTTTCAGGCATTATTGCTCCTTTGTTTGCTTTAGTAGATTATTGAGACGTTTATCCGCTTCTATCAATTTCCGCATGTCCTCTTCCGAGGCCGTTTCCATTGCTTTTCGGACCCTTACTTTTTGTTCTTTAACGTATAAGGCTACCAAGCGCTCCTGCAGCCGAGCGACTTCGCGTGAAAGTTCTATATGCTCGAGGTTCCGGTAGAGTTCTTCAAACTGTAATACTGTAATTTTTACATAATCCTGAATCGATTGCAACTCCTCAGATGCAGAAGCCTCACCCTTATAGTCAGGATACTTCTGTAAAAACCCAAACAGCTGAGAAGCTTTTGGGTCAATAA
This sequence comes from uncultured Candidatus Saccharibacteria bacterium, assembly GCA_964431415.1. Classification (GTDB taxonomy): domain Bacteria; phylum Patescibacteriota; class Saccharimonadia; order Saccharimonadales; family JACDBH01; genus CAYSJS01. The sequence goes on along the minus strand of CAYSJS010000011.1, from coordinate 4,309 downwards.
ACATTGCTGCATTTACATATGCTACAGAATTTCTGAGTGTCGGATTCAGTAGTAGTAAAGCTAGTAAGTGTTGTTCAGTTTTCCGTCGTTCAACCACCTCCTTGCTGTCGCTGTGCGTTTGGACTGCAGGTTTTTTTAACCGCACAGGTTTTTCGCTCGGCTGTTCGGTAAGTTTTGCAGACATTGCGTCTTTACTTACACCAATGAGTTTGGCAAGCTCTGCCACAAAGTGATCCTGCTCTACTTTATCTTCAAGGCCTCTAATCACTTTTAGCACCACATCAGTGAACTCACGTTTTCCTTGTCCGGTTTGGATATCCAGAATAGATTTATATCTTTCAATCAGCCAATCGACAGCATATTGGTGCTTTTCGATCGCTTCCTGCCATAGTTTTGGATCTTTTCTGACCAGCTCATCAGGGTCTTTGCCGTCCGGGATAGTAATGATACTGACGTTGACACCCACTTTTTGCGCAAGCGGTATAGCACGTTCGGTAGCCGCAATCCCCGCCCTGTCGCTATCAAAAGCAAAGCGTATATCCGATGCATACCTCCCCAGATCCTTTAGGTGCGCTTCGGTAAGCGCCGTCCCGGCAGCCGCAACCACGTTGCTAATTCCCGCCTGATGGCTCGCAATCACATCGAGGTTACCCTCCACTACCACCGCAAACTTTTGCCGTCTTATGGCGTCTTTCGCCAGATGGAGACCATATGCCTGCCGACCTTTATCGTAAAGTAACGTACTCGGCGTATTTATATATTTTGGCGCCTCCGGATCATCAACTAGCAGTCTTGCCGTGAAGCCAACTACCCTGCCCTGGGCATCGCTCAGCGGCACCATAATACGTCCGCGAAACATATCACCCCACCCGCTGTAACGGCTCGTGATCAAACCGGCCGCTTTGGCTTCTTCTTGAGTGAACTTTTTGCTTTTTAAAAACTGAATTAACGCATCGCCGGTGTTTGGTGAGTAGCCAAGCCGAAACTTTAACACTGTTTCTTTTGTAAAAGCTCGTTTCTTTAAAAGATATTCAAGTGCCGGGCGGCTATTTTTTAGCTGCGCCTGATAAAACTTGGCGGATATTTCGAGTATTTCATATAAACGCTCTTTTTGTTTTGAATTGCCGAGAGACTTACCACGAAACTGCTCCAGGTCGACCCCGGCTTTGCGTGCTAAAAGATCCAGCGTTTCCTTGAAGTCGAGCCCTTCAATTTCTTGAATAAAGCTGAACATATCTCCGCCCTTGCCAGAGCTGAAGTCATGCCAAATCTGCTTTTCTGGACTCACCATAAAACTTGGTGTTTTTTCGTTTCCGAACGGGCTTAAACCTTTTAGGTTGCGTCCGGCACGTTTTAACTGAACGTACTCACTAATAACGTCTTCTATGCTCAGCCTAGCTTTTACCTCGGAAACAGCATCCATAGCTCTATTGTATAGACTTGTGCCTAGAGGTCATAGCATAAGCCCAATAGACACCATGTCTGGGCAGGAATTGCGCACGAATACTACTCATCAATAGAAGAAGCTGGTCGATGAAGAAGCAAGTTCGGGTTAATTCTTATCGCCGCCACGCCGGAGGGATCTCCCAAACGAGTATCGTTGCCGCTATCTGCTGCACCGTCTTCTAGTGTACTTCTTTTGGTGAATCCTAATTCATCAACACCCACTATCTCTGAAACCGAAAGCCTACCGCTTGTACCGGCACTTCTGTTCAGTTCATTTAGTAAGTCAACCCCGTGAGCACGATCATCGTATGGAGTATCAATGCCTGGAATTGGGACGCGCCCATCATTAAATAAAGAACTACCTGATCTTGAACTAACTTCTGACATATATACCTCTGTTAATTGACACAGTGTTTCACTGTAACATCATGTCCTTTTATGGTCAATGACCCCTTTTGATGCCCGTAACGCTCTACCGGCTTTGTTGCATATTTGTTATGCTTGTCTTATGCAACCCAATACAAATAACGCTCCGGTTACGCCCGGACCTTCTGCTCCACCGGATAATCCGTACAAATTTATTCTTGATACAGAGCACCAGCCAAAAAAATCTATGTCTGTAACCGGAAAGTCCGCTTTTAAGACCAAGATCTTTGCGGTATTAGGCCTTGGCATACTCCTGATTATTGTCATTGTGGCGGTCAATGCGCTGTTTTTTAATAAGGAGAATAATGCTACAAAACTCAGCTCGCTTGCGGCCGAACAAACCGAGATTATACGAGTTGCCGATCTGGGCCTAAAAACAGCCACGGATGGAGATGTCAAAGGATTTGCCGAAACCGCTCGCTTAAGCGTACAGTCGCATCTTAATCTGCTCAAGGCATATCTGACGAAAAACAGTGTTGAGCTTACCCCGCTGATCCTAAAATCAAAGCTAAATTCTAAGACCGACGCGGCACTTACTTCTGCTGCCGCCGCCAACCGCTACGATGAAGTCTTTAAAGAAACCCTCAAGACAGAACTAAAAAGCTATGCGGTGAGTATCCAAGCCTCTTACAAAACCGCTAGCAACGAAACAAGCAAAAAACTCCTGAGTGATATGTACGATAGCGTTGAAACTCTTTTGAAGTAAGCTTTAGGCGTGTCCGGTAACCAAGTTATAGCTATGGAGTATTAGCCCCTGCACCTCTTCCCATGGCAGCTGTCCGGTAAGAAGGATCGTGTTCCAATGCTTCTTGTTAAGATGGTAGCCTTCAAGCACTGTTTCGTATTTTTCGCGCAGAGTAACCGCAAGTAGCGGATCGCATTTCAGGCTCAGCTGCAGAGGGTTTTTATCCTCCGAAAGTAAAGCAAACATTTTAGCGTCGTCCGATAAGCCGACTTTATATACTGCCACCCCTTCCCCAAAAGGATATTCAAGCCGCGCGTTCGGCAACGACAATATATATTCTTCAACGGACTTATGGTTCATATTACATCCTCATTAGTTGTTCTATTGTAACGCTCGCGCGCGCAGCGACCGTAGCCATCCCCCACAAACTTGGTTCAATACCTTGTGTTTCTAATGACTGTTCCCACATTCCCTGCGCTATACGCTGATTCAACGACGCAACTGTGTGATCGTAATCAAGTGCGGCAATAGCAGGATCAACTTCGGTTCCATGAACGTGAATATGAGGATCAACATGCACATAAGCTTCGCGCACCACTTCTTTAATCGGTTCCCACACTTCGCCAACTCGTATCGGCGGAAGATCTGGACTTGTTACGTCGTACACCAAACGGCGCGAGCTCATCGTATCAAGCAAATGAAGAATAACCGCACTATGATAAGCCGCCCCACGTCTCGTTCCTAGTGGAGGCCTGCCGTAGTAGTACTCCCAGCTCTCGCCACGCACAATAAAGTCGTGCCGTGACCATTGAGGATTGCCGACATTCAGGTCATACGTATCGCCGGCAGTTGTGAGCCTATGTGCCAATCCGATACGATCGTGCTGGACTATGGCTTTAGGGTGCGAAGCGGTTCTATAAGTAACAACGAGCTCGGACACGTTTATTTCTCCTTGCTGAACCAATCTAAATAGTACTGGAGTTCGGCTATGCTCGCCTGGATGTCATCATACGCACGATGCGTATTCTTCTTATCGTATTCAACACCATATTTGCCCTGCATAAGTATTTTGAGAGAGGTCACATCCAGCATCCTGTAGTGCAGTTTCATGTCGAGCAGTGGCCAGTGCGCCTTAATGACAGCTCGGTCCGAATGAATGGAGTTACCGGCTAAAATCGGCGGCTCATCACCAAAATGCTCTTTGATGAATTCGATCAGTTCCTTTTCAACCTGTCTGCTTGGCTTCCCTTTGTGGTTATTGTTGATAAAATCGTCACGGTTATGAGTAAAATCCTGCCACCACGAATTCACTCGAAAACGTTTTACCAACTTGTCTGGGTCATTCTTTATCCTTGCCTCGTAACTACCGAGCGTAGTGAAATTGAAATCCGTTGCCTCTACGGATACTTCGAGCACGCAAGCATTTGCGTAGTCAAAGTCAGTAAATTCAAGATCCATCCACAATAGTTTTTTAGGAAACACCTTATCTATGCTCATGGCCAGCATTATAGCGCAAAAAGTGGGTTTTTCGGATAATCACGTATACTACTACTATGCCCAAGAAGCTTCTTACTACCATTGGTATACTCCTGCTGGTTGGCATCGGGATTACCGGCGTGGTAACTTTTCGGCAGCGCCACGAAAATAAAGAACTCATACCGCCCGCTCCAGCACCGGTAAACGAAATTACCGACAAAGTTAAAACCCCTGAAAAATCTTTTGACAAGAAGAAGTACTCGACAGATTCACCTG
>CAYSJS010000010.1:0-30483 GCA_964431415.1 uncultured Candidatus Saccharibacteria bacterium | reverse complement strand
TTTTTTGTCACTCTTTTTGTCGATACAAAAAGAGTGTGACTTTGCTTCTTTGGTCATACAAAGAAGATATAAAAAAGGAGCCATTACCGGCTCCTTCCCTCTACGTAGCATAAGCTGTTAATACGTTACGTGCCCTCTGTGAGCTCACTAGGAGCCTCAGGAAGCTCGTCTGACGCGTTTGTGGTTATATTCCCCTCTTGGTCAATAAATATCGTGTCACCCGTCTCTAAATGGCCCTCTTTCTTCTCTTCGGCCGGCTTTTCGTCGGTCGGCTGTGCATCATCATGCTTGAGGCTCTGACGGAGCTCATCGGCAATCTGTTTTACATCCTGCTCTTCTATCTCGTTGCTGGTGATGTTCTTGGTGGAGTCGCTCGGCTGGGAGTCGGATGAAGGAGCCGGACGCGGAGCAGCTACAGGGTTCGGGGTTGGCGCTGACGCAGGCTCGTCTCTGAGAAGCGGCGAATGCAGCGGCACAGGACTATCCATAGACGAACGAGCCGGCGAAATAGTAGGCAATGGTTCATTGAGCGGTGGCGCCGTAGGAGCAATGCTCGGTTGCGGCGGCGTTGCACCTGCGGGAGCAAACGGAGCGCTTGGCTGCGGTGCACTCGGATATGGCTGCATCGGCGTAGCGTTTGAGGCAGGTCCACCAGAGAACGGAGCGGGCTGCTGCGATCCAAAGGCTGGGCGCGGACGTCCAAATGCCGAAGCCGGCGCCGGCTGGCTAGCGGGTGGCGGACCAAACGGCTGGGGTGTCACGATCGGCCGAGCCGGCTGGTTGCTATGGCGACTAATCCAGTCATCGAGCAGTGACGCAGGTCGTGCAGCTGCTTGAGCAGCACCAGGGGTCACATTACCATACGGGCTGTTCGCAGCCGGAAGAGCGCCGGGCTGCCCCGGTGCGCCGAAGCCGGCTCCTGCCGGACGTGCCTGCTCTATCGTCTTAAGCCGCTCGAAGATCTCGGCCTCTACCTCTGCTCTTGGGCGGCCGTACTTGGCAGCCGAAAGCTGTTTTAGAGCGTCAAACAGTTGCTTGTTCTCTTTCCCGAGCGGTGGCAGACCAGCCATGCTAAACGGCTGACTTGGCACGCCTCCGATCAGCATGCGCACGATAGCGTTATGGTTGGGTACACGCTGCAGATCGTTAATATCAAACACCGGCGCAAAATACTTGGCTAAGAACTCGGCATCATTGGTGCCGACACGGAAACTGATCACCGTACCGATGTTACCGAACACGGCATCACGGATTTCATCGGTCAGCTGCGTCGTAAACTGGTTTGCGACTATAAGGTTCAAATGGAACTTACGCGCTTCAGATAAAATAGTGGCAAACGAGTCGGTACTAAAGTTCTGGAACTCGTCCACGTACAGACTAAAATCAACACGTTCGTCCTCCGGAATGTTGGCGCGACTCATCGCCGCCGCCTGGAACTTCATAACAAAGATCATACCCAGCAGTTTGCTGTTCAGCTCACCCGTCCTACCTTTTGACAGATTCACCAGCAAGATCTTTTTATTATCCATAACATCGCGGATATCAAAGGCACTCTTAGTCTGGCCAATGATATTACGCATCATAGTGTTACTTAAGAAGGCGCCGAACTTGCTCACGAACCAGCTTTTTACTTCACCAAACTCGTTGCTGCGCTGCGAAGCAGGCATTTCCTTCAGCCAAAAGTCACGAACCGTCGGGTCGGTAACGTGCTTTAGTTTTTGCTGTACGTATTGATTGTCGTTAAACAGCTTAGGGATATCTATAAACGTACCGCCGATAGGGTCAGCCATGACGGTGAGCGCAGCGTTACGGAACAAACTCTCATACCGTGGACCGATAATGCCCTGATGCTGCGGGTCGTACAATTTGTAGAGCATGTTAATAGTCTCTTGGATCAAAAAGTCTTTTTGATCTTCGTTCGTAAACTCAAACAGGTTTAGACCCAGCGGATAGTCCATTTCTGCCGGACTGAAGTAGATGACATCTTCGGTACGCTCGCGCGGAACCATACTCAACAGTTCTTCGGCCACGTCGCCATGTGGGTCGATAAAGGCAAAGCCCTCACCGTTAAGCATGTCCTGAAGCGCCATGTTCTTGAGCAAGGTAGACTTACCGGTACCCGTTTGTCCAACGGCATAGACGTGACGACGTCGATCCTCTGGATCTAGATTAATGCGCTTTTTCGTGCCGCGGAAGACGTTATAGCCGAGCATCAACCCCTTGTCAGAAATATTGCGCGGACCATCCACCTGCTTGCTTGCCTGGCGTTCCAGCTGCGAGGTTGGAATGCTCTTTTGATCTGGGAAGTGAAAAATACCGGCCATTTCGACCGAGTTCAGTATGTTCTGGTTATTTTCCTGCGGGAAAAAGCGCATGATATACGCCGTTACAAAGCTTTCTATATCTTTTGCAGCGGTATATTTAAAGCCGTTTTTACCAGGCGCATCAAACAGCGCAAAGCTGGCAACGATGTTATTGAGCACAGCATGGGCGCGCTGCGAAATATTGCTGCTCGCAATGACCCTTATCAGTACCTCAAAGCCGGGATACCTGGTTTTGTCGTCAATGGCGTCAACAATAGACTGCTCAAGCGAACTAAGTTCCTTTTTGTCTTCGGGTTTGCTGCCATCTTTGTGTTCAGGTACTTTAACCGGCGCCGTCACAAAAGCCTTAGCCAGGTTCATAACTGCCTCGCCGCCTTTTTTCTTGTCTTTCCCTTTGCGTTTTTTGCTGGCTACCGCGCTGGCGTTTTTGCGCCACACCGTATCAGCCGGACGCAGCAGAATCTGAATACCGGCACCATCCTCTTTTTCCAGGGTAGACATGGCGTTGAGAATGGTCATCATGACGTCGCGCTTTAGCTCAAGATAGGTTGCGATCGGATATGCATATTCTGCTTTCAGGGTCAGTTCACCCCCGATAGTACCGCTAATCTTTCCGACCGGGCTAAAGATATTGTGCTCGGCCACCTCTTCTAGACGGGCCGACGGATAGGCGCTTACAATTGCCTGGCTCACCACGTCTACCATGTTTACCGGTACGGCCGCATAGTAATGTACGAAACCTTTGGTGCCGATAATCTCAAAAGCAAAGTGCCGCTGGCCGTAAAACTTATTTTTAAAGCCTTTTTGGAACTGGCTGGCGATCACAGTATAGAGAATCTGAGCCTTGCTGATGTTTTCGTCGGTAACATCGCGTATATCGCGCCCGCCCACCTCTGTATCGTCGCTCGGCGGCGGCAGGTGAATAAGCAGTGGCACCATCTTGAGACCACGTTCGTAGTTCTTCTGCTCCCGAAGCGTCTTGCGCGAATGAAAATAGATCGCCACACCAGTGACGGTCATAGCAATCAACAACAGAGCTATAACGATAATAAAGCCCATACCTAGCTCCCCGCCATTTCCCTATGCTGCCGGGCATTTTTCTGTACATGAGGATTACGGTTCAACGCGTATCTCCTTTTGATACCGTTTCATCATATAGTCGGCTTTTACTTTATTCATTTCTCGGTTCTGTACATAGGGGTCGTTCCTGGTTTGTGCCACAATTGCCTTAGCTCTGTCGACCCACTCTTTTTCGATCAAATCCACATCATCCGCAGTCGCCGGGGTCACTGCTGTCCCCGTCGCAGCGGGAGCGGCAGACGGCAAAGGCATTGGCGGCGCTGTTGGCGGAACCGCGCTTGCAATCGGATCAGGCACGGCTGCTTGGGCTATGGGCATGACGGGCTGAATATGCACCTCTGGAGCTGCGGCCGTCTGCTCTGGATTTGACACAAGCGGAATCATATCGCCTTCAGGACGACCAATAGGAACTTCATGCCCAAGTGGTGTTGCTTGTTGTGGATCCATACCTTGTTTGTATTATAGCAGATTTTCTACGAATCAACGGATAAGAAACGCAGCTTTTTACGGCAGCTGGCATAAAAACCGGACATTCCGATGCCTCGTCTCTGAGTGGCGAATATGGTGCATCGCAGCAAAACGACCCATACAAACGGGTCGTTTATTCTATATGTAAGAACAAGAGGTTATGGTGGACTCATATCGCTTTCATTCCGTATGAGTTATTGCCGCGCGACTGAAGTACGCTGCCAACCCGCCAACTAAGAGAAGCGAGAGCAAAGTATCTTTGCCTGTTAGTTGACCAAGTGACGCGAACAGCAAGAGAATCACCGGCGCTGCAGCAATAACGCCGCTCATTACTCTCTGTTTAGACCGCGGTACGTCGACATATGCCCGTAGCACTGCATAGACAACGATATACAAAACCCCAAATAAAACTATCGGCGGAACGAGCAACAACGAGGCGGAGAGGTTCCTCGGATCGGTATTAAAAATGAAGAGGCATAAAAAGATTGCACCGAGCAGCGCAATGTAAAGTTTTTTTTGCCGATAGAATTTATTCATTATTTTGTTCGCTTTTTATGTTTTTCTTTTATATTTTTGTGACATTGTAAGCCCCTTTTTTGTTTAAAAACCTTAGAAGCTTGGACAATAAATCCGCCCGTAAAAAATTACTAAATGGCGCTTATTGTCCGAAGCTTTGACTGACCGCTCTGCACACGTTTAGCGAGTGCAAAGCGAAGTATCAGTTCGCTCAGTTCTGCCTCCCTCCAGACGGACCGAATTGTAAGTTTTTGTTTTTTGCTTACTCCAGGAGCATACTACGGATAAGCATAAGAGTCAATACAACAATGTTGTGCAAAATATTTAATGTATCTGTTTTGAATAAAAATATATATGTTGTGTTTTTAATAACATAGTGTTTTTGAGACTTTTTACGAACAAATGTTTGGCGGTTTTTATGGCTTAAACGGTGCGTTATTCGTGTACACATAATGTTCGCTTTTTGCCTGCCTTTGGTTTTTGACGGGTCGTCGGCGCACGTACGCGGAAGCGGCGCCATAGTCGCCGCATAGACCATTTTTTGGCGCTTAGTATGCTGCTGCTTGACTACACCCAATGGTCCTTTAAGGCCGTCTTCAGACCCCTGCTTTGGCTGCTTTTGGCCACGTACTTAGTTCTCAGGTTTTGTTCGCTTTTTAAATTTTGGCGACATGCATTTTCGTACCCGCCGGCCAGCGCGAGGCGTCCTCCTAAGGCTTTCTTTACGCAGCTTCAAAATGCTCTTTGCTACACATACATACGTTCCTCGGAAACCTTGCATATGCATGGTGGCTACTATTCCTTATGCAGAAATGGCATTGTTCATACTGCCGCAGCGCTAAAAGCCGCTTTTTATGCGCCCAGAATGCCTGAAACTGCGCTGACCGTTCCTTTCCATCGCTCTAATAACCACATTAAGCCTTACCCAGCGCCGGCAAATGCCGCCCTAAAGGACTAACAAAGCGCAGCAAGACAGAACCCAGCCGACTTTAAGGACGACTCGTTTTTATGACGTGCCATTTGGCCGGCAGGACCCGTGCCTGCGAAATGCCCGGGCAGCCGCTCGGGAGCATTTGCTACGGCCAAATTTTATAAAAATTGCAGCGCCTAAAAAGCCGCATTTTTTAAGCCGTGCCCCACAATTAGTGTCCAGAAAATCACGATTAATTTTATATTTTTTGATGATTAAAAAATCCTGCTGTGCGCTTAACGTATCTGTGAGAAATCTCACAGCCAAAAAATACCGAGTTATACACAGCTATATAAGCAAAAACGTATTGACATGGGTATCTAGGGTGTATAAGATACACATAGTACTTGAATAAATTAAGTACTCAAAAACAAAAAAGAACATCGGTGATAACAGTTTCTCGCAAGCTGTTATCACCACCAAAAGCAAAACTGAAAAACTTCGAAAAACGAAAACCAAGATTATCCACAAAAAATAAAACCGCCGAAAATCCGGCGGTTTTTTCATGGCTGCACTACTCCGCCTTAGGCCTTAAAACCCGGGCACTTTAGACTTTAAAATCCTCATGCTTGCAATTGCCAAAAGTCGGCATACAATGACTCACCAACCATAAAAGGAGCCTTGCCGAGCAATATGGGTAACGTAAAAGTACGCAGCTTAATAGAACAAGGCTTTTCGGGCACGATTGTTGATATTGAATGCCATTTAAGCAATAACCTGCCGAACATCGTAATCGTCGGCATTGCCAACAAGGCCGTAGACGAGGCCAAAGAGCGGATCCGTGGCGCCTTTACGAACGCTCAGCTCAACCTGCCCCGTAAACGTATTACCATTAACCTGGCTCCGGCTGACATACCAAAAGACGGCAGCAGTTTTGACTTAAGTATTGCCCTGGCAATACTGTGCGCCAGCGGCCAGATTGGTACTTCGGATGTCATAAACCGTTCGGTGGTTTTCGGCGAACTTGGACTCGATGGCGGTATTCGTAGTGTTCGGGGCATTATTGGCAAAATACTAGCCAGCAAAGCGCACGGCGTCACCAGTTTTATTATTCCGCTCGGCAATTTGCAGCAAGCAAAGTTGATTCCGGGCATCACCTTGATTGCGGCGAGTAACTTAGGCGAACTGTATCGTACCGCCGCATCAGGCACATTTGACGCCATCGAAACTAAAAACGGGTTCGACCATACAAGCACACTGGACATGAGTCCCGAGATGGATTTTAAAGATATCATCGGCCAGGCGGCAGCAAAGCGAGCGCTCGAAATCGCCGCAGCCGGACAGCACAACGTACTACTTTCGGGCGCACCGGGAACCGGTAAAAGCATGCTCGCGAAAGCCCTGCCATCTATCCTCCCTCGTTTAACCCGCGACGAGATGCTGGTTGTTACACATTTGCATAGCCTAGCTCACAATAATTACGAGCAGATCATCGCCCGCCGCCCCTTTCGCACGCCCCACCACAGCGCCAGCAATGTTTCGATCATCGGCGGCGGCTCTAACCCCCGTCCTGGCGAAGTAAGCCTAAGCCACGCTGGCGTATTGTTTTTGGACGAATTACCCGAGTTTAATCGAAGTACCATCGAAACTCTGCGCCAACCGCTCGAAGATAAGACCATTACCATATCGCGCGCCAAAGACACGCTTCAGTTCCCGGCCGACTTTATTTTGGTCGGTACGAAGAACCCTTGCCCCTGCGGTTACTACGGAACCGACAAAGAATGCATCTGTGCGCCCCATATGATTGCGCAGTACGAAAAGAAGCTCAGCGGTCCAATCCTTGACCGCATAGACCTCTATGTCGATGTTGAATCGGTTGATCATACGAGCCTGTTGGCACTTAAATCTACCGAAGAGCCCAGCGAAGCAGTTGCACTCCGGGTCCGTAAAGCACGAGAACGCCAACTTTCAAGGCAGTCGAACAAAGCTAGTTTGAACGGCTCACTTGGTAACCGTGACATTAGACAGTCAGCTCAACTTACGCCAGAGGCTAAGCAACTCCTCGACACTGCTGCCGCTAATCTACAGCTCAGTGCCCGTGCCTACATGCGCTGTGTTAAAGTCGCCCGCACCATTGCCGACCTCGCAGACTCTGAAAAAGTTGGCAGCATGCATGTTGCCGAAGCCCTGCAATATAGACCGAGAAGTCAGAGTCAGGAGACAAGGGTTATGAGTTATGAGATTAAAACCACTTAGGCCGCACAGCTTGTCTCTTTCCTGTAAACATGACCTCACAGCGGGAAGCCGGGTTGACCTCTAGAATCTCCTCTGTTAGAATTGGATTAAACAACTTATAAATCAATAACAGATAAGGGATCCCATGGTCCCGCACAATAAGGAGAAAATATCAGCAAGTTCACACGAATCAACGAACAAATCAGAGCCAGCGAGCTCCGCGTTCTTGATGAAACAGGTGCAAATTTAGGCATAATGTCTCGTTCTGAAGCACTGCGTGCTGCGCAAGATGCAGGGCTTGATTTGGTAGAAGTGTCCCCTGACGCTAACCCGCCAGTCTGTAAAATTGTTGACTACGGCAAATATAACTACCAGCGCGAGAAACAGCTCCAAAAAAATAAGCGCAACATGAAGGTTCAAGAGGTAAAGCAGATGCGCTTCGGCCTCAAGATCGGCGACAACGACATGGCCGTTAAGCTCCGTAAGGTCCAGAGTTTCCTAGACAACGGGGATAAAGTAAAGATAGCGATTGTGTACCGCGGCCGCGAAAATGCCCACCGCGAACTCGGCTTTAAACTCGCCGAACGACTGATCGACAGCTTTAACGGAACAGTTGCCGTGGACTCGCAGCCTCAGCTCAACGGTAAGCAGCTCATTTTCATGATCCGCAGCAACGGGGCAAAACCAGTCACAAAACCCGAAGAAGCGTAATTTTTTATCATTATTCACTAACAGGGTAGACAAACGATCACCTAAAGTGTTAAAATAGCTGTTAATTAACCTGCAGCAAAAATATTAACTAAGAAACCAAGCTCGGGTGCGGAAGGATTTAACTATCATGCCTAAATTAAAGACTCATAGCGGAACTGCAAAACGTGTCCGCATTACCAAAAACGGTAAGGTACTTGTTCGTCACGCTGGCGGCAACCACCTTTTGCAGCACAAGTCAGCTGGCCGCAAGCGTAGCTTTGCAGGCATGAAAGAAATGACCGGTAAAACAGCTAAAAACCTGAAGTTAAGCATAGGAGCCTAAATAGATGCGCGTAAAAAGAGGCGTAACCAGCCACCAAAGACACCAGAAGATTCGTAAAGCTACCAAGGGTATGACCCGCCCAAACCGCAGCAGCATTAAGCGCGGCCGCCAGGCGGTCGTAAAGGGTTTGCAGCATGCAACCCGCGACCGCAAACTCAAGAAGCGAACATTCCGCCAGTTATGGAATGCGCGCATTAACGCCGCTGCTCGCCTAAACGGCACTACCTACTCCAAGCTTATGAACGGCCTCAAAGCAGCCGGTATCGACCTGAACCGCAAGGTGCTTGCTGACCTTGCGGTTGCCGAGCCAAAAGCCTTTGAAGCAGTCGTCAAAGCCGCCTCAAAGTAGAATACAGATTCTAGAAGTTAGAATATAGAAAAACCACCCCTTTTAAGGGTGGTTTTTCATATGTCAGGTAATCTATAAGCCGGGTTCTGTTCCGCCTTCGCTAAAGCTACGGCGGAGCTGGTCATCTATCTAGACTCACAATTGCTCATGAGTTCAAGCGGATTTTGTGACGTGCCAACGCCGGGAAAGCTATTGTTGACATATCTCCTTGCGGCGTACTGGGTTTACCTTCGTCCTATGTCACCATAAGATGCTGTGAGCTCTTACCTCACTCGTTTCACCCTTACCCCTGAAGGGGCGGTATCGTTTCTGTGGCACTTTCCCTGAAGTCTCCTTCGGTTGCCGTTAGCAACAGTACTTCCCTATGCCGCCCGGACTTTCCTCCCGGCCACCTTTCTCTCATTCCGGCAAAAGTTGCCCGAAAGAAAGACAGGTGGCCGGGCGATCAGCCAAAAACCTGACAGGTGTTATTATACCATAAACAGCTTGTTTTTATGAACGGTGTTTGGCTTTGTGGATCTGCTCGGCTTTTTTGTCGTCTATACCGTCGAGCACCTCGTTGACGACGTCATCGGCCAACTGGTTGTATTCCCGCGGGATATGGGTAAACTGCACTTGCTCAAACGAAGGCAAAAGCGCCCGTACCGCTTGGTGTACCGGCATCAATTCATCGTTTTTAATCTTATAAATCCCCTTCATTTGGTTGATGACTAAGAGGCTATCCATGTATACGTGAACAAACTTTGCACCCATGGCTACAGCCGCTTCCAGACCACCTTTGAGCGAGTGGTATTCTGCTAAGTTATTGGTGGTAATACCGAGGTACTTTCCATTCTTTTTTACAACAATATCGGCCATATCAAGGATTACGTAAGCTCCAGCTGAAGGCCCTGGATTGCCGCGTGAACCGCCATCCGTAAACAGTTTGATTTCGTTTAACTTCGGCAGCGGCTTACTATTTTGGGCTTCCTGCAAGTGCTTATATACCTTGTCGATCTCACTGGCGAGCGCTTCGTCTTTTTGGGTCACCTGCCCGGCACTATGCGTATGCAGCCAAAACTGTACCTTATTCCATTCGTTCAGCCACCGGGGGTGATGATTCAGCCGTTCGGCCACCATCGCCACCTGCTCCATAAAGGTAAATGCTTCGGTAAAATCACGAAAGACAAATTGTTTGTAGAGCTGATTGTTTTGTTTTTCCCACATAAGACAAGTTTACAGCATACAGTCGACAGTTAACAGTTTAAAGCTTAATAAATATAGGGAGGATTTTTATTATATTCTAGACAATAAGGGCAGCCCGAGGATACAAAAAAGTAATGTTTGATAGGTGCTAAAGTTTACAGTATAGAGTTGGCGGCTAACAACAAAAATGAGAACTTTTCTAGATAGCTAAGCTCTTCTAAATCTTTTCCTAAGCACTAAGAATCTCGCTAATTCATCTAAATTCATCATCAGATCTTCAAAGTCTACTCTTCCCATTACCGGAGAATGACTAGAAGTAAAATCTCCATAACAAGCATCTTTTAATTCTTGGAACTTCCCGGGCATCGAAGGTAAGTTATCATATCTTGCCCTGCTCTCGGCATTTTTTGCTCCATGTGATCGCGGTCTCTTTCCTGCATCCAAGCAATCAATGATAGACTGCGCAATTCTGAGCACCCCAAAACCGTATTCAGGGGTCAGATTGGTTATTTGATCTGGCCTAGTAACTGTTGTGATCGGATACTCAACACTTGGTCGAACGCTTGCCTCCTCACGTATGCTAGCAATCTCATCAAGATGATCGATTGAAGCACGACTGCCACCGAAGACTTCTCTATCACCTATCGGTTCTAGTTCAACTTCATGCAAACTAATCGAAGTTGCACTATGCCACCAATCACCACTCATATGTCGCCATACCCGCGGAGCATCAACGGCCGCCTGTGGCTCAACCAGCCGTGCCGTAAAACCAACGTCTGCATATATAGCCTGCCTACCTATGATCGAACCGGGGATTTCAGACCCATGGTGATTTGAGCGTCTATACAGCGTGCTATAGTATGGCGCGCAGGCCTCCGAGACAGGAGCACATAGTGTCATTTCTTTTACAGGATCATCTTCGTTCGTACGTTTCTCGATAACAAACAGGGCTAGGCCCTTACCTTTGAGCTCACCCCCTGTTTGGCTCCATTCATCATAGTGATCCGGAGCATCGCCACCATACGCAGTGATTAAAGCACCTTCAATACTATCGTCCGTAACTCCCGGAATAGTCTTAGGTCTATAGCGAAGCATATAGCTTTCGCCAGGGTTTAAACCGTCAAATTGTGCTTTTGCACGTTCAAGAACTTCTAAATCAGCCATATAGTATAGTGATTATAGATAGCCAGTAAGGATATGACAAGCATAGCCACCCCATCATAAAACATTCAATTACTAAACTGGTCGGGATGACAAGACTTGAACTTGCGACCTCACGACCCCCAGCCGTGCGCGCTACCAGCTGCGCCACATCCCGATACATAAATCATTATACCTGTTTGGGTCCTCGGAATATAGAAGAAAGAGCTCACGCCACTTCAGGGTATTTTTCGGGACTGGCAAGGTAGCGCTCAAGCCAAGGGCTGTCGTCGCTTACCGAAACGGTTTCAATGTAAATGCGAAGTTTGAAGGCGCCGACTTTTTCATTCTTTGCGTCTTTGGCTGCCAGGAGTTCCTCTGGGCTAATTTCCCATACGTCTATGCCTTTATCCATCTCTTCCATGGCATCTGCCAAGATATCATAATGCTCATCTCTGTCGACCACGTCCCATGCCGCTTCATACACCTCGGCTACATCTGCCAGCTCACCCAAGTCACGCTCGCGGTTTTTGCCAAATTCTTCATCAAGCTCATCCAGTTCTTCTTCAAGCTTTTTTATCAGTTCCGCACCAAAGGCCTCGTCATCAAGCCGATGCCACTTTACCACATCACCCGCCTCTTCCATCTGTTTCAGTATTTTGTCTCGAACCAGCTTATTAAATACAAATGTTCTCATATGAGTATTAGTATAAACTACTAGCGCCGCCCTATGTAACGGAGATATACTAAAAGTGCTGGGGAGCACCGGTCATATGATAATCTGAATATCTATCATATGGGAGCTTTATATGGCTTATGACCGTGGTCAGAAGCTGCGAGCACCCACCTGGGTTTCATTCCAGGTTGTCAGATCGGCCCCTGGCTTTTTATTTCTTTAAGCACCCAACAGTACGTGAAGCAGTTTTTCATTCAGCGTCAGGATAGTCGGCCCAATGAACTGATACGCAAAGAAGATAAACAGCAGTATGGCGGCAAAGCCCATCCGCTCAATTGACTCCATTATCCGCTGCACCGGCTCCGGCGCAAAAGCGTAAAGTACTCTTGAACCATCAAGCGGCGGAAACGGTATCATGTTAAAGATACATAAGCTCACGTTTATAAGCGTAAAGATCACCAGCATATCCGAAACGGTGTTGCTCATGGTGGGAATAAAACGGAAGAGCAGCGCCGAAACACAGGCGAGCATAAGATTCGTGAGCGGACCAGCCACACCCACAAGTGCAACGCCAAATTCGTCGTATTTCACCCTGTTTGGGTTAAAGGGCACCGGCTTAGCGGCAAAGATTGGCGGCAAACCAAGCAAGATAAGCACTACCGGCAGTAATATAGTGGTCACCAGGTCAATATGTCTGAGCGGGTTCAGGCTCAGTCGACCCTGTTCCTCGGCAGTTGTATCTCCAAGCCAATGGCTCGTGAAGGCATGCATGGCCTCATGCGTACTCATTGCTATGAGCAGCGATCCAAACACCATGAGGAGTTGTATGCCGGTAAGATCTTGAAACATATTGTAGTTTTAAGTATATCAAGTGTCGTTAACTATCCCTAGACGCACTTAGCAAACCCTCTGAATACGCTGCCAAACAGTCTTCGCCGACAAAGTTTTGGTTTTTGTTCGTATTTACTTCGTAGCAAGATACGTTCGCTTTTTTGTTCGTTGTGACTTTTGTACTTTACCGATTGTCGTTGTAAACATGACTACTTTAAATAGTATCTCTGTAAATATGACTGCTTTCATACGCAGAATGAGTTATATTTACATTTATTACAACACTGTCTTGGACTGGCACTCGCATGAAATTTTGTACCTCCTACCTCTTGACCTAAGGAGAAAAAACAGATACAATAAAGCACTGAATTAAGAGTTCGCGGAAGTTAACCATTCCCCGAGCAAAAGCAATAAGGACTACAATAATGCAACGCTGTGAATTAACTGGTAAAGGCAAGCAATACGGCCACAATGTGAGCTTCTCTCAGCGCCATACTCAAAAAGTTTGGAAGCCGAACCTCCAGAAAAAAACGCTTGTAGTTGACGGCAAGAAAGTTAGTATGAAGCTTTCTACACAAGCTATACGCACTCTCAAGAAAAAAGGTCTTTTGGCCTAAATCTGGGGCATACTGCTTCGGCGCCTTAACTTCGGAGCACACTCAACGTATTAGGGATACGCCTCGCTTTGCTCCTCGTAGGCTTCTTGCACTATACTCCCAGATTTCACCCAAAAAAACGTGTGCGGCGCGGTAGGTTACTGGCGCTCGAGGACAATCAGTTGTACGGTTTCGCTTATGTCGGCTGGTTTCAGCTTGTACTTCGCCGTTGTCTCTTTTGGCTCCATGCCTAAACCCTTTAGGGCTGCATCGAGAGGCTGCTGCGGCACTTCATACTTGAGGTCTTTGTCGTCATAATGCGTTGGGATAACAATTTTTGGCTCAATTTTCTTAATGAGACTCAGCGCACCCACCCCATCAAGCGTATACCCGTTGCCGCCGACCGGAACAAAAAGAATATCTACGGTGCCGATCTCTTCAAGCTGATCTTCGGTAAGGTCGGGGTACACATGGCCGAGCACACATACCCGCGTGTCATCAAGGAGGAACTTATAGATGGTGGCCGACTTTTTCCCTGCTTCATCCATGTGCGAACGAGCGGCAATACCGAAAATTGAAACCTCAGATACTTCGTACTCGCCGGGGTCGCTGATGGTAAGGCGTGCTTCGGGATACTTCTCTTGCTGCGTGGTGAAAAGACTAACCGTTTCGGGTTTAGTAATACTTTTCTTTCCAAGAGCTTCCAAGGTGTCGTCTACAACGAAAGTTGCGTTTTTGGTGGTAATGCGTATACAGTTTCCGCCGTAATACTGAAAATCCATTCGGGTTATCTCCTTCTAGTTATATCTGTTATTTATTACGCTTATCTATGATCACCTGTTGCTTGCTCGCAAGCACACTGGTAATAAACCGATCTTTAACCTGCTGGCGGTAAGCGAATTCACTCGGAGAAAAGACGACGTACCGTATTTCCTTCTTCTCTCGCTCTTCCAGATTGGTCATAAACTTCTGCAACTTAGTCTGGTTTACATCGCCGACAATTAGCATATCGATACCACTCGACTCATCTCTAGTGAATTGGCCGGTATACAGTGCAAACTCTATATTTCCTACTACTAAAAGCTCGGCAACGACCGGGTCGGCCTTTGTCTTTTTGGCCGATACTACCGGCGCATCCGTTGTACTGCTCTCTGCCACCGCTTCTTCGCTACCAAATATCTCATGGAGTGGATTAAAATACTCATATTTCTTGTTTACTTCGTAGTAAAGTCGATTGTTTGTCCCGTCTGAAGATATAATTCCTATACTAAGAAGATTGCCAAGCTCGCGCCGTACAGAGTTGATCTGCTCGTCTATCTTGCGCGTAATCTCGCGCACGTAAAAAGAACGGTTCGGATTGCTGTAAAACAGCCTCAGCAACTTTACCCTCGTTTTGCTCCCAAACAATTGTTCAATCATGGTGTTGGACTATGAGAGAGGAATATCCCCTCTCATCGCGCCGGGCGCGGATTAAATCCGCGCGTCGGACTACTCTCCCCTAGTCTGTTAATTTTTTATTGCTTACTAATGTATTCGAACGTACTTTTAGTTTAACGCATATGTGCTCAAAATAGAATATCTAAACTGTTGTGTTACTTATTTTGTTGTCGTAAAGTCTACGTATTTTTGTGTGCACTCTCGTAAAAACGCACTATTTTTTGCTGCTGTTTGTAGTATAGTGATGTGATTATGCTCGACAAACAAAAAGTCCGCTTACTAAACCGAAACATTCGCCTGTTCGGAATTTATAAAGTCTTTACAAAGCGCGTATTTCTACCGGTCACCACAATATATGCCACCCAAGCCGCAGGACTGAATATTCAACAGATTGGTTTGGTAGCATCGTTTTCGTCTATCGTAAGCCTCCTATGCGACACCACGACCGGCTACTGGGCAGATATACACGGCCGTAAACGAAGCGCGCAGGTCGGCTCAGCCCTTTCTGCACTCGCTTCTGCCGTTTTTGTCGTAAGCACTGGCTTTTACGGCATTTTAATTGCCTCTTTGATCCTGGCTGTAGCTTATTCATTTTTAAGCGGAGCCATGGATGCGCTCGTACACGACAGCCTCATTGTTCTTGAGCGGCCAGACGACTACGCAAGAGCGGCGTCTCGCGCCCAGTCGCTCAGCTTGATCCTTAACGCCGTATTTGTGGCTACTGTACCACTGCTGTACCCCATAGATAAGCGCCTGCCCTTTATGGTCGGCATACTTGCCTACCTAGCTCTTTTTTCTATCGCCTCCCTGTTGTATGAACCACAGATCGAACATGATCCAAGTACAGAGATGCAGCGATTTAGTAAAACAATCAAACAAATCCTCTCGAGGCACACGATGTGGTTTTTCATAATGAGTGGCTTCGTATTTGCAATTGGCACCGGTACGAGTGATGTCTTTAATCTGGCCCAGATAGAGATCGGCGTTCCAATTAAATATGTAGGAACCGTTTTTGCCTGCTCGAGCTTGCTCGGCGCTGTTATGGGCGTGTGGATACATCATCTAAAAAAGCTTAGCTTTAAAGCATTTGCCACTTTAGATCTCGCCATAAGCTTTACGCCATTCGTGGCCTACGGAGTATTTCGTTCTCTGCCTATCGCTATAGTATCGTTTGTGGTAAGCTTCGCATTTTGGCGCTATGAACAGATCATGTACCAGCATTACATCCTGCAGATCTACGGCAATGCCCGGTATAAAGCAACTATCCTTTCGCTGAGCATCAACTTTCGTTCTCTGCATGAAATTTGGATTGCGATCGCCAGCACATCGGTCGCGAGACATTTTGGCATACTGAGTAGTATCGGTTATTCTTCAGCACTCATACTGCTGGTTTGGCCGCTTTTGATGCTTTCTATCAGCCAGTTTTCAGCGCATGCCCGGGCCGACGCTGCATCTTGAAACCATTGGATGTGTTGATTGCGCTTAAACCAGCCTCTCTGGCGTTTGGCATACTGGCGGGTTGCAACAATCAGTGCGCTGCGGATGTAGTCCATGTCCTGCATATTGCCCCAATCAAGCCATTTTAGTACTACCTTATAACCTATTGCGTCCCAGTTATGTGGCGGGTAGCCATACTGCGCCACAACCGCTTTAACCTCATCAACAAAACCGGCATGCAGCATGGCATCAACACGCTGCTCGATTCGCGTATCTAGCACATCTTTTGGCAGGTCTAGACCAATAACGAGCGTATTAGAGCGCAGCGTTTTATCGAGCGCCTTGAGCCCACCCGACTCTAGACTCCGTACCAAATGACGCTTGTTCAAAAAGTTTACCGGCAGCGGCACGCCTTGTTTTTTGTGTTGGGTCTGCAGTTCCTCGATGGACAATCCTTCGAGCGCGGCGCGCTTATCTGGGTCAGCCGCTTCTGCGAACTGAAAGTCAAACAAGACCGAGTCGATATATAGGCCGGTACCTCCCACAAGAATCGGCAGCCTTCCGCGGGCGCTAATATCTTTGATCGCAGCTTCTGCCGCCATCTTAAAGTCGGCCGCAGTGTAACGATCGTACGGGTCAATGATATCAAGCAAGTGATGGCGTACTGCACGCTGTTCTTCTTTACTTGGCTTAGCCGTACCAATGTTCATATCTCTTCGGATCGTCTGTGAGTCTCCGCAAATAATCTCGCCGTTCAGCATTTTTGCCAACTCTAACGCCAGCGCACTCTTACCTGAGGCGGTCGGTCCAATAATAGCTATCAGCGGTGGATTTACGGCCGCCATAAAAGCTCCTCCACTGATACATAATAATCGTCTTGGTCTCCATACACCCGATAACCTTCAGCTTCAAGCGCTTGTTTATGCCCTTTACGACCACCGGGATAGCCAGCAGCCAGTCCACCTTTTTTGTTTACAACCCTTTGCCATGGTACTCTGCGGCCACCGCAACCTTCACATTTGGATGCAGCACGAGACGATTCCGAGGCGCGGAGTGAGGCGTACTCAGGTACGCCGAAATGAGCACCGGAGGAGTCAACGAAGTGATGCGCCAAAAGCTTCGGAGGCGCCACTTGCCGCGCAAGTGGGCAGTCCGAAGCGGTGTGAAGGTATGCGGAACCGAAATGGGCTATACCGCCAACAATTCGCGCCGCCCGCGCATTCCCGCATAGCGCAGCAATTTGCCCATATGTCATTACCCTGCCTCTTGGAATCTGGGCGACCAGAGTCTCTACGCGCACGCGAAAAGAGTCAGGATCGCGCATCAAAGTACTCCTTAACCGCCGGCCAGTCTTTTACCCGTATCACCCCTCTTGGGAGATCAACTTCTCTATTCCATTTATAGTCACCAAACAAGAGCGCTTCCACCCCCGCTTCTGCCGCTCCGAGACAGTGTTTTACCTGATCATCTATTAAATAATCGGCACCAATTTCTCGGCATAGTTGGGCTTTTGTCAGCGCGTGCGAATTTGGCAGCCTCTCGTCCCATATACCACTGTAATGAATTTCCGAAAATATACCTTTGTAGTGCTTTTCGATCCAAAGCCGAGTGTCCTCTTGGATTATTTTTCTTCTTGAGGTGGCAATAACTAACCGGTACTTGCTAGAAAGATGCTGCAGCACTGACAGCCCTTCTTCCTTAGGTGACTTGTTTACTATACCGCCGCTCACATGCCACTCATCCGAGCGACGCCGCTCCTCTTCTAGATCGACCTGCCACATCTTACCCCAGTCTTCGTCGTAATCCTCAACCGTAAGACGCGTTCCCCACCGCGTATTGCTATAGTCAACAAGCGCCTGGGCACTTATAGCTAAGACGTCGTCGATATCTACGGCAATTGTTCTTAGCCTTGCATCTTTTTGTGGCATGCTCATTGCTTACTTCTCTTCTTAAAGAATTCGATAGCCAAACTTCCTAAAAGAATAGCTGATAAGCCGTAGGTAGCTGCGCGAATGAGGTCGAGCCTCTTTTGTATCTCAAGGAGCTTTTGATCCGCATCAGAAAACGAACGAGAAATGTCATAGAGAGGAAGCAGACTTGAAAGGTTAAGCGCATAGCACACCCCAATCAACATAGCAGCGACGATAGCTATTTTTACGTAAATACTGAGGGCTGGTTTTTTTACCGACATAGCTGTTAGAAAGACGATTTAGAAACGCGGCTTTTTGACTCGTTGGCAACAGATTGCAAGAAGTTATCGACGTCGGTAGAGTCGGTCGACTCATGCACCACCATGTCCCTGCGCACTCTTGGTACCACCCGGCCTGTTTCGACTTCTTTTTCGCCGGCGATAACTACATAGGGCACCTTCATCAGTTCGGCACTTCTAATCTTTTTACCAACCGACTCGTTGTCGTTGTCTACGCCCACGCGGAGACCAAGCGCCTTCGCTTTTTCTACGAAGTCCGCAACAAACTTTAAGGTCGTTTCTTCTTGGTTCACGCTGGCGATTCTAATCTGTTCCGGCGCCAGCCAGATTGGGAATTTGCCCGCAGTATGCTCGATCATGATAGACAAGAAACGCTCGATTGACCCCATGATGGCGCAATGAATCATGACAATACGCTCCGGCTCACCCTTCTCATTTATGCAGGTAAGATCAAAGCCCTCGGGCTGGTTAAAATCAAGCTGAATGGTCGCTACCTGCCACGTTCTGCCAATGGCATCACGAGCCATAAAGTCGAGCTTTGGCCCATAAAATGCCGCCTCACCGACGCCTAAATCATAGTCCTCGCCGACTTTTTCTTGGGCAATCGCTTTCAAATCTTCGACGCTAGATTCCCAAGTCTTTGGGTCACCTAAATAGTTTTCCTGATGTACCGGATCATGCGTAGAGACACGTAAGCGTAAGTCCATGCCAAAGGCGCTGTAGAAACGTTCCACGATGTCCCATAGACTGATGATCTCGTCCTTAATCTGAACGGTGCGACAGAATACGTGCGCATCATCTTGTGCAAACGCCCGTACCCGGCTTAAGCCATTTAGTTCGCCCGACTGCTCATCTCTATAACATGTAGTGGTTTCGCGGTAGCGAACCGGCAACTCACGATAGCTACGTTGCTTGCTGGCGTAAATCTGGGTGTGATGCGGACAGTTCATTGGCTTCATGGCAAACTCGTGCCCTTCACGGGTAGTAATTTTAAAGAGTTCGTCACTAAACTTGCTCCAATGGCCGCTCTTTATATAGAGGTCCTTTTTGGTTATATGGGGTATAGAAACCTCTTGAAAGCCAACCTCATCTCGCATCTCTTGCACAAAATTATCCAGCTGCCGCCGAAGAATTGTGCCCCGCGGCGTCCAGAGAGGCAAGCCCGGCCCTACCAGTTCAGAGAAGACAAACAGATCAAGCTCCTGACCAAGCTTACGGTGGTCACGCTTTTTTGCCTCTTCAAGCATAGCCAGATATTGATCGAGCTCTTCTTTAGTAGCGAACGCTACACCATAGACGCGCTGCATCTGGGCGTTCTTTTCATTGCCGCGCCAGTACGCCCCTGCAACCCGCATCAGTTTAAACGCGCCTACCTTACCGGTTGAGGCGACATGCGGCCCCCGACAGAGGTCAGTAAAGTCACCATTCTTATAAAACGACACCTCGTCCAGTTTGCTGTCGCCTTCTGTAATCGTACCCATTTCGTCAGCGCTGAGGTCGCTCGCCACGGTTGTGCCAGCACGTTTTAGGTCATTGAGGAGCTCTTCTTTATATGGCTGTCCCGCCTCGCGTGCCCAAGCAATCGCCTCATCTACCGGTTTGGCAAAACGTTCAAACGGCACGTCCTGATTAATCACTCGGCGCATGGCCTCTTCTATTTTTTTAAACTCGCGCTCAGAGATCTTCACTTCACCGAGGTCTATATCGTAATAAAAGCCGTTCTCTACTACCGGCCCCACACCAAATTTAGCTTCGGGCCACAAACTTCTTACCGCGGTCGCCAAAATATGCGCCAAGCTGTGCCGCATTGCATGTAATTCATCCCCGTTCATCTCATATTCCTTTCTTTGTAGTATATCAACTTAACCTTTGAGACTTTTTCAGTAGTGCGATTTGGCGTTTCTCTCGAGTACGTATACCGAGTCGTATTCCAATACGGCGAAGGTAGGCGACGGAGTGAAAACGTCAAAGCGTGCACTGAAAAAGTCTCAAAACAAAAAGACACACTGCTGCCTGTTAGTTATCTTTTAGGTTCGTTTGAATGCTCTCGCAAATACATTCAAACGGATAACTATCAGGAGTAGTGTGTCTCGGGCCCCCTCACTTTATGTCATCTTCGTTGTAATGTGCGGTGCGCCAGGTGCGCAGTTGTTCTTGATGACATAAGGCGAGGGGACGGTTCCACCGGACATCCTCTTCTTTTAACAGAGAGAGGTTACTCGCACTGCCCTGTTTAACGTCCGTTGCAGTTGGTTGGGACGAGGCTCGGTGGGTGGTTAGACCACTTCATTGCCTAGCAGACACTATTGTATCACAAAGCATCTGCCAAAACTCACCTTTCAGCTATTATAGGCATGCTAGCACTAAAATGCTAGTACTTATTGCCTAAAATAGGCCTATTTTTATCCACACCTTGTGGATACTGTGGATTCCCCTTCTCGGTCTTTTTATACCTGCCATGATATACATTGCCAGTACTCCCCATACACTGCGTTCTGAAAAAATTGCCACACTTTGTTCGCTTTTTGCATCTAGGGATTGTGCGACACTGTTGTCATACATTTTCCGGCACTTGTCTCGCATTGGTTGGGCGCGGTATGATAAACAGGAATTAACTAGAGACAAAAAATGAAAGCCATACGAGTAACGAAAAAACGCTACCTGCCCCCCGTATTAAAAAAGATCCTAATAAGCGCCGGGGTTATGGTTCTGCTTTTTGTGATAGCGGGCGTAGTGTACGTATACTTTAGCGGCAAAACGGAGGTAAAACTTGAGCCGGTAGCCGAAGAGACCAATTCTAAACAAGAGGAATTCTTTGCAAAACCCACACAGCCCGGTCCAAATACTCCGGTGGGTCTTGCTATCCAAGCGCTTTTATCACCTGTTGCAGTAGGGACAAACACTTCGATCAGTGTACGCACCACCCCGACATCACACTGCAAAATAGAGGTCAAGTACAATAATATACCAGCAAAAGACTCGGGCCTTATCTCTAGAGATGCGGATGTCTATGGAAATGTAAGTTGGGCCTGGACAGTAGCCAAGGACACTCCTCTGGGCAAATGGCCGGTGCGGGTTTTTTGCGAGCTAAATGGTAAAAGCGGTCAGGTCATCGGCGATCTTGAAATAATAAAGTAACCAAAAAAGCTACTGAATGATCGTACCGCCGTTAATGGTTGCGCCACCTTGTATGAGTACATCGCTCGCCCCCGTTGTAAATGCCACGGTTGAGCTATATGAACTATAGGTATTGCTGCCTCCGGGGTCGATCGCTCGCCCTCTCAAATAATATGTTGTACTTGGCTGAAAGACGCCTGGGCTCACCGAATATTCACCCATGGACGACCCCGACTCGCTGACGCCACTCGTTTTATAGGCAGTATTACTGTTAGCATCTTGTTCGTACCAACCGGTCTGTGATGCGGTTTGGTCAAAGCTACCGCCTCCAGATGGACATGGCCAGCTATTCGTAGGACACCATTCAACAACATAGCGCACATAGTCGGCCTGCTGATCTGATGTACGAATCTGGATCACCGGTATAAGCGGAATGTTGGTCTGGCCGTTGACCGGGAAGTAAAAAATAGGGGTCTGCGGTGCAGAGGTGTACGACTGCACCGAAGGATAGCTGCAAGTTGACGCCACACTGTTGGTGGTACATGTGGTTGTTTCGTTCCCGTTAACATCAAAGATCTGCTGCCGGTAAATAGGGTTCAGATTGGTCATGCCGCCGCCAGAAAGGCTTGGGCCATAGTCATAGGCTCTAAAGTAGTATGTCGTGCCGATTGTGGCTCCATTATTTTGAATCGCATAGTCGTACTCTTGGATTGCATTTGCGCTATGCTGGTTTCCCGAGGCCGATGCAGTGCCGTTTTCCACAACGTAACCGGTCGCGGTTGAGTCGCTAAGCATAGTGGCAGGCACGGCCGCATTGTCCGTCATGCCGCCATCTGCGTAGCGCCAGATAGAACCACTACCCTGAGCGCCCACATCCGTCCACGTACACGTTATCGCATCCGGACAACCGGCCCCTGAAGAATACTGTAGTTTGCGCCGCACATCGCCCTGGCTGTTGCCGCCAAGCTCGGCAAAGCTCATACGCAAACGAATACTGTTGTTTGGCGTAACCTGAGGCGTCACCCCTTCCGGAGCCAGCGAGACAGTTGGGTTTCCGGTTGCAGTCTCATCATCAAAAATCTGCCAGTTAAGAGACCACGCCGCATGGGGGTTATAGGTGTATTGATACGGCTTTTGCATATAGGTTTTGTTTGTAGTTTGTCCGGTAGTAGTATTGACCATGCTCGTCGAGAGGTTGCTTGTTATTAAAGAGCCCCATGCTGAACCGTTATATGTTCGCGCACGCATTCTGCCGTCACGGTCGTTTTGAATCATATTAACTATATCTGAGTTGGGCGAGCCGGTTAGCTCATTGCCCACTATGATGTCACCCGATGTAGTCACAAGTGCCGCCCATGCCGTAAATGTAGTTGGCACCCAAGATGACCAGCTTGGCTGCTGCGTGTTCGAGTTTGACGAAGCACTAAAAAGCGCCTTGGGCGTCCCACCATTAGCCTTCAGCCAAACGGTACTTATGTTTTGCCCGGCATCCTGTGCCATCGTTAGGTTTGTATATGCCGTCCAAGTGGCAGTAGTACCATCTGTCTTCCATATATACGGCGTTGCCGTTGCGGTTGAGCCAACCGTACCCGTAGAACCGTACGCGACAATCATGCTCATCCGGTTACTGTGTGTATCTGATGCAACCCGTATCCACTGAGCAGCAGAGGCCAAAGTTGCTATCGTGCTTGCGCTACCCCAGCCGCTTCCGGTAGATGTCCGGTATGAAAGCGCTGTGCCGTTTGCATACACCGCCATTTCAGTACCGGATGTACTCTCCCAGCCGATATCAAACGCCGGGGGGCTCTGCGTGCCACTATCGGTAGTAGCCACCGTTGCTCCACCTGTCGTGGTCAAAACTTGGCGATCAGATGTAGTCCAGGAGCTTCCATTCCACTTAGTAACCATAATGTCGTTATTTGAGTCTTGGACGCCAAGAAGTATGCTGTTTGTTCTGTTGTCGGGAAACTGCTCACCCTGCGCCACCAAACGAACCCATCTTGGCGTACCCGTGAGAGTCGTCGTGCCATCCGTTAGATCAATGTCGTTTGCGCCATCGGTTGGCGCGCAGTTTGTTACCGGCCCCCAAGAGGTGCCATCGTAAATACAGTAATACAACTTCCCTGTTGTGTTGCCCGCATATACTACCATACCTCTGCCGCTCAGCTGCTCATAGGCTATGTCAAAACCCCTGTTAACCACACCACTCGCCACAATGGTTTGGTTCCACATATTTGCACCAAGGTTAGCAGTTACCGAACAAGCGCCGATGCACTTGTCTACGTATAGCCTTCCGTTGTTAAGCTGAAAGCCAACGAGCTTTTCGTTTCGGGTTGGTGATGCCTTGTTTGCAACAAACTGAATAGCAGAGTTGGCAACCTGCGCCTGGGTAAAACGGGTACCAAAGGTTCCCGGCGAACCAAAGGTGTAGCGGCTCATACTTATGCGGCCCCTGTTTGTAGTTGAGGTTGTCGTTCCCTGACCCCAAGCAAGGGTTCCATAGTTACCAAGAAAAGCAGCATCTGCAAACTGCAGATACAGTAATATGGTTCCACCAAACAGCAGGAGTCCACCCAAAAGAAGCCACTGCCCCCTAAAAAGTTTCAACCGCCGTAAACGCTTACCCATATATCCCTCTAAATCATTCCCTTTTTGTTCAGTTCTTAGCCTAACAAACTTGAGCAAAACAGTAAACGCGCTTGTGCTCGGTGCATCGAGTAAGCTATGGTAATAGCATATGCGGGATGCGGAAATTAGGGGCGAAAAAACACCCATACCAAAAAAACAGGCAGTCAGTACTCCTCGTACAACGGTACATGTTCCTTATGTACGCCCTAAATATGAGCGAGAAGAAGTCGAGCTTACCCATCCTCTTGCCCGGCAGTCTACGCCAGAAAAAAATATCCCACCCGTAAAGGCTAAACCGGTCTTCGCACCAAAGGCTCATTCACCAACACGCAAAAAGATTATTTTTGCGTGTATTGCCCTGGCAGTCTTGGGCGGTATAGGTATAGGCTCCTACCGCATACTTTCGGCGAAAAAAGATGAGCAGACCAAAAAGACCAGCCAGTCTGCCAATGCAGATACTTACACGATTCCGTTTTATACTCCTAAGACCCTTCCTAAGGGTTACACCTTTAATAACGATATACAGTCGCTAAAAAAGGACGTGTACTACTACTCAATAAATGGACCAGAAGATACTGTATTCCACATAACCCAGCAACCCATCCCGGAAAGCTTTGACTTTGCTTCTTTTAATAAGAAGTTTTTAAACCCCGATAGGTTCACGACCGAGGCCGGCAGTGCTATTGTCGGACCTGTCGGATCGGCAATTATCGGCAGCGTGCAAACCATTAAAAACAGCTGGATCATTGTTAACTGCGAAAATAGCAGTGCCCAAAGTAAAGTTCAAACCGTTATTCGTTCACTAAAGCTCTAGTCCCTTATGCCCGTACCACTGGTGTTGTAGCCGCTCCACTGAATGTAGTCGATGTAGCAGTTTTGGGCAGTAGTGGTGTTGTTTACGCACGAGCCACCGGGTGTTAGG
Organism: uncultured Candidatus Saccharibacteria bacterium; assembly: GCA_964431415.1. Lineage (GTDB taxonomy): Bacteria > Patescibacteriota > Saccharimonadia > Saccharimonadales > JACDBH01 > CAYSJS01. The sequence continues at coordinate 5,390 of CAYSJS010000010.1, read as the reverse complement.
CGGTTTGTTGTACCTGGGTCAAAGTTTGCAGTCGTGGTGTTCGAAGTTGTGACGCCTGCGATACTGGTGGTAAAGGTAATGCTTACCGCTCCAGCCGTTACACTATTAACATGGATCTCTACTTCTGCCCAAGTATTTACGGCAAGGGTGGTGGCGGTTGCGCATACGGCTGCGGCGTTGTTTGCGTAGCAGTACTGCAAGTTACCACCAGTGTACTGCCACCATGCACCGCTGGTTGGGGCACCGGCTGCAGACTGGTTTGACCAACCAACCCGCATAAAGCCAGTCGCCGTACCGACAGCTATGGCAGATTTAAAGGTGTCTCCCTGGTCAATTACCTGGTTTAGTGTCGGCGAACCAGCCGCCGTACCGCCTTGGGTCAGCACACATGCCGCACCATTTGAGGTGTTTGTCGTGAGGCGCAAGGTGCCTGGGTGGTCGTGCTGAACGCCTGGGCCGGTGCCGGTTACGTTCTGGTTATATGCGACGGCACAGGAAGTGGTGGTAGATACATTCCAGCCGAGAGCACCCACGCCGTGCAGACTTGTTGCAGCAGCGGTCTGGGTAGCGCCGCTCAGGAATTCGTCTTCGAATACGTATGAACTTTCGATACTGTTTATAGCGCAGCTCGACCAGAAACCGCGCGCACTACAGCGGAACTGGTTTGAGTCAGCATCAAAGTACATGGCCCCATCTGTAGCACTCGGCTCAGCACCTGCAGTTTCTGACTGGAAGTTATCAAGCACCAGCTTAACGGCATCGGTTGAATGCGCAGTGCCGCTGCCGATTTGAATTTCAAGCGCCGTTGCATCAACCAGCATCAGATCTTGGCTCGAACTGCTCTGGAACGTAGCAGTACCATTCGAAGCTACGCTTACTACCGCAGTACCAAGACCCGAGCCCGTACCGGCGCGTACGTTAAGTAGCGTTGTAACTGCGCCGGCGTTGTCACCCTGAATATCAAAAGCAGTGCGGGTAGTATCGAGCTTAACTTCTGGGGTGGTACCACCGGTCGATGCAGTGTAGGTTTGCTGCATGGTTGGGATAGTCAGGTTAATAAGATCGTTCCAGGCTAACGTGCTGCCCTGACAACCACGAAGCGTGTTGGTTGTGGTGTTGTACACTATTGCGCCGGCTGTACATGTTCCCGGGTCGCCTGCACTCGTACCCATCTTAACCACACTTGAACCGCTTATCTGCACAATGCCGGAACCGGATGTCAAAATCAGGTCAGAGCTCGTACCACTCTGCATCGTGAGTGTTCCAGCTGTAGTGCGCCACAGCGAGGTGGCATTTGCAGTGATGGTTATAGCCGAACTTGCGCCGGCTAGCACGCTAATAGCGCCCGTACCGCTACCAACTGCTGTCGTACCGGTGGATGCGGCGATAGTTCCTGTGGAGGTACCGCTGTTGTATGCCAGCCCCAAGTAAGCTCCGGTTGCCGTACCGTCCATAATGCGTAGAGTATTGTTGGTACCAGCGGCATTGGTATCTACCGAAAGCACTGCAAAGTTGCTGGAGTTTACTACGCGGAAGGCAGTAGTGCTGTTGGAGTTTGTTTTGATGGTAGAGCCTGATGTCAAAATCGTTTCAACCGTGTTGCCGGAAGTAAGCGTGATACCGCTCGTGCCGCCTTGGATGGCAGTCAGAGAAGCGCCGGTAGCTGAACCGATAGTCGTCGTGTGGTCGGTGGCGTTGTTGGCAAATCCACAGGCAGTGCTCGTGCTAGCGCCACACTGTACCGACACAACCGAGTTCGTGCCGGTGCCACCAATGGTTACCGTGCCGCCCGCACCCTGCAAGATCTGTACTGCAGTGGCGCCAGTGCCGCCGCTGATTGATGTGGTCGAAGAAGCGCTGGTGTTACCCATAGCAAGGGTGCTAGTTTGGTTTGTCGTACCAAGAGAAAGTGTGCCACCAGCACCAGACTGGATCGAAACAGCGTTAGCGCCCGTACCGCCGTAGATTGAGGTAGCTGCTGCGCCCACTACCGTACCAACATTAGTAGTTCCGGCAACGTTGGTACCAATACTGATCGTACCTCCCGTTCCTACTTGAAGCCCCAAGGCTGTCGAGCCGGTACCGCCCTGAATAAGCGTCTGCGTTGCGGCCGTCGTATTGCCGATGCCGATGGTCGTGGTGTTGGTTGTGCCGACGTTTATAGTGCCGGCACCAGTGGTTGCAATCGCCAGAGTGCCAGTTCCGTTAGTTTGCAAGGTAAGGTTCGCATTGGTGCTGGTAGCGCTGATAGTTGGGTTTGCGCCTGTCAGGGTTAGATTTCCGGCCTGAGTTACGGCGCCGCCTGCAGTAACCGTATAGTTGTTTGAACTGGTGTAGATCAAGTTTGTCTGAATCGTGCCGTTGAAGTTAATGCCATTAATAATATTGTTGGCAGTGGTAGCAGTGATCTTAATAGCGTCGGTTGCCTGCACTAAGTTACCGGTTGCGTCATCATTGTTGGCAATGTTTAAGATCGAAGAAACGGTGTTGTCAACAGGCGAACCGCTGGTTGCGGCAACGGCAATATTTACGGCACTTTCGTTATTTCCAGCAACGGTAGCAGCCTGGGTAAACTCAAAGTCTGTGCCATACAGATAGCCGGTTGCTGCGGTCGTACTCTGTGCATTGGTTGCATTAAACTGGGTGCCCGTCCAGGAAGTGTTGGCTGCCGTGTTATTACTACTGGTTACTTTAAACGCCGTGCCGCTTGTTAATGAAGTTGCAGTAATCGCATGCGCGTCAGTAGTCGTGCCGGTGTAAGCTTGAGTGAACTGACCGGTGCCGCTGGCCATCGTTAGACTCTTGCCCGCTGCCAGTGTAGTGTTTTGCGCCAGAGCAATGCCACCAGTTCCTGCCTGAATTGTCGTAAGCGAAACACCCGTAACTGAGCCAAAGGTGGTAGTGTGGTCTGTGGCGTTTGTGCCAAATCCACAGGCGGTGCTCGTGCCGGCGCCACACTGGATGTTCACGACTGAAGCAGCTCCCGTGCCGCCGATTGTTATCGTGCCACCGGTGCCTTGAAGCAACTGAATCGCCGTTGAACCGGTGCCGCCATTGATCAATGTGGTTGCCGAAGCACTGGTATTGCCTAGGTTCAGTACGCTTGTCTGGGCAGTAGTGCCGATGTTTAACGAACCGCCGTTTCCTACCTGCAGGTTCAGCGCAGTGGTGCTGGTGCCGCCCTGAATAGTAGTAACTGTTGAAGCGCTCGTGTTACCAACATTTAAGGTAGTTGTCTGTGAAGTTGTGCCAAGGCTGATCGTGCCCCCGGCGCCTACTTGCATCGAAAGTGCGCTCGCGCCGGTACCACCCTGGATTGATGTTTGAGTAGCAGCAGTTGTGTTACCGATGCCGATCGTAGTGGTATTGGTCGTACCTACGTTCACCGTTCCGGCGCCAGTTGAGTTAAGCGTCAAAGTGCCGCTACCGTTTGACTGCACGGTCATACCAGTGTTTGTAGTGCTTGCACTGATAACTGGGTTTGCGCCGCTAAAGGTCAAGGTCGTCGAGTTTAAGGTAACGCCATTGATGGTACTGCTGGTTGTTATAGCACCATTAAGGTTGATTCCACCGGTACCGCTCTGGATTACCGTATTGGAAACGCCGGTTGTTGAGCCCATGTATGTCGAGTGATCGTTGCCATTTGTGCCAAAGCCACAGTTACTTGATGTGCCGGCACCGCACTGTACGGTCACGGTTGAGCCGGTATTGGCACTACCGACAATCACCTGTCCGCCGGTTCCTTGCAAGATCTGGATGCCGGTAGCGTTTGCACCACCTTGGATGAGTGTCGTCGAGCCGCCAACAGTTGAGCCAATAGTAACGGTGTTAGTACCAGAACCGGTAGGCGTACCGCTGGCAATGTTAACGGTGTTGCCGTTTGCGACGGTAGTTGGGTTGGTGGCAATGTTGATCGTATCTACAACAGTGTTAGCGGTAGCGGTTGAGTTGCCGATATTAATGGTACGAGCAGCCGCTGGGCGAGCATTGCCAAGGTCAATGGTTGTAACGCGGGTGTTATTGCCAAGCCGCAGGGTTGCAGCACCGGCAGAACCTGAGCCAGACAAGATCGCCACAATATTATTGCCTGTGGTTGCACCGTTTGCAATGTTCACCGTCTCACCTGCCGCATCGGTTGACTGACCAATGGTAATGGCGTTTGTATTGTTGGTTGCACCGATGTAAATGCCGTTCGCGTTGGTGGTACCGATGTTGATAGTACCGTTTGTTGCTGCCTGAACAGAAACTGCCGTACCGCCCGAACCGCCCTGAATCAAGGTCTGGGTAGTTGCGCTCGTATTACCGACCGTGATACTTCGTGAGTTAGTCGCGCCCACACTTACCGTTCCCGTCGTACCGCTCGCCGTACTGCCGGAGTCAATGGTCACAGAACCGCTGTTACCACTGGTTGAGACGTTTCCGGACTGCAAGGTAACGTTGCCGCTGCCCGATGTTGCACCGCTGGTGTTACCCGAGCGGAAGATGGTTGCTGCAGAAGCCGTTGAGGCTGCAGTCGTATCGGCCGACGAAACCAACGGAACGCGTACACTTGTGCCAAAGTAACCATTGGCAAAGTTAAGAGTGCTTGAACCGGCGTCGATTGCATTGTTTGAAGCAGGCAGCAGCGAGGTGTTGATTGCTACGCTCGAAAGATTAGAAAGCGAGGTGTTAGCAAACGAGCCGGATGCCGAATAGCCGCTACAAACACTTAGAGTAGTACATACCTGATATGTTTGTCCGCCGGTACCACCGGTTGGCAGTTGGAAGGTAACGATACCCGACGTAGACGGCGCCGCAAAGTTCAGTACGCTGGTACCGCTGGTGTTCTGCGCACCGAATGACGAGCCTGCCCCACCCTGTATAACGACGTTTCCGCCGGTGCCGGTGCCTGCTCCGATGGTTGTCGTAGCAGTGCCGCTGTTATTAATATTTACCGTACCGGTGAGCGTGGTAGCGCCCAAGATGGTGTTGGTCGAGCCGCTGTTTCCAATGCCGATTGTTGTCGTATTGGTCGTACCTAAGTTTACCGTGCCCGCACCGGTAGTATTGAGCGTGAGCGTGCCGCTTCCATTCGCCTGCAATGTCATACCGGTGTTTGTAGTACTTGCGCCGATCACTGGGTTTACGCCGGCAAAGGTCAGTGCGGTCGAGCTAAAAGTGTTGCTGTTATAGGTACCGCTTGCCGAAATATTGCCGGTTAAGGTGATTCCGCCCGAGCCCGCCTGAACGGTTGTGGCAGAGGTGGTACTGGTTGAGCCAAGCACGGTATTGTGCGTGGTTGCGTTATTGGCAATACCACAGGTAGCGCTTGCACCACAAAGCAGGTTAACAGTTGAGCCACTGCCAGTAGTACCAATACTTATCGTGCCGCCTAGGCCCTGATTAATCTG
>CAYSJS010000009.1:8479-33092 GCA_964431415.1 uncultured Candidatus Saccharibacteria bacterium | reverse complement strand
TCTAGCTCAAAAGGTTGTTGTGTTACGCAATATCTATACCAATAGATAAACTCATAGAACTATATTATAACAGAGGTAAGGAATCTATAAAGGCTGGTTTGTGGAATCCCACACGTTACCGCTGTTTGTGGTGATGAGGCTTGGATCTCGTATGGGGCCAAAAGCGGCATATCCTTTGGGCGCGCTTCCGTACCAGCGGTTATTTGTGACCGTGAGGTTGGTAAGACTATAGCCGCCTTGTTCGTCTAGATTAAGGGTGTAGCTTCCGCCGCCAAGCCAGTTCCCGTGAACAATCACGCCGCTAATACTTGACCATGTTGGCGTAATATTTATGGCGCCCGTATCCAGTAACCACCCGCCACTCTTATTAGTCATCAAAATGTTGTTGCCGTATATTTTTGAATTATTACCGCTGTATATTTCGATGCCGTCATAGTGTGGAGAGGCCTCGGGGCTGCCAAGCTTTTCGATAAAGTTCGCCTGAATCATGTTATTTGCGCCTATGGTAAGCGCGTTCTCGAAGCCGTGCACGTAGTTGCCGCAAAAGAATGTGTTGCTTGCTACGAGGCCAACATACTGTGTGTCGCCAGTTTGGGCGTACAGTTCGCTATAAATGATTCTCGTATTAGTTGGACCATCACTCGTAATGCCGTAGTAACCGGTAGCGTGAATCCGTGAATTTTTTATCGTAACGTTATTGGCGCTGATCACCAGACTGCCAGTGATAATCTTGCCGTCGATCACGGTGCCGGCGGTTGTTATGGTCATTGGACCGGTGTAGGCGGTTAGGTTAGTGCCGCTAGGAACGCCCGTATTGGTGGCGTCCGGCTTGCTGCTCGGTAGTTTAGGCGATGTGTCGCAAAAGTCAGAGGAGCTCCCTCCTGTAGGAGGGCTAAATTGAACCGCCTTTGCACCTGAAGCGGTGACGGAATCGGTTATTTTAGCGGGTGTAGTAACTGCTCCTAGCTCCGGTTCAAAAGTTGCGTCAGGAGTATCGGCTTTAGCGACAAACATGACCACTGACCCAACGATAGCGAAACCAACAACAAATAACAGTGCATATCTGTTCTTTTGACTAAAAGCCCGGACGGCAGTTCCTAATCTCATATCTCTCTCATGTTTGCTTATGCTTAGTATAGCAGGCGCAACCCCATTTTATCCGTACATCTACTTGAAAGAGGCCCTCAATCAAATCGATGGTGCAGGTGACATCGGGCCAACTAACAGTATGGCAATGAGTACGCTACTAGTGCATGGACCAGCGGACGAAAAAACAACGCCAAGTTTAGGAGCGTTTTGCAAACGCGTTTAGAACATAGTCTTTAACGTTGGGCGGAAAGTCCATAGTTTTAACTTCATCTAGAGTAGCCCAATTGATAGCTACAGTGTCTTCGAGTGGTTGTGCTTCGCCTGAGACATAATCGCACATAAACACCAGAGCTATGACATGTGTGCCGTCACTTCTAATAAATGTGTTGTTCGTAACCATTGCGGCGCTCTGCGGACAATAGTTACACCTGTTTCTTCAGCTATTTCACGCTGCAGTGTCTCTTCGACTATATTGAATACGTCGCCAGGAGTTTCTTCAACCTTCCCGCCGGGGATCGTCCAGCAACCCGGAGCATGCTTTTCTTCCCAGCTCCGCTGTGCAACTAAAACGGTGTTGTCCTTAAAAACAACGCCGTTGACGAGTACTGAATGAAGAGGGGTGTTCATATCGTACTACGCTCCTTTTTTCGATTATCGTTTTTAACGGCAATACGGATGTTATTCCTTAAAAAACCTGTTGTTGCTAGGGCTAATATTCGTATTTCGTAGGGTTGCTTTTGGCCGACTTTTTGACTATCTTGTAGGTTCTGCTGTAGTAGAACAGGTCGTTGATGAGGCTCTCTAGTTTGTGGTAGCTCGATGTATCGAGTTTGGAAACAGCTTGACTGACAGCATCCAGCTCGGTTGCGAGCGCTTCAAAATAATCACCAGAGGCAATAAGGGCATCGGCGACACGTTTATCGAATTTGTATGGAATGTTTTTGGTGTCATCTGCCTGGTCGCGGAGAAGCCAGCCCGACAAGCCATGACCTAAATTGAGTACATGAGGGTTGATAGCGTAGGAAGAGGTCATAGTATCTCCTTATTAGTGTTTATGCTCACGTATACTCGTGTAACGATCGCCAGCTATTATTAAGTGGTCAAGTAGGTCAATACCGAGCAATTGGCCAGCCTGAATGAGTTGCGCAGTAACTGCGTTGTCGGCAGCGGTTGCAGTTAGCACGCCCGAAGGATGGTTATGGGCCAAAATAACGGCGACTGCACTGTGTTGAATAGCGGGCTGGAACACTTCGCGGGGGTGAACAAGGTTGGACGTCAGGGTGCCTATAGAAATAACTTCGTCGTACACAACTTGGTGCCGGCTGCCAAGGTAAAGACCGCGCAGCTGTTCTTTTTGACTGCTGCCCATATCTTTGAGATACGCATAGGCTTGTTTTGGAGTTCTAATAAAAGTCGGGCGTCCATTGGTGGTTCCATAGTACCGTCGTCCTATTTCAAGACTGGCAATGATCTGACAGGCTTTTTGAAGGGGTATATTAGCGGCCTCGGCGAGACGTGCTGCACTATGTTCGGGTGCCAATGCTTTATCGCCGTATTCCACCATGGTGCGCTTTGCCATGGCAAGCACATCTTCATGACGCGTGCCCACTCCCCAAATAATGGCCACTAGTTCGGCCACACTCAAATGCTCTGGTCCCAGGTTCAATAATTTCTCGCGTGGTTTTTCTTGTTCGGGTAAGTCTTTAACACGTAAGACGTATGACTCGTCAATAGCAGTCTCAAGCGTGAGGTCGTGGTCTTGAATCTGGTAGGAAGGGGATATGACAGTCATAGCCTGATTATACCCCTTCATGACGTTTTGGCTAGAGAGCATCTGATATTAACGTCGTCGCGCTATATACATAAATAAAAAGAACCACAGGGGCAGGCTGCGGTTCTTTTTGTTGTGTGTCTTTAGCTCTGCACACTGGTTTAGCCGGTTGTTTAATCTTCTCCTTTCATCATTTTTCCTTCACCGCCAAAGCCGTGGCCGGGTCCGCCCATGCGGATGAGGCGGGCAAAGCCATCAGGAATGTTGTTGTCGGTCTTCCATTTTTCAAAGGCCGTCCGCGCTTCTTCCATTGCCGCTTTTCGCTCTTCGTCCGTCATAGATTCAAACTTGTCTCGGTTTGCTTCGCGCGCGGCCTGGAGTTCTTTAAACTTGGCTAAGATCGCGTCAGATTGCTTTTGTGTAAGGGTGCCATCTTTCACGGCTGCTGCTAACTTTTCTTGCAGGTTAGTGAGCCGTTCGGCTTCGCGCTCGGTCCGACTTTCGTCAAAGACCGCCTGCACCTCAGTCTTGTTGAGTCCAAACTTTGTCGCGATTTTGTCTACGATGCCGTCACGCGGACCGCTGCTGTCGGTCGCTGCAGAAGCAACGCCCATACTTAACCCGCCGATCCCAATAGTGGCAACGGTTGCCGCAATGAGTAATTTTTTCTTCAAAGTATCCTCCTTGTTATTCCGTAGTATTGGGCACTGCTAAAGCCGGCAAAGAGTGCGCTACTGCGCGGTGCCGCTGCACCATTTCTTAGTCTGTCCTGCTTTGTTACTGCCTTTTATGTAAGGGTGTCTTATGTTGTCACGTGCTAGCTTGTGACACCACAAACTATATAGGGGGAAGGTGAGAAGAAGCTGATATGCTAAATTCTAAAATAGTGACGGGTCGGAGCGATGTAAATTTCGCCTTCGGTATTTTCTGGCCGTGGTCGCAATAACAAATAGAGTACGCTCAAACCGAGCAGCCCTAACGCAACGATTATTACTACCGGACGACGCTTGTACTGTGTCAGAAAAGCTTCTTTTCCTTTCAGGGCAACACGCGCAGCTGGGCTATGTGCTTCTACGAGGTTTTCGACGTTCGACACTATTTCGTTAGCCGAATATGATGCATACGGGGAAGGGGTTTCGTAGCTTAATGAAGTGTTTGTTAGCGCTGTCGCTTCATGGTGAGAGGGTTCGGTAGGGCTCGGTGTGACGGTGTTCGAGACTTGGGTCGTGCTTGCGGTAGAACTTGTGGCGGGAGGGTTTGGCGAAGTGGCAAAGGCAGGCGGCAAGCCAATAAGCGCATCACATGCGTCGTCGGTACCGTCGGAGTCGCTGTCTATGCCGCTTGGCGTTACCAAAGAACTGCACGCAGGCTGCTCACCTGGAGTCACGAGAAGGGGCGAGTTAAAGTCGGTAGGATTGCCGCCCGCATCCGGTCCTACTACGTCAATGTCATGCATGCCGTTTTCTAAATCTTCGGGTAGTGTTATTTCGACTTCTACGTCACCGTTTTGGTCGGTCGTTATCGTTCCGACTGGTTGGTTGTCTATCAATATTTGCAGTGGCGTATTTGTCGCCAAACCTGAATGCAGGCCGGAAATCTTAGCAGTTATCTTTGTGCCTTTTTTGGCTACCTGTTTGCTCAGGGGCAGCTGCTCCTTTTTATTTATGGTGCGGTTGGTTTTTGGAGCTTTTATGAGTGCAGGATTGTTATTTAAATCTGGCAGGGGAGCAGAAGGGGCTGTGTCTTCAGAGAAGTTATTTGTTGCGCCGAGAAGCGCCTGGGCCATGAGAAACTGCCCAAATGATGTGGGGTGGTAACTCTCGTTACCAATAATATGCAGAATATCATCGCCTGCGGTGAGGCCATTGACGGCATGGTTTCCCAGTGTTGCTTCGCATAAACGATAGCCGCTCAGTGCTTGTTCGACATCTCCGTAGAGTATGCCTGCCTTGCCGGCGGCTGTTTTGACGACTTGATTAATGCGCGTGATGAGTTCTGAAGCAAACACCAGTTCTTCTGAATCTAGATGCACATTTAGGCCGCAGGAGCCACCCGGTAGGGCAATTTGCGGATACCCGACCGCGTATATCCTCGCGTTAGCCGGTGCCGACTTTTTTAGTTTTTTGTATAGCGTCGTTAAAGTAGTGAGCCTGGAGTCGACTTTTTTGAACTCTTCCAAGCGATCTTCGTAAGTTGGGTAGCAGGTTTTTGGGGCGATGCACTTTTTAATAAGATCATCAAAACCGAGGTCGTTGCCTATAACTGAAAGGGTAATGAGCTCCGGCTGATTTTCTGAAACATACTGAACTTGTTTGGTGTAGCCTGGAAGCCAGATTCCGAGCGAGTCATTGATTGGGGGGTCATTATACTGGTTGTCTCTCCTAGTCTCCCTAGGGTCTTTACTTATTCCGTTTCCACCAATGACATTATAAGATGTCGCTCCCGAGCAGGCGACGGAATGAAAGCTAGTTACTTGTAGTTTTTGAGCTATAACATATGGGTATGAATGCACTGAAAGGTGACACATGTTAAAACCGCGCTCGTCTGTTCCGACTTCGTAATCGTGCGCACCTTCGCCCGAGCTAAAAGAGTCACCAAGGGCAAGATAGTTCATGCCTTTTAGGGGAGTTCCTGGTGCTGCAAGCGCATATTGTCCTATAACGCTCGTACTGTTTTCGGCGCGGCTGGCGTACACTCGCAGTAGGTTATCTGTCTGAAAACGCAGCTGCAAAATACTGGTAAAGTTAGGGATACGTGTTTTTATGAAAGCACTTAGGTCGCGTGCGGTGCATGTTGTGGGTCCGCTTATAACGGAGGGAGTGGGGCTACAGGTTGAAAGGTCATACAGCTTAAAGTGGTCATAGTTTTTTGATGCAATAACGGCGAATCGTCCGTCGCCACTGATATGCATGCGTAGGGCTGCGCCAATGCCGTTTCCGTATTCCATTGAGGGAGCAAAGGAAAGGACCTCGAAGCTGGCTAGGTTTATGCGCAGCAAAGCACGCCCAGGAGAGTCAACAACTGCCCACTGTCCGTTTTCTGACACGCCAAAGTTGTCTGCCATAACGGCGAGTTTGTTGCCCGCCTTGTCCGCCAAAGCAGTTTGAGGAAGAGAAGGCAGGAGCTTTGCACGGATGCGGCCAAAATTATCGTTTTCTAGCTTAAGAGCGCTTTTAATACTACTGAACCAAACATATGCTCCATTTGCCGGAGAGTTGCTGGCATTGCTGATAAAAATGTCACTTCCAGGAAAGGCTAGAAAACTTGTCGGCGTATTGTCGCTTTTAACTACATCAGCAGCGTACGTTGTGCCATTTACGTGCATAAACCCATTAGGATCAAGCGCGCCACTGCTTGATGCTATATAGCAGCCTGTCGTAGGTACTTCTTGGTGGAGGGGCAAAAAAGGCAGTAAGTCGCCGGTTCTTTTGGTAAATGTAAGCTGATCGCAGTCTATATTGCCCTTTTGCGCATGGGTGGCAGGGTATTCTGCGTCCGAAACGGACGATTTCAGGGTGGCGAACTCCGGCGGCCCGCTTAAGAACCACGGCGAATCGGCCGCGGCAGACAGTTTTGTGCAGGCAAATAGGACGCCGAAAGTAACTAGAGTAATAACGGTGAAGCGGTTAAACGATTCAAGTCGTTGCCTCATTTAGAAAAATCCTTTGAAGCAGTTAAGCATCTAAAAGAAATATAAGCAACTTTATTGAGTTATTGTAAAGCTTGTGCTAAAAAAGTTTGAACTTAACATTTTTTGTATAAGACAAGATAAGTGAGTAGCTACCATTATCTTTGTCGGATGGAGAAAACTGTAGAACGTAATTGTCTCCAGGCACACCGTACGAAAAAATCGAATAGCCACCGAGTGGCACCACATCTGATCTGTGTAGGCCATCTCTTTTTATTTTAAATCCATTTTGAATTAGTGCCTTACTGAAATTATCAGTTCTTGTTAGCTGTAAAGAACTTGTGCCCTCAGACTTGTGCGTTAAAGAGATCGAGCATATGGTCGGACCGGAATTGTTCAACTGGATATTTTTACCGCAACCTTTGCTGAACTGCGTTTCTATGCCTTGTGTTCGTAAATCGTCGGCAACTTTTTGAAGGGTAACAGTTGCAGAGTCGTACTTCTTTCTCTCGGTGTAAATATACACATATTTATATATGAAGAACGAGCCACACAATAGAACTATCAGCCCAAGGAAAATGAGAAGCGACTTATGTTTTAGGGGTTTCCTGTTTTTGGCGTTCACTGTCCCTATATAAGCACTAACGTAATAGATTAACAATACTTGCCGAAGGTTAAGGAAGGGTATATACCATATGATATGCATGAAAAAGGTTGGAGTAGGAGAGACTTTTTAGGTGCGGCGGCGATTTTGGGCGGTGCAGTGCTGCTTGGCGGCTCAAGTGCACCGCTCGGGCATGCTGGCGGCTTTATAGAAACGGTAGATGGCTCGGCCGACGCGGCTCGCCCAGCAACAAGAGTCGGGAATGCCTTTTTGGAATCGCCGCTTAAAGTCGTTGAATTTACACCATGGGTTCCGGGAGAAACGGTATATGAGGCTCCGAATGACAACCGCTGGGTTGCATTTAGGAATGACGATGGCCCGTGGCCATACTCGAGCCACGAGACGCAGGCGATATTTAGCAGCTATGGTATAGGGGATAAGATTAACCCGGCAACACCTGGTATAAACGTCAGGAACAACCCGGACGCCGCTTTAGAATACGTAGCAAACGGTAACGTTCTTATAAACCATAGTTATTCGCACGGCTACAGTGACAGGATCAATGCGGCAGAAATGGAACTCGCCGACGACGTGATTGAGGCTGTCACGGGGCAAAGACCAGAGCTGTACGCCCCGCCAGGGCTTGGGGAGGGGAGGCTCGTGACTGAAGAGGCAGCCAGACTTAATAAACCGATCTTATCCACGCGTGTATTCATTGGTGACACTGATCCTCAGTATATGCACGACGAAGAGCACATTGTTGCCACGACTAAAGCGCAGATTCGTGCTGGCTCGATCATTGTCTTTCATGCCGAAACAGTCAGTCATGCGGCTACTCGCCGCGCCTTGCACCGGATTATCGAACATGTACTTACGAACTTTGTACCGGTGCAGATGAAAACGTTACTGACCGCAAACTACGCAGCTGATGGCACACGCCTCCCGGACCGCCCGCCCATCTTCCGCCCGTAGAAAATAAATAAGTTAATCTTTTGTGATATTTATCACAATTATGTTTAAAATATTGAAGCGAACACTGAAAAGTTGTATGATTACACCATAAAATTAGAGATAAAGCGAAGTTTGTAAGCAACAGAAAAAGGTGTAACCTTGAGTATCGATAGAATCGTAGCAATGCAGTCCCAAGCGGTAGTAGGCGATACCCCATTACCAACATTGTCTAGCCTTCATACGGAAGAATTAAGTACAGTTTTTTATACTGAGTCTGAAGCTTCTCAGAATAGGCGTCGCTCTTGGGGTGCGCGGGCGGCTTTTTCTTTGGGTGCGCTGTGTGCTAGCGCACTGCCGATGCATATAGCCGAAGCGGGTAGTGTCCACGATGGGCTGCCGGCAAAACCAGACAGTACGACCGTATTTAAACTTGAAGCTGGGAGAACGGCTGTCGTTAATCTTGCGGTGACGGATGTTATTGGTCCGGGATACTTTCAGTTTATTACTAATGACACCTATCCTGGGAAAACGGCTAACTTAACCGTAGACCATGCGGGGCAGACAATTTCAAACCTCGGACTTGTTGAAGCAAATCCTGACGGAACGGTTGGAATATATTCGTATGCGGGCGGTCATGAGATTGCTGATGTGCAAGGCTATATGAACAGTGGCGCATTCGATAATACTTCTGACGAAAGGATTCTTGATACGCGCGTAAACGGTCGAAATGCCTTACCACAGGGAACGCTAACGCCTGTCTACGGACGTCCTAACTCAACTGGCGTTGTAAGCATTACGGCCACAGAAGTAAAAGTGCCCGGCTACGTGCAGGCAATGCCGTGCAGCGACACTTCACGTATTGGTCAGACCTCAAACTTAAATACTGACAAAATTGGGCAGACTGTTGCAGGCCTCTCTTTTATTAAATTCGACGAAAATGGCTGCGCCATGCTGTATAACCAAGGCTCTACGCATATAGTGGCAGATATACAAGGGTATATGTCGAATGTGGCATTTGAAGATGTTGCCGATAGTAGGCTCGTGGATACTCGTCAGGGTGGCAAGGCAAAGCCTACGGCTGGATCCTATATATTAATACGAGGTAAAAAAGATACTACTTCTATAATTAATATCGCCGTGACCGAATCTGACGGGCCAGGATATGTCCAGATTGTACCCAAAAGCGGTGTTGTTGGCGGTAGCTCAAATTTAAACGTAGACGGTGTAGGCAGAACGGTCAGCGGGCTGGCTTTTGCGCGATTTGACGAGAATGGCGAAGCATTACTGTATATGATGAACGGCGGACACCTCGTTGTTGATTTGCTAGGAAACATGGCCGACGGTGCATTTGAAGATGTTGAAGATTTTCGAGCAGAAGATACGCGTGTTCCGACGGTATATAGCGGCGGGGGAGATGATCAATATGTGACACTTATGTCACACAATAATGGTGATTATGTAAAACCCGATGATATCGAATTTTCGTGCGAGCTTGAGATTACCTCTGCAACAGATAGATATCCAGAGACGTATACCCAAAAAGCAAATTTTGATATTAGAGGATTAGTTCCGGACTTGTACCCAAATGACCTAGATAACAAAGGTGATAGCTTTGATTTTGTATACACGAGCACTCGCAACGGTATGATATATCAGAGAGGCATTAGCCAGTCTGCGTTCATGAGAAATGGTCAGGGCGTATTGGTGGCTCATGGCGGTCAGCTTGTAGGCAGCCGGGAAGAAGGGGCTTTGTTTAGTGGCATACTTGATATAACGAAGACTACTGATCAAACTCGCGGTATGCCAGAATCTGCCCAGGGTCATGCCATCTATCGTGTTGAAGACATGCCTTGCGTTCCGGTATATATACGCTGAAAACTAGACGTTCTTGAACGAACAGTATTTTAATTCCTATGATTTAACACTATACTTATGCTTAAGCATGGGTGTACGCAACAAAAGGATGTTACTGGTAGTTCTCGCTGGTGTTGCATGTTTTTTGGTTGCAGGAATTTTAGTAGTAAAAAAAGTACAAAACAATAGGTCATCTTTCAAGGCACAATGCGTAACAGATGCAACCGGTACTGCTATTAACGAAGATCAATCATTGCTACTGAAAGAGGGTAAAGAGAGGTTCAAACCTATGGCAGAGCAGATAACGAGACTAAAAGATTACGAAAAGAACGTTACGTGTCTATATGCGCTCACCATGTACTATCTTAATACCGAGGATACAGAAAAAGCACAGGTAACACTAAATTTACTTAAGCCACTAATAAATTCGGGTAGCAATTATGGTAAGAATATTAAGTACCCAAAGCCGATAAAGGATATAGAAACTCTGCTGCAGGGAATCGTCTCGAGACAAGCTGAGTTCAAAAAAAATGTGTTACTGACTCCATTAGACGGAGCACAATAATATGAATTGGATCGCATTACTGACGCGAAAGAGATATTCTCCGGGTGTTTTGTTTATAGCTTCGGTCGCTTTTTGTGTATTCTTCGCACTAATATTTGGTGGCGCAAGAGCGCATGCAAATGTTAGCTTACATCCTGAGCCCGGCTCTGAGCTACCCTCTGGTCTGAGGGCGTATCTTGAGAACTGTGACAGTTATGGTGCAAGTCCTGGATTTGTGCAGTGGGTTGGGCTACGGAGTGCACCAGAAGTGTCGAGCATTGTAATAACCCCTGGGACACAGCAGGTTCAACTTTCATATCTAATGGCGGGAGTTATTTGCAGTAACCGTAATGCCGTAAACTGGTCCTCTACGACTATCACTAGTCTCACTGCAACACAAGGCACGGTAACGATAGAAGGTGGAAATTCGGGGGTTGTACCGTTTAGTCCGATAAATGATGTGGGCTTGTACAGGCGGGCCAAAATAGATATAAACTTCGATAACGGAACGCCAATTTATAGTTCGGTTAATATAACAATTTCATTAACTACTACGATACAAAATCATTTTGCCAACGGGACGACCGGATGCGTGGGGCCGTGCAGCAGTACTTTCAATTTTACTATTACGCTGGATGTTGCAGAAAAAGCGCCTCTTGGCCATTTCGATGGTGCTAGCTGTAATACATGGGATGGATGGGCGCTTGATCAAGACTGGCCCAGCGGTTCTATTCCTATACGTGCTTATGTAGACGGTCCGGCGGGAACGGGAACTATGTTGCCTAACTACACCACGAACCTTTACCGCGGTGACGTGAACACGACTTTTGGAGTAACTGGTAACCACGGATTTTCTATGCCAACGCCGGATGCATATAAATATTCGGATCATACGGTGTATATGTATGCAATTGGAGCGAACTCGAGCGGTGCTTTGGATGACTTTAACGCGTTTATCGGCAGTTTATCGTATAGCGGATGCTCCCGCCCAGGACCGAATGTGAGCTGTGTCATAGACGGTGGTCCGGCGGGTGCCGGGGCCAACATAACTGTTGATCTAGGGGCTAGTTTTTGGCCAAACGCTGTGGTTACGCACAATGGTCCTGCAGGTACGCCGAATATCAACCCGCTCGTAGTCGATTTTAGTGTAGGAGGCGCGGCGGTAGGTAGTTATACTGGATTCATAAACAATGGAGCTTCTAGACGTTTCTGGCAAGGGCCATATGTTGCCGGTTCAGGGGGTAGCTTTGCTATTTCTGTACATGTTACAGGCACAGGGGTTGATACTACGTGTACGGGTACGCTTACGGTGAATGTACCCCCGCCAATCTGTCCGCAACAAGCTGGATATTTTACTGTGGGAGGCAGAAAGACGCTTACAGCAAGCCAAAACATACATAGTTACAGTAATACGCCGGGTTGGGATTTCTTTAGTCCCATTCCGCCGCCACTTACGTTTACTGGCTATTCTATAGACAATACGTCTTCGGGTCCTGAGCTGCTTAGAAATGTTTCTGCCCGCGATGGGACTTCGGGCGACTACCTCCCAACTCCGGCTGTCAACGGCCTTAATATCACATCAGACTTTAGTAATATCGTTAATAATTATCCTTACGACAGTCATCTCGTAACAACCAGTTACGAATTTCGAGTAAAGAGAACAACGTATACTCGTAACGGAGGATACGTAACACTGCATCGCTATACAAAGCCCGGAGAACCTGACAAGTATCTGGAAGTAGGAACTGTACTTGCAGGCTGGACAGATCGAGGATTCTACGGTAACTGGACCACGTATAGTGAATCGGTTAGCTGGGTGTATGATTCAGGGACCACCGAATATCCTTTGCTCGGAGACTGTGAATATCGTCAGTTTGATTTAACGCCCACTATTCCAGCGCCGCCGATTTTAGATAATGTAGAGAGTCCAAGCAGTGTAAGTGGTACGGCAAATATAGCGGTTAGATTAAGTTTGCCGTCGGCCAAGAGGATATTTCAGGGTATGGCTGTAAACGGAATTGCAGTTAATATTACTTTTGTTGTAGTCAAACAAGATGGGACGACCTCCGTTTTGAGATCTGATACAAGCCTGCATAATTTTGGTACGAGTGGTAATACAACGCTTTTTATGTATAACCAAGCGATTTCTTCAAGTGCTTCGGCGACACGACCTCCTCTAGCGCCAGGCGACAAAATATGTATGTATGCTTCTACAAATCCTTCTGTCGGCACTATGAACTCTGCGGGCGTGATTATTTCAAGAAGTGTTAACACCAGGTACGCTCCTGCCGGCGATGCAAATTTATGCGATCAGTGTGATCCTATAGCTTCCTGCAGTACTTTTATAGTCGACGAAACTTACCTCAAAATCTACGGTGCCGACATCCGTGCTGGCGGTGGCTTTGGCAGTGGTACCTGTAACAGTAGCACTGGCGGTGTCTTCGGTTTTGGATATCGCCCGGGCACGCCAGCGACCAGCACCGATTACCGCGGTACTTCGTCTCAGCTTGGTATTATGTCGCTGCTCAACGTAAACGGGGTATACTCTGCTGCACAGCGGACCGCTTCACCTACCGTACCGCGCGGCCTAACCTTCAGTAGTACTGGCGGTGACTCTACCTATGGCGGCGACTTTGACGGTACCGCCTCGGGTGGTGGCATCTGCATCCCTGACTACTTTAATAACACCCGCTCGGGAAGCGTAGGCAAAGTCGGCACCGTAAACGCTGCCATCGCTGCCAGTCCAGAAGGGAAGAGTCAGTACACGGCGAATACCTTAGGCGGGTCCGGCGACATCACCGTACCGCTGCGCCACCAGGTTGCAGTATACATAGACGGAAATCTGGTAATTGACCGTAACATTACGCTTGCTACCGGAGCAGGGCAACCAAGCGACCTGCCATTCTTCGCCCTCATTGTGCGCGGCAACATCTACATTGCACCAAACGTAAGCCGTCTTGACGGTCTGTATATTGCACAGCCGAATAATGGCCAGCAGGCAACGCAAGGACGGATCTACACTTGCAGCAATGGCGCAACTCCGTATGTGGCTGCCAATATTGCTACCGCCTGTGATGACAACCAGCTGGTAATTAACGGTGCACTGGTTGCGCAACAAGTGAAGTTTCTCCGCACCCTTCGCTCTCTTCGCGATACTCCGTCTACCAGTGAGGCGCCTAACTTCGCAAACGGCACCGGAACCAACGCTGCTGAAGTAATTAACTACACGCCAGAAATGTACATTGCTCCATCGCCACTTCTTGACCCCGTTACCAGTGCTGCTGGCACAGGCGTAAACCGGTATGACGCTATTTACAGTTTGCCGCCGGTGAACTAGTTCCTTCGGACGAGCACCCCGAAACTCTATAAATTCCAAAATTGTAATGAATACAACAGACCAATATAGAAGTCGAAGAGTTGACTGTGAGACAAACAACACAGAATTTGTGATATTTATCACAAATATGTGTTAATAGTTGAATATTACCCCGTTAAAGAGTTAAAATGCTATTATGCAACATAGTAATGAACAGTCAAATCACTTTGTTAGGAACATATTCGCTGCTGCCACGGCAGTAGGAGCCTTACTTGCTCCAACTTTGCCATTTACTTCTGGAGAGACACGCGAAGTAAGTGCGGCCGCCCCAATGCCTGAAGATAGAGTATGTCATTCCGAGCTTGTGCGCGACGCGGGCGGCTTATACCGGCTTGTTGAAATATGTGAAGAAGTGCCAGATTATACTCCGCCAACTCTCCCTGATTTTCCGAAACCTGAGAGAATAAAGGCTAAAGGGTCGCGCTGTGTCCCGATTACTATGCCCAATGTAGGACAGTATAAAGTTAACCTTAATCTTGCTGTTGCTGATCCCTCTGCGGCTGGCTATGCAACGGTATACAAGCCCGGCGCCGACCCAACCAAAACCGCTTCTATAAACTATGCTAAAGGCGAAACGAAGTCGAATGGTGCTCAGGTAGAGGTTGATGCGGAGATGGTGGAAGGCAAACCAACTGGCGCCATCTGTGTGTACACCTATAGCGAGACTGACATTATTCTTGATATTGGCAGCTATAGTAGTGTGGACAGTACGCAAAGTGCGGGCGAGGATGGAGCGGCAGTAAGAATTTTTGATAGCCGTGAAAAAAATTCGTTTACCAGCGGTGAGCCCGTCAAGGCAGGACAGACAGTATGCATGGATGTGGGCCACCCAGGACAGCTTGCTATAGTAAACGCGGCTGTAGACAATCCAGCAAAAGCTGGTTACCTTACCATACATAACTCTGCCGCAAACCCAACGGCAACTGCAAACGCCAACTTTGCTGCAGGCGAGACAACTTCTAACTCGGCTTCAGTAATCGTGGGAGAAGATGGCAAACTTTGTGCGACGCCTTCTGTAGCAACAGACGTCATACTCGACCTAAGTGCATTTATGTTGCCTGATTCATTCAAGCCTTTTAATGAACAAGGGAATGCAGTTCGCCTGGTGGACTCAAGGACTCTTGGCCCTAAAGTTCCGGCTGGGCAAATGCTGTGTTTTGAAACAGGCGAACCGAACAGCTTTGTAGACCTCAATGTAGCCGTGACCGAACCAGAAAAGGCAGGATTCTTTAATGTACATATAAATGGCGAGCCGTGGGGTACGACCTCATCTGGTAATTATTCGGCAGATGAAACTACATCTAATCGGGTTATTGCACGTACTGACTCCGAAGGAAAGGCTTGCGTAACATCATATCAGCCGACGCACATAGTAGTAGATGCAAATGTTGCTTACCAAGGTGATAGCGTTAAATCGTTTCCGTTCAGCTTTGTTAGGAGAATTTTAGACTCGAGAACAGATCCGGTTTACTAAAAAGATCTTATAGCGCTTGTGCCGCAGGGGTCCTGTTAGGATCTATGAACATGCCTCTATGAGACGTGCTGTGTACGCTCCTATTGAGTGAATTCGACGCCTTGCTTTCATGTCGCTTATGGTATGATTAGCGTATCGTGAATAAAAAGGTGTTGGGCATCGGTCTTATCATATTGTTGGTAGTTGGGTTTGTTTGCTTTGGTATATATAAATATGTGAACGATCCAGAGCGCAAGCAAGCTAGTGAAGATGCGGCAAGAAAAGCGCAGATTGACAAGCAGATGAAATCCTCTGCAGATATAAACAGCATTTCTGCTGCACTAAACAAGAAAGATTATGAAACGGTGGTCAGGCTGTCAAAAGACTATATAGCCAACAAGGCTAATCTTTACATCAATCGGCTCAACGCAGGCATTGCCTGTATGCAGGCGGCAGAGGCGCTCAATAAGAAGGACGTAAAAAAAGATTGTTACGAAAAGGCCAAGAATATACTCTCTGAAGTAAGTAATGATACAGAAAAGAAAGACTGGGAAGATTATTTAAAACAGGTGTACGAAAATCTGCCGCCTAAGGCCGAGGAGGGAAGTAATGACAATCTTCCAAGCTAAGAGAGGTAAAATATTCTATAGTATCTTGTCCTTGGCTATTTTCTTATGTCTCGGGATCTTGGCTCGTACCCCTAAAGCGGATGCCATGATCTTTGCGACAAACGTTTATCCGGATACTACTTATCCGGCTGGAGGCGGTGACAGCTACGCCATTGTTCAGGTGACAGGCTGGAATGTGCCGGATGCTAATACCAAGATGAAGGCACGAACCACAATCGCAGATATCTATGTGCCGTTTTCTATGGTTAACCAAAACATATCACTTACCATTGTGGGCGGTTGTGATGGGAGTACGCGCGACAACGACTCCAGTTTTGGGAGCACTGATTTTTATGTGTTTAGCGATACGGAACAGCTGTATTATGAAAACTCTAAAAACGCGAGCGCAGGATGTACAGGCAGTCAAAAAAATATTTCAGTAAGCTTTCCGGCACGGGCGACTAACGCTAGCGACTTCAGGTTCGACAATCAATACTATGTATATAGATTTTATGCCTCAGGATATATGGTAGAAGCTGGGTCGGACCATCGCTATCTTAACGCATTTAGGCTGCTTTCTAACACTGCAAACGTATCACCGCAAATAGCAACGAACTGGCAGGGAATCTGCGAGATTGGAACATATCCCATGTCTTGTCCCCGTTTGCGAACAGCGGCAGACGGCACTACGCAAAGCGTTGTCTATTCCAGCTTTTATGGTCCTTACGGCGTAAGCCCTTACGGACAAACGGCACGCATACCAACTGGTTGTAAAGGAGGGACGGGAAGGCTAAGCATATACGACCTAGACGCAAACGACGCAACACTTGGGCCAAACCCAGGTACGACACAGAACCTGAGTATGACGATCAGCTATACGGACAATAGTGGGTATCATGCCGTGGCTAGCTTGAACCACTCCATGATTCAGAACTGGGCATTTGCGAATCCAGGATATGGAGGCAATAATGACGAATACTTGGATCTTCCGAGTGGATCGGCGGATTTTACGTTCCAACCCAACGCCATCTACTCAGTGACGATCACCGGCCTTAGCGGTGGCAACGCGTTTCAGCTGCAGGCGACCATACATAATACCTCAACAACTACAGGGTGTGGCGATACGGGTCCATCTTGCTCTATAACCTCGCTTACGAACATGACCAGAGGGGGTACGACCTTCTATCCCAATGACAGAATTGGGTTTAGGGTACATGTAGAAAATGCTTCTACGGGCAACTATACCCTTGGAGCGAACGGAGAGAGCTATGGTGTTGCGGTTTATGGTAATTACCTTGTCAGTGGCTGGGAATATGCTCGTACACCTATCGGGATGGACGCGTCTGGAAATGGGGACACGGATGTAACGCTATACGGGAAGGGCGACCAGTCTCACTACAGAGACTATGGTCCGTACGATCAGGAAATAAGGGCTCCAGGGCCCGGGGACTACGCGTTTAACTGGGGACTCATTCAGTTGGTGCCAACACCTTCGGCTGGGCCGATGTGCGCAGGATTGCCGCTGCACGTAGATCCGCTACCCAATATAACAGTGAGTGGGAAATTATACGCGGTGCACGATATGAATATGGTTTTTGCAAACTCACCAGTGCAGACGTGTGCTGACCTGGGTGGGGGTAATACTATTGTCTACACAAACGGGAATGGAGACTACTCCTTTACTGTTCCGCTCGGCGCTGCTTTCTGTATTCGTTCACAGGCGTGGCCGAGTGGGACTACAGGAGCATATGCACGCCCAACCACCGAAGCCTACCTAGGGTGTGGGCCGTATGATCGTGCGGTGTACGCGTCGCCAAACTACTGCACGACAATAGATACATACGAATGTCAGGTTGCCGGCCAGGCGGCAGCCATCGGATGCGGCATAAATAACATAGATAGGGCATATGACGGTGGCTACGATCTTGTGTTTACGATGCCAATGGTGCAGGGCAGGTTCTTCGACGCTGATGATATGAACATATCTTACGCGAATATACCTGTAATAACATGTATACCCGGGGTGAACCCGGTAACGGGAGCCGATGGATCGTATAGCTTCTATGTTCCTTCCGGAACACCTTTCTGCATACGCGCAGGTAGCTGGCCACAGTATGCGGCCGATGCGAATGTGCGGCCATGGTCGGAGGGGTACTACGGCTGTCCTGGGTATGGGGCGGGCTACGCTTCCCCTAACTATTGCGTGACTGCAGGTACATATGAATGTCAAACGGCTGGGTTCTTAAATAGCTCGGGGTGTGGTATTCCCGGCATAGATCGGGCTAACGACTGGGGGTACGACATCGTATTCAGGATACCTAAAGTTACGGTTCAAGGAAATTTGGCGAATGCGTATAGTAGGTCTACAAAGTATAGTGGCATAACCATCACAACGTGTGTGCCTGGCGTCTCGGCAACAACAGACGCAAATGGCAATTTCTCGTTTGTGCTCCGTAAGGGGACTGGATTCTGTATACGTCCAAATAGTGCACCCGCAAACGCAGTGACCTATAACGTGCGGCCGTGGGGGGTTGGGTACGCGGTATGTCCGGCATACGGCTCGGGCGTAGCCACTCCGGACTATTGTGGATCTTTTAGTACATATGAGTGGCAGCAGGCCGGAATAGCTGGTACCTCAGGAGCTTGGGCTGTAAATGACCGCCATGGGGAGGGCACGTACGACTATGGATATGACATTGTGTTTAGGTTCCGTCCGCAGATATCCTGTAGTATCTCCACAAATTCGCCAGTTGAAGCTGGCGTGCCAAATAACCTCACTGTCACTATGACGGCAACAGACGGAGGTGGTAGCACGCGGCCGACTATTACATCAGGGACAGCAAACTATGACGTAGTGGGTTTGCAGGCAGCAAATGGGGCATTCGGCGCCCTTAGCCCGCGTGGCACTGCGGTAGACGTCACGCCTGCTCCAAGCGTTATGACGGCAAATGCCGCAAATGTTTACACCATTAATGCAAGCGTGAACGCAACCGGTGATGGGATAAGTAGCGGCAACGTAACCTGTACGGGTACAGCGACCGTAACTGCAGCAGATTATCCTTACCTCAAAATCTACGGTGCCGACATCCGTGCTGGCGGTGGCTTTGGCAGTGGTACCTGTAACAGTAGCACTGGCGGTGTCTTCGGTTTTGGATATCGCCCGGGCACGCCAGCGACCAGCACCGATTACCGCGGTACTTCGTCTCAGCTTGGTATTATGTCGCTGCTCAACGTAAACGGGGTATACTCTGCTGCACAGCGGACCGCTTCACCTACCGTACCGCGCGGCCTAACCTTCAGTAGTACTGGCGGTGACTCTACCTATGGCGGCGACTTTGACGGTACCGCCTCGGGTGGTGGCATCTGCATCCCTGACTACTTTAATAACACCCGCTCGGGAAGCGTAGGCAAAGTCGGCACCGTAAACGCTGCCATCGCTGCCAGTCCAGAAGGGAAGAGTCAGTACACGGCGAATACCTTAGGCGGGTCCGGCGACATCACCGTACCGCTGCGCCACCAGGTTGCAGTATACATAGACGGAAATCTGGTAATTGACCGTAACATTACGCTTGCTACCGGAGCAGGGCAACCAAGCGACCTGCCATTCTTCGCCCTCATTGTGCGCGGCAACATCTACATTGCACCAAACGTAAGCCGTCTTGACGGTCTGTATATTGCACAGCCGAATAATGGCCAGCAGGCAACGCAAGGACGGATCTACACTTGCAGCAATGGCGCAACTCCGTATGTGGCTGCCAATATTGCTACCGCCTGTGATGACAACCAGCTGGTAATTAACGGTGCACTGGTTGCGCAACAAGTGAAGTTTCTCCGCACCCTTCGCTCTCTTCGCGATACTCCGTCTACCAGTGAGGCGCCTAACTTCGCAAACGGCACCGGAACCAACGCTGCTGAAGTAATTAACTACACGCCAGAAATGTACATTGCTCCATCGCCACTTCTTGACCCCGTTACCAGTGCTGCTGGCACAGGCGTAAACCGGTATGACGCTATTTACAGTTTGCCGCCGGTGTATTAGAACGCTAAAGAAAAACAAATTTGTCATCTTCTATTATGCTTATGCTATAATTTGAAGTAATTATGAGCATGCTGAGTGGGGTATCTGACTTCTTTGGACTGGACATCGGTACGGCGGCTATACGGGTCGTGCAGCTTCGGGGCGGTGGGCCAGCCAAGGCACTGGTTAAATATGGCTATGTGCCGATTGATCCAAAGCTTTCATCCAGTGACGCAAAAGCCGACCAAATGAAGCTCGCTCAGATCATTCGTGAGTTACTGGATCAGTCTAGAATCACAACCAAAGATGTTGCGGTAGGCTTGCCGTCAAGCAGGGTATTTACGACAGTCGTGGATATGGATAGGTTAAATCCGGCCGAGATAGGCAAGACCATAACATATCAGGCGGACTCCCTTATTCCTACACCGGTTTCAGAGAGCAAAATAGACTGGGCGCTCCTCGGTGATTCGCCCAAAGATCCTGCCAAGCTAGAGATATTGCTTTCAAGCGTTACGAACGAATTCATCGAAGGACGCTTGGAATGCCTAGAGTCGATCGGTTTAAACGTAATTGCTTTTGAACCTGACACCTTGGCGTTGGTACGGGCGCTTATATCGCCAGAGACGGTTCTGCCCACCATGGTGCTCGACATTGGGAGTAAGACAACCGACATTATCATTACGCTTAACGGCACGCCGCGTCTAACTCGTTCTATACCAACGGGGACGGATGCGATTGTGCGCAGCGCTATGCAAAATCTGAACATAGACGAAAAACAAGCGCAGCAATTTGTGTTTAAATTTGGGCTCGGTAATGACAAGTTAGAGGGCCAAATATATAACGCAATCATCGGTACGGTTGATTTACTCATCAGCGACATCGATAAGTCTATTAAGTTCTTCCAAACTAGATATGCCAACACCCATCTTGATCGCATGATTGTTACCGGCGGGGCATCTACTCTTGCTGAATTTCCGCTCTTTTTAGCTAATAAATTTGGTTTGAATGTGGAGATCGGCAATGCCTGGAGAAATGTCGCTTTTCCTGCAGATCGTCAGAATGAGCTTTTGAGTATATCAAACCACTTTGGTGTGGCAGCTGGCTTAGCAGAAAGGATTGAATAGATGATTCAATTTAACATGCTGCCGGACATAAAAGTCCAATACATCAAGGCAAAAAAAGCTAAACGCGTAGTTATTACCGTTTCCATTTTGAGTGTTGTTGTTTCGGCAGCGCTTCTTGTCATTATGATTTCTGCAACCTTGTTCCAAAAACAACACATATCGGACTTAAACAAGGATATTAAAAAGTATTCTTCCGACCTAGAAGGCACAGAAGACTTGGCAAAAATTCTTACCATTCAGAACCAGCTCAACAGTCTGCCGGGTCTGTACGCGCAGCGTCCCGTACTGAGCAGACTCTTTGGGTACGTGCAATCGGTTACGCCAAAAGATGTAAGCTTTACAAATCTGAATGTTAACTTTGCTGACTCCACAATCAAGGTCCGCGGAACCGCTCCAACTCTTGAAGCGGTGAACCGGTTTGTCGATACGCTCAAGTTTACCACCTATACCGTTAAGGACTCAGAAGAAAAGAAGTTTGCGTTTAGCGAAGTGGTACTGACGAACTTTACCCGGGACACAAAAGCTGCATCGTACACCGTAGATTATAAGTTCGACAAAGATATCTTTGATGCATCGAAGGAAGTAGTATTTAGCGTACCAACAACCGTCACTACACGTTCCGAAACCCAATTGCCTAGTAGTGGTGTCTTTGACTCGAAAGGAACAAACTAGATATGGCAAAAAAGGTTACCCAGAATACCAAGAGGAAACAGCTTGATAAGGCGCAAGCAACCATGCTTGGGATTGTAATTGGTGCTTCAGCTATTACGGTATTTGCGCTCTTTGCAAGTAAAGCCTACCTGTCTCAGGCAAACTACCTTAGTAGTGTTGCGGGCGAAAAAGAAAAAGCCGTAAAACAGCTTAAGAGCAATAAAGAAGCAGTCAGCTCGCTTGTAGATTCGTACAAGAGTTTTTCGGGTCAAAACCCGAACTTGTTAGGCGGCAATCCAACAGGGAAGGGTGAACGCGATGGTGATAACGGCCGGCTAGTGCTTGATGCGCTGCCAAGCAAATATGACTTCCCGGCACTTGCGACCAGCATAGAGAAGCTGTTAACCGGCTATACGATAAATAATATTAGCGGTAGTGACGACACAATTTCCCAAGACCAGGTGGCTAACGCATCAATTGTTGATATTCCGTTCAAACTGGATATTCAGGCGGATTACAAAGGCGTGCAGAACCTCGTTACAACCTTTGAAAAGTCTATACGTCCATTTCAGTTTGATCAGATAGAGTTAAGCGGAACCAATGCCACTTTACAGGCAAGCTTTACAATGAAGTCCTTTTACCAGCCAGAGAAAAATCTTAAAATTGATACAAAGGTCGTGAAGTAATGAAACAAAAAGATCTCATTACCGTAATTGCTTCTGTAGTTGTAGCGGGCATTTTCTCGTTCGTCATTTGCAGTCAGTTTATTACTTCGTCAGCCAGCAAAAACCAAAAAGTCGAGGTGGTGCAGCCAATATCTGCCGAATTTAATTTACCTGACAAAAAAATATTTAACACCGAAGCGATAAACCCCACAAAGCTCATCGAGATTGCGCCTAATACCAATAACTTACCTTTTGCAAATCAGTAGGGAGCAAAGTATATGAGCGTACTTTCTGCTGCAATCCAAAAGCAGGTTGAAGAACAACTGGTAAAAGAAAATCTCATATCTTTAGAGAAGCTCCAGACTGCAAGAAAAAAGGCCGAAACAACCAATACGCCAATTTTCTCGCAGCTAGTTAACGATGGACTTGTTGATAACGAAAGTCTTACCAAAACCATAGCGCACGTCACAAAGGTTCCGTACGTGAATCTCTTGGGTGCATCCATAGAACGTAAGATTCTTGAGCTTTTGCCGCACGAGGTTGCAGAGCGCTATATGGCTGTGCCGCTGGGCGAAATGCAGCATAGACTCGTGGTTGCTATGCTTGACGCCGATAACGTGCAAGCGGTGGACTTTTTAAGTAATAAGATCGGCCGTCCGCTTAAAGTGTATGCGGCGAGTGAAGGCGGTATACGGGCAGTGCTCGCCCAATATCCTTCGTCGTTATCCAAAGGCGTGGTTGACTCTTTGGAAAGTCACGCAGCTTCAGAAGAAGTGCCAGAAGGTGAACAAAAGGAAGGCGATAAGATAAAGAATATTCGCACTATCGTGCAAGATTCGCCTATCAGTAAGGCACTTTCTACTATCTTGGAGTATGCTGCCAAAAATCGAGCATCGGACATACATATCGAGCCGCTTGAAAAAGAGCTTAAAATACGTGCCCGTATTGATGGCGTGCTCCGTGAGATTATGAAGCTGCCTAAGAGCACAGAGCCGCCGCTCGTAAGCCGTATTAAAATTCTGTCTAACCTTAAGATTGACGAACACCGCATACCACAGGATGGACAGTTTACCATTCACGTTGACGATAAAGATATTGACCTGCGTATTGCGATAAGCCCGGTGGTATGGGGCGAGCAAGTGGTGATCCGCTTACTTGATAAATCAGGAACCAGCTTTAAATTGGAGGATATGGGTTACGCCGGCAGGGCGCTCCGAACCATACGTGATGGAATTGCAAACCCGAATGGCATGATCTTAACTTCAGGTCCAACTGGTTCTGGTAAGTCGACGAGCCTTTATGCGCTTATCCAAGAGATTAAAAACGAGAGTATAAACATTGTTACTCTCGAAGATCCTGTCGAGTATAAGATGGACGGTATTAATCAGATTCAGGTAAATGCTGATGTAGGTCTAACTTTTGCCGCCGGGCTTCGTTCTATACTTCGCCAAGATCCGAATGTAGTGATGGTGGGGGAGATCCGCGACCCTGAAACTGCCAACCTGGCCGTGCAGGCTGCTCTCACAGGACACTTGGTATTTAGTACGCTCCACACAAACTCTGCCGCAGGTATCTTGCCTCGTTTACTCGACATGGGTATAGAGCCGTTTTTGATCGCAAGTACGGTGCGCGTCGTGATTGGCCAGCGCTTAGTAAGGCGCATTGCTAACCCTGAGCCGTATCAGTCCGACAAAATCGAAACCGAAGCAATCCATAAGTATATAGGCTCGCTACTGCCAGAAAAAGCAGAAGACGTCGAGAAGGTAAGTGCCGATTTAGGGTATGAAACCTTGCCACTTCGTGGTCAAAACGCTTATACTTTGTACAAGGGTAAAGATACCCGCGAAACGCCAGGGGGTTACAAGGGGCGGCTTGGGCTATATGAAGTGTTTGATGTTAAAGAAAACATTCAGGATCTCATCATGAAGCGCGCATCAAGCTCCGAAATCCAGAAGGCTGCTCAAACAAACGGTATGATAACCATGCAGCAAGACGGCTACTTAAAGGCGCTTGCCGGTAAAACAACACTCGCCGAAGTAAACAGGGTTGCTGCAGATGATGTTGCATAAAAAGGGCAGAGCAAAACTAATGATTCATAAACTAAGCGGGAGGGAGAAAGGTATGCATAGAACGACAGAATCGCGACTAGTGCGACCTTATGCCGCTAAACATTCTTCCAGAAGGATCAAATAAATGGCTACGGCTCAACCACGTATAGAAATACTGCTCGAAGAAGTTATTAAGAAAAAAGCCTCCGACCTTCACCTGCAGGTAGGG
>CAYSJS010000009.1:0-8379 GCA_964431415.1 uncultured Candidatus Saccharibacteria bacterium | reverse complement strand
CAGCTTGGTTTGCCGCCTATTATAAGCAAATTTACCGAATATCCGCGTGGCCTCGTATTGGTTACCGGGCCAACTGGTTCCGGTAAGTCTACGACGCTTGCGGCGCTTATACACAAGATTAATACCGAGCGTTCTTCGCATATTATTACCATTGAGGATCCAATTGAGTTTACTCATAAGAGCAAACGGTCGGTCATCGTACAGAGGGAAGTGCATTACGATACGTTTTCATTCAGTGCGGCTCTTCGCAGCTCACTTCGTCAGGATCCGGATGTAGTATTGATCGGCGAAATGCGCGACCTCGAAACGATTGCCGCCGCTATTACCATTGCCGAAACTGGTCACCTGGTATTTGCCACGCTTCACACCAACAGTGCAGCCCAGTCGATTGATCGTATGATTGATGTTTTTCCGCCTCATCAGCAGCCTCAGATCCGTGCACAGCTGAGCAACATCTTAATGGCTATCTGTTCACAGAGGCTTATTCCTGCTATTGGGGGTGGGCGAGTAGCGAGCGCCGAAATTCTTATTGCGACTCCCGCAGTACGCAATATTATTCGCGAAGCCAAGAGTCACCAACTTGATGCAGTCATCCAGACGGGTGCAGAGTTCGGTATGCAAAGTATGGACAAGACACTTGTTAACCTTATCCATTCCGGTACGATTACGTATGACGAGGCGCGAAACTACGCAGTCGACATTGAAGAGCTCGATAGGCTCATGCGCGGATAAAATGATGAATATATACACGCTCCAAGGCAGGAACATCACGCAGAACAAAGAGGTTTCAAGGGAATGCTGACGTTTAAATATGAAGCACGCGATAGTCGGACTGGGCAGCTTGTAAAAGCTGAGGTTGAAGCCGACAACGAGCAGTCGGCGTCGCGTTTGATCCGTCAGGAGGGGCTTGCCCCGCTTAAAATTGTGCCCAAGGATGTCGCCAGCACTAATCCTGTCGCGAACTTTCTGAACAAAGTAAAAGCTAAAGATCGCATTCTCTTTGCTCGCCAGCTCTCGACGCTTATTAATGCCGGCTTACCGCTGGTGCAGAGCTTAAGAAGCGTGTTGAGCCAGACGCAAAGCAAGCCGTTTCGCGTAATCATTAACAAGATCATTGTTGACGTAGAGGCTGGCGGGTCGTTTGCGTCCGCCTTACAAAAGCACCCCAAAGTATTTAACCAGGTGTTTACAAGCCTGGTGGCAGCCGGTGAGGCGTCTGGAACGCTCGACAAGGCACTTGAACGCGTAGCCCTGCAGCAAGAAAAAGACGCTGAAATTATTAGCAAGGTGCGCGGCGCGATGGCATATCCACTGATTGTGGTTCTCGTTATGGTTGGCGTTGTCGGGTTTATGATAGTCAAGGTGTTACCGCAAGTTGAGGGCATCTATAAGGACTTGCCTGGAGCTAAGCTTCCGTTTATAACTACCGCACTACTGGCAGTATCGCACCTTACTATTAAGTACTGGTGGGTGGTGCTGCTCATTATCGGTGTGCTTGGATTCTTGACAACGCGTTGGGCTCGTACCGGACCCGGCAAGCAGGTTATAGATAAGATGAAGATGAAAGCCTGGCCAGTTGGACCCTTGTTTATGAAGATGTACATGGCGCGGTTTGCGCGCACCGGAGCAACCCTTGTGTCTAGTGGCGTTCCTTTGCTCCAGGTACTCGAGATTACTTCCGAGGCGGTGAACAACGTGCATGTAGCGCGTTCGCTCACGCAAGCAGCCGAAAAGGTGCGAGGCGGCAAAGCGTTATCTGGGGCACTCGAAAACGACCCGAATTTTCTAGAGCTGGTGCCCAATATGCTCAAGATTGGTGAACAATCCGGGCAGATCGAACAGATGATGGAGAAGGTTGCTGAGTATTTCGAAAAAGAGGTAGATCAGCAGATCAAGACGATATCTACAATAATTGAGCCGGTTATGATGGTGCTTCTTGGTGTGACAGCGTTTATTATTGTGGCGGCAATACTCTTGCCAATATACGGTCTTGCCGGGCAAACGGGCAGCATCGGTCGTTAATAACAGATAACATACAGATAAAGAAAAAACTTGTATTTTAAACATAAGCACGATATGATTCAGGTATATAAAATAAACTAACGAACATTTGAAAGGGCATTACGCTATGGTGGGCAGGCTAAAAAAAGATTCTCAAAGAGGTTTCACGATAATAGAAGTTTTGATCGTTCTGGCAATCGCGGGATTGATCATGATGATCGTCTTCTTGGCGGTTCCTGCATTGCAGCGCAACTCGCGCAACACGCAGCGCAAGAATGATGTGTCCGGTGTTATGGGGGCAATACAGGAAGTGCTTAACAATAACAACGGCTCTTTGGCGCAGCTAACTGCCGCTAATATCATTGCAGCAGCTCCAACTCCCGGGTACTACACCTACGCCGGAAACCTTACGGTAGGCGCCGCCGCACAAGCAAACAATACTACGGTTGATACGATTAGTATTCGGACGGGTGCACGATGCAATGGTGCCGATGCGGCCAACGGAACGACTCGCCAGATCGCAGTACTCTATACAATTGAGCCTAGCGTTCACCAGTGTGCGGGTCTTTAGACTAGACGAACTTTTAAGCAAAATAGCCTCTCCATCTTAGAGAGGCTATTTTCATGTACCGGGTATGTTACCATTAACAGTATGATAATTGCGCTGCTTGGCATACTGGGCTTGATGCTCGGAAGTTTTGTTAACGCCTTGGTATGGCGACTACACGAAAAAGAAGAGTTGAGTCTTCGGCTTGCTCGGCTCAAGAAGAAGCTAAACACAAAGAAGTCCGAAGCGCTCCACGCGCGGCTGCAAGCCCGCTCGATATTGAAGGGCAGGAGCATGTGCCCGCACTGCGAGCACGTACTTGCTGCGAAAGATCTTATTCCTGTTTTGAGCTGGGCTGCTTTGCGGGGCAAATGTCGGTATTGTAAAGCCGCCATCGCTTGGCAGTACCCCGCCGTCGAGCTGCTAACCGCAGGGTTGTTTTTGGCTTCATATACGTGGTGGCCGCTTGATTATAACTCCTACGGCCTCGTTTCATTTGTGGCATGGTGTGTTGTTTTGGTGGGTTTTATGGCGCTTTTGGTCTACGACATGCGCTGGATGACTCTTCCGAACAAAATTGTTTATCCGCTCGTTGCGGTGACTGCTCTGGTCGCAATACTGCACGTAACAGTGTACAGCGGGGGTCTGGGGGCGCTCCGCGACTATGCGCTTAGTCTAATTATAGCATCGGGTATTTTTTATGGACTCTACGAGCTTTCAAAGGGCAGCTGGATCGGCGGTGGCGACGTTAAGTTGGGTCTGGTAATCGGACTTGTTGTTGGCAAGCCGCTTGAGGCATGCTTGGTGCTCTTCTTCGCTTCGTGTATAGGCACGATTATGGTGATACCCGGGATGTTTACTAAAAAGCTCAAGGCCAACAGTCATATTCCTTTCGGTCCTTTTTTGATCATTGCAACTATTATAGTCAAGCTTTTTGGCGCGGGAATTATATCGTGGTACAAGAAAAAATTCCTCCTGTTTTAGTCTGCATCGTAAATAGACCGGGCTTTGCCCGTCTTTTTGAAGAGTGAGATGTGCCGTAACACTGCCAGCAAAGACGTTAGCAACAATTTAATCTAATCCTTAGCGCCCCCATCAAACTTGTTTCATGGGGTATCGCTTATGCTATACTGACAGGTATGAAGCGCCGTGGGTTGGCAGGATATACCATCCTGGAGGTCATGATTGTACTGGCTGTGACGGGTAGTCTCTTTTTTAGTGCAGCATTAATGCTTGGGGGGCGCCAGGCTCAGACCGAATTTAGTCAAAGTGCCCGTGACTACGAGTCGAAAATCCAGTCTGTGGTGAGTGAAGTAACCCAGGGTTATTATCCGTCTGTAAGCTGTCTGGCGCCGGCCTCGGGCAAAGTACAGGTTCCTAGCGGTGCGTCAAGTACCGGGGCGAGTACCGGCTGTATATTCCTTGGAAAAGTAATGAACATGCACACAAATGCTACGGATATAATTACGGTGCTTGGGAGGCAGTTTTCTAGCGGAACCGTTGATGTAAAGACGTTGAATGAGGCGCTGCCGGTTAAGGTGGCAAACCCTTCTGTTGATGTTACCGAAAATTACATCCATAAGTATAACCTTCGTCCTATTCGCATTCTTTCCTTGGGTGACGCCGGAACGTATCAGGCTTTTGGCTTTATGCATCAGTTGGCTGGCGGGGCTTCAATCTATTCGGCTTCTGACACGGGGAGCAGGGGAATATTGTTGTATGCAATAGCTGGAGATGCGAGCAATAACACTTCCACTTCTCAGAGTATTACTATAGACGAGACTACTCTAGTCAGGCAGGCGAGCGGTATACGGATATGTCTGGAAGGTGGAAACGGCAAGCGGGCCGAAATTACTGTAGGTGCCAGAGGTACAGAAACGGCAACCGACGTTTTATTAGACACAGGAGTCTCAAGTGAGTGCAAGGCTTAAGCTAAATAACAGCGGCGATACGATAGTAGAGGTGTTAATTGCTATGGCAGTTGCGGCTAGTGTTTTAGCTATAGCCTATGCTACTACTAACCGTAACCTACTAATTACCCGGAGCAACCAGGAGCGGGCTGAAGCTACACGAATAGCACAAGGGCAAATTGAGTCACTGCGTTCAGTATTTGCTACGGCTCCGTCGACTATTCCTGCTGCACCGGCTGCGCCTTTTTGCTTGGAAGGGACGACGGTGCGTTCGACAGGCTTTGGAGCGTCTGTGCCGAGCGCTGTTCTTATGGATGAAGATATGGCAGGATATCCCGCGCAGTGCCAAAAAGATTTCTACCGGTATGTCATTACCCGCGACAGTGCAGGTAGTGGAGCATTTCATTTTTATGTACGCTGGGATGCCGTTCGAGGAGGCTTAAGAGACCAGATTATAATGGTGTATAAGGTGTATTAGTATGCAGAGCAAAAAGAAAGACCAGAACGGCTTTACGATACTCGAAATGATGATCGCAACAGGAGTATTTTCGGTAGTCTTGCTCCTGTGCGCAACGGCTATCGTCCAGGTAGGAAGGCTTTTTTATAAAGGGGTGATTATAGACCGCACACAACTGGCCGCGCGTACTGCGATTGATGATGTGTCGGGGTCGATTCAGTTCGGAGCCGAATCGTTAAACTTTTTCCGCAGCGGATCGCAGACTTTTTCTGGGGTGACTGTGCGCTCCTACTGTTTGGGGCAAGTGCGATACAGCTATGCGCCGGGCGATTATGCGAGGGGCGCGACAGCGAGCGGACGCATTCCGCACATACTGTGGAAGGATAAGTACACGCTCTCCGGTTGTCCGCCTGTAGACCTTACAAGTAGCTCTATCTCTGGCGGGCAAGAGCTTGCGGGAGATGCAATGCGGTTGTCGCGGTTTGTCGTGACAGCTCCGCCGCTTGCTACGGGTGTGTACGCCATTGAGCTTACCATGTCATACGGCGCCACCACCGACCTATACGTTGCGGCAAGCGGTTATACGCAATGTATCGGTGACCGAATCGGCGGACAGTTCTGTGCGGTATCGAGTATTACGACCAACGCGGTAAAGAGGCTATAATGATGGTTATGCATAAAGCTGTAAAAAATCTGCACAAAAACCAAGAGGCATTTGTTTCTATCTTTTCCGTGCTCATAATTATGGCAATCCTAACCCTGGTAATGGTGGGATTTTCGAACGTCACTCGCCGTGCGCAGCGCGCAACACTAGACAACCAACTAAATACCCAAGCCTACTATGCGGCGGAGTCGGGCGTTAACGATGCGATTGCCTACCTAAAGACAAATCCCGACTTTCGTAAAACCGAGTGTCAAGGTACGACCGGAGGCTTTACGTATGGCAACAATCTGGATGCCGGGCTAAATGTGGGCTATACCTGTCTGCTTATTAACGGGGCAAACGATTTTCGTTTCTCGGCAGTCCCGATAACCGCCGAGGGGGCAGCTAAAGTCTTTCCTTTTGAAGCTACGGCGGATAATATTAGCACTTTTGATGTCACTCTTGATGCGGTTGGCGGCGGGGCAGTAATACCAACCACGGCCGCAGCGCCAAGTGTGCTGGTGCCGATGAATGACGCTTCGCGTCCCGCTAATTCCTTAGGTGTACTGCGGGCAGATCTTGTTCCTATATCCGACTTAGACAGAGGGGTTCTTGCAAGAAGAACATATACCTTCTACCTGGTATTTACGACTACAGGTTCTTCGGGTGTGCAAACGGTGCCTAACGATACGGCAGACCAGGGCAGGATCGTACATGCGGCTTGCGCGGCGGCTCCCTGTAAGACCACCATTCGCCTGAGTCCAGGGTCGGATACGGCGTATCGGATGCGGCTGCAGTCAATTTATGCTCCGGTTAGTGTGATCATAGATAATATTCGGAACGGTTCTGGTGGTTCCGTAACGATCTCAAAAGGTCAGCCAATTGTTGATGTGACCGGTAAGGCGGGTGACGTGCTTCGCCGTATTCAGGTACGCGTACCATACGAAAATTATGGCGCATCCTCTCCGCTTGCAATCGAAGCCGGTGATTCCATCTGCAAACGGCTTATTGTGACCCCGGGTAATACTTCTACCGACATGCCGGCAGATCCTGCTTGTAATCTATAAGCATTAAAAAGTCCGGCAGAGCCGGAACTCCTACAGGTTCAGAAGACCTGGCTATTCAGGTTGTTTGTCGTGGAAACGCTGGTGGATTTCTTTTAGGTGGGGATCGGTAACATGGGTGTAGATCTGGGTGGTTGCGATGTTGCTGTGGCCGAGCATCGCCTGCACGCTCCGGAGGTCGGCGCCGTTCATGAGCAAGTCGGTTGCAAAGCTATGGCGTAGGGTGTGCGGGCTCACATGTTTGGTGATGCCAGCCAACAGAGCATAGCGGGCAACCAGTCGCTGTACACTGAGCGCAGTGAGTCGGTAATAGTTGCCATCAAGCCGCACCTGCTTATTGCCGCTATAGCGTACGAACAGAGGCTTGGTATTGTCCTGGCGTTTTTCTAAGTACGCAGCTATGCATTCGGCGGCTGCGTCGCTTATAAAAATCGGTCGGTCTTTTTGGCCCTTACCGCGTACGGTAAATTCGCGTCGCTTTAGGTTGATGTGATCTTTGTCTAGCCCCACGAGTTCGGAAACACGAAGTCCGGACGAAAATAGTAGTTCTAAAATTGCTTTGTCACGTAGCCCTGCCAGTGTATTGGTATCGGGTCCCTCAAAAAGCCTGCCCAGCTCTTCCGGAGTCAAAAAGGTAACCTGCTTGCGTACAGTTTTTGCAAGCTCCACTTTGTCGGCCGGCATGCATTCTATGTCTCGTTTTGCGCAAAACTTCAAAAAACTGCGCAATGCGATCAAATGGTAGTTCTGGGTATTTTTTTGGAGTTCGTCCGAAACGTTCGTGCCCAAACGATTAAGCCACAACCGCCACTTACGTATCAACTCAGCGTCGATATTCTTGATTTTTAGGTCGTCGCCTGCAAAATCTAGCAGCCTGGTTAGATAATGGTCGTAGTTAAGGATTGTCTTTTGAGAACGGTTTTGTTCTATCTCTAAATATTCCAAAAAATCGGTCTTTAGTTTACTCACAAGCATAAGGGTAGTATAGCAGGGTCATGTCATAGGAAAATACCCTTGAATCTGTTAAACTAGTCAAAACATAAACAAGGATATGTTCATGGAACGGACGCTCATAGTAATCAAACCAGATGCGATCCAACGAGGTATTGTAGGTGACATAATAACCAGGTTTGAAAAGGTCGGCTTAAAACTTATCGGTATGAAAATGTTTACGCCCGACCGTGAACTGCTTAACAAGCATTATCCCGTAGAGAGGGAAGAGTTTATTGTAGGGATGGGCAACAAGACGCTCGAAAACATGAAGAATCTTGGACTTGACCCTAAAGAAAAGTTTGGCCACGAGGATGCTCGCAAAATCGGTCTCGAGATTCAAAAGTGGTTGGTGGACTTTATGGCCGAAAATCCGGTGATTGCAATTGTGCTTGAAGGTCCGCACGCGGTCGAGGTGGTGCGCAAAATCCGTGGTCATACACTGCCGCTCATGGCACAACCCGGCACGATCACCGGTGACTATTCGTTTGACTCGTCGAATCTTGCAAACAACGGCATGCGTCCAATCCGTAACTTAGTGCACGCCAGCGGCAACCTTGAAGAGGCGGAGTTTGAAATCGGCCTATGGTTTAGCGAAAGCGAACTGCACGACTACGATACGATTCACCAGCGGCATATGTTACCAGAGAATAAGTAATAGCGGAGGAGCCCTTAAGGGCTCCTTTTTTATATATTCTTTGTATGACCAAAGAAGCAAAGTCACCAACTTTTTGAGTTAGCAAAAAGTTGGACAAAAACTAACC
This sequence comes from uncultured Candidatus Saccharibacteria bacterium, assembly GCA_964431415.1. Lineage (GTDB taxonomy): Bacteria > Patescibacteriota > Saccharimonadia > Saccharimonadales > JACDBH01 > CAYSJS01. The sequence continues at coordinate 3 of CAYSJS010000009.1, read as the reverse complement.
GGC
>CAYSJS010000008.1:0-43935 GCA_964431415.1 uncultured Candidatus Saccharibacteria bacterium | reverse complement strand
CCTGGGACCTCGTGGTTATGAGCCACGCGAGCTGCCACTGCTCCACCCCGCGGTATTTTGCGCATCGGGATGACTACCAATGCTGAAGAGCAGTCCAAATAATACCTTAACAGATGAAATATGTCAATGATGCATATATAAGCATTCGTGACTGGGTGGGTTGAAGATAATACATAAAAGTTGTATCATATCCTGTTATGACAGAACCAGAAATCTTTACACAACCTTCTTTTTACTTTACCGCAGGTGAAGAGAGCAGGGGAAATCATGAAGAATTTCATGCCATGCGGAGTATGCTTTGGGATATAGCCTTGGGGGTTGCGGCCAACAAAAAAGCCATCCTTCGGGTCGACACTGTACCCGACGAAGAGGGACGGCGTATTTGTGCGCTTACGCGGGGAGGTACACCGCTTACAGGCGATGAAGCCCGGGAGATTGGAGCGGTAATTGTCACTACCTGGAAGTCTGCGCATGCTGTGATGTATGGCAGCGAACCGGCCCCCACCGCCTTCGATACCATCCAGTCCATAGAACTCTAAGAACAGATATTGTACCACTCTTTCTAATAAAAAGTTTGCAAAAAAGTTTCGCTTGTGTTTAAATGCACGGCATGAAAGTTTTTAGTCAAATTAAGCATAGCTATTGGTTTTTCCGCCGACAGACGGTCTATGCTCATATTGCCTTAAAACGTACACACTAAAGTTACAAAATAACAAGCAAACGCACTAGACCGCCTGAAAACAAAAGGCGGTTTTTTTAATATCTTTTTAAAGGAAATTACTATGGAAACAACAGAACAATCACTCGAGATAATTGAAACAAGCGATATAAGCATTGCCCAGATCATGCAGATGCAGAACGAAGGCGTGAGCGTCGTGCGGTCGGCGCACGTCGGTAACCTACGACCATACAACCTTGCGCTCGCTGCAAGTGGGATAAATATGCTTTTGGTAGATCACAACATGACCGGCGTTGATGCAAACTACCGGCCAGGTAGTGTGGTTATGGGCGGCGAAGAAAAGCAGGTTGCACGGCTCGGGGTGCTCACCTGCCGCGCAGAGGCGAACGACGGAAACCGGCTTGACGATTTTCACATTGATGCGCTTCGCAGTGCGCTGCCTGATGCAAAGATTGTAACCAATACCGAATCAATACAGCAGGCAAAAGAAGTCGTCGCAGAAATCGCTGAAATAACGAAGCAAATAATGCCCGAAGCATTCCGGCGCGTTGCCCTGGAAGATGGCAGAGTAATTACGGTTGATGACGGCGCGAAGTTGCTGGACGGCGGCATGGAAATTATGCAACTTTCGGATGATCCGCGCTCAGAAAAAAAGACGATGCTACTCCCCAATGTAGTAGATATTGTAAAAGACTTTGTGCTCGAACTCATAAGTACCGGCAACTCTACGCTAGTACACTTATCCGGACCGGACATGGTGTCGTACCTTGGGCTTAACAAAGACGGATCGCCAAAAGAAGCGCGGCAGATGGTGATGAGGTTGTTTGAAGAAGTCGTGAGCAAAGCGACGTTTAGGGATCTCTTGCCGCCAGTATGCACGGTTATGTTGGTTCCCGCCACTGCCGCTCGTTTTGCTACCACCATGCAGCGAAAAGAGGCGCTCGACAACTTACTGAATGCGGTATGTCCTCAAGAATTTGACGAGCCGCTTGCGGCAGTACGTCAACAACGTGCCGAATTTGCAAGACTGACAGACAACAAAGGAACGGCCGACTTTAAGGCTCGTGCGGCAGTATTTGCCGCTCAAGAAAGGGGTATCTACCAGCAAGTAGCAGACGCCAGCAAGGAAGTGCCAGAACTATTTATAGGGCCAAAAGATGGCGGCTTTGTTTCGCAGTATGACCTCATACAGGAGGGCGGCATATATATCCCCAAAGAGAATATTCAGCTAACTATGGAAGAGCTTAACGCCGTATTTAATGGGATCCTAAAAGCCAGAAAGATGAGCGCGTCATGATTGGAATTTTAGGCGGTATGGGGCCAAGAGCTACCGTACAATTTCAGAAGCTGCTGCTCGACATGTGCACAGGCGGCGACCAAAACCTGCCGGCGTTTCTATGTATAAACGATGGGAGCATCCCTGACAGAACGGCATATTTGATGCGGGGTGGAGCAGACCCGCTGCCGGCAATGTCCCGGCGTGCGAGTATGCTTGAGCAGGCGGGCGCGAGCATTATATGCGTGCCATGTAATACTGCGCAAACACCAGAACTGCACCGCAGACTGGCGGAGACTGTTAGTGTTCCGCTAATCCACATGCCTACACTGGTTGTGGAGGAAATAAAAGGCCAAAAGGTACGGAGAGTGCTGTTGCTTGCAACCGAAGGGACGGTGAAATCCGGCATGTACCAGCAGCTTTGCGAACGGCAGGGAATTAGCTGTGCAATGCCCAGCGAAAATATGCAGCGGCTGGTGAGCGACCTGATTCAAGCCGTAAAAACAAACAATGAGTCCGCTAAGCAGTACGCCTCCAGAGTGCTTAGAGGCTATATTGCCACCCTTCAGGTCGAAGGAGTGATTTTAGGGTGTACAGAACTGCCCCTTGTTGCCAAAGACCTGGAAGTAGAGGATGTTACGCAGTTTGATAGTCTTGCTATACTGGCTAGAGCCTGCATTAGGTTTGATAAGGAAATGAAAGGGGCAGTGCAATGAGTCCGGACAAACACACTTTAGAAGAAACCATGCTCGATGTGGGCGATGGACATACCTTGTATGTTCAAGTTTGGGGCAACAAGAACGGCGCTCCGATGCTGTTTTTGCACGGCGGACCGGGGAGTGGGTGTAGCGATAAGCATAAAAAGTTTTTTGATCCCGCCAAGCACTGCGTTATATTTTTTGACCAACGCGGTTCGGGCAAAAGTTTGCCGACCGGCTCGCTTGAGCACAACACCACTGCCGATATGGTTGCAGATATAGACAAGGTGCTTGAGTATGCGGGTGCGGACAAAGTGACCGTAGTAGGCGGCTCGTGGGGCAGTACTTTGGCGTTATGCTATGCGCTTGAAAGGCCGAGCAGAGTAAATGCACTCGTTATCCGCGGCGTGTTTACTGGCAGAAAAAGCGAGGTAGACCAAATTAATGGTGGCGGGTTTAGAGATTTCTTTCCTGAGGTTTGGGAGGAGTTTGTTGGTTCTGTGCCAAAATCCGCTCAGGAAGACCCGGCCGCATATCATGCGTCAAAGATTTTCGGCTCAAATGCAGAGCACGCTAAAAAGTCTGCCTTTTCTTTCGGGGTTATGGAAGGCTCGATCATGTCCTTGGATGACCGAGTTCATGACACCGACTACGAAACGTACGAACCGTCTTCTTCGATGATTGAAATGCACTATGTGCTCAATGGATGTTTTATTGAAGAAGGCTATATTTTAAAAAACGCGCATAAGCTATCAATGCCGATTCATATTGTGCAGGGAAGATACGACTTTGTCTGCCCGCCAGTAACTGCGTATGAGCTTGCAAAGCGTGCGCCGCATGCCGAACTACAAATGACGGTTGCAGGACACAGCGGCTGGGACAGAGAAAATTACATCGCCGTAAAGACCATACTCAGCAAGCTGTTCAAATAACGAGTAATAGCATCCTCTTTGCTGGCTTAAGCCGCTTGAGCCGGCATGTCCTCGAAGCGTACGCCGACCATTGGGGCGATATGCTTTGCAAGCATGGTAGCTATTGTTTCGGCTTTTAAATTTCTGTCGTGCGTGTGGTCGCCGAACTCTTCAATAGGGAGCTGGCCTGACGGCACCCATTCGCCCGGTAGAAGTGAAAAGCCTCTGATTTCGTCTTCTAAAACCTGAATGACCATTTTCCCACCATTTGGTGTGTTCTTTGCGCAAAACAAACCAATCGGTGTAACTTCGACAAGCACATCACCGTTGTTGGCCATTACAATTCCGCCGGTACGCATCGTGGATTCGATTGCCGTCGCGTATAGAGACGGTGTTTCCCAAATGTTCACTGCTTCTGCGTTAGGGTCTGGTGAATGAAAAACCATATGTATTGAGACTCCTTTTTAGGCAATTATTTTTTAGTATATGCCTATGATCTCAGAAAGCCAGAAACTTATTGCCCACTACTAGCTGTTGCTGCGTATACCATCTGTCATGCTTATGCTATCATCAAGGTATGAGTAAAAAAATTACAACAAAGAGCTTACAAAAATTTAATCTGATCATGGCAGGGCTGCATGGTCTGCAGGCGCTGCTCGTGCTTGTTTTAAGCAAAAGCTTTGAGCTGCCGATCAGCGGGAGCTACCTAAAGTTTAACGAGGCTACCCAAAGTCTAGAACCGGCAACACGCCAGCTTTTTAACATTTCGCTGCCGATTTTGATAGTTGGGTTCTTTTTACTTTCGGCATTCGCGCATCTTATTATTGCGACCGTATACAACCCAGTGTATAACCGCAACCTGAAGAAGGGGATAAACAAAGCCCGCTGGATAGAATACTCACTTTCTGCCAGCACGATGATGGTTGCGATCTCGCTGCTGGTGGGCATATATGATCTAATGAGCCTGGTGATGATCTTTGTGTTGACTGCCGTCATGAACCTTATGGGTCTAGTCATGGAAGTGCATAACCAATCGACCGAGAAGACAAACTGGCTTAGTTACTGGATCGGCTGTTTGGCGGGCGTGATTCCGTGGGTGGCGATTGCGTTCTATATGTGGCTTGGTGCAGACAGCGGCAGCCGTGCACCGACATTTGTGTACTGGATCTTTGTTTCAATTTTCGTATTCTTTAACTGCTTTGCACTTAACATGGTTTTGCAGTACAAAAAACTGGGCAAGTGGAGCAACTATCTATACGGCGAACGTGCCTATATTATTTTGAGCCTTGTCGCAAAGTCTCTGCTGGCATGGCAGGTTTTTGCCGGCACATTGCGTCCGTAACAGATTATATTGGTTTGCAAGAAAGCGCACCACAGGATATAGTCAGGTGTGGAGAATTATATGTCTGACGATATTTATAAGAAAGTGTCCGAATTTTTTAGCGCCTATCGCTTGCGTTCTTTCGACAAAGGGCAAGTGCTGATGCTCAGCGGTGACGAAACCGACTACGTGTATCTGCTCGAAAAAGGCAAGGTAAAAGTCTATGACGTAACGGCTCGCGGCGACGAAATTGTGCTAAACGTGTTTAAGCCAAAGTCATATTTTCCGATGTCGCTAGCCATCAATAAAATTTCTAACCCATATATTTATGAGGCAGAAACAAACATCCAGATCCGCCAGGCGCCCGCCCAGGACGTAGTGGCTTTTGTTAGGGATAATCCGGATGTTATGTTCGACCTGCTTGCGCGGGTGTATGTTGGCTTAGACGGTATGCTTGGCCGCATGGCGCGTCTGATGGAAGGTAGCGCAAGAAACCGCCTCATATATGAACTTATTCTAGAATCTCGTCGTTTTAGCTCGGTTGCCGCCGACGGAAGCAGCACCCTCGAAATCAGCGAAAAAGACTTAGGCGCGCGCGCAGCCCTAAGCCGCGAAACGGTAAGCCGTGAAATGCGAAAACTTAAGACAGAAAACTTGGTAGGTGTTGCTAATAAGCAGATTGTTATAAAAAATCTGGCTCGTTTAGAAGACATCCTCTCGCAGGCGATCTAGAAAAAACCTTTTTTGCGTCAAGTCACATGCTGCCCATGAGGCAAGTCAACGCGCAATACTGCTTTTTGGTATTAACTACATATGTGGTTAGGAGGCAAAAGCAATGAATGATGTTTCAACCGACTACATGGCGGCAAGCCGAATAATAAAAAGGCAGCATCTTTCTTTGAGCGCGCTCCGAATTCACCGCATGCGTATAACCGCCGAACTGAAAGATGTGTTTATGTCGCGCCTTGCAATTAAAAGCTCCGAAGGGCGGTATCTACCATATATTATCCATGACGACGAACATATCAAGGCGGCCGTGTTTGGCTATCAGGAAGCGGGTTTTGTAATGTTAGTCGCTACCGACAAACGGGTAATATTCTTAGACAAAAAACCGTTGTTTGTTAATCAAGATGAAGTAACCTTCGACGTGGTAAGTGGTGTAAAACTTAACGAAACCATCATTGGCACCACCTTAAAACTGCATACTCGGGTGAAGGACTATAAGCTATTTACCTTCAACGAAGACAGCGCCGAACACTTTATGCACTATATCGAAACGCACTGCCTGGAATTTAATAACGTGCTTCGGAATACTTATGATAGACCTAGTTAAGTCAGGCTTTTATACACTTATAGAAACGAAAAGCGGTGTTAAGATCCTGCAATTAGACAAAGACTCCTATGCCTGGATCGAACCGGTTGGTATCGGCGACATTTTGGTAGTATCGCGGCGTAGCCACAAAACTGACTGTGTGCTTGCAACAGGAGAATATCGCATTTATAACGTAGAGGACGAGCCCAAGTATTCTGACCAGCCGCACCTTGAGCTGTGTGTAGGTGAAGGGCGGTGGCAGGGGTACTTATTGTTTAACGGTTTACCCGACGACTCACGAAAACGGGGGAGGATAACGGCAACTCACGAAAATATTACTGGCAACAAAAGACGGAGACGTCGTAAGAGCTCTTGACTGACGTCGCAAATTTTTTATAGTGAAAATGTAGGCTTATGCTTACCTGAAAATATAAAAAAGGAGGTTTATAATGAACGGACTAACTCATTATGACCCGTTTGAGGAAATACGGGCATTGCAGCGACAATTCTTCAACGAAGATCTTTTTGGTCATAACCGAAAAGGCATGCAGCTGCCAACGACGGACGTCTATACCGAAGACGATAAGCAGCTGACCGTAGAAGTGCACTTGCCGCATTTTGCCGAAAAAGATATAGACGTACAGATTGACAAGGGCGCCCTGGTTATACGCGCTAACCGGCATGAGGAAGAAAAGGATAAAAAGAAGAAATACGTTGTGCGCGAAAGCAGCAGCAGCTTTTATCGCCGTCTGCAGTTGCCGGAACGCGCCGACACAGAAAACATTAAGGCAGAAATGCGCCACGGCGTGCTTAAGGTAGTGGTGCCTTTTAGGGAACTGCCCGAACCAACGCGTATAGCAATAAAGTCGGTTAACGATAAAAATAAGTAAGCCCGAGTTGACATTTCTCAGCTTTGTATCAGCCTACAGCGTGTATAGTAGTAAGGTACGGTATACGCTGTAGGGAAAAAATTATGAATACAGACCAGAGAAAAGATCTATACGCAACCATCGCCGTGGTGGTGGTAGTTTTGCTGGCGGTTGTGGGAGTATTGGTAAAAAACAGGTCTGCTTCTAAAGAAACGGCGCTAACTTCGTCCGAAGTGACAACAAGCGGGGCAAGTTTAAACGAAAGCACTGCCGAGTCAGACACGGCACCAAAAACAGAGACCGTACCCGCTGAAACGCCCGCTGTCCAAACAGAGACAGCTAAGTCCACATACAAAGATGGCACCTATACGGCAACCCAAAAGTATTCTACTCCCGAAGACACTGAGTCTATCAAAGTAACGGTGACTGTCGCGAACGACGTAATTACCGACGTATCGGCGACGCCAAGTGCAAAGAGCCGTGAATCGAAGGAATATGCCAACGCGTTTGTTGCAAACTATAAAACGTACGTGGTGGGCAAGAGTCTGAAAGGACTTAAACTGAACAGAGTGTCCGGTGCGTCCTTAACTACGCAGGGCTTTAATAATGCAATTACAAACATCCAAAGCCAGGCGCAAGTCTAGCTATTTTACCTATAGCTTTTCGGGTATTGGTACGCAGTGGGAAATTGAGTTATGGAACATACAAAAAGGGCAAGCCGATAAGCTACTTAGGATGATTCAGGACCGGGTGGCGGATTTTGAGGCAGCCTATTCGCGGTTTCGTGACGATTCCTTGGTGGGCCGCATGTCGCGCAGTGTCGGAATATACAAACTGTCCGGTGATGCAAAAGACATGCTCGACATGTATCAGAGGTTATATAAAATTAGCCACGGGAAGGTGACGCCGCTTATCGGCCGGGCGCTCAGCGACGCAGGCTACGATGCCAAATATTCGCTTATCCCCAAAAAAATACATCATCCGCCGCAGTGGGAAGAATGCTTGCACTACGACTTTCCTGATTTAAAAGTTATAAAGCCAGTTTTGCTCGACTTTGGCGGGTTGGGCAAGGGTGCGCTGGTGGATATCGTGAGCTCCTTGCTAAAACAGAATGGCGCGGAAGAATATGTAGTAAACGCCGGCGGGGATATTTTTTGCAAGGGCCATAAGCCTGTCAAAATTGGGCTACGACATCCGAGTGATGATCGGCTTGCAATAGGGGTTGCCCGTATCTCGCATGGAGCTCTATGCGGCTCGGCCGGTACGTATCGCCGCTGGGATCGCTTTACGCATATTATTGACCCGCATGATTTAGATTCGCCCAACCGCTTCAAGGCAGTATGGGTGCATGCTTCAACGACGCTTGTAGCCGACGCCTTAACTACGGCCCTGTATTTTGTTGATCCAAACGAACTGCACAAGCATTTTGACTTTGAATATGCGATTATACATACAGACGACAGCATTGAATATTCGGCTGGTTTCCCCGCTGACTTCTTTAATGGAAGTAACGAGTAGTTATGAAAAAAATAGATGCATTCTTAAATTCAATTACCATGTACAGGCTCGTTTTATATGGGTTGGGCGGGCTAGTTGTATTGGCGGCCGGTCTTGGCTTCACGAACGTTTTAAGCTACTCGGGTCAGCAGATAGCAGCCACTACTGCAGCTCTTTTGATCGGATGTTATGTAACCAATAAGCTCTTGGGGCTAGTGTACGGCGCCGTTACTAACTCCGAATCGTATCTCATTACCGCACTTATACTTGCACTTATTTTGCCGCCAACCACCGACCCAGAAAAGCTGCTGTATATAGTGTTTGCCGGGTTTTTGGCAGTAATTTCAAAATTCTTGATCGCATTTCGGCATAAACACGTATTTAACCCTGCAGCGCTTGGTGCGGCGGTTGCATCGCTCATGGGTGTGGTGTCGGTGATTTGGTGGGTCGGCACACCGGTGCTGCTGCCTTATGTCGCCATCTTTGGCTTCTTGGTTATACGAAAGATACGTCGTGCCGCGCTCGCCTCGGCATTTTTGATTTCTAGTATGCTCATGCTCTTACTGGTGGCGAGCGTTTCCGGTCAGCCAGTGCTGACGCTCATAAAAAATGCCGTGCTTTCCGGGCCGCTCTTGTTCTTTGCGGGGGTTATGTTAACCGAACCTGCCACCATGCCTTCGTCCCGGTATCGTCAGGTGTTGTTTGGTGCGCTTGTAGGAACACTGTACACCTCACAGCTGCGCTACGGAACAGTATCCACCAGCCCGCATATGGTGCTGCTCGCAGGGAACCTCTTTGCTTTTGGACTAAATCATAAGCAATCTTATACATTACGTCTTAAAGAAAAAATAAAGATATCGGACCGAGTATACGACTTTATATTTGAGCCAAATCGTGCACTCCGGTTTGTGCCTGGTCAGTATATGGAATGGACCCTAAAGCATAAAAGAATAGATGGGCGGGGTAACAGAAGGAGCTTTACCATTGCCTCGTCACCAACAGAACCGCTTGTACACTTGGGAGTAAAGTTTTACGAACCATCGAGCAGTTATAAAAAAGCATTGTTAGCTTTAAGCCCCGGCGACAAAATTGCGGCAAGCGGGCTAGCAGGTAGTTTTACGTTGCCGTCAGACGTAAGCAAGAAGCTGGTTTTTGTAGCAGGCGGCATAGGCATAACACCATTTCGCAGCATGCTTAAATACATGATCGACACGAATGAGGTCAGGGACATTGTCCTTTTTTACGGCCTGAGTTCTGCGCAAGAGGCTGCCTATAAGGACGTGCTGCGTGCTGCCCAAGCCCACGGCGTTACAGTGGTGCCGGTTGTCATGCCTGCAGTATTTGACGAATTAAAAATCAAGCACTACGTGCCGGACTATGAACACAGGCTTTTTTATCTTTCTGGACCGCACGGAATGGTGGAGGCCTACAAAGACTTGCTGCATAACATGGGGATTCGGTCAGACAGTATTGTTACCGATTATTTTTCGGGCTACTAGAATTAGTCTGTTTTTTGATATAACACGCAGCCGCTGAAACCTGCGCTACAAGTTAGGCCGCTGCCAATAGGTACGTATAAATAGTCGCCAGCCTGCAGTGCATACGAAGTGCCATTTATCTTGCACTCTGCCGAACCTTCAGCGCACCATAGCTCAATGCTTGCGGATGATGCAGACTCTGTGCGTTCCTCGAACTCACTCATGTCTATTCGCTGCGGATGCAAGTTTTTGGCTTCTAAAAAGCGCAGCAATTCTTCTTCGGCGGCTTCGTATGTTTTTGACCATCTCCGTTTTGCAGGCTTCATATATGGCTAGTATGGCACATATCTCCACTGTATAGAATAAGCGGAGTGTTAGGGTAACTGAGGTGAAAGGAGTATAATAAGTAAGTAAAGGACTCGTTAATACTCGTTTTAGTGTAGTGCTGTCGAGGCTTTGAAGAAAAGAGGTGCAAAGTGCCAACAACAAAAAAACGTTTAGATTTATACAAAACCGAAGAAGGCGCGCATATTTTAAGAGAGCTCCGAGCAATGGTTGCCGACGAAAAATATAACACAGACTCTACCTATAGTTCTGACACAATCACCTATTCAGATCACCTTATTCCCTTTGTAGACAAACACATGCAATATCTCATTATGCATCCCAGCGTGGACGCGGAGCAGTATCTTTCGAACCTGCGCCTTATGACCCGTGTTCGTTAGAGTTTCTTATTGCCGGGCAAAAGTTGTTAGTTTTTGTAGCGTCCGAAAGACTTCAAGCTCTCTTTTTTCGAGTTCATGTGTATAGAACTTCCATAGTACCTCGGCATCATCGTAAGCGCGGTGCCGGTTGGTAACATCAAGTGCCATACGTTCAATAATCCGGTCAAGCGCATGGCTTTTGTGTTCTGGATACAGTTTGCGGCTTAGTCGCGCAGTGCAGGCGCGGTCCATTTTAAACTTCTGGCCGATTCGCTCAAATTCCATTTTTATAAAGCTGTAGTCAAAGTTCACGTTATGGGCGATAAACAGCGCGCCGTCCAAAAAAAGTTCTAAATCGTCAGCTATCCCCTTAAAGGTTGGCGCGTCCCACAGCATCTCGTTCGTAATACCGGTGAGTCTTGTGATAAAGCTAGGCACCGGTTCTTCGGGGTTAATAAGCTGGCTGTACTTGGCGACTACTTTATTGTCTTCGACCCGAAGCGCGCCGATTTCGGTAATACGGCTGTAGCGCGGGCTGCCTCCGGTGGTTTCTATATCCAAAAATACGAGCGGACGATGTTTCATAACCTCTGGGTATTATAAAGGGTCTTATATAAAAAATCCGCCTCCTAAAATAGAAAGCGGATTTAAAATGCTTAGTAAAAAATTACCAGCTGCGGCGGTTGTCACCACCAAAATCACGGCGAGGTCGGTCCTCTTTTGGACGAGCTTCGTTGACCGTAATTGAACGGCCACCCATGTCTGATCCATTGAGGGCTTTCTCTGCTGCTTTACCTTCGTCGTCGTTTTCAAACTCGACAAAGCCAAAGCCCTTACTGCGGCCAGTGTCGCGGTCTTTGACCACTACAGCTGAAGCAACAGTACCGTGTGCGGCAAACGCATCGCGCAACTCGTCATCGGTTGTTGCGAATGGAAGGCCACCTACAAAAAGCTTGTACATGTATTGTTATTCCTTGATTGTTAACTCATGCGCCTTTCACAGCAGCTTTCCATAGTTTCGGCAGAGCCGAACCTCTGGAAATCTTCTTGCGCCAAAGTCCTTTTTCGCCTCCGGTGCTCGGTCAATGTATAAAAAATACATTTCCTTCCGCTCCGTAGGGCGATAAAACGCCTTTGGCATCAAGTGTGTAAGGTGCATATCAGGTCGACCACTTTTCCGTTTCTAGAACTCGAACTGTTGTTTCTCTCTTGCTTAGCACAATCAAGGCGAACCGTTTTTGAACTCTTCGTTAACAGATCAGTACCTGTAGGGTCAAGTAAACCACATCGCCATGTATAAAGCAAATAAGATTCGCTGTACGGGAGCCGTTAACTGAGAGAAAAGGTTATATAAAAAATAATACTTGACAAAAGCACAAGCATGATGTATACTACGTAGTGTTAAGATCAAATATAAAAAGAATCTTAAACAAAATGAAATTAAAAATTAGAAAGCGAAAAAACAAAATGTCATTACTCTCAAAATTAGCTTATGAATTCTTGCCAACCAACGACCAGTCGTTGCTTGAAATAGACAAAGAAATCGCCCGCTTATAAACCTAAAGTAAACTAAATATATAAAATCGGCACCTGAAACACGGTGTCGATTTTAACTTCCATCCCAGCAATGTACAATAACCGCTCTTTTCATAGTTTCGTTGCCTCCGATAATTTAACGCGAACCGCTTCTGACATCTCTGCCGTGCTCACGTAGCCTAGTGCATCTATGTCCGGATTATGTAGCTCAATCATATCCAGGTCAGGACGTTCAAAAACGCGTGCACCTTGTACGCTTTTGCCGTCTAGCATTAACTGCTTAAGTTCTTCGTATTCGTTTTGAGGCAAGAAAAAATCTATATCGCCAACCTGTGAACGATACGGATCAGGACGGCGAATATATAAAAAGGTGTAGGTAGTTTCCGGCACGTCTTCATGCGCCGGTATGACTATAGGTTCGTGCAGACGGAAGTACTTTTGATTTACATTATCCGTATCTTCGGTGAGCTCTTTTCGTAAGGCGGTCAAAAACTCGTATTCTTCGTCATAATGACAAAATATACCTACATTGCCGGCGTTTGATAAATATGAGCCAAATGAATCTTTGCATAATGTATGGCATGCAAAATGAACGTACTCGATCGCCTCTCGCAGCTTTTCTTTACTGTTGATCGGGCTAAAGTGGTACAGTTTCATAGGTCAAAAAAGTCCAAGGATTCTTCTAAATGTTTTTTGCCTATCTCTATTTTTTCTTTCATTGCTTCGCTTGGTTCCCATGAGTATCTACGTATTCTAAGAGTCATTTTTGAAAGTATATAGCGCAGACGGAGTAACTCAAACTTTTCTTTAAAATCGGCGGGCTGATCTTTTATTTGCCAGTATCCTTTCAGGAATCCGTCAAGACGCTCGGGATCGAAAAAGGTACTCCAGCAGGCAATGTCTGAAACGGGATCGCTTGCCACGCATTCGTCCCAGTCGAGAATACCGGTTATCTGACTCCCATCCGTAAGAAGATTCCAGTCGGCAAAGTCATTGTGTACGAGTACTGCATTACTTGATTCAAGCAGAGGGTTATTGTCGTCAAAGAGTGATGCGAGAGTAGCCGTATTACTGCTTTTTATGATGCCCTCCTTGACGAGTACTTCGAGGTTGAATGCAAGTCCAGCACGTACCGATTCTGCTAATGTGTGATGTAGCCCAACTAGTTTGCCCTGCTTAGCCTTTTCATTGTTAAAAGGACCAAAACCTTCGACTCTAACAGAGTGCAGTCTGGCCATCATTTTTCCTATCTGCGGGAGTAGTATTTCTTCGCTCTCAGGGTGTGCCTCAAGCCACTTTTTAACCGCTGTGCCGGGTAGTTTTTCTAAAACATGGAATGCAAAATCGTTTCCGCCTGTGAAGTCGTGTATACCCAAGGTGCTATAGCTAGGCAATCCTGCATCTTTGACCTCTTGGGATGCAACCGCTTCTGCATGAAAGTATCCGTTCAGAATACCTCTTGGATGGCAGCGAACGATAATTTGTTTACCAGATTTCAATACCCCTGATCTAACGGAATTAACATTGCCGAGATTTGTTTGCGCGTTGACGTCGAAAGGCTCAATTGACATGAGCGGATCGTCAACCAGTAGCTGATTGACGTCCGCTACAAGTTCATTGTCGCTAAAATAACGGTGTCTGTCGGCCCATATGTGCCCTGCGGTCTCAGGGTCTATAAGACGGTCTGTTTGCCAATAAAATACGTTACTTCTGTCAGCTATCCCCGTGTTTATCTTAACAAGGTCTAAGTTATGTGAGACTTCGTTCATCGCTTCATCTTATCAAATTGTTTACTGTTTGCTAAGGATGCGTCTTAGTTCATCAATGTCTCGTTGCTGCCACTCATCTTTATCGGTAAGCATTTCTTTATTTTTAATCACCTCTTCTTTGGAAAGAAGCGGTAGGTCAAAGCCTTCAAAGTTTACTGCTTCAGTAGGCGGGAAGCCCTGATTATAAAAATCTCTGAATCCATTTATTTCTTTGTCAAAAATTTTTAGTTCTTTCATGGGACATATGTCAATAATTTGTCCCTGGTACGTTAGTTCGAAATTGTAGTTGTCATAATTTTCGTTCACAAAATTCTCGAGCGGCTGAGTAATATATGACGACACGTCATGTAAGAACGACTTAAATTCATCCGAATCTTTGCTGGTTTCGATATCTATATCAATGTCGGTAAGTAGTCGCTCCACGCCATATGCGTAACAGGCGAAGCCACCGGTAATCACCCAGCGGAAGTTATATTTTTTGAGCAGTGGAATAATAAAAGCAAGGGCAGTCCGGGCTTTTTCGTGCTCTGCCCGCTTCATGTGGGTTAGTGGATCGGTGGTATTCATGACTGTAAGGTTCCATGTTTTTAAAACTTTCCGCTGATGCGGGTCGCCGCCGGGGAACATGTCTAGGAGGCTCACGGTTTTGATGGATACAAGGTCGTTCTTATGAATGCGGGCATGGTGCTGAACGGTAACGTGAGGTAAAAAGCCGTCATGCGTAAACTGGGGGTCATTAAACACTGCGTCGGCCTTTTCTAGTTCTTTAACTATTTGTAGGTGCAGGGCAGCAATATCTTCATTCTTTTCAAGCAGAGTTACGCGAACCTGTTTCTCGGAGCCTAAAAAGGTGTCGTCTCGAGCTGTAACCGTAACGGCTTTCAGTTTAGGAGCAACAGTATCAAGAAGAGCTATGAGTTCATCTTTGCCAAGCGGAACGGAAAAAACATCGGCAAGCGTAACATGCAGTGGCCAACTAGAATAGTGGAATTCCGCCCCGTCACTAACCGGTTCTAAAAAAGCGACAAGGCAGTATTTTTGTGTAAATTTCTGCATAGCTATAGCATAGCAAACACTAATCGTTTTTAGGTTATAAGGTAAGTCTGAAGTGTGTTGCGAACTCTTGGTAGCTTTCAGCAATCAAATCTGGCGCTATTTCTAGCTCGGCGAGGCTCTGACGACTAAATCTTGTTGTAATAGCGCAAACATACAACCCCGCTGCTTTGGCGGCCATAATACCTCTTGGGTCATCTTCAAACGCGCATACACCAGATTTCTCACTCTCATCTAGGCCTAGCGAAGCAAATGCTAGGTTAAATACTTCAGGATTAGGTTTTGGATGAGTTATAGATTCTTTTGTTTTTATTCTTTCATCGGGAAATAGGTCAACGAGTCCAGTCATGTCTAAAAACATATCAACATCTTGTCTTACGGCGGTACTTGCGATTGCCATTTTTTCTCTTAAGCCCTTTTGGCTTAAAGCTCGTACAAAGCCGACCGCACCGGGCACTTCGCTACCATGCTCGCGCAGTATGTCTTTGTGCAGTTCGTTTTTTAGTGCAACTATTTCTTTAAAAACTGGGTCATCAGGATTTATTACTTCGCTGTCGGCAATGCCCGTCATTACCAGGATGTTCCAAACCGCCGCTTCAAGCGTATGCACCGGAGCGTTGAGAAATGCATCTAGGTTTTGTTGGACTGTAAGTGCTTGTAGTGCCGGAATCTCGTACTTTTCGCCGACGGTATGTGCTGCGGCTAGACGGGAGCGTTCGTGTAGTCCCTGGCCAGGTACACCTGGCTTATTGTCTAGTAATGTGTCATCAACATCAAAAATCGCACCTCTAACTTCAAAATCTATCATTTCTCCAGAAACTCCCTAGGTTTATTGAGTAAAGTAGCGCTCATTATAGTCTTAAAATAATCTAAAGCAAAAACCCACCAAAAACTTTTGCTTATGGTGGGTTTAATTTTCTTACTGGTAGCGATGACAAGATTTGAACTTGTGACCCCAGGCTTATGAGTCCTGTGCTCTAACCAACTGAGCTACATCGCCTCGATCTGCTTCACTAAAAATAGTTAAAGCAGGTTGAATTGTACCATGTTTTGTATCTGTTAGCTAGATATGAACTAAAACGGTTTAGACGCAGAGGAGTAATTATTTAATCTCGTCTAATAAGGAGCGTATATATCTATTCTCTGTGTCAACTGGCTGTATGTACTGTTCAATGTACCCCTTAAGTTCTAAACAGTAGTTTATGAGGTCTTTGTCACCAAGTGCGCTGTAATAAAGGTAGTTATCGTATATATCCGAGAGTTTTACGATCAGCGTGTCGCCACCCTGCTTGCAACATCTTCGAATTAGATCTTCGCGGCGGAGATTTGAGTCTGTAATGCTAGGATCCTTTGTGTTCGCAGCAACTATCTCGCGTACGGTCCTGCCGTATCTTTCCTCGATGGCGTCAAGTGTGCATAAAGTATCCTCAACAACGTCATGCAAAACACCGGCCACTATAAGATCGGTGTCAAAGCCGTCACTCATCAACTTTAATCCGCACCGAACAGAATGAAGCAGGGTGGGCTTTTTTGCCTCTACTCCCTTAAACTGATCGGTGACAAAAATGATAGCATCTTGAATCTTAAAATAATTGAGCATTTGTATATAGTACCACTACATCTAACATTGGCTAATAGCCTTTATTATATAATATATAGACAAAACAGTTAAAAAGTGATACTATTTCCTTTTAAATGTAAAACTATAGCAGAAGTATATGCAGCTTGTCGAAAGAACCTACGTCCCATCTCCTGTCGACGGAACGAGTACATGGAGATTACTCGGCGGCAGAGAAGATAATAATCACATTTCGGGCTTTGAGGAACGTGGTTTTGAAATTGTTATTGGAGACACGAGTTATGAGGTTGTCGTTATGTCTGACGACCCCAATCTACTTGATGGCACGGTAGCTTATCACGAACTAAATAATTCGTTTTTAACGACTCCAACAGAAAAATCACCTAACTCTCTTCGCGTTGTGTATGCGACAAAAGGGGATATAGTTACTGAGTCCGGAGAGGTTATTTCTATGGGGGATAATCCATATACGGCTGCAATAACCGAAGACGGCGGTCAGGTGTTTGCTTCGGGTAAGTCCTCGGTTGGCACGCTAAAATCTATCTGTTTTGGGGCTGCGACTTCGTTAGCATGTCGCGGCACAGAGAATGTCCCTCTACATGCCTCAATCGGCACATATGACGGTGAGAGGGCGTTTGCGGTGTCGGGGAGGGGAAACTGGGGCAAAACAACTAATATGATTGGCGCCAAGATTGTCTCTCCAGAGATAACGGTAATAACCGATGACTGGTCAATGCTTAATACTAGGGAAGGTACTTTTATTCCTATAGATATGCTTGTGGCTGTTCGTCCAGAAGCTATCCCGGGAATATTGAGCGCTACAAGAAGGGCTCAGGCACCTGATTTTCTAAAGTTAGCACAAAAAGATGCGGGTAGACTATTCTCTGTATTTGATATATTTGGCGAAAGCAAGTACTCGCCACATATCAGGTTGGACAAGGTATTGCTTACCGACAAGCGCGAGATACATCAGAAGAGCTTTGGTGTTTATGAGACCGTAGGACTGGATGAGCCGTGGAGATTGCAGGATGATGCGTACCACTCGCCAGACCTCGAAGGTCTATATGAAGAGCGGTATGCGCGTATGCTGCCCAATCTAAAAACCGGTGCCATAAGCACTATACTTCCAGATAATTTACGTGCGATACAACTTGCGACAATTGTAAGGTTCTTCAAGGCTTAATATGGCTGTTACATCTGAAGGAATTAAGCTGATCGAAAGTAATGAAAGCTGTCTGCGGGTTGAGATTATACGAAAAGATACTACCCAAGTTTTTTTTGATGTAGATTTTGAGACAAAACTACGACAGTTGGTTGATGATGAAGACTACCTAGTTATTGTTGACGAGCAAGTTGCCGAGCTCCATGCAGATAAGTTTAAGAATATGAAGACGGTGGAATTAAGGGCAGGGGATAAATATAAGAATCAAGTAGCTATTGATAAGATTATTGACGCCGCTATTGCGAATAAGATTTCTCGTACGGGATATTTCGTTGGCGTAGGGGGTGGGACAATTACCGATATGGTCGGATATGCGGCATGCACGTACTTCAGAGGTATTAAATACATAAATGTCCCAACGAGTCTGCTTGGAATGGTGGATGCGGCGATAGGTGGAAAAACTGCGATCAATCACATATATCAAAAAAATATGATCGGCTCTTTTTATCACCCTACCTATATCTTGTACGATTACACTTTCTTAAGAACGCTTGATCAGAGAAATTTCAGAAATGGTTTTGGCGAGATAATAAAAGTTTCGCTCATATCTAAAAATCGTCATTTGCAAAACCTACAAAGAGCATCCGATTCTTCCCGGTCCATTGATGCATTTACTAAGGATGTGATTAGAAATGTTGCTAAAGACAAATTAAGATTACTCGGCGAAAACTGTTTCGAGCGTGATCTTAAGAGACCACTTAATCTGGGACATACTATTGCGCACCCGCTCGAAGACATTACGGACTTCAGGGTTCTGCATGGTGAAGCAGTTGCTTTTGGGTGTTTATTTGCTGCCCAAATTTCGTACTTGCGGGGTAGTCTTAAACAGTCTGACTTGGAGCGGCTTCGTGCCACCATAGATAAGTTTAATCTTCTTTATCAAATCAATCAGATTAGTATTGATAGAGACGAGCTGTGGGAAAGGTTGCAAAGGCTTATTATGCAGCGGGGTGGCAAGGGGCTGCTTTATGTACTTCCTGTCAGCGGTAGCGAAATGGTTGAAATAACAAACAATATAGCACTAAAGGAATTCGACTACGCGTACGATAAACTGACTGCCATCTAACATTCCTTACGCGCCAAGGTAAATCGTATTTGTTACTCGTCGGATTCGTCTTGTATTTCGTGGCCAATTATCTCTTCTATTAAATCTTCGATTGTTACGATGCCGATGATCACGTCATTTTTCTCAACTGGCATCAGATGGGTGTGAGCCCCAGTAAATTTACGAAATAAGGTGTCTAGTGCTGTCATGCTTCCTACGACCTGAGTCGATTTAATTGGTAGTTCACTTACTTTGTAGCTTCTTTCATCGAAGTCAATGTCTACCAGGTCTTTCATGAGAAGTATGCCGTGTGCTTGGGTGCGTTCGGTGTTAAAAACTGGAATGCGGCTCCAGTTTTCAGCTTTGATTTCGTCAATTTTGTCGGCGTCGATCACGGTGTCGGGCGTCATCCAGTAGACGTGGCGGATATCTGTAGTGATGTCGCGGACTCGTTTGTTACTTAAACTCAGGGCGCCGCGCATAATTTCTACTTCATCCTCGTCGAGTTCTGAGCTGTCATGGTCGAGATGCTCAGAAATGATCATGCCAAGTTCGCGGCGACTGTGGAGCTTGCTGTGCTCGCGGCCAAAAAGTTTGTCTAAAAGAAGCTGCAACGGTTTTGCTACCGGGTAGGTGATAGCGATCATCCAGCGGAGTACGCCGGATAATTTGGCGGTAACACGAAGAGCATGTTTTACGAAAAGTGCTTGGGGTATGATCTCCCCGAAAACTACAATAAGCAGGGTGCTACTAATACCTGCAATGAGTCCGTTAAAGCGGTGCTCTAGAACTAACGAGGTGGAAGAAATTACAGCCACGTTGGTAAGTAGTATGCTTGCAAGGCTTAAGTGGCTGTTTTTTCTGAGCGGCAGTACTCGCTTTGCTTTTTTATTTCCATGCCGTGCACGTCTTTCTAGATCGCTGACATCAAGAGACATGAGAGACAAGTTTAGGCCTGAGCATACTGCGGACATGCCGACAAATATAACTACCTGCAAAAGAGTAAGGAAAACTTCCATTTGTTACTGCTCATTATAGCACGCATGCATGTCTGGTTTTAGTTCATGGGGAGCATAAAAAGAGTGGCAGACTAGGATTTTTTAATACACACTGCATAAGAGATTTTTGCTTATGCTGTTAAAATAGTAACCAAATGGATATTACGAAAACGGTTGTATTGCCGAAAGGCCATTATGTGGTGGCGGTGAGCGGGGGAGTGGATAGTATGGTTTTGCTCGATGTGGTGCGCCGCATCCCGGGCGTAAGCTTAACAGTTGCGCACTTTGACCACGGCATACGCTCTGACTCGCGCGAAGATAGGAAGCACGTAGAGGCAGCTGCACGCAGCCACGGTTTGCCATTTGTGTATGGCGAAGGGGCGCTTGGCCCATATGCAACCGAAGATCAAGCACGGAAGGCGCGGTATGCGTTTTTGCAATCGGTCAAAGAGCGAACTGGTGCGCGTGGGATAGTGACGGCACACCACCTTGATGATGTCATTGAAACTGCTACGCATAACATCCTTCGGGGGACTGGCAGAAAAGGTATGTCATCACTGAAGTCGGTAGATGGCATAGTGCGCCCACTGCTGCATCTGCCTAAAAAGCATCTGATTACGTATGCCGAGCAGAATAATATTCGGTGGCGCGAAGATAGCACGAACGCTAACGTAGCATATAAAAGAAATTATCTACGGCATGTGCTGCTGCCAAAAATGCAGGAGAGATCCCTGGAGGGGTATAGAAAATACAAGGCACTGGTCAAGCGACAGGCAGACCTGAACCACGCGATTGATCGCATGCTTCAGACATTTTTGCATGTGCAGCCGGCAAAAAACGTGCTGCGCCGCCATGATGTTATTATGCTGCCGCATGCGGTAGCGGTTGAATTCGTTGGAGAGTGGTTGCGCCTAAACGGCAAGCGCAGTTTTACGCGTCAACAATTAGAAAGACTGAATACCGCACTTCGGACCGCTCAACCCGGGACTACATACGTGCTCGACAAAAACCACGCGGTTTTGTTTGAAGCGAAAACTGCAAAATTTGCGAAACAGTAAAAAAGGCATATATAATTTGCGGTTCCGCGAAAGTGACATGCAGCCCGAGTTTCCAGGCTTTTTAGATTTAGATATTTCGCTCCGCTCTGTATAATATAAACACTTAGTAAGGAAATCTATGGACAACAAACCGTTTCGAGGTACAGGAAAAAACAATAAACGCCGCAAAGGTTTTAAGAATTTTGGTTTTATTGCCATCATGCTGCTTATCGGCGCAGTTATATATGCGGGTTACAATCAGCCGTCGCAGTTAAAGAACATAGCCCTTAGTGATGTGGTGCAACAGGCAAATTCAGGCAATTATTCTAAGATTGTGGTAAGCGGCACAGACCTGCAGATTACCGAAAAAGGCAAAGACAAGCCAACGCTCACCAGCCAAAAAGATCCGAACGAGAGTCTGGTAAAAGATCAAGGAATTGATCAAAGCAAAGTAACGATTGAATACAAGAAAGTCTCTGAAACCGGTAGTTTGTGGGCTAATGCTGCAGTGACTATAATTCTTCCGGTACTCATTTTTGGGCTGATATTTTTCTTTGTAATTCGTGGTGCTCAAGGGCAGGGGAACCAGGCCATGAGCTTCGGCAAGAGCAAGGCACGCCTATATGGTAACGAAAAGGACAAGGTAACGTTTAAAGATATCGCCGGAAGCGACGAAGCAAAACAAGATTTGCAGGAAGTTGTAGAATTTCTGAAGTTTCCTAAAAAGTTTGAATCGGTTGGCGCAAAAATACCAAAAGGGGTGTTACTAGTTGGGCCTCCGGGAACTGGTAAGACGATGCTTGCGCGCGCCGTAGCCGGTGAGGCGAACACGCCGTTCTTTAGCATATCCGGTTCGGAGTTCGTAGAAATGTTTGTGGGTGTGGGTGCGAGTCGTGTTCGTGATTTGTTTGCTAAGGCAAAAAAGAACGCGCCGTGCATTATTTTTGTGGACGAAATTGACGCAGTTGGCCGCCGCCGCGGTTCGGGCATGGGTGGTGGACATGACGAACGTGAGCAGACGCTGAACCAGATACTTGTAGAAATGGACGGTTTTGAACAAGGTACAAATGTCATTGTGCTTGCGGCGACAAACCGCGCAGATGTGCTTGACCCTGCCCTGCTCCGCCCTGGTCGTTTTGACCGACGCGTCAACATTGGTTTGCCGGACCGCAAAGACCGTGAAGCAATTCTTAAAATTCATTTTGCCAAAAAGCCCCTCGCCAAGAATGTCGACCTTGATGCTCTGGCTGCAAAATCTGCCGGCAGCAGTGGTGCAGACTTAAGTAACATAGCAAACGAAGCAGCCATTTTAGCGGCTCGGGATAACCGCCATGAAATTACGCAAAACGATGTGACTGCTGCTTTTGAAAAAGTTGCCATAGGCCCTGAGCGTAAGAGCAAGATCATGTCCGAAAACGAAAAAGAAATGACCGCGTATCATGAGGCTGGACATGCCATAGTTGGACATGTATTGCCGGACAGTGACATGGTGCATAAGGTGACGATTATTCCGCGTGGCGGCACCGGCGGCGTAACGTGGTTTATCCCGCCGGAAGACAAGAGCTATCACAGTATTATAGAATACAAAGATATTTTGGCACGTATGCTTGGTGGGCGTATTGCGGAAGAAGTGAAATACGGCAGTGAACGAGTTACTACCGGTGCTGGATCTGACCTGCAAAAGGCAGCTGAACTTGCGCGTGAGATGGTCGTTAACCAAGGTATGGGCAAGAAGCTGCGCAACCAAGTGTTTCATATCGAAGAGGGTATGATGATCGAGCGCATGGTACACGAACGTCAGTATTCTGACGAAACTGCAAAAGTGATCGACGACGAGGTGGAGAGCCTCATTTCTGAAGCCGCAGAACGTGCACGCGAAGTGATTAAAGCAAATCTTACTAAGCTCGAAAAGCTGAAAGATGCTCTACTTGAAAAAGAAACGGTCGAAGCTGAAGAGGTAGCAAAACTGCTCGAAGGCGCCCATATGCCCAAGGCCGCTGCCCTATATTAGAATTGTATATCTCGCCGCTTCTGTTACGATTTAAGCATACACATGAAAAGAAAAATGCTTATCACTGTAGCTATGGCCGGTATTTTGGTCTGCTCTCCTGCCTTGATCACGAGCGTGTCTGCGCATGAGGAGATCGAAGAAGAAAGTGGAACGCATAGTCTAACGGTGCATATTGACCCCGATGAGCGGCCGGTAGCAGGAGAGAAGGCGACGATAACATATTTTTTAAAGTCGGATTTTCCGGAAAGGCCATTTAGTGCAAAACTCGTAGTAACTGGTATTGATGCTAAGCATTATGCAGAGGTTGAGCCGCGTGTTACCGTAGAAAAAATCACTATAGATTACACTTTTCCGACCGAGGGGAGATATAAGCTCGAGCTGAATATTGTTCAAGACGACACGAATGAGGCGGAGGTTTTTAGCGAAACGGTACAGGTAGCGGGGCGGAAAGCTGAAGAGGCTGCACATACGGAAAAAAGTATGTCTAACACGACTAAATATAGTCTGCTCGCCGCTAACGGCGTAGCGGCTGGTTTGCTTTTGTTTGTTTTTATTCGTTCGCGTAAAAACAAGAAATAAAACGCTCTAAAATACCGCAACATCCTCTATACTGAATAGTAGTATGAAGCGTCGCTTTCTTGATCGTGCCAATAAAAGAATATCTCTCGGTAATGCCGCTGCGCTTTTGATCGTTGCCGCTCTTTCTGGGCAGATTTTAGGCTTTCTACGGGTTAAGCTCGTTAACGCAAACTTTTCTCAGTTTGGAGCGCAGAGTACAGATGCATTCTTTGCAGCATTTAAAATTCCCGACTTCTTTTTCTTTACCATCGCCGCCGGGGCGCTTGGGGTAGCCTTTATTCCTGTACTGGCTGATCATCTTGAAAGTCACGACCGCAAAGGGGCGTGGGAACTGGCGACCAGTTTGCTTAACATGCTTGCCATTATTATGGGAGTCATCGGTGTTATAATTCTTGTTTTTGCCGAACCTTTGCTCCATCTTGTGGCTCCCGGGCTTACGCCCGATCAAAAACACAACGCAGCTATTATTATGCGTTTTGTCGCATTTAACCCCTTCCTGTTTACTATATCCGGTATCTTAACGGCCGTTCAGCAAACCTTTGGACGATTTTTCTTCTATGCCGTAGCGCCGCTTTTTTATAACCTCGCAATCATTGCGAGTATATTTTTCTTCAGAGACAACATCGGTATCGTAGGGCTTGGAATAGGCGCATTCATCGGCGCGGTGTTGCAGCTGCTTATCGTGTTGTTTGGTCTTGGAGGGCTCAACTTCGTATTTCATCGCAAGATCAATTTTAAAGACCCTGATTTTCGGCGTGTGTTGCGTCAGCTCCCTCCCCGTTCTATCGACCAAGGGATAGATTCAATTAACAGTATTGTAGAAACTAATTTCGGAAGCCGGTTAGGTGCGGGAAGTATTAGCTACTATGAAAATGCTTATACGCTGCATACGGTGCCGATTCAGCTGATCGGAACAACTATAGCCACCGCTGCCTTTCCGCGGCTTACCGCACGTTTAAGCCAAAATCGTCCGGACTTATTTCGTCAGGACTTTTTGAGAATTCTACGGGCAATGATTTGGATCGCCATCCCACTTGTGGTCATATGTTTCTTTGGCCGCGGGTACCTGGCGCGGCTCATTTTTACCCGCGGTTCAAGCGAAATTACTGCTATATTCGGCTTTTTGTGCGGCGCAATCTTCTTTAGGATTATTTATGCGATTATATCGCGTTATTTTTACGCCCAAAAAGATACGTGGACACCGCTTGGGGTATCTATTTTTGCGATTGCACTGAACATCTTTTTGGCTTGGCAGCTTTCTAAGCCGCAGCATTATGGAGTAGCGGGGCTTGCATTGGCTCAAACAATCGTAGCCGCGTCAGAAGTGGTGGTCTTGTTTACAGTGATGCTATTTAAAGATCACAAGCTCTTTGATATACGTTTTTGGGGTGGACTGTGGCGGATTCTCTCGGTTACTGGCTTTAGTGTGGTGGCGACGTATCTAATGGTGCAGATATTCCCGCTTCGTCTGAGCGACAGAGGTTTATTAACACTTGGGTTTAAGTTTGGGCTTATAACTCTTGTGACGATGACTGTGCACCTCGGACTTTCTTCGCTCTTTGCGCTTGAAGAAGCGGCACCGGTAATAGCCAAGCTTCGTCGTGCCGGCCGTATTATTTTGCGTCCGGTTCGGATTGACTGGTAAGCGGCTTCTAATGGTGCAGGCTTTATAGATTGCTCTACCTCTGTTATAATATGTCTAAATGAACCAAGACCACATCAGAAACTTTTGTATCATCGCGCATATCGATCATGGCAAGTCGACGCTTGCCGACCGTTTACTGGAGCTGACTGGCACGGTTGAAAAGCGCGATATGAAGGCGCAGCTGCTCGACAAAATGGATCTGGAGCGTGAACGGGGTATTACCATTAAACTAGCCCCGGTGCGTATGAAATATCGTCGGCCACAAGAAACCGCCGACAAACTCCCGGAGTATGAGCTGAACCTTATCGATACGCCTGGCCACGTAGACTTTAGCTACGAGGTTTCACGAAGCCTAGAAGCATGTGAAGGGGCTATCTTGGTGGTTGACGCCTCGCAGGGCATTCAGGCGCAGACGCTTGCTAATGTGTATCTTGCAATGGCTGCTGATCTGACGATCATCCCGGTTCTGAACAAAATTGACTTACCGGCGGCAGATGTCGAACGTGTGAGCGCCGAAGTAATCAGTCTGCTTGGCTGTAAAAAAGAAGATATACTGCTCATTTCTGCAAAGACCGGTATGGGTGTAGACAAAGTGCTGGAAGCCGTCGTTGAACAGGTTCCGGCGCCCAAAGGTTCGGCAGAAGCCGAAACCCGGGCACTAATTTTCGACAGCTATTACGATGATTACCGCGGGGTTGTTTTGTATGTGAGAGTCGTTGACGGCGAGCTCGGCAAGTCCGACCATATCCGCATGGTTTCTAGCCAGGCAAATGGGATCGCGCTGGAACTAGGTAGCTTAAAGCCGGAGATGGCGGCATCACAGAGTCTCAAAGCCGGTGAGATTGGCTATATAGTTACTAACCTGAAAAGTACGCGCGAAGCAAAAGTGGGCGACACAGTAACGCTGCAAAAATCTGCCGCCAAGGAACCACTTCCCGGTTACCGAGATGTGCAGCCTTTTGTGTATGCCGGTATTTTCCCGGAAAGTAACGAATTTTATAATGACCTCAAAGATGCCATAGAAAAGCTTTCGCTCAGTGACTCGGCACTCCAATATGAGCCAGAAAACTCGCCAGTTCTCGGATTCGGTGTGCGGGTTGGTTTCTTGGGGCTGCTGCACATGGATATCGTGCGTGAGCGTTTGGAACGTGAGTATAACCTGAGTCTTATTGTTACTAACCCAAGCACCGACTACCACGTAAAACTCTTGAACGGCGAACGGCTGGATATTAAGTCGGCGGCCGATCTTCCTGATCCTGCTCGTATTGCGAGCATCGCTGAGCCATGGATAAAGGGCGAGATTGTCGTGCCAAAAGACTATGTCGGAGCAGTCATACAACTGATTGTGTCGAAACGTGGGGTGCAGAAGGGCCTCAGTTTTGTGGATGCGCAGCTTGCGCTGGTAACTTTTGAGGCGCCGCTCGCTAACCTGTTAACCGATTTCTATGATCAGCTAAAAAGCGCTACCAGCGGATACGGTTCGTTTAATTATGAATTGCATGACTACCGCGAAGAAGATCTTGTCCGGGTAGACTTTTATGTGGCTGGCGACATGGTTGGGGCGCTCAGTGTAATGGCACACCGCAGCGAGTCCTTGCGTCTAGGCCGCGAAACGGTAGAAAAGCTAAAGGACGTAATACCGCGCCAGAACTTTCAGGTAAGTCTCCAGGCGGCAATCGGCGGGAGGTTCATAGCACGCGAAGACATATCGGCATACAGAAAAGATGTCACCGGTTATTTGTACGGCGGTGACGTGTCACGCAAAAAGAAGCTGCTTGCAAAACAGAAAAAGGGTAAAGAGCGGATGAAGCGGTTTGGGAAGGTTGATATACCTGCTGAGGCCTTCACCGTCATGTTGAAGAGGGATTAAATCGGCGTGTCTTGCCGCCAAAAAACTCCAGTCCGCACTCGTCGTATGTTAAATACGCCTGGTTTGCGGGCTTCGTTTGTTTGACGACAATACATCGCCGA
Organism: uncultured Candidatus Saccharibacteria bacterium; assembly: GCA_964431415.1. Taxonomy (GTDB): domain Bacteria; phylum Patescibacteriota; class Saccharimonadia; order Saccharimonadales; family JACDBH01; genus CAYSJS01. The sequence continues at coordinate 16,745 of CAYSJS010000008.1, read as the reverse complement.
TTGAATCCCTGCAGCTCACCAATATGCAGGATACTTTATCGTTAGTATTGAAATACAGCTCGCTTACGGTGCTCCTTAATCTGTCACACTTCATCACTCATTTCGCCTCTTTTTTCAATATCGTTATGGTCCGCACTCGTCGTATGTTAAATACGCCTCGTTTTGCGGGCTTCGTTTGTTTGACGACAATGCATCACCGATTGAATCCCTTCGGTTCACCAGTTGGGTAGCGACGCTACTTTTATCACAACATAGAGTTTCTATAATCTTATAAATAATTCCGGTACAATACGTACATAGATGGACAAACAAACATTTATGAAACAGGCCGCGCTTATGCAGCCGACTTACTCGCCAAGTGATCAAGTCAAGCAGCAGCTTGCTCAAGTGGATCTTATTATTACCGCCGGTCCGACAGGCGTGGGTAAAACGACGATCATGGAACATAGCGGTATTCCATACATTACCAGCAATGTGACGCGGCAGCCGCGAAAAGACGAGCAGAATGGCATTGATTATATTTTTAGAAACGACTACGACAAGCTCATGCAAGAGATCGAGAATGGTGAATATGTGCAGTATATTGTTCATCCAAACGGCGAGTTCTACGGAACAAAAGCAAGCTCTTACCCTGCCACGGGTCCCTGTACGATAGCAATTGTTACTTCCAGTATTCCATTGTTTTATACACTTGGCTTTAGACGAGTCGAGCTCGTGTACATACTGCCGCCTAGCTACGAAGAATGGATGGCCCGAACAAAGGCCCATAAAGATGCTGACCTGCATGTACGTCTGGTAGAAGCAAAGCGGTCAATCGAAGAAGCGCTTTCGGACAGCGGGTATCGCTTTGTTATTAATGACGACTTACTTGAGGCGCGTGATGCATTCCTTCGGATTGTACGGGGCGAAGAGGCCGATGCTGCTTCTCAGTCGAGAGCGCGCGACCTTGCGCTTAGCCTGCTTTCTAAGATTCAGACGTTTCAGCCTGGAGATGTTGTAAGTCTTTTATAATTTCGCCGGCATGGGTAGCCGGGGTGACGCTGTCATATGTTTTTACGATCATACCTTTGGGGTTGACGAGGTAGGTATTGCGCATTATTCCCATGTATTCGCGGCCAAGGAATTTCTTTTTCTGCCAGGCGCCAAATGCCTCGATGATTTGGTGTTCCGGGTCACTGAGCAGCGTAAAATTAAGCGAATGCTTGTCGGCAAATTTTTTGTGAGAAGCTACGCTGTCTTTACTAATACCTATCACGTGCGCATTTCCAAACTGAGCAATGGCATCCCGGGCGTCCCGAAAGTTGCAGGCCTCTTTTGTGCAGCCAGGCGTGTCGTCTTTGGGGTAAAAATAAACCACGAGCCATCTCCCGGCGTAATCTTTGAGTGAGTGAAGGTCGCCATTTTGGTCGGGTAGTGTAAAGTCAGGTGCTTGTTTCATACTAATAAGCTTAGCATGATCATTGGCAAAAAGAGTACGATCTGTTATAAGTATTCTATGAATACTACAAAACATAAACCGTTATTAAAACACCTTTCAGAATTTGAGCAGGTGCTTTCGAGTTACACGCCAAGCCAAAAAAGTTTAGAAATTCTGCAGCGATTGCCGCTGGTTCTTTTGATTGGCCCAACGGCTTCAGGCCGCAACACCCTGATAGGCATCCTGCTTGAAACAGGCGAGTATCATTCAATTATTTCCGACACCACGCGGGCAAAACGGATGAACAATGGAGTCATGGAGCGAGATGGCGTGGAGTACTGGTTTAAGACTGAAGAAGAGGTATTGGCAGGGCTTCGCCGGGGCGAATATTTAGAGGCAGCAATCATTCATGGACAGCAAGTATCCGGGCAAAATATTTCTCAGCTTGAAGCTGCGCATAAAGAGGGAAGAATTGCGGTCAACGAGGTGCAGATTAACGGCGCAGCAGTAGTGCACTCTTTAAAGCCTAATACACTGATCATTTTTCTTTTGCCGCCAACCTTTGATATATGGATGCAGCGTTTACGGGGCAGGGGTGACGTAGACGAGGATGAGCTGCGCCGCCGGCTCGAAAGTGCTGTCGTGGAAATTACCACCGCTCTCAACACTGACTATTATCAGTTTGTAATTAATAACGAAATTCATCATGCTGCTCATGCGGTCGATGAACTGGCACATGGCAGACCGGTAGACGAAGAAAAGCAAGCACACGGCCGCATACATGCCGAGCAGCTGCTGCAAGATGTGCGGCGCTTTTTGCAAAGATAAATAATACGACTTTAAAAAAAGTATGTGATAATAGGCTTATGGCTATTGTTTCGCGGCTGCGAGGGAAAAGTAAGCACCAGAGGCGAGTGGATCGACCGAATGTTATCACGGGTAACTTTGACTTGCACTACGAAGACGTGGTGCGAAGAAACCGGTTTGCGATCGTGGCATTTTTGGCGACCGGACTTCTCGCGGTGGCCGCTTTTATTCCTGCTGCGGTATATGAGTCTACAGCCGACAGTAAACGGGTAACGGTAGAAGTAGAAAACGGCAAAATTACAAATCCATCGCAGATAACGATAGTTAAAGGCGATTCAGAAACCGGTAACGACGGTTATATTGAATTCGGATCAACACTCAAATAAACATATGTCAGAGCGTTAATTGGCACTCTTGCGGTTTAAGTGCTAAAAAAGTATAATATAAGCATAATGACTGAGCGCCAGAAAAATTTACTGCTTGCAATCGTAGAGCAATATGCCGAAGTAGCCAGCCCGGTTGGCTCTAGTTTGTTGGCAAAGCTTTTTAATGTCTCCAGTGCAACAATTCGCGCCGAAATGGCGGAATTGGAGCGAAACGGATACATCGGTCAGCCGCATACGAGCGCCGGTCGCGTGCCAACCGACAAGGGCTACCGGTTTTATGTGAACCATCTTGCAGAGCAGCAAGAAACACCGGACGAAAACCGTGCCGAAAAGGCTTTGGCTACGCGTGTGCATGACGGCGGCCTGCCGGAACGAACTATCCGGAATGCGGTTGATACGCTTGTGAACTTAACGGGCAACCTTGGGCTGGCAACCATCGGCAACCAGCTGTATATGTCTGGGCTGAGCAACTTATTCGGCCAGCCGGAGTTCATGCATCCCGGCCAGGTACAAGAGGTGGCGCAGTTACTCGATAACTTAGAACCATGGCTGAGGGAAGCAGCGCCAAACGACCCGCTGAGCGTGTATATCGGACGCGAAAACCCCATTGGCCGCGCTGCGGGCTGCACACTTATAATTAGTCGTTTTAGGAGTCCTTATTCGGACCGAAGCTATATTGGAGTTCTTGGCCCGACTCGTCAAAGCTACCGTGATGTTATGAATCTTGTAACGCGCGCCGGCAAGGCTCTCGAGGAGGCGCTATATGAATAAACTCTTTTTAGTTGATCGACTTGAAGCGTCAGAAGGATTAACCATATGAACGGCTTCGCAACGTTCTTTGATATCCTTATTTTTGTAGCCGATCTGTTTAGTATGGGTAGTAACCTGCGTAAACCAAAGGAAAATAAGAAATGACTAAAGCAAAGAAACCGTCTCTTGTTGACTTGGAACAAAAGATAGCCGAACTGACTGATGCGTTGCAGCGCGAGCGGGCAGATGCTATGAATGTGCGCCGCAGGAGCGAAGAAGATCGGGCAAAAATGGCAGGTTTTTATAAAGCTATGGTAGTCCGCGAACTGCTGCCAACTATCGACAATTTTGAACGAGCACTTAAACATGTGCCGGTCGTCAACGACGGCCAGCATGTGGCTGACCCGGAAGTGAAAAAGCTATTGGAATGGGTTGAGGGTGTTAAGAAGATCGTCAGCAGTTTTGAAGCGGCACTCGCAAAAATAGGGGTAACGCGCATTAAAACGGTGGGCGAACCGTTTGATCCTAACCTGCACGAAGCAATCAGCATGGAAGAAGGCGAAGGGACCAAAGAAGTGGTTTGCGAAGAGTTGCAGTCTGGGTATAGCTTGGGCGATGAAGTGATTAGGCACGCCATGGTACGCGTTAAGATGGAGGCATAAGTTATGCAAGAACGAACCCCTAATGACATATTGCCCGATGGAGCTGGGATCGAATACTTCATTCGAAGGCAAGAAGACATTGGCCCTGCGGTATTGATCCCCTCGGGGTTATTGGAAGAGTTAGCGGGCCTCAGTAACGCGGGCATGGCTCCACCATTAGATAGATATGACCACGCTGTTTCCATAGGAGATGATGAGATGGCGAAAGAAGTACTCAGCCATCTTCGCCGTATATAATTAGCACTCTTGACAGTAGAGTGCTAATTTATGTATGATACAATTATGTTAGCGCTCTATAAGTGCAACTGCTAATTAAGATATTTTCACTACCATACGTAATAACGGAACGAATAACGGCGGCAGTGAAGTCGTAAAAAGGAGAAAATATGGGTAAAATTATTGGAATCGATCTTGGTACAACCAACAGCGCCATGGCTGCAATGCAGTCCGGTAAGGCTGAAATTATTACGAACTCTGAAGGCGCACGCACCACTCCAAGCGTCGTAGCTATCAATAAAAACGGCGAAAGACTGGTTGGTCAGCTGGCGCGCCGTCAGCAAGTGACCAATAGCAAGAACACTATTTATGAAGTGAAGCGTCTGATCGGTCGCAACTTTAACGACAAAGAAGTCCAGCGCGACATTAAGCTCATGGGCTACGAAATGGTCAAGAGCGGCAACTCGGTAAAGGTAAAAATGGGCGACAAAGAATATAGCCCAGAAGAGATCAGTGCCATGGTGCTCAGTAAACTCAAGGCCGATGCCGAAAGCTACCTTGGGCAACCGGTTACCGAAGCGGTTATTACCGTTCCGGCTTATTTTGATGACAGCCAGCGTCAGGCAACCAAGGACGCAGGTAAAATTGCTGGCTTAGAAGTTAAGCGTATTATTAACGAGCCTACAGCTGCGGCCTTGGCCTATGGCTTAGACAAAGGCAATAGTAAAGACGAAAAAATTGCTGTGTATGACCTCGGTGGCGGTACCTTCGACGTTTCAATTTTGGAACTTGGTGATGGTGTGTTTGAAGTAAAGAGCACAAATGGCGATACACACCTTGGTGGTGCGGACTTCGACCGCGTACTTGTAAACTACTTTGCAGAAGAGTTCAAGAAAGAGCATGGTCTGGATATTACCGAAGACAAAGCTGCTATGCAGCGTCTGCGCGACGAGGCAGAAAAAGCAAAGATTGAGCTTTCTACGGCAAGCGAGATTACCATTAACCTACCCTTCTTGACAGCTGATGCCGATGGACCTAAACACTTTGAGCACAAGCTCACGCGCGCCAAACTAGAGCAGCTGGTGGGCGATCTGATCAACAAAACTGCCGAACCATGCGAAAAAGCCCTGAAAGATGCCGGACTTAAGGCAAGCGATATCGATGCAGTTGTGTTGGTGGGCGGCATGACCCGTATGCCTGCAGTGCAAGAAAAAGTAAAAAGCATATTTGGCAAAGATCCAATGAAGGGCGTAAACCCAGACGAGGTAGTTGCCGTTGGCGCAGCCATCCAGGGCGGTGTGTTACAAGGTGACGTGAAAGATGTTCTGCTGCTTGACGTCACGCCACTGAGCCTTGGCATTGAAACCATGGGTTCAGTCAGCACCAAGCTTATTGAGCGAAATACGACCATCCCAACCAGTAAAAGCGAAGTGTTTAGTACGGCTGCCGACAACCAGAACCAGGTAGAGATCCATGTGCTGCAAGGTGAGCGTGAGTTTGCGAGCGACAACAAGTCACTTGGTCGCTTCGTGCTTGACGGAATCCCTGCTGCTCCGCGTGGCGTACCGCAAATTGAAGTGACCTTTAATCTTGATGCGAACGGTATCCTGAATGTGACTGCAAAAGACAAGGGAACCGGCAAGGAACAGAGCATTACGATCCAGGGAAGCTCGGGCCTGAGCAAAGAAGAAGTCGAAAAGATGGCAAAAGATGCCGAAGCGCACGCCGAAGAAGATAAGAAAAAGCGTGAAGCCGTAGACGCTCGCAACCAGCTAGACAGCGCTGTTTACCAAGCGGAAAAGATGAAGTCGGACAACAAAGACAAACTCAGCGAAGAAGACGTTAAAACGCTTGAAGAAGCAATTGAAGCGGCTAAAAAAGTTACGAGTGACGAAAAATCTGACAAAGATGCGTTAGAAGCGGCTGCAAAAGAGCTGAGCGACAAGATCATGCCAATTGGTGCAAAAATGTACGAAGCGGCTTCTAAAGAAGCCGAAAACACCGAAAAGCCGGATGAAACCGACGACGAAAAGAGAAAAGACGAGCCAGTTGAAGGCGAAGTTGTCGACGACAAAGATAAAGAAAATAAGTAGGTTGTTTATATGGAGACTGTGCCGCGCACACTAGGTCCGGAGCATAATCCGCAGGAGCCAAATCGCGGTATAGCCGCACTATGGAATGCTGACTTACGCGTGATCGAACCACTACATTCGCCGCATGAGCGCTGGCAAGTAACGCCAGGTAATGCGGTACTGCACCTCTATAGTGTGCAGAAGAGGCCGTTGGCCACCGACAAAACCCATGAGTAAGCTGTAAGAATTTTTATATCCATAGTACCGAACCTAGGGGATACTGAAACACGTACTAATAAAAAACGAGTTTCACAGTTTAAAAAACACTCGTAGGGTAAGGAGAAAAATATATGGGAATACTAACATGGTTACTGCTTGGAGCTCTTGCGGGCTGGATATCATCGCTCATTATGGGAACTGATGCAGAGCAGGGAGCGTTAGGGAATATTTTTGTCGGTATAATCGGTGCGTTAATTGGCGGTTTTGTTATGGGAATATTTAATAAATCCGGAGTGACGGGCTTTAATGTATATAGCGTATTCGTGGCTGTGCTTGGGGCGTGCATTGCACTCGGTATTTACCGTGCTTTTAAGGGTCGCTCCGCGGTATAAGAAAACGTACCAAAACTTGGCACTCGAACCACGAAAGTGCTAAAATAGTGCTAAATGGAAAAACGAGATTACTACGAAGTATTAGGCGTTGGCAAGAATGCAAGTGCCGACGAAATAAAAAAGGCTTTTAGAAAAGCCGCTATTGAGCATCACCCAGACAGAGGCGGAGACGAAGCTAAGTTCAAAGAAGTGAACGAAGCGTATGAAGTTCTAAAGGATGACAAAAAGCGTCAGCGCTATGATCAGTTTGGTCATGCTGGTGTTGGCAGCAGCGCAGCCAGCGACGGCAACCCATTTGGCGGAGGCTTTAATGGGCAGAATGTCCATTTTGACTTTGGCGACCTGGGTTTCGGTGACATATTTAATAGTTTCTTTGGTGGTGGTCAGCAACGAGGGGCGCGTTCGCGTAGAGGCCGCGATGTCGAAACCGAAATGGTGGTGAGTTTCGAAGATGCTGTGTTTGGCACCGAGGCCGAGCTGAACCTCGTCATGGATGTTCCGTGTACGCACTGTAAGGGCTCGACCGTAGAGCCAGGTCATGAACTTAAGACATGTGATACATGTAAGGGTTCTGGCCAGGTAATGAATGTTACTCGGACCATTTTTGGCAATATCCAACAGGCAAGCGTCTGTCCTACCTGTCACGGTACCGGCAAAGTACCAGAAAAAGCCTGTAGTGTATGTAAAGGCAAGGGTACAGAGCATAAAAATCAAGAAGTCACCCTTAAAGTGCCCGCAGGCATTGATGACGGCGCAACTATTCGGCTGCGCGAGCATGGCGAGGCAATTGCACATGGTCCCCGGGGAGATCTGTACGTAAACATTAAGGTGAAGCCTCATAAGCTCTTTACGCGGGAAGGTGATTTAATTTTGTCCGAACAGACAATCTCTATGGTTGAGGCTAGCTTGGGCGCGGAAATAGATGTACAAACAGTAGATGGACCGGTGCGAATGAAAATACCGGCCGGAACCCAAGGCGGCACCGACTTCAAACTCAGCAGCCACGGGGTGCCGCACCTGCGCGGCAATACACGCGGAGCTCACATTGTGACCATCAACGTAGAGACGCCGCGGGATCTTACTAAGAGGCAAAAAGAGCTGCTTGAAGAATTTGCCTCCGAAGCACACCACAAAAAAGGCTTTTTCGGTCGTTAGTACAAGATTCTAAGGGTGGTCTTTACAAATATAAACATATGCGTGATAGTTATTAGTAATAATGCATACGCATAAACATAATCGGCAGAGTGGATTTATTACGCTTATCGTTTGTCTGCTCATTATTCTGATTGCATTTATATGGTTTGCCTACACCCGAGTATCGCAAGCGAATAGTTAGTTGTAATATTTATATTTTTATAGTATAATATATTTATTATGGTTGCCCCACAAGAGCTTGATATTGCGATTTTAATGCCTAAGATAACCGATTATGACCGTACGAATGAACGGTACGGAGGGCTAATGGCTGAGCTTGCCGCTCTAGGCCTTACTGCCTGTATGGTTGAAACGCATGCGTCATACCAAGGCGACGGTGTTTTCCGTGATGCTCGCGTGGCAATACAGCCACAGCTGGGATACACGGAAAGGTACGATGGCATTGGGTTCGTTAAGCCGACTTTAGTTCGAGACCTTACCATGCCCAAAGAATCACAGCCTTTGTATGCAGATGCAGCACGTCCAAGGCTGGTGCATGACCCTGATTTTAACAAGATCCTTGCTTCAAAAAGCATGGTGTACGATCTGCTAGCAGAACTCCAGCCGTTTACTATTCCGAGGGTTGCGCATCAGGACGTAGCTGAAGCGGTAGCAGCAGTTAGGGGTGACAGAGTAGTGGTTAAACCAGATACGGGTTCAGCGGGACAGGGAGTGATCATCGGTGAAAAGAAAAGCGTTTTAGAAGAATATGAGCAAAGCGAAAAGTCTGGGCTGTATGTAGTTCAGGAGGCGATTGATATGTCTCGGGGCCTTGCAGAACACGGCGTAGAAGGAGTGCATAATGTGCGCTTTGTTGTTATTGGCGGGGTTGCTATTTTTGGCTTTATTCGTTCAGATGCTTCAGGAAGCTTGACCATGCAAAATGAAACATTCGAAAACCGCACCTTTAGCCCGGCCGATGCTTTTAAGTCGAGTCTGCACGAAATAGTGCTCGCAGGAACAGACAAGATTGTTACGCTGCCGGACGGCCACAATACCGTTTTTGCAGTTGATCTTATCCGCGGAGTAAATGCGGAAGGAGATATGCGCGAGTACGTTTTGGAGGTAAACAGACGGCCGCTCAGAAACAGTCCATACGATGGCCATGATGCCAACACACTGTGGGCGTCTGCACAGTGGGACACCCATGAAGCGGCCATGCTCAAGGCTGTAGCCGGAAAATAAAAGCTTTTTCCGCGTGGTTTTTTTCGGATAAGTGTGGGATCATATGCCTATGAAAATACTACTTATCGGAAACAGAGAAACTAGCGAAAATCCCGAGGCGTATTATGGGGAATACCAAGCATTTTTTGCAGAAGCAGCAGGAAAAAGCAGCACCAAGCCAGAAATACTTTATACACTCATTGAAGACCTGTTTATCTCTGTTGGGGATGATACGTTTATGGTTTATGACACGCGGAGTAAATTAGATCTTAAGGATTTTCGACTTGTCATCATTCGCGCAAAGGGTTTACGGCAGTATTTTGATGTCGTCAAAGCTATCAGCTGCTACGCAAACCTCAATAACATAAAAATAATTAATGATTACAGTGAATTTCGCGATTCATCAAAGCTTACGCAGGCGGTTCAGTTTTTCCAGACTGGTTTGCCGGTTGCTTGTTCTGTGTTCGTGAACAAAGCTGTTTTAGAAGGTAGGGTTACGCTTGGTTTTCCGTTTCCGTGCATCATGAAGGCGACTTTTGGGGCGCATGGAAACGACAATTACCTTGTTAAAAGTTTGGAAGAAGCAAACGAAATTGCCGCCAAAAGCCATCAGCTCAATTTTGTTATGCAACGATTTGTGCCAAACGAAAAGGACTATCGTCTACTCGTTATTGGTGATGATGTATTGGTTATTGGGCGTGAGGCGGTTGAGGGTTCGCATCTTAACAACACCTCTCAGGGCGGCAGCGCAAACTTAGCTGAAGAACAAGAGGTCCCTGCTGAAGTAATCGAAGATGCTAAAAAAATAACTAAATATTTAGGAATGACATTTTCTGGAGTGGACGTACTCGCCGACAGTAATACGGGAAAGTTCTATTTTCTGGAAGTTAATTCACAGCCACAACTTATGAGTGGCGCTTTTATTGATAAAAAAATTGAAATCGTCGGTCGTTATTTTGACACTTTAGATTAAGGGGCATGCTTATAGTCTAGGGTACTCATGATAAAGAGTACGTTTCTGTGCTCTGATGTCTCAAATGAGCTCTTTTTTGTCTGAGAAAATTTGTTTACTGTATCAACCAGGAAGTTCCCCTCCGGGCTTACTGACTGTAAGCATTCATCCATAATTTTATCTTTCAAAAAAGTGTCGTATCCAGCTATTTTACAGCAAACCAAATACTCTAACTTGTTGTCTAAATTTATGTAGTCCAAAGACACTTTCATGACATCCTCAAGTTCGTTGAGCATTTCTTCGTACTGTCGTACTGCGTGCGGGCTTAGCTTGCTAAGATAGAAGTTTGATTCGCCTATTATGCAGTGAGTGTATAGATATATAAACAGTTGTACATCTTCAGGCTTCGTAAGGTTGTAAGCGCTTTTTAGTGCACGGAAAGTCTCCAGCTGTATCGCTGGAGCATTTTCGGGGAACAATATCTTGTCGATCAAGTAGATGCAGTTTATGGCATATGTCGACAAGATCCGCAGTGCATCAGCATCGTTCTGCAACTCTTTACTTAGTTTACGAAGATCGGCAAGAGGAATGATGGTAAGCAGCGTATCTCTTTCGTCCTGATTGTAAAGAAATAAAAGGTGCCTTACGCGAAAGAGGGCCATCATTATGCCGCGGATGTTTGTATACTTTTCAAAATAAGGACGTCGAGACTCGTAGGCGTTAATATGCGCCTCGATTGGGTTATAGATAAGTTCTCTTAGAACGTCAGCCATGTCTCTGTCGGTTGGCGATAATATATTTTTCATACCTAACAAGATATCGTGACATTCTGGGTCGTTATTCCAGGCCGCTAGCCTGCTTACAAAATGAAACTGCTTATCGCTCGGTAAGTACTGAAAATTGTCCAGATAATACTGGCGCACTTTTTGAGATAGGTCCATAATGTAATCTAGCATAAGACAAAGCATGCAAATAGTAACTATTGCAAAATAAGCATAAAAGTGATATAATAATTCCGTGAAAAAGAACAGTCGACCATTGGTTATCATCGGAAGAGCAGAGGTGGTTAAATTTCCTGAGATAAGCGAACAGGAAGTACACGCACGTATCGATACTGGTGCTAACACTTCAGCTGTGTGGGCTTCGGAGGTCGAACTCAAAGATGGTGTCTTATCTGCATGCTTTTTTTCGAAAGGTCATCCGGCATACACTGGTAAAAAAGTTACATTTCATGAGTATAGCGAAACGATTGTGGCAAGTTCAAGCGGTCATGCAGAACATCGTTTTAAGGTAAAAGTTCTTGTAAATATAGCTGGAAGGAAAATACGCGCACGTTTTACACTTGCCGACCGGAGTTCGCAGGCTTACCCTGTTCTGATCGGTCGTAATGTGCTTCGGGGAAAGTTCTTGGTAGACGTTAAACGTGGTACACCTCTTACGGTCGCTGAAAAAGCGCGTTCTCAACAGTTACAGTCGAAGCTCACAGAAAGGGGCGAAGTATGAAGATAGGAATATTATCAAATGGACCTGCAAACTATTCTACAAAACGCCTAAAGGAAGTAGCTTTACAGCGTGGTCATGAAGTCGTGATTATTAAATACAAAGACTGTCATGCGACCATAGAGCAGTCTAACCCAGTTGTCCGTTACAAGGGTCAGGCGCTTGCCGACTTTGACGCCATTATTCCCCGTATTGCAAGCAATATGACTCGGTATGGCACTGCTATTGTGCGTCAATTTGAGATGCAGGGAGTGTTTACGACAGCAAGTTCTATTGCGATCAATCGCTCTCGCGACAAACTTCGCAGTATTCAGCTGCTGGCGCGTGCAGGTGTCGGTATCCCAAAGACGGTCTTCACACGTAGCCTTGTCGATATAGAAGATCTCATAGATGACATGGGAGGTTTTCCGGTTATTATTAAGTTGGCGCGTGGAACACATGGTAACGGAGTCGTATTGGCAGAAACAAAAAAAGCTGCCAAGAGCGTTATGCAGGCTTTTTATGTCATGGACGACGATGGTACGAACATTTTGTTGCAAGAGTTCGTAAAAGAATCTGCCGGTGAAGATATACGTGCGTTTATTGTTGGCGGTAAAGTTGTTGCAAGCATGAAGCGTCAGTCGCTTGATGATGATTTTCGCTCTAACTTACACCAAGGTGGCGAAGGTACGCCGGTAAAATTGAGTGATGACGAGAAAAAGACTGTCCAAAAGGCGGCCAAAGCTATGGGGCTGCCGATTTGCGGCGTAGATATTATGCGCTCGGCACGCGGACCGTTGGTACTCGAAGTTAATAGCAGCCCTGGATTTGGTATAGAAAAGGTGACCGGTCACAACGTCGCCGAGCGGATTATCGAATACGTTGAGCAGAATGCAAAGCGGCAGCCACGCAAAGATCGTGTCGGTGCCTAAAAACCCGAATATGAAAAAGAATAGCAAGGCTAAAAATCACTCTTCCATCCGAGAAGCTTTAAGTAGTTATCGGTTTAAAACAATCATTGGGCTTTTTGGTGTCTTGCTGGGGATTTCTCTTGTTATTGGATTTTTTCTGATTGCTACCAATAATACTGCCAGCCCTGCTGTGACCACATGCGTTAAAACCGAATTTGATTCCGCGCCGCACAGCAAGCCTCATACGGCCATCGGGACAAGGACGTGTATATTGCGCTTAGAAAGAGCGGATACTCCGGAGGCACGAGAAAAAGGTCTTTCTGGACGGCAGAGTATGTCTGGGGCGCAAGGTATGATTTTTGTATTTGACGACACAGGCACGCACTGTATGTGGATGAAAGACATGCATTTTGCGATAGATATTTTGTGGCTTGACGCGTCAGGAACGATTCTAAAGGTGGAGAAGAATGTAAAGCCGGAAACATACCCTGCGACATACTGCGGCGACAACGCGCGTATGGTGGTAGAGGTAAAAGCGGGCGTTTCGGAAGCCGACTGGCTGCAGGTCGGGCGGCGCATTTAATCGCCAATCTAGCCATAAGCGGAACAGGGCAAATGGTGGTACACTACTTCTATGATCTATGTGCTGATAGCGATTATTTCCCTTGCCGTTCTTTTGCAGCTTGTTTTAAGAACAAACTCTGGGGTCGTCTTTTTGGCGGTGTGTGCAGGCAGTGTCTTGGTGGCGGCTGCAGGCAAAGATACTGATCTGTTAGCTCATTCGGTGGCAAGCGGTGTGCGTCTGCCCGATAATGCCGTGCAGGCAGCGGTTGTATTGCTCCCGGGTATACTCAGTATGTTTCTGCTTCGCAAAAGAGTGCCCAAGCACAAAATGCTCCTCGTGCTTTTGCCGGCCTTTTGTTCTGCGGTAGTGGGGCTAAGTTTGGTATATCCGTTTCTTTCAGCTTCTTTCCAGTCCACACTAACTGCAAGCAAGGGGTGGAATCTCATAGCGCAGTACTACGAGCTTATTGTAGTGGTGGGCATAGTTTCCAGCCTGCTGACTATTGCGCTTACACTGCCAAAACAGCATCACGACGACAAGCATAAGAAATCGAAGCACTAGCAACCAGGTTTTACGTCAGTGCCTATTACTTCTGAAATATTTTGATAACCGTCTTGCTGGAGAAGTTTCGTGAGGCCGCTATTTATCTGTCCGATGAGCTGCGGTCCTTCAAATATCATGCCGGTTATGAGCTCTACTAGCGATGCGCCGAGCTTGATCTTGGTGTATGCATCTTCGGCGCTGAATATGCCGCCTACACCGATGATAGTAAGTTTATTGCCAAATTCTTCATAGGTTTTACGAATAAGCATATTGCTTGCTTCCCAAGTTGGTTTGCCGCTTAAGTTCCCTTTTACGCTATCGGGCAGCTCGTCCTTCAGGTTGGCTTTGCTACGGTCTTTTTGTAGGTTACTTATAGTGACACCCGCTACCGTATGCTGAACGATAATTAAAAGCAATTTACGGAAGTCATCCCATTCCAGGTTAGATGGCATCTTTATAAATACCGGTTGAGTAAGGCCATGTTTGTCGACTGCAGACAAAAGTTTTTCTAACCTCTGCGGGGTGGTGAATGGCTCGCCGCCGTAAGTATTTGGGCAAGAAATATTGAGTGTTAGTATGTCGCCAATATTTTCTCTTTGTATATGTTCAATGCTTCCTAGGTAATCGTTGATTGCTTCAGCTTCGCTCGCAGCTTGCTTGGAGTTTGTTTTTGCTACCGAAATATTCATAACAAAATCGTCAAACGTATGAGCTGGGTAGCCTTTAATGCGCTTTACGATTTTTTTAACGCCTTCGTTGGCGAGTCCGGCATACACAACAAGCGACTTTGTCTTGGGAAGTCGATAAAACCATGGCCTTGGATTGCCGTCACAAGGATGAAACGTAACTGAACCGCCTTCCATAAAGCCAAAGCCGATGGACTTTAAGAGTGGCGCGAGCTCAAAGTTTTTGTCAAAACCTGCTGAAAGGCCAACGGGATTTTTAAAATGCAGTCCATGCATGTCTTGCGAGAGCGCGGCTTCGTTATTGTAGGCCCACGAGGCGTGAAGGAGTTTGCGTATGATGGCATATCGCTGCATGCGGGTGCCAGCTTTTAGAAGCTTCGCGTGCACATCATCTGGTTTTCTGCGAAAAAGCAGAGGCTTCGCCAAATATTTGTATACTATGCCACTCATAAAAGAAATCGGTCGAATCATAACGCTTGCCAGTATACACCTTTCGAATGTTCTTTAGCGTTGAGCCGTGTAGTTTATATACTGAGCAAATCTATGGTTACGGTTACCCGGTCTCCGGCCTTCGTTTTTGTTTGTTTTCTAACGCCTTTTTTGACGGGTAGAATGTAGGATCCCGCTTTGTTATCCGGAAAAACCGATGTGCTCCAGATGCAATCAGCAATCTTTGCTTGTACACGAACAGACCCAAATGCCTTTTTAGAAGACTCAGAAAGTAGCGCTATCTCTTTACCGCTGTCTTTAGGCAGAGTGATAAAATGCCATGCAGACATTCCTGGATAGAGCCATATAGTGCTTGTAAATGTGTAAGATGGTGCAAGCATGTGTTAAAAGGTTAGTCCGTTCATCCACCAGAGATACAGGCCCACGGCTGCAGCCACGAGTATGCCTACGATGGTCAGAATAAAAAGTGCTCTATGTGCGGTTTTTGCTTGTGACTTTGTACCGTTTCTTTTAAGGAGTACAAAACCAAGTATTAACGTAAAAACTGCATAAAATACCCACCCCCACTCATCGCTCGACAAACCGCCGTATAATCCCACAGCACAGATAAATCCTGTAAGGGTGAATGCGATTCTATAGGATAATGCTGATGGGACTGATCTTCTAGGCATTGTTACTGAAGGGACACTTCGCTTTTTAGCGTGATTTTTTCTTTTGTAGAGTAGTTTTCGTATTTCTCTTCAGTAGTGAGTGCCGAGACTTTTTCATCCTTATCTACTTCGTAGAGTAGAAATGCGCTGTACTGCTTGCCAGGATCTAGTTCAGTCCCTACAAAAGCGCCCGGAACACTATCCCGCGTCACGAATTCGGCAGAAATACGGCCACCGGCAGAGTTTACTGCCTGAAAGGTTGTTGTAGAGAAATATATTGACCCGGAATTTTTTCGATTTCCTACGACTACATTTACCTTAATGAGCTCTTTGCCCGTGCCGGCGGCTACGTACTTGCTTGGTGATACGTAATTGCGCTCTACATTTTTGACCAGGTATGTCATGCCGTCGCTTAGGTTTACTTGCTGCATGAGCTTAGCGGTAATTGTCTGCTCTTTAGCAGTGGTCTGCATATCTATTAACTTACTCAAGTCGAGGGTGCCATCTGGTCGGTCGACTACATCTTTATTGCCACTTACCGAATTTGCAATAGAGCTAATAGGGTTGCCGCCACCCTTTAACGCCAAGAATATGCCGCCGCCCACTAAGAGAACGCCAACTACAATCCCTGCTAGTAACAGTGGTTTTTTGAGATTCTTCTTTGAGGCGATTTGCGAGCCGGTGATCTGTTCGGTTGAGCCGTAATATGCTTGAGCTTGGTTTGCATAAGGTTGCGCTGCAGGCTGCTGAGGGTACGGTTGTGAAGAGGCAAACATTTGTGGGGCTGGCTGCTGAGGTTCTGGCGCGGCGTAGGGCTGTGCGCCGGATGGGCTGGGCACGGCAGGTGCAGCTACAGCCGCAGGATCAGGCATTGCAGACACTGTCGGCTGAGGTTGAAAACCGGGGTTTGTTGGGGGTACCGGATTAACTGGTTGCTGATTGGGATCCATTTTTATTTCCTTTTTGAAGTTGTTTATGCTTATTGTATCAGAAAGGATATTTTAGGAATACTACACCGTTCGTTTGAGCCTCGCCAGCTGGCGGAGCCACAGGTGGTTTTCGCTCACTCCACCCTTTCAGACGTGTCGTGAATTCAAAGTTCACAGAAATCATGCCAAACAAAAAGCCCAACCTTTTCGGGTTGGACGTTTTGTTTGGAGGGCCCAGTGAGACTTGAACTCACGACACCCTGCTTAAAAGGCAGGTGCTCTAACCGGCTGAGCTATGGGC
>CAYSJS010000007.1:0-58829 GCA_964431415.1 uncultured Candidatus Saccharibacteria bacterium | reverse complement strand
TCTGTTAAAAGCGATAAAAAGTCAATTATCTAAAATAAAACATTGTGCACATGCTTGCGTATTAGGCTGACAAACGTATGATCACTAGTAATGAACGCGCCGCACCACTATAAGCGTACTACAAGAATGATCATATTTTGTGCGGCCGTATTGCTGGGCTTGGCACTTGCCCGAAAAGTTCCGCCCATACCTTTTTGGTACGTGTGGCTCATGGCTGGCATTGTGCTGCTAAACTTTCGCCACTCGCGCATAACGGCTGTATATCTTGTCTTTGTTTTTGGGCTGAGTGTGGGCTGGTGGCGCGGTGGCGTATATATGGCACATGTACGGTTCTTGACCCAGCTGAGCCGGGAAAAGGTTGTGGTCAGCGGCATGGCTCTATCCGATTCGACATACAATGAAAAATCTCAAACCAGTTTTATGATGGGCGCCCTTCGTCTGATTCAGCCGGAAGGGAAACCTATAATCGGTAAGGTTGAAGTCTCTGGGTATGGGGAGGCGATGATTTACCGCGGCGACCATGTTACGGTGAGCGGAAAATTCTATCCGGCACGCGGCTCGGTCGTGGCGTACCTAAGTTATGCGAACATAGACGTAACCGGTCGATCAAAATCCTTCGTCTATGACATTACCAGGCGCTTTGGTGCGGGCCTGCAGAACACCTTGCCCGAACCGCTGGCTTCATTTGCAATGGGTATTTTGGTTGGACAGAGGAATACTTTACCTAAAGACATAACAACCATGCTTTCGGCGGTTGGGTTAAGTCATATCATAGCTGTATCCGGATATAATATGACCATTTTGATCCGCTCGGGCAGGAAGCTGTTTGGTAAGCGTTCAAAGTTCTTGATTTTCTTAGGCTCCCAGACTCTCATCGTCGGATTTTTGCTGGCAACTGGCATGAGTGCCTCGATTGTGCGTGCCGCAATAATTAGTACCCTTAGCCTCGGGGCGTGGTATTACGGTAGGACCATAAAGCCGCTGCTCATTATATTGCTTGCAGCCGCCATGACCGCGTTATGGAATCCGCTGTATATATGGTCTGACATAGGATGGTATTTGTCGTTTTTGGCTTTCTTTGGGGTGATGATTCTCGGGCCCCAAGTACAAAGAAGGTTGTTTAAAGAGAGGCCGCGTGGGCTTATTGGAGAAATGATGTCAGAAACGCTTGCCGCTCAGATTATGACGTTGCCGATCGTGCTGTATATATTTAAGACCACCAGTCTCATGGCGGTTCCTGCAAACGTGCTGATTGTGCCTCTTATACCTCTTGCTATGCTGCTCAGCTTTTTCGCTGGGCTGGCGGGTATGTTCATCGCGCCACTAGCCGGCTGGGTGGCTTGGCCGGCACGTATACTCCTTACATATCTTATTGATATGGCTACTATGTTTTCACGCGTACCAAGAATGAAACTAATGGTATCGCTGTCTGTGTTTGGAGTGGCGGTGCTGTATGCGGTCCTCGTGCTGGTTCTCGTCATCCTCTGGCGCAAAAATATCCGAAGTGCTAAAATAACAGAGGTAACAACGCAGATCTTATAACTGAAAAAGTTAAGCACCTTCTTTTGGTGAGTGCAGTTTGGGTGAAAACCGAGAACCGGATGCTCTGGTGTATATTTATACATCAAGTCAACGGAAGCGCAGGTTTTCGCCCAAAATGTGCCACCAAAAAAGGTGCGCGCAGAAAGAGAATTATATGAGTGGTCATTCAAAGTGGAGCACAATCAAAAGACAAAAAGCCGTCACCGACGCAAAGCGCGGCGCTGTTTTTACGCGCATCGGCAATCAAATTGCAATTGCGGCGCGCGGTGGTGCTGACCCAAATTTAAACACTGCACTTGCTATGGCAATCGAAAAAGCCAAAGCGGCCAATATGCCTATGTCAAACATTGAACGCGCTATTCAGCGTGTTACCGACAAAGGCGCTGCTCAACTGCACGAAATTATGTATGAAGGCTACGGACCGGGTGGTGTAGCGATACTGGTTGAATGTGCAACCGACAATCTAAACCGTACGTATCCGGAAGTTAAGTTTGCCTTTAGTAAACACGGTGGAAGTATTGCCGAAAAGGGGGCGGTTGCCTTTCAGTTTTCACGCAAAGGCCTTATCCGCGTAAAGGGGACCGGTGATGATATTATGATGGCCGCACTGGACGCGGGCGCCGAAGATATGCAGGAAGAAGGTGAAGAATCACATATTTACACCGACCCAAAAGAGTTAGCAAAAGTTCGTGATGGTCTTAAATCTGCCGGAATTGAAGTGATTGACGCTGAACTTACGTATGAGCCAAACAACACAATTGAAATTTCTTACACCGAAACCGCCGGCAAAGTGGAGCGTCTGATGGACGCGCTAGAAGACCTTGATGATGTGGTGGCTACGCATACTAACTTCGACATTGCGGTATAATTGTGCCGTTTGGCTGGATAGACGACTAGCAGGTATACTACCTGGAGACAGGAGTCCAGATGAGGATAATTGGGATTGATCCGGGGACAGGAATCTTAGGCTTTGGCATTATTGAGGTTGTAAAAAATAAGCCGATGCTTGTTGACGCCGGGGTAATCCGTACGCCGGTTAAAGAAAACGATGCCGTACGCCTGCTGACCATTTATGACGAACTGACTGCAATAATAAAAGAAACTCAGCCGGACGAAATGGCAGTTGAGAAGCTTTTCTTTGCGCAAAACGTGACTACCGCGATGACGGTTGCTCAGGCAAGAGGCGTGGTTCTCCTGACGGGCATGCAGGCCGGATTACTGATCGCCGAATATACTCCGCTTCAAATTAAGCAAGCGGTTACCGGGTACGGCAAAGCAGAAAAGAAGCAAATACAGGAAATGGTGCGTATCGTGCTTGGCTTAAAGCAAGTTCCTAAGCCCGATGACTGTGCCGATGCGCTCGCGGCAGCACTAACGCACTCTATGACTCGTCGTGTCGCGTAACGTTTTCTCGTTAAAAAGGTTATACTTATTAGTATGGCCAAGCGAGAAAAAGGCAAAACGAAAACGCCCGTTAAACGGCGGCATAAGATATTGAGCCTGGGCATCGCTCTCTTTGCGGTATTTCTTTTCATCAGGGTGTCGGTAAAAAGCATTCAGTATACGCGAGGTGTGCGTGACGAATATTCTACGTCGGCGAACATATGTGCCAGTATAGATGGCCGCGAATATATAACATCGCATGGTTGGATGATGAAAGCATATGAGATCCGAGAGAATTTTTGTGCAGGCAGCGTTACCAGGATTAGTCCGGTTGGCGTAGCCGTAAACATGCTTCCTGGTGTTGCTATGGCTGCCGGCTTTATTATGCTTGCTTCGCACTATATGCGAAGAAGTGTGCGATAATAGCAAGTATATGATTGTAACGCTCGAGGGGAAGTTAAGTGAAAAAATTGGGCAGCAGGCGGTGCTCCTGGTGGGGGGTGTGGGCTATGGTGTTCTCTTCACATTTTCAAATCTTGATCGCCTAGTCGTGGGGGATACAGTAAAGGCGTATATCTACGAAAACATTAAAGAAGACGCACATGACCTGTTCGGTTTTTTGAACATAAGCGACAAACAGCTGTTTGAGCAGCTGCTTAAGGTAAAGAACGTGGGGCCGAAAGTTGCGATGAGCGTCCTTGATCTTGGCAGTGCCAGTGATGTTAGGGCGGCAATCGCGGCTGGCGATGTCAAGCGGCTGCAAACCGCAAAAGGTGTAGGCAAACGGGCTGCAGAACAGATAGTGGTTGAGCTGCGCGATAAAGTGGGACTCATTGCGAGCGACTCAGCAGAAGACATTGTGAATAGGGGCGGTGTAAATGCCTATGATGAAGCGGCGCAGGCTCTGATGGCGCTCGGTTATACGGAAATAGATGCCATGCTGGCGCTCAAGAATATTGACCCTGGTTTATCGACAGAAGAGCGAATCACGCTCGCACTGAGAGGAGGCGGAAAATGATTGTTATTACAGGTGCGAGCGATGGTTTAGGCAAGTCGTTGGCAGAGAAACTAAGCTCTAGTAAAGAAGAAAAGATCATTATTATTGCGCGAGATGAAAATAGGCTGAAGGAAATAGCCGAAGCTACAAATGCTCACTATTTTGTCTGCGATGTGCGAAAACCGGAAATGGTAAAAAGAGTATTTGATCAAATACATAAAGATTACGGCACGATTGATGTGCTTATTAACAATGCGGGCGTAATAATAAATGGTGATCTTGTCGAGACCGACGATGCAGATATAGAGAATGTTATCGAAACGAATACTTTAGGCGCTATTTATGTAGCTAAGTACGCCCTCATAGGTATGAAGCAGGCAAAGAGAGGTCTGATTATTAACGTTGTATCCCAATCTGGGTTAAACGCCCGTGCATCACGCTCCATTTATAACGCCTCAAAGTGGGCTCTGACTGGATTTACAAAGGCTCTGCAGCAAGAAGTTGCACCGTTTGGAATCAAAGTTACTGGTTTTTATCCGGGCACGATTAAGACCAGGCTTTTTGCTAAGGCCGGTATAGAACTGAGCGGTCCGAGTGTCAGCGTAGAAGAAGCAGTCGCGGCGATAGAATATGTGATTGCGCAGCCCCCTCACATACTGATCCCGCAAATTGATATAAAACATCTAGAGGGTTAGTCAGGATGGCGATTGAAAGAATTATACATACCGGAATAAGCGATGATGACCAGCAGGAGGTGGAGCTGGAGGTGACGCTTCGGCCGCGTGACTTTGCGAATTACATTGGTCAAGAGCATTTAAAGAAGAATTTAAAGCTTGCAATTAGTGCTGCCAAAAAAAGAGGTGAGCCGCTGGATCATATTTTGCTCTACGGTCCGCCGGGCCTGGGCAAGACCACGATGGCCAGTGTGATCGCAAACGAGATGGGGGCACAGATACGTATTACGAGCGGGCCGGCTATAGAAAAAGCCGGAGATCTGGCAAGTTTGCTTACGAACCTTCAGGACGGCGACATATTATTTATCGACGAAATTCATCGCTTACACCGTAGCGTGGAAGAGGTGCTCTATAGTGCGATGGAAGATTACAAGATTGATATTATGCTCGGCAAAGGTCCAAGTGCCCGCAGTTTGCGGCTGGATGTGCCGAAGTTCACGCTTATAGGAGCAACCACGCGGACCGGTGCGCTTGCGGCACCACTACGCGATAGATTTGGTATGATGTATCGTCATGAGTTTTATACGCCGGCTGAAATCGCGCAGATTATCGTCCGTTCGGCGGCGATACTAGAAAATAAAATAGACCAAAAAGCGGCCGAGCTTCTTTCTACGCGCGCCCGCTTAACTCCCCGTATCGCAAACCGGCTTTTAAAGCGGGTACGTGACTATGCTGATGTGAATGGGGACGGCATTATTGACGAGACAACTACCCATAAGGCGCTTGAGCTTCTGGATATAGACGAGCTGGGTCTTGACCCGGCAGATAGGCACTTGCTTACCCGTATGATAGACAACTACGGTTCAAACCCTGTAGGGCTTAACACGCTTGCCGCCCTTACGGGTGATGAAACAACCACCATAGAGGACTTTTACGAACCATACCTAATGCAGATTGGGCTTTTGGAACGTACGCCAAGAGGGCGCAAAGTTACGCCAAGGGCGTATAAACATCTGGGCCGCAAAGATTCTGCAGGCGATGACCGACCGAGCCTGTTATAATAGGACAAGTTATGAATCAAAAAGAAGAAGCAAATCGACTGAAAGCCTGCGAAAACTTATCGGCTGAGGGTCGTAAACATTTCAAATTTATCGAGTTTGACGAAAACGAGGTTCTCGTAACCGAAATACGAAAGCACCCACTGGGGCTCTTTGCGATTATTCTTACCGGCTTTATTGTTGCTGCGTTAGCGGTAGCTTTTGCAAGCTTCATTGCAGTTGCAGATTTGAATAAGGTGTTTGAAGTTTCGGACGCTGGCGGACTAAAGAGCGCGCTACTTGCCTTTTCTTTTATTGCATTGGTGCTGACACTGATCGGTACGCTCATTGGTGTTTTTCTGTACCGCAGCAATGTTATATATGTCACCAGTGAGAAGATTGCCCAAGTTTTATATACCAGCCTCTTCAACCGCAAGATATCTCAGCTTTCAATTGGGGACGTACAAGACGTGACCGTGACACAAAAGGGCATTTTGGCTCACATTTTTAACTACGGTGTTCTAGTGATCGAAACAGCCGGCGAGCAGCAAAACTATACGTTTACCTTTGTGCCCGATCCGTATATGCGTTCTAAGGATATCGTGGGCGCCCACGAGCGAAATCTTACCCTGTTCGGAAACTAATTACTCCTGGAATGGATTATTGCGGTCGCTAAAGTAAGACTGGATGTCTATGTTTTGTGACTCTAAATCTTCGATCTTTTTGATACTGGCTGGGTCAATCTTTGGCCGTACGACGGTAATGAGTTTCTCGTTCAGCGCATCTTGAGTCGGCTCGGCATTGGCTAGGGTGCCAATTTTCCATATCAAGAAGCCGAAAATAATGGCTACGATAGCCAAGAATATGCCTACAGAATCACGCTTAAGAAAATTGGTAAGCGGACGGATTTTTTTGAGGAGTGGTTGTATGTCTAGTTTCATGGCTTTATAAAAATATTTAATGTTAACGTAAAGGATATGCTGTCAGAGGCGTTTTGTCCGAGTGGGGTAAGCTGGATACTGGCTACTTGCATTGCTCTTCGGTTGGACTCTATTTTGCTCAAGAAATCGATCAGCTGGCTATAGGTTACTTTGTATTGTTTCTCGTCGGCGAATGGCGTAACAATGGTCTCGATCGAGTACACTCCTTTTAACCCATCTACTGCTTTTGCTTGCGTAACAGCCGAACTCTTGGTTGTAGCAGATGCGCTTGCCCCGGCGGCAGACGTCACGGCTCCCAGCGTAGAGGAAGGGAACTGCACTGACTTAATGGTAATACCGGACTGCTTGGCAAGCAGGAATATTTCTCGAACCGTACGTGCTTGATCTTTGTCCTGGGGAAGTGCACTGTTAATTATTTCGTTTAAGTACGCGTATTTCTCTACGTCTTTTTTTGCGGCCTGATAGGCGCTCTGCTGAGCTTCTACCTCTGCGCTTTCAAGCTTCAGAGCCACGACATTGCTGGAGCGCTTTTCTAATACGCCGTTTGCGGTATATAACATTGCGCCGCCGCCAATAATGCTGAGACTAAAAACGCCAGTCATGATATAGAAGAATTGCTTTGGTCCTATTTTCATTGCTTTGTCCCTTGTGCTGATGTATCTGCGAGGAAGGTTACTGCTGCATCCTTCTTGAAGAGCGCCCGGACAAGTATCTGGCACTTATATTTAGAATCTACCGTTGAGCTTCCCGAACTCTGAGTTGTATCTGAACAGCTGACGCTTAGAGTGTCTACTTTTTCGAACAGATTATTTTTTGGATCTTCAAGGTTGACTTGTACCTGGGTTGCGGACTGGTAGTCGACCGCGTTGGCGGTCAGGTCAAGTGCGCCGTTGACTTTGTTTGAAAGCTGGATATTGCCTAAAGTTGCGCCAGGAGGCATCATCGTGCCGAGCTTTTGCAGTAATTTTGAAAAGCGTACTTCTTTTGAGAGCACTTGAACGATAAGTTTAACTCCGCCGGATAACTCTTCGGCATCGGCTTTTACTTTATCGAGTTTCTGGTTAGTTATGGCGCTTTTAGTTTGTTCTATTGAGCGGGATAAGCTCTTTTTTGCATTATCAATATAGAAGCCGCCAAAGAAAACCGTAGCGCCCATGACGACAATAATGAGAAGCGAGCCAAACGTCCAATGAGCAAGGCGGAGGTTGCGCCTTGAGTACAGAATAGCCTCCTTTGCTTCCGGGGGCATGAGGTTAATCATGACTGTCTCCAGATCTGCTTTGGATCAATCAGTGCTGCTCCGGCAACGCTTACATAAATAGAGCGTTCAACTTCTTCTGGTGGCTGGAGTTTGTGTAGTCCAAAGGTACCCCAAAAGCTGGACATGCGTGTAGGTAGCCGCAGGTTGTCGGTTAGATAGTCCGTAAGACCAGGCATGTTAGCGCCGCCGCCCATGGTTATGATCTGTCCAATCTTACTTTTTCCTTCGGTCCGTTCTTCGTAGTACCGCACCACTCTTCTGATTTCTTTGATAAGTTCATCGAGTTGCGTGCTGAGTGCCTGGCGTATTTCTATCTGCTTCTTGCTGATTCCAAGACCGTACTTCATTTTTATGGTGTTGGCCTCGGCGTCGGTAACGCCAAGACGATTTTTAATCTGTTCAGTAAAGTTATCGCCGCCGCCCGGCACGGTACCGTTTACGACAAGAATTTTGTCATAAATACTTAAGTCGACCGAAACCGAACCGAGGTCGATTAGTATGCTTGGCGTAGTTACTCCGCCGCTTGTTTCAGCAATGAGCCGGCTGGCTGCCGATATGGTTGTTTCGATGGCGCACACCTCAAGGCCGACAAGTTCAAAAAAGCGCATGTAAGAATCGACAATTTTTTTGGGAACGGCAACCACCAAAACCTCTCGGTTTTCGCCTCTGAGAGCCCCGATTGAGTAGTCAATGTATAAGTCGTCAACCGGGATGGGTATATATTGCTCGGCCTCAAAACGTACTGCTTCGGCAAGCTCCTTGCTGTTTAAGCTGGCAGGCAATGACATAACCCGCGAGTATGCGCCCGAGGCTGGTATGGTCGCGGCAACGCGCCGAGTGGTAATTTTACCAGTGATATGTTTGTCAAACAGCTCAAGCATGGCCTGTGCCAACATCTCGTACTCTGTGATCACGCCGTTTTCTGTAGCGTCTTTTTCAAAGCGAATAACACCGTAGCCGTTAACGTCAATTCGCTTGCCTTCTCGGGTAAGCTGCATAACTTTAATACTATTGGCGCCAATATCCAGGCCAAAGAGAGGCTTATCTTTATAAAACAACTTCTGTGTGTTCATTATCTATAGACGCGGTGCCCTTATCGTCGCTTGTATGTTACCTGGGCTATAGTATAACAAATTGCTTACGGTTAAGACATGGTTTTTAGGGGACATAAAAAATAGAGCCCGGGTTTAGTTCCCCGGGCTCTATTGGTTCCTGTGTCGCTAAAGACTAGTTATTTAGGCTGGTTTTAACGAATGTGTTTGAACCGTTGAGCGTACCTTCTAGGGTAGCGGTCAAGGTGTATCGTGCACAAGTGGTGTCGTCTGCTTCGCAAGATGTGCCTCCAGCGTTGGTGACAGCGTACGCATACGAGTTTGCGGCAGGTGCTGCTACAAGTGCGCTTGCGGTACCCTTTGGATCCTGGAAGGCG
Organism: uncultured Candidatus Saccharibacteria bacterium; assembly: GCA_964431415.1. Lineage (GTDB taxonomy): Bacteria > Patescibacteriota > Saccharimonadia > Saccharimonadales > JACDBH01 > CAYSJS01. The sequence continues at coordinate 49,565 of CAYSJS010000007.1, read as the reverse complement.
CCTGTGTCAAGACCCTTCAAGTTGACAGCAACGAAGCCGGTTGTAGCCGTGCGGTCGTTGAGATCGGTTAGAGATGGGTAGTAACCCTTCTGCGCCCAGAATGCTTCTACCTGAGCGTGAATCGCCTTGATGTCGGTTTCGCGTTCAGTATCGCGAGCTTTCTGTTGGATACCATTAAATGTTGTGATGACGAGACCGGCCAATATACCGATAACGACAATCACGATCAAAAGTTCCACGATAGTGAAACCGGATTGCTTAGTTTTGTACGAGGTCATTTAGTGCCCACCCTCCTTGATTGTTGATGATTTTAGTTATTTTTTCGACGACTCATACCAAATAAAGTGTGAGTATCTGTACCTGATTATAAACATAAGCGTACTTTCGTCAACTGTTTTCCTTATGGATTTCTGTCGGTGCACTGGTGTGCCAAAGGTCTAACCGCCAATATTCTTCGACACACTTGCGATCGGTCCCATAACAGAAGCCGCAATGAGTCCGACGCCGCCGCCGAGTACGATGATCATCAGCGGCTCGATGATTGACGCAAGACTGTCTATCACGGTAGCCACTTCTTCTTCGTAAAAGTCTGCAACTTTAATGAGAATAGTGTCGGTTTGCCCGGTTTCTTCGCCTATTGCCAGCATCTGGCTCACAATCGCCGGGAAGTTCTTGCTCTTGCTCAAAGGCTCACTGAGCTGTTTGCCGTTTTTAACTTCTTTAGCCGCATCAATAAGTTCTTGCTGAATTACTTTGTTTCCAACGGCGCCACCCGTTACTTCCAGCGCGTCCAGCACGGTAACCCCGGCAGTCATAAGTGATGCAAACGTGCGTGCGAACCGAGCAACCGCAATTTTAATGATGATATCTTTTAGAATAGGCAGTTTTAGCAGAATTGTATGAAACTGCAACTTGCCCTTTGGGGTTTTAATATAGCGAATCAGTAGAAAAGTGGTGATAATCAGCCCAATGAAAATAAATACGCCGCGCTTCTGCATGAAAGCGCTGATATTGAGCATCATGGTTGTATAAACAGGTAGCTTAGCGTCCGGGCCACCAAGATCGGAAATAATTTTCCCCATTTTTGGCAAAACGAACATAGTTATTCCGAAAAAAGCGATGACGGTTACCGACAAGATAACGATTGGGTAGGTCATAGCGCCTTTTACTTTTTTGCGCATGCTGGCATCTTGTTCGACTTGAGCCGCGAGACGCTTTAAGATGTCGTCTAAGATACCGCCGGCTTCACCGGCCTTAATCATGTTTACGTATATCTCCGAAAAGACGTTGGGGTACTTTGCAAAAGCATCACCAAGTGCCATACCGCCTTCAACGTCGTGTGATATACCGGCTATAATTTCCTGAAAATATTTGTTTGTGGTCTGGGATTGCATAGTGGAAAGTGCGCGGGTCAAGGGAACTCCGGCAGATACCATGGTAGACATTTGACGGCTAAAAATGACGAGATCTTTGAGTTTAACTTTTTTGCCAAAATTCTTTAGTTTTGCACCTATACCTTTTGATTCGGATACGGTTTTAATACTAAGAGGCCGGAGTCCTTGTTTGACCAGAGTTTCAGTCAAGGTCTGGCGACTCCCCGCTTCACTGATACCACTCACTGATTTGCCGGATTTGTTTAGGGCGGTATACGAAAACTTTGTCATGGTTATTTCTCGCTCGTTACTCGTAAGATTTCTTCGACAGACGTCTGTCCGCGGAGGGCTTTTATAAGTCCGTCTACTTGCATGGTGACCATACCTTCTTTGATGGCCTGTTCTTGAATAACATCGGAGGTAGAGTTGCCGACAATCAGCTTCTGGATGGTCGTGCTGTTGCCGAGCACCTCGTAAATGCCCATTCTGCCTTTGTAGCCGGTGTGGTTACAGGCTTCGCACCCGCCGTCATGAGCTTTCCATATGCGGCTTATGCTGCTTTCGCTGGTGCTGAGGTCGGCTGTACTCAGTTTGCTGACGGTAGAGGTGTTCGTTTTGCCTATACCGCCTTCGAGCGCCTGTTTTTCGAGCTCATGAATTTGCTTCATACCGCCAGCTTCGTCGAGTCGGAAGGTGTCATGTAGTCTCTTTAAAGTTGCGGCGTCCGGTTCGATGCTTTCGCGGCAATCAACACACAAACGACGGACGAGACGCTGACCAACAACCGCACGTACGGTGCTGGCGATTAAGAACGCTTCAATACCCATATCAAGCAAACGAGGTAAGCACGTAGCGGCGTTGTTGGTGTGGAGAGTGCTAAATACAAGGTGTCCGGTTAGGGCTGCTTGCACGGCAAGGTCGGCCGTTTCGCCATCGCGAATTTCTCCAACCATGATAACGTTTGGGTCTTGGCGAAGCAGAGCTCGGAGTCCGTTTACAAACGTCATGCCGGCGACGGGGTTAACCTGGGTTTGGTTCGTTCCTGGTATGCGATATTCGACCGGATCTTCGACCGTAGAAATGTTGACCGTCGGATTATTGAGCATCGACAACACACTGAAGAGGCTGGTTGATTTACCGGAACCGGTTGGACCGGTCACAAGGATCATGCCGTGCGGCTGGACGATTGCTTTGTTTATGGTGTCGAGCGAATATCCCCAATATCCTAGTTCTTCAAGCGTGAGGGCTTTGCTGGATTCGTTCAATATACGCATTACCACCTTTTCGCCGTCAACAATTGGTAATGTAGACACACGCAGAGCATAGATCTGACCGTTTGCGGCAATCTTAAAACGGCCGTCTTGCGGGGCTCGCCGTTCGTCAATTTTGAGATTACTCAAAATTTTAATACGGCTCACCAGAGCGTTCAGAACTTTTTTAGGAAGTTTGTTTGCCTCTTTTAAGATACCGTCCACCCGGTAGCGTACCAGTACGTGTCCTTCGCGCGGTTCGATGTGTACATCCGACGCCCCGGCTTTGACCGCGTATTCAATAAGTAGGTTAACCGTTTGGGCTATGGGTGAATCTTCGGCTACATCTTCTTCGCTGACTTCTTCGTCTTCCTCTTCTGTTTGTTCGTCAGGTGAGATAACTTTTGTCAGCTCGGAGCTGATATTGCCTTTATACTGATCCAAAGCCTGTAATATGCTGGTTTTTGTAGCGATAAAAATCTTTATGTCGTTGCCCAGCTGTTTTTTGAGGAAGTTGATGGCTTGGATATCGTCCGGGTCATCTACAGCGAGTAGTTTGACGCCGTTTTCTTCTACGCCAAAAAGAACGGCATTGTATTGCTTGGCAATACGCTCCGGGATGAGCTTAAGGATTTCGCGCTTAATCTCTTTAACGTTCAGATCAATATAGGGAACGTCTATCTCTTCGGCGTACAGCTTGGTCAGGTCTTTTTCGCTGATCAGGTTTGCCGACACAACCAGTTCTTGCAGAGGTGTCTTTTCATTGCCGGCCTGCTCACGGACAGCTTTAATCTGTTCGGCCGATACTTTTTTGCCTTTAGCGAGCAATTCTTTAACCAGGGCATCAGAAATACGCATGTCGTTTATGGTTATTATATAGGATTTGTTGAAAGATTATTAGCTCGAAGATTTATAAACGCGGGATAAGGAGCGTACTGTGCGTTTAAATGGCGCTTTTATCTGTATTTTGGCGTATGTTCTGACGCATGTTAAAAACTACAACAACAAAGTGAGATCGACTACTTGCAATGGGATAATGGTAGTGTACTATAACTAGTTACGAAATAATTAATAAGGAGTATTGCGATGGCAAAAGCACAAGCTGACACAACATCAAACAGTAAATCAAATGACACCCCGGCGAAGACAGATGGCAAGACAGCCGCCCTCGGTTTGGCGGTAGACAGTATAGAAAAACAGTTCGGCAAGGGGACTATTATGCGGCTTGGCGAGACTTCGCACGCAACCGTAGAATGCTTCCCGACTGGTGCGGTTAGCCTCGACCTTGCCTTGGGAGGCGGTATTCCAAAAGGCCGTATCATCGAGATCTATGGTCCGGAATCTTCTGGTAAAACAACGCTTACCCTGCATGCTATTGCAGAGGTGCAAAAAGCCGGCGGCGTCGCGGCGTTCATAGATGCCGAGCATGCGCTCGACCCGCAATACGCCCAGCGTATAGGCGTTAACTTAGACAACCTACTGGTCTCCCAGCCAGACAACGGCGAACAGGCGCTCGAAATTGTGGAGACTTTGGTACGCTCAAATGCAGTCGATCTGATCGTAGTCGACTCAGTAGCGGCACTCGTCCCACAGGCCGAGATCGAAGGAGACATGGGCGATAGTCACATGGGACTCCAGGCGCGTCTTATGAGCCAGGCGCTTCGCAAGCTTACGGCTATCATCAGCAAGAGTAAGAGCACCGTCATATTCATTAACCAGCTTCGCATGAAGATCGGCGTTATGTTCGGCAACCCAGAAACAACCACTGGTGGTAATGCGCTCAAGTTTTATGCGTCGCTGCGTATGGATATTAGGCGTATTTCGCAGATTAAGCAGGGCGAATCGGTGATTGGCAACAGGACTCGTGTCAAGGTGGTGAAAAACAAGATAGCGCCACCATTCCGCGAAGCCGAATTCGATATTATGTACAACCATGGCATTAGCCGCGAGGGCGACGTGCTTGACCTAGCTGTAGGCAAGGATATTGTCGAAAAGAGTGGTGCCTGGTTTGCGTATAACGGCGAAAAGATCGGCCAGGGCCGTGAAGCTGCCAAGAACTATCTGAAAGAAAACCCGAAAGTGCTTGATGAGTTAGTTACAAAAGTAATGGAGGCCAATAAGGCATAACTATGGCACGAGGTAAAGCAACAAGAAGAGTAACGGCGGCACCGTCGCGCGTAAGTACGGGTCCGTTGAGCGATTTTTTGCCGCCACTTCCGCCAGAAGTTGAGCGGCGTTATGCAGAGCAGGAACGCCAGGCGCTTGATAATCAACACACTGAATGGGAGCGTGCCATGACGAGTGACGATATTATAGGCGGGATTGGCGTGACCGCTTCTTCTCAAGTGGTACAAGGGCTCCCACTTGAGTTTACGCCGGATGCGCTATCGCCTGGGATCTAGCCGTTCTGTAGCAAAAATAGTGCGCCGTTTAGATAGATCGGTTATGGCACGTTCCCTGATTTGAGTTATCTTTACAGGGGGCACAGTATTTTGGCAAGGAAAAAATGTGAAAATATCCAGTATTAAGCAGCAGATAAAGAATCCTGACCGCGCCAGTATTTTTGTAGACGGCAAATACTCTTTTTCGCTGCATCTGAACGAGCTGGTACAGGAAAAACTAAGGATTGGGCAGGATATAGACGAGGCGGCTTTAAAACGCCTGACCAAAATGTCTGAAGATGGCAAGCTGAGGTCGAGGGTACTGGAGTGGGTGCTTAATAGACCTCGTTCGCTCCGTGAAGTGCGCGATTATCTGTACAGAAAAAAGGCCGACAACGAATTTTCCGAGCGCGTAGTGAGCGAGTTTATAGAACGCGGATATGTAAGCGACGAGAAATTTTCGCTATGGCTTATTGATGTGCGTAAGCGAGGCGGAAAAAGTGATAGGGCTATAAAAAACGAACTTATGAAAAAAGGTGTGAGCAGGGAGGTAATTAGTGAAGTGATGCAGGGCGACCAAGAAAGTGAGCGAGCACGTCTGAGAGCACTGTACGACAAGAAGTCGGGTTTAGCGCGCTATAAAAATGACCCGCAAAAATTCAAGCAGTACTTACTTCGGCAAGGCTTTAGCTACGACGACATAAACGAACTATTCCTTAATGGCTAAGCATTAAACCCGGGCAAAAGCGGGCGACCGACTGTCGACTTTTTCCTCGACATCTCGCACGACGATGTTTTTGTCGGTTATCTCAACGATCTGCTGGCGGTCAATGCTAATCTGTCCGCCTTTAATATTCTTATAAACGGGCAGGCTGATATACAGCTTTTGTACGAGAAAACTCGTGCTGTCTGCTGCGTAATCATTCACTTTTCCTACTTTTCGTCCGGAGTCGGTAACTACTTGCTTACCAATCAACACAAACTGAAAACTGAGAATCTCCTGCATGCGTATCAGCTCGCCCGGTTCGCTTAAGCGATCGTAGTCATCAATTGCGATACCCTGGGGCACAATATCCCGCACGTCCTGACTCAGAAGGATGAGCTCGCGTTTCGAAAAGTGGTCCTTGCAGTGCCACCCTTCTATCTTTAAGTTGTTTGGATTAATAATCGGTTCTTCGGCCATTGCTACACCGCCTAACGTTCGGAGGCTCATTACGGGTAGGTTGCTGATGGACTGGGAAAGGCGAAGCATAATGCTTATATTATACGCTACGAAAAAAAGTTACTATAAAATATCTTGCTCATGCTTGCATATATGTACATGCTCGTTATAGTACCTGGCATGAAACTGGTGAGGAAGATTGTACCGAGCCTGCTTTTACTCTTTGTAACGGTCTGTTCGCTCATGAGTACGGGGAGTCATGTTCGGGCGATTGCGCCAGAGCCCGCGCTACTCATCGGGCAAATAAAAATTACCTCGAGCAATGGTCAGTTCCTGACTATCTACAATAATTCGGCAGAAACAATCGACATGTCTTCGGTCCAGCTTGCATATTTTAATAGTTACGACATTACTAAATCTACTTCTAGCAAGTACATAGGCTTGTCCGGCAAGCTAGCCCCGCAGAATTTCTATTTAGTAAGTGATGGGGCGTTTTACGTCTGCTACAAGATGACAGTTAGCAGCCAGAGCTTAGGTTTTAGCTCGACCGCCGGCATGGTCCAGCTTACAAAACTTACTCAGGCAGGTCCTGGAGGCCTGGTGACGGCTCAGGTGCTCGACTCAGTAGCTTGGTCTAAGACCACTGCCGCTGGGGCGCAGACTTTGCCTGCGGCATCAACGGACTTCTTGCAGCGCACCTGGACGGCAGGGGCAGAAAAAGTAACCGGCGGCGGTGCTTGGCAGGCAGTGCATCCTGACGCTACAGAACAGTGTGATCTTCAGACGGTGTTTAGCACGTCTTCTACCCCCGCAGCCGGAACACTTAGCACCGCAGCTCCGGTGGTCCGTGCAGCTCCTGTTGTTTCGGCGGTAAATGAAAATACCGGGCTTATTTCACCAAAGATAACCGAACTTCTTCCCAATCCTAAAACGCCGCAAACCGATGACGCAGACGAATTTATCGAACTATATAATCCAAACGACCGCGAATTTAGTTTAAAGGGGTATCGACTCGAAGCGGGCATGACATATTCACGCGGATACACTTTTACTGAGGGTGCGCTTTTACCAAAATCGTACACAGTGTTTAAAATCATCGACACCAATATCCAGCTTTCCAACACAGAGGGCCAAGTGCGGCTCATTGATGCATCCGGCGAAGTATTAGAAGAGATTCCTGCTTACGAAGATGCTCCTGAAGGTTCGTCTTGGGCATTCGTGGGCGATGCGTGGCAATGGCTTAGTGCGCCCACGCCCGGTGCGCCTAATTCTTCCTCGAGTACTGCCGGCGAAAATGTAGTCGGTAATACAAAAACAACCGGCAAAGCGACATCCGCTAAAACTGCAGCCAATACAACCGGCGCCGCTGCAAATAATGAGAAACAACTGGAAGATGCAGCACCTTTACACCCGCTTGTGCTTGCCGGAGTAGGTGCGGCCGCGGTAGCATATGCTGCATATGAGTACCGTAAAGACATGGCAAACGCGATCTTCAGGAGCAGAAGATACCTACGCAATCGGCGAGCGGCTCGGCAGAGCGTGTAAGGGTGGTGAAGTAATTCTTCTTAGCAGCGACTTAGGTGGCGGCAAGACCACGCTCACAAAAGGAATCGCTCACGGCATGGGCAGTACGGCAGTAGTTTCCAGCCCGACATTTACGGTAAGCCGCGAGTACGCATGTTCCGATGGACGAGTGCTGCACCATTTTGATTTTTATAGGTTAAACGAGGGCGGTATGGTGGGCCACGAGCTTAACGAAGTTATCGGTGAACAGAATGCAGTTACCGTAATAGAGTGGGGTGACGTGGTTGAATCGGTTATACCAAAGGGGGCGATACGGATAACCATACAAAGAAGCACTGAGGGTGAAGATGTCCGTGACTTACATGTAGAATACCCCGACAAAAAGGCATATATGTTTACGGAGCTTAAGAAGTCATGATTATTTTATGTCTCCGTACCGATAATCCGCTGGCAGAAGTTGCACTGTATGAAGATGAAAAGCTGCTGGAACATGTTGCTTGGGAAGCGCATCGTCAGCTTGCAGAAACACTTCACGTAAAGATCCAAGATTTGCTTAGCAAGCATGGCGCGGACTGGAAAGATATAGGCGGTGTAGTCATGTATAAAGGCCCGGGTTCTTTTACCGGGCTTAGAATCGGTTTTAGTGTTGGTAATGCGGTAGCCTACGCAAACGGCGTGCTGGTTAGTGCAGAAACTGGCGATGACTGGCAGAAAAAAGGTGTTGTGGCGCTGATGGCCGGTAAAGGCGAGCCTGCTGCGCTGCCGGAATACGGCGGTCCGGCTCATACAACCTGAGAACAATTAAAATAATTGTGAAAATAAATCCTGTGATACAATATTCGTAAGGATTGTAGAAGTTTTGGGACAAAAACACCATCCTGACTTAAACGTAATTTATTTGTTGGTAGTAGATAACTGCCACTGTTGGCTAAAGAAGTGATAGTGATTGCCGACCCTGGTATTTAGAAACATACCAAAATAGGAAGGAACGAGTATGTTGCCACTAACCATTGTGCTCACATTGGTTGGTCTAGGCGCTGGCTTTGCAGGAAGCACAGTGCTGACCAAACGTAAGCTGGGTTCGGTTGAAGCTGCGGCCGAAAAAGAATTAAAGAAGGCTCAAAAAGAAGCCGACGAAAAGCTCAGAAAAGCCCGTGAGGAAGCAGCCTCTATTGCTGAAACGGCTAGGAAAGAAGAACAGGCAAGGCGCCGTGAGATTAAAGAAATCGAAAGCAGGCTTCTTTCCCGCGAAGAATCTTTAGACAAGAAGCTCGACACACTCGATAAGCGGGCAGAAAAACTGCGCGCTGGCGAAGCGGAAGTTGAAGAGTTGAAGGATGAGATACGCGCCATTCGTGCAAAACAGCAAGAAAAATTAGAAAAAGTCGCCAAACTGACCAAGCAAGAAGCCGCCGAAAAACTTATGCAGATGACCGAAAGGGACATCCGCGGGGATCTCTTAGGTCTTATTAACAAACTTCAGAATGAGGCAAAAGACAAAGCAGAAGAAACCGCTGCTTTGGTTATAGCAACCGCCATGGAACGCATGGCCAGCGAGGTGACTGCTGAGCGAACGGTGACTGCCGTAAAGCTGGAAGACGAAGAAATGAAGGGTCGCATCATCGGTAAGGAAGGCCGGAATATTCAGGCGTTACAGCGTGCGACCGGGGTAGATATTTTAGTCGACGACACTCCTGGCATGATCATACTGAGCAGTTTTGATCCAGTACGCCGTGAAACCGCACGCATTGCGCTCGAGATGCTGCTGAAAGATGGCCGTGTGCATCCGGGCCGTATTGAAGAGGTTGTAGAAAAAGCCCAGACACAGGTACAAAAAGAAGTTATGCATTCTGCCGAAGATGCTGCGCGTGAAGTGGGTATTGTAGGCATTCCAAAAGAGATTCTACAGCTCCTCGGCGAGCTCAAGTTCCGTACAAGTTATGGACAGAACGTACTTAAGCATTCTACCGAAATGGCACACATTGCCGGCATCATCGCCGAACAATTGGGCGCAAACGTAAAGACTGCAAAGTATGCAGCTCTCGTGCATGATCTTGGCAAGGCCTTAACCCATAAAATGGAGGGCAAACACCACCACATTAGTGGTGAGATGCTGCGTAAGTATGGCGCTCCTGAAGAAGTGGCTCTGGCTGCAGAGCAGCATCATGATGACATGGAAGCTACAACGGTTGAAGCCCTTATCATTCGTGTGTGCGATGCTATAAGTGCTTCGCGTCCTGGAGCTCGTAACATCAGTGCAGAAAACTTTGGCGAAAGAATGCGCGACCTTGAGAATGTTGCACTGGCATTCCCTGGCATCGAAAAAGCGTACGCGATCAGTGCCGGACGTGAAGTGCGCGTATTTGTACGCCCGCAGGACATTGACGATTTAAGCGCGATTAAGCTTGCTCGCGATATTGCCAACAAGATCGAAAGTACTATGCAGTACCCGGGTACGATCAAAGTAAACGTCATTCGCGAAACACGCGCCATAGAATTCGCTAAGTAGTCATGAACATAAAGGTTATTTTGTATGATGCCGACGGGGTCATAAATAATGCTTTTATGGCGTTTAGCGTATTACTTGATACTAAGTACGGGTTGTCATTGGACAAAACAAAAGATTTTTTCAAGGGTCCTTTTGTCGACTGTCTAGTGGGAGCAAAAGACATGAAGGAAGTGCTGCCAGACTATCTAAAAAAATGGGGCTGGGATGATACGCTCGAACGGTTCCTCCACTTGTGGTTTACGTCCGAACACTCTATTGAAGCAGCGATCATTGAAGATGTTAAGGAGCTGCGTAAAAAAGGCATAGAATGTTACGTTGCTACCAATAACGAAAAACATCGTGCAAACTATATGCTCGAACAAATGGGTTTCAGGGATCATTTTGATGGTTTGTTTGCTTCGGCACATTTAGGAAGAAAGAAGCCTGACAAGGAGTTTTTTGAAAAAATACTGACTAAACTGCACGTAGCTCCAGAAGAAGTTTTGTTCTGGGACGATGCAGAAGAGAATGTGCAGGCAGCGCAAGAATTAGGTATTCACGCGGAACACTTTAGTAGCGTAAAATCATATAGAAAGGTGATGGCCGAAGTGTACGGCCTTTGAGTTGTAATGCAGCAGGAAATTGAAGCCAAATTCCTCTATATAAATCACGACGACATGCGTGCTCGCTTAAAACGTGCTGGTGCACAGCTTGAGCAACCTATGCGTGTTATGCGTAGAGTGGTCATAGATCATGAAGATCATAGGATGCAAGGTGGTGACTCGTGGATACGCGTACGTGATGAAGGGAATAAGGTCACACTTACCTATAAAACGTCTATAGAGCATGCATTTGGAGGTGCAACAGAAATTGAGGTTGAGGTGAGTGACTATCAAAAGACAATTGATATTTTCTTAGCATGCGGTTTGGTAGTAACGGCCAGGCAAGAAACCAAGCGCGAAACGTGGAAGTTGGGTGAATCGGAGATTGTACTGGACGAATGGCCATGGCTCGACCCATTTATCGAGATTGAGGCGCCGTCGGAAGAAATAGTAAAACAAACTGCCGAGTTGCTGGGACAGAAATGGGAAGATGCGGTTTTTGGCAGCGTCACCACCGCATATAGGAACCAGTATCCTGAAATAACACAGGACCAGCATATTTCGGCTTTGCCTGAGATTTTATTTGATCTACCGGTACCGGAGTGGTTTGGCAAGAGGGCTAATAGGTGAACATTCTTTACCTAGGCGACGTTATGGGCGAAATGGGCATAGAGGTGGTAGAAAACATGCTGCCGGCACTCGTGAAAGAAAAGTCGGTTCATTTTGTTGTGGCACAGGCAGAAAATGTCAGTGAGGGGAAGGGGCTATCGCTAAAAGATTATGAACGATTAAAGAATGCCGGCGTACACGCATTTACCGGCGGAAACTGGTCGATGCACCTTGCAGAAACACATGCTCTTTTAGACGATGAGCATGCACCGGTGACGCGTCCGGCCAATTATCCCGAAGATACTGTAGGCAAGCAGTACAAAATTGTGTCATCGCCAGAGGGTAAGGTGCTTATTGTGAGTCTGCTAGGCAGCATAGTGGGCAAAGACGCCGAGCGTCCCATGGACAACCCGCTTAAAGTCGTTGATGAAATACTGGCCTCCCTGCTTCATGAATCATTCGCGGCAATAATCGTAAACTTCCACGGAGATTACAGCAGCGAAAAAGTGGTCATTGGGCAGTATCTTGATGGCCGGGTGACGGCAGTTGTGGGGGACCACTGGCATGTGCCAACTGCCGACGCGCGGGTTATGTCGGGCGGCACCGCACATATTACCGATGTGGGCATGTGCGGCAGTTTGGAGAGTTCGTTGGGCGTGACATACGACAGCGTGATTCCGCGCTGGCGCGACGGCATACAAACAAGGAATGTATTGGAAACCAAAGGCCTGTGTCAGTTAAACGCCGTATGCATAGAGACTAATGCAGAAACGGGGCGTGCTCGGGCGATTGAACAAATCCGCATTGTTCGCTAAATATGGTATGCTTATGCTTATGAAATACTTGTTAAAAATTCGCTTAAGCGTGTATTTTTTTGTGCTTCTTGGTCTCTTTACGTTCATCTCCTTTACGATCACAACGCATGATTTTAAAAGTTCGGCACTGACGCTTTTTTCGGTGAACTCGTTTCTGTACGGTTTTTATATAGCGCCCATTTTGTCCGGTCAAAAATCCCGCATTGAGGAGCTGCAAAAGATAATCCGTAATGAAGCAAACGCCCTATTTAGTCTGCTTATCAAGACTAAACAACTTAATACTCATAACCGCACAAAGTACCAGGCGGACTTCGAAAAATACATTCGCGCATCGTTAAAGCAACGTAAGCCGGCCGAAGGCGAGGTTGAGTACGAAGCGATAATTTCCGACATGCTTCAGTATGAAGGCGAGGATAAAGAGGTTATAGACAAGATGCTCGATGGGGTGGTTGCAAATCAACAAAATCGTTCGGCTCTAGCAATGCAGCTCACTAACAAAGTTTATAGTAACGAATGGTGGGTGATGCTCGTGCTGTTTTCTATCACACTTGGCTTTATTCTGTTTCTGGATATAGGCGAAGATTGGACGATGAAGCTGGTTAAGGCATTCTTATGCACCGGACTTTCAATGCTGCTCGTCATACTGATTAAGCTCAGTACACTTACTCACAAAAAAGCCAAGATGCTGTGGAAGCCGTTCGAAAAGCTGCTTGAGTCGCGCTTTTATCGGATCGACTAAAGTTCTTTTTTGCCGCGAAAACCAAAGCCGGCGATTACAATGCTTGCCAACATGTCTATGATCACAACTCGTACCAGCGGCAGCTTCGGGTCGATGGCTAATATGGCGGCGCTTCCCAGCCAGATCACGCCAATTACACCGGCAGTGTAAGGATATTTAATAAATAGTAAAAATTCTTTAAGCATCTTTTTGTCCTTCCTGACTTAATGTTGCTGATCTCCCAATACGAATCTTTTCTGCTAATTGCTTGAACAAAAGCGGATCTTTATCGGCAACCCGCTCGAGCCAGCTCATAATTGTGTCAAGCGCATCGCCAAGGCTAATGGAATCTTTTTCGTCTTTTACAACGTCGGGCAGGGTTTCGCGTATATCGGCGACGGCGCGGTCTAGTATGTTGCCCATGACTTCTTTGTATACTCCCAAGCTGGTCATGAGCGTGGTATATGTTTGGATGGTGCGCATTACTTCGGTTGCCTCAAGTTTCATAACAAGACCAAAGCGGTTGCCCTTGTTCACAAGCTTATTAATTTGCATGAGTGCGTTGGCGTCGTTATTAAAATTGTCGGAAACGAGATTTGTTCCGGTAGCCTGAATAAAAGTTTCTTCAGCAACTTTACTGACTTCCTCTATGTAATCTCGGTCGTCATTCTTGCCTAAGTATTCGCTTAATTTTCGGAGGGAGCGATACAGGTCACTTACGAAAAATTTCAGGCCATTTTCGAAGAGACTGGTCGCCGTGTGTGTGCCCTTAAAAACTCGGTCGTACGCTTCAATAAGCCCAAACAGCGAACTCTTGTCGGCAGGTGCCGTAGCGCTTATGCCGAAATCTATCAGCCCGACTTTATTGTCGCGCAGCAAGCGAATGTTGCCGGGGTGTGGATCGCCCTGAATTCGCGGCAGGGTAAAAATGCCCATAATGAGTTTGTAGCCTAGTGTTTCGAGTTGCTGACATAAATCGGAGCCGGTCATTTCCTTCACGTACTGCACCGGGTCAACTCCCTGCTCTTTCAGACGTACAAGCTGGGCCACAGAAATGCCATCAACATATTCCTGAACGATGATGTTGTCGGTGCAAAGTTCTAAGTAGGTTTTGGGGATCACCATCTTTTCGTCATCCTGATAGCCGCGGTAGAGCTCGTCGGCAAACTCGGCTTCATGGCGATAATCGGTCTCGCGCAGCGTGGCCTTGCTGAAGTCTTTCATGGCTTCGGTAAGCTGGACGCTCATGTTTTTATAAAGCTTAACAAAAAAAGTTTTCGAGAAGGTGGTTAATAGCCGCAGATCATAACGCAGCAGCTCGCGTACCATAGGGCGCAGTACCTTGATAACTACTGCTTGCCCGGTTTGCAGCTGGGCATAGTACACTTGGCCAAAACTTCCGGCGGCAAAAGGCTGTGGCTGCACAAGGGCAATTTGCGATAGTTTTTCAGGTGGCAGCTCCGAGCGCAGCAGCGCAGTGATATCAATCGGTTCGCTCTCAAGGTTTTCAAAAATCTTTAACTTTTCCGGATTATGCCACTTACGCATTACTTGCGAGCGGAGCAGTACGCCCTGAAGGAACTTAATGTATACTCCGCCAAGCTGCATAAACTCTTCGCATACCAGGTTGTACATTGCCTCGTCCTGCTTTCGTTTATGCAGGTAATAGGCTTTGGTGATCAACGCGGCAAGCCGCCGTGTGCGAGCTCGCTTAATGCTGGCAACAGTTTGTGACGTTTTCTTGGGCATCAGTTTATTTCTTGGCAAAGCCAATTAAAAACAATACGATCGTACTGACCATAACCGCCAGGTATAGCTCGAAAATTTCATTAGTGTTATCGCGGCTAAAGGCCATAAAGATAACGGCGATCCAGATAAAAAGAATAGTAAAGAATATAGAGATGTATTTCATCTTTATAATTATACAATTTTTAACCCACTTTTACTAGATTTTAGGCTAATCTATCTTGAGGGTAGGAAAGCCGTTCTTGCGAAATAGCCTCCCTAGCCAAAGAAGGCTTGTAATGTGTTGGATAGCCAACGTAGATGTGGCGATAAAACATTGCTTGATGTTTTACTCCGAGTCGATGCTGCGGCCGTATAACTTAACATCTACTATGCGTTTCATTCAGTGATGCAATTACTTGTGGTAATTTATGTTTTAAAGATGTGGCAGCCAGGAGCAATCTTTTGAATAGCCAGGATCGTTAACTGTTTTAAAAAACTCTTCAAGATAGCCCGTTCTCTCGCATGCCATTTTGGTGGCTTGCCTTCCACAGTAACTTACTGAAGTGGTTCGTACTAATCGTTCGTCGTAACCATGTCTGTCGATGATACCTTCGACCCTATTTCGAAGGCCTATTTTACCAACGGCCATTACACCATTACAGACTATTGCTGCTGTGTTCATAATGACGCCCGGGCTTGTAAGCGCCTCGCTTGCATGATGAAGCTCAGTCGAGACAAGGGTAGCAAGCAATGTATTTATGGCCATTGTAGATGCTTGTACTGGAACGGTTCTCAATGTGTCAAACATAAAAATATAGTAACATCTTTCTAGAAATTTAACAAATGTCAGACAGGCATATATAAGTAGGTACTTTTCAAGTCCTTTTCTTATAGAATTTACTCAAAAGTAGCAGGAAGCTGTAAACAACAGAGGTGCGAGATACCCATACATTAAACGAACCCTTTGCAGGGTTCGTTAATTCGAATGATCTCGATTGTGGTCGCGCAAAAGCGAACACCCTTAAACCGAACTTGGCGACACTACTCAACACCTTACGTAAAAGTTGGAACGTCAAAGAGTTCCGCGAGAAGACCGAGCCAATGCTCGATAGCGCAACAATCAACAGAGGTACATTTGCAGATACGCTAAGTCCGTATGTGTATTAGGGATCATTAGCCAATCATTTATTAAACCTAAGGGGGAGCCAAGATGAACACAAACACCATTCAGAAACAGGCCGGGGGGAGCCCCAAAGGAACCCTTTTGCCCCTTGCACCGCGCCAGCAGAGATTTATAGAGCACTACCTGAACGAGGATAGCCCTTCGTTCGGCAACTGCTACGCTTCTGCTGTACGCGCGGGCTACTCCGACCAAACAGCGCGAAACCTAATGCACCTGCGGCCAGCGTGGTTATCGGAAAGTATCGGACAAAATACAACAATGGAACCTGCTGATTTGTTGGCAAGACTTATGTTGATTATTGATGACCGAGACGAAACCACCGCAAACAAGCTGCGAGCCATTAATATGATGATGAAACACTATCAGATGTTCGGTGCCACCAACGTGACGGCGGTGCAGCTCAACATACAGAACGTGCTAGACTAGACGCTCGATAAACGACTAATCAGTTAGGCAAGAACAACGTTTTCACCTTAGCAAACCAATTGCTACGATGAATTATTCGATCCTTATGTAGCTGATTGCTGAGCACCTCTGCCTTCGTAAGCTTAGATATGCCTTCCCAATCTCTATCAAGTACGTATGTGGCGTTGCCGTACAGAAGACTTTCCAGAACGTACAGGTTGCGATCGGGGTAAGCCATGAGTACGTATCCACTAAAGCCGCTCAGGCCAACTACTACAAATTCCGGGTCAAAACTGTTTAGTCGCTCCAACCTTTTCTCAACAAATGTACGGTTACCACGCCTTATTCTATTAAGAACCGGCTTCAGCTCCTCTTTGACACGCTTGAATGGGTATTCACCTTTTGGTAAAAATTTCCAGTTAACCCGCTGAATATTTGTTGGTAAAACTTCTGCTCGTTCTTCATCAAGTACCAAGCACTCTCCGAAAAGTTCTAAAAATACATTGATAGCATGAATTAGAAGTTGTTCATCAGTCTTCCAACCATCTATCTCACCGCTCACAACTGACAATCTGCCGTTGGCATCTGCAACTAATGTAATTTCCAAAGACGGCGGCAGCACCTCTTCTCTCGGATACCGTTTATACGGTACGTCAACAAACTTTGATTGCTCAACTTTATCTCGACCACGCCACTCCATCCAATGCCACTCAACTGTTCTGTACGCTGTTTCCATTGGTTTATCACGACGAATAATACGCTTGCCATTGGCATTAAAGCCAGTTACACGACCCACGACGCGGGGCAACACGGTGTCGCCTGGCTTAGCCTGATCCGGGAATCCAGCGCGTTTTAGCTGTGCTTCAGTAATTCCATTAATGGCCACATATGCTTTATCTGTTGTTGGCAGTAAGCTACGGTAGGGATTAAGCTTCCGTATCCTCTTTCTTCTAATCATTTTCTAATTCCTCCGGATTAAAGGTTCTGGTAAAATCGGAGGGTGACGTTTTGTGCGCCACCCTATCACGATCGCTAGGAATGCTTCCCGTCAAAGAACGCAAACCTGGCGATTTTACTTTTTGCCGCGCTTAGTAATACGCTTGCTCGGCACTTGCGATAGCGCGCTGCCAGCAGCAGTCTTTGATGCTTTGCCGGATCGTCCGTCTCGCAAGACCTTCGATGCAGCCTTGGCAGCTTTGGGTCGAGTGACCTTGGCCATATACTCCCTTTCGTTTTGATTACTGAGCTATGTACCCTCTCGTAGCTCTTGTCGAGTGTTTGTTTCCTGAGCTACGCTCATCGTTTCTTGCCGTTCATTATACATCTTTTAACTGTGGTAGCAATGGTCATATACGACATCTTGTATAAAATATTGACATTTTAGTCGCGCGACTGCTATACTTAAGCCGTAAACATAACAAAAACAAACAACAAAAAGGATTAATGTGCTAAAAAACAAGCATTTAACGGGTGGGGGGATGCAGCTATGAGACCACAGTGGAACCTAAAGGAAATTCGTCAAATGTATGGCTTGTCGCAAAGCGATATAGCTGATGCTATTGGCGTCAAGAGCCGCAGCACAGTTGTAGCCATAGAAAGTGGAGATCGTGATCTGACAAGCGAAGAGCTTGGAAGGCTTGCTGATTACTTAGGCGTGGAGATAGCTGATCTTATAGCATACGAAATACCTGATTATGATAAGTACCGCGAAATGCTCATAGAAACATTGCGGCGGTATACCAGCCTGACTAAACATGGTGCTCCAAAAACTCTATTTGCAAAATTGATTTATTTTGCGGACTTCGCATGGTTTTACGACCAATTAAAATCTATGAGCGGCATGAAATATCGACGTGATCCCTATGGGCCAGTTCCTGACCAATTCTTTAGGATAGTAGATAGTATGGTAGAAAGTGGCGAACTGCAACTTGAAATGAAGACAATCCCGGGGCGCAAGAACCAGATGCAGTCGCTCACGCTTAACGATTTTACTGCAAATGAGCCAAACCAATATCTAACTGCAAAAGAGATTGATTTGATAGACAAGATTGTGAAGAAATGGCAAAAAGCAAATGTCGATGAAGTCGTCGAGTTTACACACAATCAACTACCTTGGCAAGTAACTCGCCCGAACGAATTCATACCCTATGAACTAATCACCCAGGAAGAGCCGGAAAATGTCTATTAGTAGCGACGGCTATCGTGTGATCTTTGAAGACTACGCAACCCGTCACTACATTAAAGATTTCGAGAAAAAGTACAAAGGCGCCTGGCTAACTACCCGTAAAGCTATCGTAAGCGAGTTTCGTAACATCGATATGCTTATTAACAGTGGCCGCACTGAGCCACCAATACATCGTACCGCTGACAATACACAGTGGATCGTTAAGCATGAGTTCGTAATAGCAGGACTTAGAGAAAGTAAAAAAACTAGCGGCAGACGTATCATTGCGTATGTTAATGACGATGAACGAGTGGTGCACATACTACTCGTCTACCATAAAGATCATGCCGACAAAAAGTCCAGTGAAACTGCCTGGTGGGAGAGGACTATCAAGAACGAACATAAGGGTCTATTGAAAGACTTTAGTTTTTAACAAAAGTTTTGTGCGTAAAAAACTAGGCTACAACGTGTTGTAGGTATGTAACTTTTTTTTGATTTTGCAAACAATTCCCGCTACAATAAGATCATAAAATTTGGCCATTGAAGTATCACCCTACTTCATACTCTTCCGTACGGAGCGCGTGTGAAAAGTGAGAAACGATGCAAGGCAATAATATTGCTTGCGTTGGTTTCCGCTATCGCAGGCACGAGGGCTACCGTACAGTGCAAGTGAAGCGAATTAGAGTAAGGGTTAATGATAAGCGAGTGCAAGGCACTCAGCTTAGTGTCGCGGACATGCTCAAATTGCTTACCAAAGAACTTCAGAAAATCGACGCGAACAGTCCCTCTGCCGCGAAAAATGCAATCTCGATTAGTGATAATAACGGGGGTAGAATTCTTCTTTAACAGGGGTGAATGTGGTATAATAATCTACATGGATGAGCAAGAGTCACATGATATTACTCAGTTGAAATATGCTCTTTATGTGCGCAAATCAACTGATGACAAAGAACGTCAGCAGCGATCTGTCGAAGACCAGATTACTGAATGTGAGGAGCTGGCCGCTAAGCTCGGCATCGACTTAGTCAAACCTTATTATGAAGATCACGGCTCAGCAAAAGTACCGGACAATCCTAAGCGCGGCAACTTCTACAAACTTCTTGATGATTTAAAAGCTGGAAAGGTCGATGCGGTAATGGCGTGGCATCCTGACCGACTTGCGCGCAACATGCAGGACGGCGGGCTCATTTTCGGCTTGCTCGACAACCAGAATATTCAAGACCTCAAGTTTGTCACCCACTACTTTACTAATGACGCGAGCGGCCGCATGCTACTTGGTATATCGTTCACGCTTTCTACCTATTACTCAGCAAACCTATCGCAGAATGTGAAGCGCGGACATAGGCATGCGCTCAAAGAGGGTAAGTCTTCCGGGACGCCAAAACATGGCTATATAAGAACCGAGGATGGCACTTATATACCTGACGGCAAGAACTTCGACTTGGTAGTTGAAGCATGGCAGCTTCGCAAGAACGGTATGGGTCTGCGTGAGATTGCAGAGTATATGAATGAGCAGGGCTATGGGCGCGTTATTAAAGGCTCTAAGGCAAAGAAGCAAGGCCAGAAGATTCGTATGACCTACCAGATATTAAGCGAGATGTTTAAAGACCCCTTTTACTACGGCATACTCATACAGACCAACAAGACCGTCGATCTACGCGATGCTTACGACTTTACGCCCGCAGTAAGTGAGGAAGATTTTGATGAGGTACAACGATTAGTAAGAGCCGTGATTTCTCCTTTGGTGGAAAAGAAGCGCGCAGCTTTCTATCCATTGCGTGGAATGGTCAAGTGTTCGCTCTGCACTAGAAGCATGACACCCGCTCCATCTACTGCGCGCTCCGGCACTAAGTACCTATACTATCGCTGCACAAATCAAGATTGTCCGCGTAAAAAGAAGTCTGTCCGGGCTAAAGTTATTTTCAACTTTATAGATGAGAGACTACAAAAAGGCATACATCTAACAGAGAAGGATTATGCAACGTATAAAGAGCAGCTTGTAAACCAATCGCGCGATGAACGACTAACCATTAAGACCGAAATCAACAGCAAAGAAGCGGCACTTAAGGCGACGAAGCGGCGCACGGACGATATTAGTAAAAAGATAATCGACTACGATAAGAACAGCCGCGTGTGGCGAGTTAATAACGAACAGCTCACGAAGCTCGTAAGTGATGAGAAAAACTTAGAGAAACAGATCAAAGAGCTGCGTGCTATTGAGCATGATCCAGAAGCAGAGGTCTTAAGCATCGAGCAGTTTTTAAACCTAGCTAAAAACGCCGGTTCTAAGGTGAAAGCAGCGGACGAAGTCGGTAAGGATAGTATTTGCCGCTTAATCTTTTTAAACCTAGTGGTAGACGAGGAAAAAGTAGTGTCCTACCAGATGACAAAAGCCTTCTCCGAATTGGAGAAGGCTCAGAATGTCTTGAATGGTCGGGGATAGAGGACTCGAACCTCCGACCTCGCGGTCCCAAACCGCGCGCGCTAGCCAACTGCGCCAATCCCCGAACCATGTCATTCTAACAGATTAGAAGGTTTTTGAGTAGTATTCGGGTAAAAAATTGTCGATAGCTCATATTCATTCGGCATTACCTCTGTTATAATGCCGGGTATGGGCGAGACGGGGTGTAGCGCAGCTTGGTAGCGCGCGTCGTTCGGGAAGACGAGGTCGTGGGTGAGAACTGCCAGTGGCAGTTCGGAAACGAATCTTCTCTTGCAAACTTGTTTGCAAAGATGAAGTTCGGGGGTCGCGGAACGTGACCAAATACCTGGATTTGAACCTTAATAAATTATGTTATCGGGGTGTAGCGCAGCTTGGTAGCGCGCGTCGTTCGGGACGACGAGGTCGTGGGTTCAAATCCCGCCACCCCGACCATCAGTCAGATTAATCCTGTTTCTAATTTTTTAGCCGTTTTTTAATGCTCGCTTGGCACTGATAAAGATTTCGCAAAGTTTTACATAACTGATTATTAGGGGTATATTACAAGCTATTATTAAAAAGGAGAATGTGCATGGGCTGGTTTAAAAAGCACAAAGTGTTGACGGTCATATTGGCTATTATTGTTATTGCGGCTATCGCCGGAAGTGCGGGAGGCAATAAGTCGGATAGCAATAACTCGGCAGGGGGCAATAACGGCGGCAGTAATTCAAAAACTTATAAGTTTGACGAACGCGCCGACAAACAAACAAAAGATGTTGAAGTACTCCCCGGCGAATCGGCTACTGTAGACGGTGTCAAAATGACGTTGACTGGTGTTGAGTATAAAACGAGCGTAAGCGACTACGAAACGGCGGAAACAGGTAAAACTTATATTGTTGCTGACGTCGCGCTCGAAAACACGAGCAATAAAACGCAGGCTTATAATGTATTTGATTTTCGTGTACAGACAGCTGGCGGACAAGTTTTGGACGGCGGCATTACTACTATTAAAACAATTGGTTCAGGTGATTTGGTAGCGGGTGGTAAAGCAAGCGGTAAGGTCGTATTTGAGGTTCCTGTTGAAGAGGGGCATCAGTATGTTATCTGGAAACCAAATGCGGCTATGTCTGACAGGGCGATTGTTAGGGTCAAGTAAAGGCTAGAGACAAAATAAGAGAGGCATAATCAACCAGCCTCTCTTATTTTTTAGCAGTGTAAGTCAGGCGATCATGTATTGCTTGCTTTTCGCCAGATGTATGTAACAGACGCGTACAAAATTCAAAGAATATTAGCCGTTTGCGGCGTATAATTGCTTTTGATGATTAACACATTATTTGCAACTCTCGTTATTGCGGTTATTTTGGTTGCGTCGGAAGTATTGTGGCGAAAAAAGAAGTTACGCGGGGAGCTGGCGCGTAAGTTTGTGCATATTATTGCCGGCACGTACATTGCTTTTTTGCCATTTTGGATTGGGTACGGCTGGATGAGTTTGCTTGCACTTGGCTTTATTGCGGCAAACTTGGTTAACCGCTATACGCACCTTTTTCATGCTATTCATGCAATTACCCGATTGAGTTGGGGAGATTTATTCTTTGGAGTAGGCATACTGTTAGTGTCGCTCCTTAGCCCAAATAAATGGCTGTTCGCTGGTGCCATATTACAGGTGGCGATTGCAGATGGGTTTGCGGCGGTAGTTGGACTGCGTTATAGCAAAAAACTATACAAGATTTTAGGCCACACAAAGTCGATTATAGGGACATCGACCTATTTTCTTCTATCTTTCCTGATAGTGGTCGTAACGGTACGCATGGGTCACCTGTATGTGAGCTCGGCGGTATATATTTTTGTGCCTCTGCTTATGACGGCACTTGAAAATGTGAGCGGGTATGGTACGGATAACGCTATATTACCGCTGAGTTTCTTGCTAGCTATAAACTTTTTTTAGATGACTTTTTGAAGCTGCCGTGTGCACGGAGAGCAATGAAGATAACGCTCACGTCAACCACCTCTTGAAGGGCGGCGCCAAGGGCAGGGCGGAATCTACCGGTAAAGAAAATCATTTGCAGCACTATGCTCATGCCGATTCCAATCAGAATGGCTTGCTTGGCAATGGCGAATGTTCGCTGAGCGATTTCGACGGCTTGGGAAACGTGCGCAACGTCGTCGAGCATAATGACTACGTCGGCTGATTCGCTAGCGGCCGTAGAACCGCGGGCTCCTAGCGCAATGCCGACGTCGGAGGCAGTTAATACCGGTGCGTCGTTCACGCCGTCGCCGACAAACGCAACGGGGCGAGGCGTTGCTTCTTCGAGGGCGCGGACTTTGTCGGCTGGCAAGGCTTCATCTACCACCTGGTTTATTTCTAGCTTTTTAGCTACCGAAGCGGCAGCGGCTTTATTGTCGCCTGTTACCATTAAGAAATTCTTAATACCTAATTTACGAAGGTGTGCAAGCATTGGTTTGCTTTCTGCTCGTAGCTCGTCTGTAAAACTGATAACACCCGCGAGCTTTCCGTCTATGCCCACGAAAGTAACGGTGCTTTTTATCGTGTCCGTTTTAAAGTCGCTAGGAATAGAGATGCCGTGCTGCTTCATAAAGTCGAGCTTTCCGGCAACGACATGCTGTTTGCCGACACGCGCAGTCAGCCCGTGTCCCGGGTTTTCTTGTAGCTGTTTTGCTTTAACGATTTTTAGATTCTTTTCTTTGGCGGCAGTGACTATTGCATGTGCGAGGATATGGTTGGAACTTTCTTCGAGTGAGGCGGCAGCTGCTAAAACTTCTTTAGCAGAAAAAGGCTTGAAGTTGGTAATTACGCCTACGACCGGTGTGCCGTGCGTCAGTGTTCCTGTTTTGTCAAAGGCGATCGTCCTGACTGCTGCGAGTTTTTCGAGAGCCGAACCGGTCTTAATTATTATTCCGTGTTTAGCAGCACGGCTCATGCCGGAAATAAGTGCAATGGGCGCAGCGAGCAGAAGCGGGCAGGGAGTGGCCACTACGATAACTTCCAAAAATCGGATTGGTTCGCCGCTAATTGCCCAGGCGGATCCGGCGATTGCGAACGATATGAGTGTGAAAGGAATGCTATAGCGGTCTGTGAGGCGTACGAAAGGTGACTCGGTGCTGGCGGCACTTTTAACAAGCTTTATAATTTGCTCGTACTGGCTGTCTTCGGCCGAGTGAACGGCGCGTATTGTAATAGCGCCCTCTATGTTAAGCGCCCCGCTTAATAGATCATCGCCAACTTTCTTAGTAACTGGCAGACTTTCGCCCGTCAGGCTTGATTCGTCCAGGCTTGTTTCGCCGTCTAAAATAATGCCATCAACCGGAACGATTTCGCCGGGCTTAACAATCAGCTTGTCGCCCACCCGCACTTCTTTAACGGCGATGTCAAGTATTTTACGGCCTCGTAGCACATGGGCTTTTTTTGGCGCTCTGGTCAAAAGCGCATCCAGCTCTATGCGTGCTCGCCGTTCTGCGTAATCTTCCAGTGACTCGCCGCCCGTAAGCATGAAAACAATGATGATCGCCGTCCAGTATTCGCGGAGGATAACCGAAGTAATGATTGCGGTTGCAGCTAAAAGATCTATACCGTATTTACCTGTACGGAGATCCTCTATCATGCCCCATACAAGCGGAAGTGCAGAGAGCAGGGCTGTGCCGCCGAGTATCCAGTGCGCATAGACATCTTTTCCGCTTAGATCTAGCCCCAAACTTACGATGATTGCAAGCAGAACGAGACCGAAATGTTTATAGTCACGAAAAAAACTCCTCACTTTACGGATCATCATGCACTCCTTTTCTTTATCTATACTATAGCAGAAAGTTAGCTTTTTTGTCTCTGTTTGGACGGGCAAGTTTGTTGATAGTCTGAAGAAAATTGCCTACTCATGTAAATTAAAAAGACCTATTCCAGGGAATAAGTCTTTTTATATGGGGCGGCAGATGGGACTTGAACCCACGACATTCGGTACCACAAACCGACGCTCTAACCAGCTGAGCTACAGCCGCCACGTATACCGATTACTATAAGGTGCAACCAGGCAATTCTACCATACATTAACAGATATGAATAGATATAATTACGGGATGATTTCAAGCGGTATGGCCAGCCCGCACATAAATTGTCCGGTATTCGCAGGGTCGGGCGTATGTGAAAGCAAGTTTATTTGCATGCCGCAAAGCGAGCATAGAATTCCGGCTGACTCTTGTGCGTGAAGCCAGCTTTCTAACGTTGTGGGTGCAAATGTTTCAGGCGGAACAACAATAGAAGCCTCTCTTAGGACACGCTTATGCATGTATTTACTCTAGCGGTGTTTGTGTTGGTCGTATGTGATACAGATCAATATGGGTGCGTTCTGGCTATTCAGGCATTTGCAGGTAAATAGTGTTCAGCAGAGCGATTAAGTCTTCGTTTCTACAAGAATCTCTCCCGCCATGCTGCGGCCCTTCTGCGGTTACGCAACCTTCGTCTATATGCAAATGGGGGTAGGATGTATCTAAATGCCCTGGGTTACAATCTATGCCCCCAACTTGCGCTATTTCTTGACCGGCTTGAACTGACTGTCCATCTGAGACGAGAGGATTTATCAAGTGGCCATACCAATAAAATCTGTCATCTGCACCATAAAACTGTATCCTGTAACAATTCTCGGCTTTAGGATCTTCCTTTACTGTCTCGATCACGCCATTTGTGATTGCCCGCACCGGTTCGCCGACTATGTCATCGTCTTCGGGGAATATCTGAGCCGTTGGATCTTCTGGGTTTTTATATGCAATATCAACTGCTGCCGTTCCGTCCCAGTGACAGTCGGGCATGGCACAAGGGGGAGTGAAGGGAAAACCGGTATAAATAAGTGACCGGTGAGGTCTGCCGGCAGGCCAAACATACGGCAGGCCGTTATATTCTATCCCAAATACCTCATCTCTAGGGAACTGGTTCTTATCTACGGCCACGGTTTGCTCGGGCTGGTCCGTACCGGTAACGCTGCAGGCAATTTTTCCAAGCATGTCTTTTTTAGTATGACATTCTGGGCTGTTTTCGTACTCAAGTTTGATACCAAGCGGCAACCCGATGGCTAGCGCTAAAGTTACGCCGCCGCCTATAATCTTTTCTTTACTCAAGTCCTGTATCCTTTGCTCTAGGTTAATCTTTAGTAATCTACACTACGCAAGCCACCATTTACAAATTTTTAATATGTAGTCTATTATGTGATGATGAGAAAAATAACAGGTGTTGGTATTGCGCTAACCGTAGGTTTTGTGTCGGGCGGGTATGCGTGGAACGAGGGGCTAGGGCCCTTTTCTGCAAAAAACTGTCCTTCGGTGGAGCTGGGGTATAGTGCAAATCCTGCGCAATACAACCTTGAAGATGTGGAGAACTCCTTAGAGGTAATTGATTTCCCTTTCGCCGGTAAAAATGATGAGATACGTCAGTTTGAAACAATAATGTCGTCTCAAGATACCGATAGTCTGCCCGAGGTGCGCGGTGCTTTTAGTGCTTTGCTCGCTGGCGTTGCTTCGGTTCAATATTCTTATGGTGATGATATTGAGAATGAAATATTTAACAGAGATGACAGCGCAGACGTACAGCACTATAAAGCAAAAATTTTAGAAACGGCAGAGCAGATTGTTCGACTTCCAGCTGGTCTAATAACTAATTTTATTTTGGTTGAAGATCTTAACCTCCTGCCGGATAACCCAACCGGTGTGGTATTGCCTGAAGTAAAAATCGATTTTGGGCTGTTCTCGGTAGGGACAGACGACACACCCGTTATAGTGATAGGCGACTCGTCGTACCCAAAACTTATTCATGAGTTTGCTCACGTAAAAGACTTTAAGACGTGTTCCCCTTCTGCAAGTCCTGGCGCGGATAGCGAGGCAGAGAGTATTTTCGAAGTAGCAGAAAAGCAGTACAGTGCCGGGTCGCAAATAAGCGATCTTGCCTATAGCGACTACCCATTTAATACAGGCGATCCTGTAACAGGAGTGTTGGAGTATAAGGCGGTCGCCTTTGAAGATCTATTTTACGGTCAGCCATACTTCCCTAATACGCCTCGTGGATATATCCGTGACCTAATTACAGCGCGGCTAAATAGTTGGTTTACGAATGGGAACGATGCATTTGGACCTTATTTTGCTCTTCTGCAATACTGCGGAAAACCAAATGCAGACTCCGATGTGGTGGGGCCGGATGAATTCTTGCAGAAGTGTTTGGGAGTGACGGGTTAGTACGCGCGGAGGTTTTTCAAAGCGTCGGCAAGTGGTTCTAGTTCAGGGCAATCTTTTTCTAGGTAAATATACTTCGTTTGGCCGTTACCTAGCGTAACGGTGTGCTTGAGCTCGTTCGTGCTGTCTGAAGCGTCAAATTTCTGCGATACAATTTTTACGCCGCGCGCACAAGCCTGTAGCTTTGGAACTTGTTTAAAGAGGTCATCAATAGAGTTGGCGCTATACATTTTGGTGCTGCCAAACACGCTTTTTGTACTGATGGTGAGCTCGCCGTTTGCATCGCTTATATCGCCAGTATCTTGGCGGTAGCTAATATCGAGTGCATAGTCCGGGCGAGGGAGATAGAGTCTGCTTTCAGGGAAATACACGTCGCCCGTCTTTGGGTCAACCGGCGCGGTTTTTTTTAGATTCTCTACAGCCATCATGATTAGTTCTCGAATCTGTACGATATGTGCCTGGCGCATGCCGTCACGGTAATATCTGGCTTTTGGTATACCGTATATGCATACTAAGGCAAACATAAAAATAATGATGCCTGCAAGTAAAGATTTCTTGTGTTTTATAGTCAGTCTAACGTTTTTCTGTTTTTTAGCTTTCATTATGCTTATGATATCACACTAAAAACACAGTTTGTATCCATGCAGCCTATAGACTGTACTGAGCTTACTCTACGCAGCTAAAGATAACCGTATTATATTCCGTATGAGCTACCTGGCAATAGAAACTATTCTTTTTATAGAGCGAGTATGTCGTACTGGTTGCTGGGCCGTCAACGCTATGTTCATCCTCGGACGACATTCCTAAATCAGACGTAATGTAGCCTTTAATACTGCTAAGGGCTTGATCGACAGATGTTTTGTATGCGTCATATACGCTGCTGCCGCTTTCGCCACTGGAAGATTTCTTTGAATCAATTCTGTAATATACGGCGTTGCTACTTTTGGCTGTTTTTGTAGTGTAGCTTGAACTGGACTTGACGTATACCATCGTAGCCGTGCTGTCGTTCTTTATCTCTTCCAGCGTATAGCCTGCAGATGAGCTTTGGCTACTTTCTAGATCGAGCCATTTTGATTTGATCGCACTAAACGCTTCGCTTGGTGTAGAACTTTGAGCTGACTGAGATTCGGTTGTTGAAGACGAAGAGGTCGTATCATTCGTTTCATTGTTTGATGAGGTATTCGTATCATCTTTCTTTTCGGTGACTTTGCTGTATACGAGATAGCTAATACCGCCCAATGCAATAAGCACAATTACAATTAATAAAGCTTCTAGTGCACCGAACCCTTTTTGATTAATTTTTTTCATCTATTTTCTCCTTAGATTAAACATATCATCTTGCCGTAGACTTAACAATAAACATAAGCATCTTGGAGGCTGCAAATAGTTGTCGTTATAGATATGAGCCGATGCGTGGTCGTAAACAAATCGGTTTATTTTATGTAATTATGCGCCTAATTAAGGGGGTAATGTCCTGGATTGAGGTGTAATAACTAATTTCACTTGCTATGCCATTAAAGAACTCCTTGTATTCGGTGCCATGTTTCATGATAATAATAATTGGAATACGCAATGCGTAGGCGATGCCTGCTTCTAAAACCCGTCCGCCTGTTGGCGCGTCGGATATGTCTATGAGCAGGAGGTCACTCTTTTTGATTTCTTCATAGGCGCGTTTCCAAAGTAGTTTTGGGTCGTCTATTTTTTCCTCGTCCCTTACAAAACAGTAGTCTTCTGCTCCTGCCGTGCGCACCGCCGCACATAGCTCATCAACTTCTTTTTTATTTTCTTCGCCGCTGTAACGGGCGGTAATAAATACTCTCATGTTTGATGACGTTTATCGTTCTTTCATGATGCTATCGAATGTGAGATTCAACGCTCTAACTAACTCTTCCTCTTCTTCTGCCGAAAGCGACAGGATTTGATCCGTTGAATACTCGTAACGAATGCCCACGGGGTTGTTGTTACTGTCGCGACCGGCCTCGTAGCTTACATGAATGAGTTTTGGCACGGTTTTTTCTTCGTTAAGTATGTCTAATAAAGTTTTTTCAGAGATATTTGAATGATTCTTTATGGCTTCTTTTACGCTGGATGTGTCGGCAGAAAAATCTAACGTAATAATAAAGAACCTTTCATTGTCTCCGGTGTCTGTTACTTTCGCGAGTCGCGCGCGAATTGTAGCTTGCTCATTGTTTATTAAAGCAATATCTGCGTAGGATTCGATGTCACCCATAAGAACAAAGCCTGCATGGTTGGTGTAGCCTCCTTCTGGAGCAGAGGGTTGCTCGTCCCATGTTTTTGACCCGTGTTCTGTATTGCTGGCGAATGTAATAATCCTTTGTGCAGTACCTTTGAGTAGTTCTGTAGTATTCATGCAGGTATCATAACAAACAAAAAGGCAAAACTAATGCAAAGGCTAGGGCTTTATTCCTGCAAACCAATCTTGCCTAAAGCTCTGTTACGTTCTTCGAAGAAGTTCTGTGCCGTTTCCAATGTCCATATAAGACCAACGTTCTCTAAAATGCCATCTGGAGCCGGGAGCTGACCGCTACTTTTTAATTGGTGTACTCTTTGTCTCGAAATTCCAAGAATTCCTGCGAGCCCGGTTTGGTTTACGAATACCGGTAATGTGTTCTCTGGGGGAGGCGGTGTAGACTCGTGCATATTGTAATTTTCTAAGTAAAAGCTTTAACACGCAAGCATAAGCGCTTTGGCACTTTAAAAATGGGTTGATTCAATTAATAAATTAGAACTACTGTAACGTATAATTACTAGTATGCTCCTCGGTGTTTTTGTAATTCTACTCCTTGGCACGCTATTTGCTTTAGCAGTTATGTGGCTCGTTAAAACTGAATCAAAGCTTAATAACATGCAATCAAAAAGGCTTGAAATAGTGCGGAATGAGTTGAAACAGCAGTATTGTGATGAATGGCTTCCTCTGATTTATGATGCCGAAAGGCCTCATTACAATAGTGGGCTTCCTGCACCTTTTCATATTAAGAATATACTCACCGTCGATAGAACAAGAAAGAGTTTTGAATTATATACAGTTATGCCTAAAGGTGATGTCACGCATCGGTCTGTTCCTTTTTCTTTAGCGACTATTGATCTACCTACAAATAAAAATGATTTTAGACTTGGTTTAAATATTAAAAAAGTAGCCTTTATTAACGCAGAATTTATACGATCAGGCGAGGCAATAACTAACGACATAAAAAAACAACACCCGTCAATAGTGCAAGAATTTTCAATTGCATTAACAAATATTATTTCTTCGTAACCATTACGGCAGTTGTGCTGCACGGGTTAGAACAATTATTTTGCAAAAGTACAAAGAATTACCGATGGCATAGCGAGCATAACGAAGTAAATAACTGGCGTCCAAACTTTCTTCCTGGTTGAGTCGGTGCTTGTAAATACTAAGCTACTGGCAAATATATACAATAGTATCAGGGCAGATATGGTGAAGATAATGGGCAAGAGTATCGATGGCTTAGGAGATTCAACTGTAGAATCTCTTGCAATGAGCCCAATTAGTATGCCTATGATACTAAGAAAAATCGCGCTAACTTGTTGGTTGGTTGTACTTTTATTACCCGAAACTGAGAGCCCAAGCTTTCTAGATAGTATTATGGCAATAATTATTGAAATTAAGAAGATACTAAAATCGATAATGATTAACTGGAAGTTTTTCTGAAAGCTGTCGCCAATAGTAATAGAACTGCCAGTTGTATCGATTATTCCTGCCGCTAATACTGCGCCAGCTCCAGCAAAAGCCAAGCAAACCAGCCATGTTAGTAAGATCAACAGGGCGCTCAATTTATTGCCTTGGATTTTTTTCTGTAACATAACAGCTCTATGAATTACAATAACATACTTACGCTGTGGTACAGCATCCCTGCACAGGGTAGAACTAAACTGGTAGTTCACCCAACATGAAAATGCTCAGGATGCTCATCGTAAATTGCACGAACTTTTTCGTAATATTCGGCTACGCCCGCATGCCCATGCGCTTTTCTACGATGTGACTCAAGGCTTTTATCAAAAATATCTTTGGTAATACCTTTTGATCTATAAAACTCGCCACCGTCCATAAATCTTATACATACCGCAATATACTTATCGATTGCGCGAACATAAAGCGCTTCATTCGTGTCCTGCTTCTCGTAATCCTCAACTGTTTTTACCAGCCAGGGAATGTGAGCAAACTTATCTTTTATCTTCTGCAGAGCAATAGCTTCTTTACTTTCTTTAGCCTCTAAAGCTGAGCTGTTGGCCCATACGGAAGTGTCATCCGCATACACCTCGACTAGATCATGTATGATCGCAAACTGACTTACGAGCCCAACATCTAATGTCGGATCAACATGTTGAGCAAGTGCACACGCCAGTATTCCTACGGACCAAGAGTGTTCGGCATCGTTTTCATTTCTGCGCTGTCCTTCTGGCTGATTTGGTAACAGCATATCGCGCTCTACTACGTAGAAAGGTAGAATTATTTCCTCAATAAGTTCATTGACTTGTTCATGGCTAGGTTTTTCCATTAGCTAATCATAACAAAAGACCAACCGAGATTCGAACAGATTAAGAGATACTTATTCTTATTTAAGTCTTACGCTCGAACTCAACTACTCAGATGCGTTGAAATGGTACACCCAGAGGCACGCCTGTCTGCTCGGACGGGACAGGCAAGGATTCGAACTGCGTAATACGCACATGCATGACTCTATAGCACTGGGTCATACCGTGCCTCTTGGGTACCGCTGAAATAGAAGGCACATGTGCTAATTCAGAGGAAGCAAATTGGCGTAATCGGTAAATGTTGCAATATATCTAATTTTATGGTATAATAATATTAATGGAACCAACATCTTCAGAATTAAGTAGAGGCTTTGATCGCCGCACCTTTCTAAAAGGCGTATTAAGCGCAGGTGTTATTGCGGCACTGGAGGGGTGTGCTACTGTTACCGATAATATGAAGGCTACGGAAATGCAGCATCAAAATGCCGAATTCGAATCGTCCCCATCTTGGGAGCAAGACTTTTCAACTATGCCGAATGGTCCGGTAGATACGCGTACTTGGCGCTTCGAGCTCGATCCAGCCGTCCCAACATATAACGACGAGTCCCAAGCATATACCGACAGCGAACGTAACGTTCGTATCGAAGACGGAGTACTCGTCCTAGAAGCACACCGCGAGTCGTATCAGTACCCTGGCACAGACACGGCATACGAATTTACTTCTGGACGTATTGATACGCTTGGTAGTTTCGATTTTGAATATGGTAAATGTGAAGTAACTATGAAGCTTCCAACCGATCCTGGCACTTGGCCTGCTTTTTGGTTTTTGTCAGCAAATCAACCGTTTACAGACGCGCTTAATCCGACTGACGAAAATTGGGCTGAGCCGCGCTTTTATATGCACAACGGCGAACTCGACGCCGTAGAAACTTATGGCAACCGTCCGGGTGTCGTGGAAGGCGCTCTGCATACGTTTAACAAGAGTTATGCTTTTGGTGCACCGGCCACTATCACTTCTGACGAATTTCATACCTATGGCGTTGAGGTAACGCCGACTGAAGTGCGATGGACGCTCGATGGTGAAGTTTTTGGAACCTATGTAAAGCCATCGGATAGCCCAGATGATTGGCCTTTCGGCAGCGGCAACCGCATCTATCCTATTCTTAACCTTGCGATGGGAAGTGTCGCCGGAAAGATTGATGGCGGCCTGAATAAATGGCAGATGCAGGTAAAAAGCATTAGGTTCTTTGAATGCAACAAATAGAACACGGGGTCTGCTGCCGGCTCGATTCCCTTGCACAGGCTAGAGCTATTCTTTGCGATGTGACTTAGCGTAATCTGCTGCCCGTTCTTGAAAAAGCGACCATGCATCATCTCGAGCGATGTAATCACTAAGGCTCATCAATAGAAATTCCAGCCCTTCATCACCTAACTTAATCCGTGAGGCCATTTCGGCAGGGATTTTAGCTACAGGAAAGTACGCAAATTTCCCTTGCTCTAATGTACTTGGATATTTTCTAACATACTCAATGTCTTTTTGAGTTAAATTAATAGAAAACTCCTCCTTGACTTCGCGCTTGAATGTTTCAAATGGCGTTTCATTTTCTTCTGGACCACCACCCGGTAAGTCTAGCTCGTTGGGATGGTTGGTAGTCTTATCATCACGACGATAGATTAATACGTTGTCGCCAATGAAAACCAAGCCTTTACTGCCTGCGGTAAGTGGATCAAAAGTAAAGAATTCATCCATACATTCATAATAACAAAAGGCCAATTGAGACTCGAACTAAATAATAGATACTAATTTTTCTCTTTGTCTTGTGCTCGAACTGAACTAATCTAATACGTTGAATTGGTACAGCATTATTACACAGGTTAGAACTATTTTACTTACGGCCAGTTAGTTTTCGTAGGGTTTTGTTTTAAGGCTTCACACGACACAACCGCATCATTTGGCGCCACGCACATACCTGCCGGTAGGCATCGCCCCGTCATGCCACGTTCACAGTTCGCATTTTGCTTACTGTGCCTATAAAATCCGAATCCGATAGCTAATATTAATACTATAACCAATAGGAATATTAACTTTGAATATTTTTTCATATGCTCATTATAACGCTTATGCTTTGGTACGCCGGGAGGGATTCGAACCCCCGACCTGTGGGATAGAAGCCCATTGCTCTGTCCAGCTGAGCTACCGGCGCGTACCTACCTTAAGATAAAACTGCGAACTTGGTGCGGGTAGAGGGAGTCGAACCCTCGTCTCAAGTTTGGAAAACTTGTATACTGACCGTTGTACTACACCCGCGTAAATTTAATGGTTGTTAAGGTAGTCGACTCACCTCCGGCGAGCCCCGAACTACATCTTTCAAAACAAGTTTTGAAGAGTAGATTCGTTTCCGACCTGCCGCCGGCAGTTCTCACCCCGTCCTAAGGTTTCTAAAAACTTATATATTAACCGTTATACGAATCCCGCATGAATAACTGGGGTCATTGTATCATTTATTGTTGAATATGTGTAGTAGTTAGCAGTAATTTAATAAATTTTACTAAATTACTTAAATAGTATATAATGATGGTAATTATCAACCGGGTGGACTCTGGCAGAAAGAGAAGTCGGTGAAAATATTTAAGAGAATTAGAGCTTTACTGCTCGTAGTCGTTTTATTACTTTCGGTATTGCCGAGTTTTTTGCTCACGCCGGCTCTTTCGGCTGCGTCGGCAAACCTAATAAGTAATCCTTCTTTTGAAACGGCCGACTCTTCGGACGCAAGCCTCCCGGAGAACTGGCAGAAAGGCGGGTGGGGTACCAACACTCGCACCTACACATATGACTCTGTAGCTCGTACTGGCGCTAAGTCGGTCAAAGTAAGCATTTCGAGCTATTCTAGCGGTGATGCAAAGTGGTATGCCGCGCCGGTATCTGTTGTTTCCGGCACACAATACACTTTTAGCGACTACTATAAATCAAGCGCCCTAAGTTATGTAGTGGCACAATATGCTGATGCGAGCGGGAATTATACATACCAGGAGCTTGGAACAGCTCCAATAGCTGCCGATTGGCAGTTATTCCAAACGCAGCTCACGGCACCTGCCAGCGCTAAGGAAGTAACTATTTTTCATTTGCTGCGAAGTGTCGGCGACTTGTCTACTGATGACTATTCTTTGACGACAGTCGAAACGACCCCAGCGCCAACACCCGACCCAACCCCGACGCCCACTCCGGACCCTACGCCTGCGCCGTCCACGGACAATTTATTTGTAAACCCATCGGCCGAAACAAACACAAATGGCGGGGCGGGAACGGCTGATGGCTGGACGAGCAGCAAATGGGGAACGAACAGCCCGACCTTTAGCGTGACCAGTGATGCAAAAACCGGTACGCGCGCACTCAAAACCGTGCTTTCTTCTCATAGTTCCGGTGACGCCAAATGGTTCCCGACGCAGGTCACAGCTGTGGCATCTACAAAATATGTATTTAGCGATGCGTATAAATCGACTCAAGAAACATATGTAGTTGCCGAGCTGGAAGACGCCACGGGGAACTACACCTATGTTGACATTGGTACTGCCCCGGCAAGTACGGCGTGGAACACCTTTGCCGGTGAGTTTACAACTTTGTCCTCAACCAAGAAAGTTACCGTGTACCACGTGCTTGCAAGTGTGGGTGAGCTAACAGTAGATGATTATGTATTAACGCAGAGCACGCCTGCTGCCCCTGGCAGTAATCTCGTCCCTAATCCTTCTCTGGAAACGGTTGCTGCAAATGGATCCGGTCCGTCATCTTGGGCGTATGATTCTTGGGGCACAAACACGCCGGTGTATTCCTACGAAGCAAGTGGACATACGGGCAGCAAGAGCGGCAAAGTGCAGATCACCAGCTATGCAAGCGGTGATGCGAAATGGTACTTTTCGCACGTTTCAGTAACTGCAGGTACGGCCTACAGCTTTAGTGATTATTATATTTCGGACGTTACTACAAAAGTTGTTGCCGAAGTGGAGGGCGCAAATGGCGCCATGACATATATCGATATTGCTTCTGCACCCGCATCGGCCTCATGGAAGCAGTTCCAAGGTACGTTTACTACCCCTTCTGGCGCGCAGAGAGTTACTATATTGCATGTGCTGCCTGCGGTGGGAATCCTGACAGTAGACGACTTTAGTTTAAGCGTATCAAACGGAACTGACCCCAATCCTACGCCAGCAGACGAAAACCTAATACCAAACCCTTCTCATGAAACGGCGAGCGGCAACAAGCCGGCAAACTGGCAGTCCGAAAAGTGGGGAACTAATACAGCTACGTTTAGCTACGTTCAAGGCGACGCCCATACCGGTGCACGCAGCCTAAAAACAACTGTTTCGAATTACACCAGCGGTGATGCGAAGTGGTTCTTTACGCCGCTCACCAACCTCGTGAGCGGGAAGAGCTATGAATTTTCATTGTGGTACAAAACCAACACCCAGGCGCATATGGTTGCGGCCTATACAGATTCGGCAGGTGTAGAGCAGTATCTCACACTTCCTAATCCACTTGCTGGTGCTGATGCGGCGAATGTATGGCAACAGTACAGCACAAAAGTAGATGTTCCGGTTGGGGCTACTACTTTTACGGTATATGCACTTGTTTCGAGTAATGGCTGGCTGCAGACGGATGACTACAATTTAGTCCCATCCACAAAAGTTGGTTTTAATGCACCGCTTATTAGTATTACGTTTGATGACGGTTGGGAATCTATCTATGCAAGCGCCTTACCGTTGCTCCAAAAATACGGGCTCATTACCACACAGTACCTTATCAGTGGGACGCTCAATACGGATGAGTATATGACTACGGCAATGGTGCAGGCATTCATTGCTGCGGGGCATGAAATTGGCTCGCATACCGTTACGCACGCCGATCTCGCTAAGCTCACACCTGCCGAACTCAGTGCTGAGTTAGAAAACTCCCGCAACACGCTTCAGCAGATGTTTGGCGTATCGGTTGCCGAGAGCATCGCGAGTCCGTATGGATCGTACAGTGCCGCAACTGTGGCTGCGATCAAGCAGGTCTACCAATCTCACCGTACCACGGATATTGGATACAATTCCAAGGACAACTTTAACCCATACAATATCCTGATTCAGCATATTAATACTGATACAACGCCCGAAGAAGTAGCTACCTGGATTGCAAAGGCAAAAGCAGAAAAAACCTGGCTTGTACTTGTCTACCACAAGGTTATGAACGGCGGCACGGCTGATGATTATGCGGTTACGCCAAGCGATCTCGATACAGAGCTGAATATGATAAAAGCCTCAGGAATTGAGGTAAAAACAATCAGTCAGGCGCTGGCAGTACTCCAGAGCCAAATGTAAAAGAATTTAAGAGAAAAAACTTTACAAACACACAATAATAGTGTATAGTCAAATGTGATAAAGGTTTTTCGCGGATCAAGGGGCCAAGAATAAAAATCGAGGCCCTTTTTTATTTGTAAAAAACCGTTAAGGAGTGGAGAAGTTTTGTATGGCTCGAAAGCCACGTGTTATTGCGCTTGTCCCGGCTCATAACGAGCAGGACATAATCAAAGCTACTATTACGTCGCTTATGGCACAGACGTATCCTTTTATGTATGTGCTGATTATTGCCGACAACTGCACCGACAACACCATTCGGATTGTAAAACAGTACCAGCGTAAGTATGGCAAAGATAAACTGCGCCTTTTGGTAACAGTTGGCAATACTGCTAAAAAGGCCGGCGCATTGAACCAAGGTTTTGAAGTAGCTAAAAAGAGCCGTCCAGATTATATCTTTGGAATGGATGCCGATACTATCATCGATACAAAAATGATAGAAGAAGGTGTAAAGCAGTTTGAGCAAGAGCCGAACACCGCCGGAATCTGCTCGGCTTACCGCACTATGCCTCTTAAGAAAGATGCCACACGTTGGCAGCGGTTCTTGTGGCGCCTGCAAAACATTGAGTTCGGTCTAGCAAATGCCTGGAGAGTCGAAAACTACAAGAGCGCACGTGTGCTTCCTGGGGTCTCGGTTATGTTCCGCACCAAGGCGCTGCGCCAAGTAGATAAACTACATAAGGGTACAATTTGGGCAACAGACAGCTTGGTTGAGGACTATCGTCTGACTCTTGAGCTGAAAGACCTCGGTTGGGATGCAAAATCCTCACTTCGTATGATTTCTTGGTCGGATGTGCCTCTTCGCCTTACCGGCAAGGGCGGCCTCTTTGATCAGCGTCAGCGCTGGTACAGCGGAACGGTAGACGAACTGCGCCGCCGTGGCATGAAAAAGCACTCACGTTACGAGATGTTTACCATTGCACTTCTGGCCGTTAATTTCTTGATGCGCCTGTTGCTTATCGGTGCTTACGTTACCATCCTGGCCATGGGCGACAGTGTTCAGTGGGTTTCATTCTTCTTGCTTATACCGGTGGTTGCCGCGCTTATTCAATTCCACCGCTGGTATAAATACACCGACCAGCGCGACCGTTGGCAAGGTGTTATGACCCTACTATTGTTCCCTAATGAGGCGTATGCCGTTTATAGAGAGTTTATTTACCTCTACTCAATTTGGCTGAGCTACAAACGACCAAATCGGGCGTGGTAATACGGAAGAAAAGGAAAGAAAGGAAATATAATGTACACACCAACCAACACACCGGTTCTCGCGAACCTGACGCACATCACTGCAGTTGATATGTCGCTTCACACTTTCTTGGGTGCGAGCTGGCACATTCTACTGCCGTACACGATCTTTGGTGGCGCATTAATGGTTTACAGCCAGACACGCTTAATGCGTGGTCAGCGTCAGCTTGCGCGTGCAAACAAAGAGAACTAAACATCTCCTGTAGCATTGCTACAAAACTAAAAGCGGCCCCCTCGTATTAAAGAAACGGCGGGCCGCTTTTACTATACCTAATGTTACTTAATGTCGTTTGGTCCGATATACGGATAGTAATAAATAGAGCGGATATCCAGCGATGCCGGCAGGGCAGAGTCGTCTATGCCGTTACCGGGGAAACGGTCGGTATCTAAGCCGCCCCAGGTGCCGCCCATGGCTAAGTTTGCGATAAGGTAAAACGGTTGGTCAAACGGCCATGTCATGTAGGTCGCACCGGCTTGCCGGGTATAGGTAAAGTAGACCTTTTCGTTAACGGCGAAGCTGAGACTGGTAGGCGTCCAAAAAAGCGTATATTTATTAAATGTCGTTGCGCTGTTTGGAACTTTAATAACATTAAACGAGCCGGTGCCGTCGGTGCGGTGAATAAGATCTGCAGCGGTATGTGCAACTGCGTACACATTGTCTGGTTCGTGTCCGACTGCTTCGATAACGTCTATTTCGCCTCCGTTTTTGTAACGTAGCTGGTTACTTTCTGGACTCTTTTCGGCGTAGGTGTTGTTTGCGGGCAGCAGCCATACGGCAGGCCATGTGCCTACACCAACGGGGAGCTTTGCCTCAATATCTATACGTCCGTAGAGGAATACTTGCTTGTTCTGTGTTTCGATTCGTGCCGAACCATACTGGTATCCCTCCGGCTGGCTGCCTTTTGTAGCAATGAGACGCAGGACGCCGTTTTCTATTCTGAAGTTTTCGCGGTTAGCGGTGTAATACTGCTGCTCTTGGTTGCTGTTCTCGGCAGGTCCGACCAGTACGTTCCAGTATTTTGGGTCCAGTAGACCGTTTTTTTGGTATACAAAAGCTTGCGCCCAAGTCGGCTGTGCGGCAAATAGCGGGTTGTCTTGTGATGGATATACGGGAGCGGCTTCTTCGGGGGTTGGTTGAACTATCGCTATCGGTGCCGGAGCGACGGGGGTCTGGTCGCTGGTAAACGCCGATACGACCCGAAGGCACACGATAAAAAAGCCGCAGAGAGCGCTCGCTATCACAAAAGCCGAGCGTCGTAGCAGTTCTAGCTGTTTTTTGCGTCTTACGGTGCGCCGTTTGCGGGCATGCGCAGCTGAGCGTTTTTTTGATTTACGCTTAAAAGGGAAAACGAACGCGCGTTTCATGGGTGTATTATACTATAAGATTAAATAAATGTCAATATCTGTTGCAGCCTTTTATTGTCAAAAAGTAAATAATACTGTTAGAATGGTAATTATGCTTAGGGTAACCACATGAAGCGACTAATAAAAAGGAAGCCCTACTATTCTTATAATCGCGCGGTAAAAACTCCGCGATTCGCCCGAAAACCCAAGGTGCGGAAGACCTACCTCGCCATGATGTTCTGTGTATTAACTCTGGGTTTTACATTTACTTTTTCGAATATAACAGAGGGAGATTCGGTGTTCTCTTCATCCAAGCGTGTAGCTACTACTTCGTCTAAGGGTAAGCCCGGTGTTTCTAGGCCGCAAGGCACTGCCCAGTCTAAAAAAAATGCCTCTAACACCGGTACTGCTGCCGGAACGTCTACGCCCACCGGCAGTCAGACGACAGCCGATGTGACTATACCGCCTAAACCGTCTTGGGTAAATAAGTCGCTGTATGTTGACCCATGGAATGGTGCGTCGCAGTACGCGGCTGCACATCCGACCGCTCCTGGTGTGGCATATATATCTCGCATGGGTCAGGTTCCTGTAGCGCAGTGGTTTGGGGATTGGAATACCAACGTGACCAGTGATGTAAACGCTTATGTTTCGGCGGCGGCAGCGGCCGGCAAAGTGGCGGTAGTAGTGGTGTATAACATTCCTAATAGGGACTGTGGCGGCTATTCGGTCGGTGGCGCCAACGGGGTGTCTGTTTATACCCAGTGGGTGCGTCAGGTAGCAAGCGGTATCGGTGGCCGCACGGCTGTTGTTGTGCTTGAACCAGACGCGCTCGGCGCGCTGGATTGCTTGCCAGCTAGTGCTCAGCAAGATCGTCTGCAGTCTATCTCTGGTGCAGTAAGTATCTTAAAGGGGCTGGCGCAAACGTCGGTATACATTGATGCAGGTACGCCCGTTTGGCAGCCGGCAAATGTGATGGCACAGCGGCTGACGGCAGCCAATATTGCCGAGGCGGATGGCTTTAGTTTGAATGTGTCGTATTTTGCGACCACGGCAGACAACCGGGCATACGGCAACGCGCTTTCGAAACTGGTCGGCAACAAGCACTATGTGATCGATACCTCACGTAATGGCGGTAATAACAAACCAACCGGCATGCAGTGTAACCCTTCGTTTGCTTCGCTGGGCGATATGCCTACCACGAATACCGGAAACGCGCTGAATGACGCTCTTCTGTGGATCAAAATTCCTTGGGAGTCAGATGGGCCATGTAACGGCAGCCCCGGTCCCGGCCAGGAATATTGGGACTATGCCATATTACTGGCAAAAAACGCTGGCTGGTAAAAAATTTAAAAAACGGTAACCGTCAGTGTTACATGTCGTGCACAACGGCGATGTGCGCACCGAGTGAGTTAAGCCGTTCGGCCAAGTCTTCGTAGCCGCGGTTGATGGTGTAAACATTTCGAAGAATTGAGGTGCCGCCAGCAGCTAACATGCCGATCAATATCATGACAGCCGGGCGAATGCCGCTTGGGCATACCAGGTCGGCTGCACGCCAGCGAGTCGGGCCGTTTACAAATGCGCGGTGCGGGTCAGCAAGTTCAATATCTACGCCGATCTTTTTC
Organism: uncultured Candidatus Saccharibacteria bacterium; assembly: GCA_964431415.1. Lineage (GTDB taxonomy): Bacteria > Patescibacteriota > Saccharimonadia > Saccharimonadales > JACDBH01 > CAYSJS01. Next base: position 8,399 of record CAYSJS010000007.1, on the reverse strand, counting down.
ATCTCGGTGTACATAAGCGCACGGTCTTCGTAGATCCAGTCATGTATGAGCGTGCGGCCTTTTGCGACGGCGGCGATTGGTACAAAATATGGCAAGTGGTCTATGTTTAGGCCCGGGAAAACGTTGGGGTGTATTTTTTCGCTCGGTGCTTTTAACTGACCGTTATGTTTATGGATCGTAATGTCCACGAGTTCGGTTTTGCCGTTTTCGGCCATGTAGCTTTCGCTTAGGTCATAACGCAAACCCATTTTCTGAAGCTTTAAAAGCTCGAGTTCAAGAAACTCAATGGGCGCGCGTTTGATAGTAATAGAAGAGTCGGTTGTTATGGCAGCGGCGATAAAGGTCATGCCCTCAACCGGGTCTTCGCTTGGCGCATACGTAACATTTTTTTGTATGTTTGGAACGCCGGTAACTTTTAGCGTGCTCGTACCGATTCCTTCAATTTTGACACCCAATTTTTGCAAATAAAAACATAAGTCTTGGACCATATAGTTCGCGCTTGCCATCTTAATAGTCGTAACACCGTTGCTTGAGGCCGCAGCCATGAGTATGTTTTCGGTTGTGGTGTCGCCTGATTCATACAAAACTACCGACCGTTCGGGCACACGTTTTTTCACACTTACTTCGTACTGTCCGCTCCGCGTAGCGACATCAACGCCGAATTCTTCAAGCGCATACAGATGAGGTAAGACGGTTCTTTTGCCCAGTTCGCACCCGCCGGCATAGGGAATATGAAATGACGAGTGACGATGCATGAGTGGGCCGATGAACATAATGACACTTCTTGTTTTTCGGGCCGCTTCTTTGTTCATGCTATCTAGCTTTAAAGTTGCTGGCGGCTTGATTTCTAAGTCATTCCCCGGTAGCCACCGTACTTTAACACCAATGCTCTGCAGGACTTCAATAAGTCTGTTTACTTCTTCGATGCGTGCTACTTTTTTAAGACGTGTCGTTCCTTTATTTATTAGGCTGGCACAGATTAAGGCGACGGCTGCATTTTTACTTGTTTTAAGTGTTATTTCGCCGCTGAGTTCGTGTCCGCCTTCGATTCGAAGTGATATGGCGTCGGTGTTTAGACTAATAATCTGCTTATTCAGGACATCGCTGATTCGTCCCAGCATATCCATGCTGAGGTTTTGTTTGCCGTGCTCGATACGGTTAACGGCTGACTGTGAGGTGTTGAGCCGCTTGGCAAACTCTGCCTGAGTTAAGCCTTTTTCTTGCCGAATTTGATAGATTAACTGACCAATCTTCTCGCTGGTTGTATTCATAGTGAATTTACTATACCAAGTATGATATATTTTGTCGATATAGTATATTTAACGTTTTTATTTTATTGCTCCAGCTATTACAATACACCTATGATTTAGCATCCTGCAACACTACAAAAAATAACGAGGGAGGATGTACGAAATGGACGCTGCACAAATAGACAAAAAGATACGGGATCTCATTGCACGCGAGATAAAAAGACAGTCCGAAGGGCTCGAGATGATCCCGAGCGAAAACCACACGTCAGAAGCGGTCTTAAACGCACTTGGTTCGCGCCTTACTGACAAATATTCAGAAGGGTATCCGGGTATGCGTTATTACGGAGGCTGCGAAGTGGTAGATGAGGTAGAAAACCTGGCCCGAGACTTGGCGAAGCAACTTTTTGGGGTTACGCACGCTAATGTCCAGCCGCATTCCGGCAGTCCGGCAAACCAGGCGATTTACTATGCGCTGGTTGACCCGGGCGACACAATTATGGGCATGTCGCTTTATTTTGGCGGTCATATGACGCACGGCCTAAGCGTAAACTTTTCCGGGCGTTACTACAAAGCCGTTCAGTACACTACCGACAAAGACGGCTTCATGGATTATGATGCCATCGCACAGCTGGCGCACGAGCACAAACCAAAGATGATCATGAGCGGCACCACTGCATACCCGCGTCAGATAGACTGGAAAAAACTTCGTGAAATTGCCGACTCGGTAGGGGCGTGGTTAGCTGCGGACATATCACACATCAGCGGATTAGTGGTTGCGGGCGAACATCCGTCGCCTGTTGGCATTGTTGACGTCACTATGACCACTACCCATAAGACGCTTCGCGGGCCGCGGGGCGCTATGATCTTATGCAATGGCAAGCCTTCAAATCCACTTAAAAAGCCAGAACGCACGCCCGAAAATCTGCCTTCGCTTATCGACCGTGCGGTCATCCCGGGCTTGCAGGGCGGGCCGCATAACCATCAAACCGCTGCAATTGCCGTTGCACTTGGGGAGGCGCTGAGTCCAGAGTTTAAAGAATACGGTAAGCAGGTTGTAAAAAACGCTAAAAAACTTGCCAGCGAACTTACCGCGCGCGGCTTTAACTTGGTAACAGGCGGAACCGATAATCATTTAATGGTCGTCGATCTAAACAACAAAGGCATTAGCGGTAAGCAGGGCGAAAAAGCGCTCGGACTAGCGGGCATAACAGTCAATAAAAACACGGTGCCGTTTGATCCTCGCTCGCCGTATGACCCGAGCGGTATACGCCTGGGTACGCCGGCGCTCACCACGCGCGGCATGAAAGAAGAGCATATGGTCATGATTGCAGACTGGATAGAATCTGCTGTTAAAAACCACAACGACGAAAAGAAATTAGCATCACTGCACACAGAAATAACGACGTTCGCAAAAGATTTTCCCCTTCCGGGAGTGGGCAAATAATGTTGCGGAATAACAATGCGCCAACTCATAGACTGCATGTCGTTCCCGCTTCATATTTGCTTCTTAAAAAAGATGGCAAAATTTTGTTATCGCGGCGTGCTAACACCGGCTACAAAGATGGTATGTACAGTTTGCCGGCTGGGCATTTTGACGGCAGCGAAACCGCAGAAGAAGTAGTTGTGCGTGAAGCTAAAGAAGAAATAGGGATAACGGTTAAGACAGAAGATCTAGAGTTTATTCATGTGCTGCATCGGGTTGCCGACGAAGGGGGTTACGAGCGCATCGATTTCTTTTTCGCCTGCAGTAAGTGGCAGGGTGAGATAACAAATATGGAACCGCACAAGTGCGATGATTTGTCGTGGTTCAAGCCCGATGAACTCCCCGATGCGGTTGTTCCAGAAGTGAAGCAGATGCTCGAGAAACTAAATACCAGTAGCTATTATTCGGACTTAAACTTCCATTCAAGCAATTAGCTCTGGTTCTTGCTCTAGTGTGATGTCGAACTTTTCTTTGATTATGTCGACGATTTTTTGTTTGAATTCCAAAAGATCTTCGGTTGATTTTGCGTGTTCGTTTATAAGCACCAACGCCGTCTTGTCAGAGGTTGCCATGCCGGTTTCTGGGTCATGAAAGCCTTTTAGTCCGGCCGATTCCAGCAGCCAGCCAGCAGATAGTTTATACTTGCCCTCGTACTCCCAACCAACGATTTCAGGGAACTTTTCTTTTAGAGCGTTAAATTTTTCCTTGCTTACGATTGGGTTCGCAAAAAAGGAACCGTTGTTGGCGATTTTGTGCCAGTCGGGCATTTTTTGCGAGCGTATGGCAATAACGGCATTTCGCAGCGAAAGGGGAGAATAGTCAGTTATATTATTTTCCTGAAGATACGATTCTAAAACGGCGTAAAACGGCGGATTTAAGTGAGTTTTAGAGAGTTTCAGGGTGATGCTGGTGATAAAAAAGCGGCCTTTGTCGGTGGTTTTAAACCTTGATGTGCGATATTCGAAACCGCAGTCTTTTGCATCGATGGTGACGAATTTTTTCTCCTGATTGTCATAGGCTTCGAGCGATACTAGGGTTTGAGCTATTTCTTGTCCGTACGCGCCCACGTTCTGCACGGGTGTCGCGCCAGCTGTCCCTGGGATAAGCGACAAACACTCAATGCCGCTGAGCCCTTTTTCTGCAATTCTTTCTACGACGCTGTCCCAGTTTTCGCCGGATCCGATTACGTAGGAGGCGCTTCCTTCATCTTCGGACAGGAGTTTAAAACCGCCTATATTACACATGATAACCAAGCCGTCAAAGCCGTCATCGCTCCAGAAGATGTTACTGCCTTCGCCAATTATTACCGTTTGGGCATTTTGATCTTCTGCCCACTGTAAGGCTTCAACCAGATCTTCTTTAGATTCAACGCATGTGAAATTTTTGGCCTTCCCCCCGAGGCGCATTGTTGAGTGATCACTGAGGTCTATGTTCTTTTGTATGTCCATATAGACATAGTATACCTCTTTTTACGGTTGCATATTTAGTCATAAAAACATACCATAGTAAAACGATGGAAAATGGAATGAAGCCCTACAAGAAGCTTGGTCAGGAACTGGTGAGCATACGCACGCGTATGCAGGAAAGCCTTGCGGAAGTGTCGGGAGCAGTTGAAATAGAAACAGAAAAACTGGTTATGTTCGAAGAAGGTTACGAACGGCCAAGCGAAGATATTTTGGACCTTCTAATCTCGCATTTTTCGATTAAAGAACACGAAGCAACCAAATTATGGAAGCTTGCCGGGTATGAAGAGACGAAAAACACTGCCGCAAACGAAGAGGTGCAGATTGTCCGGCAGCCAATTATGTTGCTGCCGTTTGATACGCGTATTATCTACACCGATGCAATGAATGTGGTTATAGACGACAATGGCGTGGTATTGAATTTTATGCAAGGGAATGCAGCTCAAGGTCAACAGATGCCGGCGGCGCGTCTTGGCATGAGCCTTGAGTATGCTCAAAAAGTTGTTGATACGCTCACGGAAACTCTGGAGAAAGCGCGTGCGGCAAGAGTTCAGAAGCATCTGCCATCCCCTAAACAAGACAAAAAAGATACAGACTAAGGTTTTTTAGGAAGCGTTTGTAGCTGGTCGTTTCGTTTTTGAGGTTTTTCGACTGCTCTTGCCGCCCAGCTTGCCGGCTTGCGCAGCGCGTTCAGGGTTGTTTTTAAAATTTCCGCCACTCGCCTTACCGCCTTTGCTCGCTATTTCTCGCTGTCGGTCGCTGTCCATAGATGCAAAGCCACGCTTGGATTTTGTTTTTGGCATAGTATCTCCTCGGTTCTTGTTAACTGATACTCCGACATAATGACAGATAAGGGTAGGAGCGAACTGTTATAAATAGCACGCGAAGTTTGTAAGAAATATAACCCGCTATTAAAACGAACTGTGCTACTTAAGCAATAAAGGGTGCTTTACGAGGAGTGGCACTATGTTCAGCAAGGTCGGCAAGGGCGTGTACGACGGCGCGGCGTGGTATGGTTCGCCATGGCATCGGGGAATTGTCGCTGAGATTGTATGTACTTCTTCTGGAGTTTGTCATAACGGGCGAACGTAGTACGGTCCAGCTACTGGAAGAAGTCGAAAGCAGGCGAAGGTGTTTGTCTGCGTCACGGAGCACTGCGCGTGCAATACACATCAGGAACAGTCTGTTTATCCAGCCAGCGGGGCTAAACTTCTCTCCTGGTAAACGTGCACCGGCTCCGGTTACGCCCACAAAACGCTTGCCGTCCAGTAAGGGCAGTAAATGAGCCGTAGCACTGCTTACAATATCTTTTGTAGGCGTACCCCAGCTCCCAAGCGTGCTTACGACCACTTCGGCGTCTTGGACGGCTTTTTTGATATCGTTTTGGTCATGCACGTCACCGACAGCCACGTGCAGGTTGGGGGATTCGGATAACGCCTGGGTATTGTGGTGCACAAATGCGGTTACGCGGTGGCCGCGTTTCAGGAGCTCCTCGGCAAGCAGCCTGCCCACTCTCCCTGATGCTCCAAAAAGCGTAATATTCATTATTTTAAATCTTACTCTAATTTGAGCTTTGTTTGTAGAGAGGTTGTGAGAATCTAAGAGTTATTGCGACCTTGAAATGCTGAAGCGATCATATCGGCAAGCACTTTCATATTAATCTTCGCAAGGTCTTTAATGTACAAGCAGCCTTTACCCAGAGTGGCAGCACCGAGCTTTTTAGATTCTTCAGCGTTTTGGTCGTAATGTACTATGCCGTACAGGGCAAGGGCATTTTTTCGTGCAGAAAAACCTACGGCTACCGTATCGCCCTCTCGTCCGGTTTCGTACACGTAGTGGTACTTACCAAAGCCAACGATGCTAGTTCCCCACATCACCGGTTGTGCACCGGTCGCTTCTGCCATAAGTTTTACAAGTTCTTCGGCGTCCGATCGTCGCTTCTCGTCTTGAACGCCGGTTAAGTACGTTGCTACATCTTCGCTGGTTGGAATAGTCTTATTGCTGCTCATAGAACAATGATACAGGATTTATGGATAATGCTAAGCTGCTGTGTTACAGTCAGGATATTAATTTAAGTGGGCAAACCGATCGATATGGTTAAGCGTCTTCGTCTTTTTAAGAGGGAATTAAGTAAGTACTTCTACCCAGCTATCATTGTACTGGGCGTAGCTACTGTCGGTACTATTTTGCTCGTGCAATCGTATGCTGCTAACGATGCGGCGGTTATAGAGCCAGAAAACGGCTCAGTTAGTATGCCTGCTACCGGTGTAAGTAATGCGACGGCTTCGGGTAGTGGCGCGGTGCGGTTTAATCCACCCAGCAATGGCCAGCCCGCGCAGTGCGCGAACGGCGGCAACTTCCTGTGGTCTAACCTTGCTGCCTGTGGCTGGCCCGATGCCAGCAACACTGGGTATAACGCCGGCCAGTGCCCAGGGGGTGTGTTGACGGTAAACAGCGGAAGCGCTTCACGTACCATTCGTGTCACAACGGCAAACAGCACAGTAAGTTGTCAGAATATTACCGGCTGTCTGAGTATCGAGGCTTCTAACGTAACAGTTACGAACATCAAGATTGCCTGCAATAGCGGCAAAACTGGCACTAATGCCAACGGTACATCGGCAATTTATGTTACCAATGGCGCAAGCGCAACAATATCGCAGGCAGAGATAAACGGTATGAAGGGCGTCCATGCCTGTATCTGGCACCAGGGTACGTCGCTTAACGTTACGGCAGTTAACTGCTACGGAGTTAACGATGGTATTTTTAGCTGGGCCGACACTTCATATTCTCAAACTACAGGCGATAATTTTACTATTAAGGACAGCTATTTCCACGACTTCACCATTTTGACTTCCAATGGGCATATTGACGGTTATCAGACGGAAGGTTCAGGCAACGGCCTGATAGACCACAATACGTTTCTAATGACTTCCGATGACGACAATGGCAGCGACAGTGCCGTTGCCATATGGAATGGCTATAGGTCTACTCATGATATTATCGTCCAGAATAACCTAATCGCCGGCGGCGGTTTTGCGATTTATGCGGAAGACTATGTTCCTTCAGAGGCCAACCCGGCAGGCGGGTACTCGGTTACTAACGTTCAGTTCAATAATAATAAGTTCAGCACTCATCTTTTTGGTTGTGTCGGATTCTACGGCGTCTGGTATGTTCGCGGCGCGCCGACGGATGGATGGCGCCGGAGTGGCAACACAGTTTTAGAAACGGGTGCGAATGTTGATAACGGCAACCCTTCTTACCAGGGCAACACGTGCAATTAAGTCCGTGATTTCTGCGGGCTATTTGTAACGCTTATAAATACCTACGCATAGACAAAACCTCGAAGTAAAATGGCGCAATATTCTAGTACAGGTTAGAACTTTATTAATTGGTCAAAGAACTATTGAAAGCATCGCTTAGCTTATTTCTGTCAGCTTCTGGCATCGGCTCATTTGTGTAGGTGCCAGGTGCTTCTGGTAAAACAATAGGCTTGCCCCAAGAATCGGTTTTGTTTCTGCCGTAAATATGCACATGAAAGACTGGTGTATTGCCGGGCAACAAACCCCAGTTACCATTTGCTTGGATATTAAACCATGGCGCGACATTAAGCTCAGACATAATTTTACAAACCTGCGAAGCTAATTTAAACGTAGCTCCTGATAACTCAATATCTTCCCAGGCATTTGACGCCTCATGCTTTGGAGAAACAATAATATGTACACCCTCGCTATATGGAAAATGGGGGTTCTTCGGAGTGCTAATAGTAAAAGTGTCGTTTTCCCAAAGCGTGAATATATTCATACAGGAAGTATAACAACAAAAGGACTTGCCAAAAAAGAAGTCCTTTAAAATGCCTATGCTTGGTACGGCATTATTAACGAAGTTAGAACAATAATGACTATATAGCCTTGCGACCACAAAAAGGCTATCATTAGCCTATGCATAAACTCTTTAAAACTTTAACGATCCTTGCCTTTGTTGTCGGACTGTTTTTATTTCTAAGCGGTGACGAGGCCTATTTTAGTAAATCAGGAGGTACGGGGTTGGTAATATTAGCAGTTGGAACACCGCTTTTTGCTATCATGACGAGTATCTTTAGGAATGTGGGTATTAGTCAAGGAGTATCAACGTCTGAACGTCCTCCCCGCAAACTATTTAGGAACGGTTTAATCATGTTGATTGTAGGTTTTTTGATTTACCTCT
>CAYSJS010000006.1:0-70853 GCA_964431415.1 uncultured Candidatus Saccharibacteria bacterium | reverse complement strand
TCAGTGGTTAGAGCAGAGGACTCATAATCCTTTGGTCGCTGGTTCAAGTCCAGCCACCCCCACCAATAAAAATAGCTTCGTCCTTTGATGAAGCTATTTTTATTGGCGTATAAAATATTACAGCCAAAAAATGCTTCTAGCACCATACTTATACTTACTTAAGGAAAAGGAGGGTCATGGAAGTGAACAGTATGTCATGGAAACGCACACCAATCGATCGCTACGATCTATTCCCTAAGGAATTACAGGAAGACTGGGGTGAAATTCGAGGCGTAATAGTTTAGAGCTAGATCTAACCAATATAGATTTTCATAAACAAAGCGCTGAAAAATATCCAGCGCTTTGTTTATTTTTTTACCTACTAATCGTCGTGGTGATACCAGTGACGGTTGTCGGAGTCATCATGCCACTTGTTGTAGCCGCAGCTACCATTCGTGTTTGAGCTCTTAAGCCATGGCGCGTAGTCCACACCTGCACTTACCACGGAACCAGTTCCCCCGCCTACGCCGCTAGGGCCGCTCTTGCTTCCCCACCAGTTACATGCACCGTCCAGACTTAGGCTTGGGTACAGGTTAGTAAGGTTTGGGTTAACGACAATTCCGCCTGCTCCTGCACCGACATCCAAACTATTGCGGCTTACGTCCGCCGTAAAGAAGAAGACGTTATCTTCAAAGAATACGGCAATTTTGTCGACGCCTGCCGAGTTAAGACCGCTCACCGTATTGCCCGTAACTACCGCATTTGGCGTGTCGCCCTCTAAGCCAATAGCGTGCACCCAGCCACCGGTAAGGTTCTTGACCGTGTTATTGCGTACTTTAAGTGTAGTGTAGCCTTTTGCAGCCGAAGAGGCTCCGTTGTTGGCTTCGATACCATATGCACCCTTGGTGCTGGTAATGTCACTTACCGTATTGCCGGTGATGCGCACGCCAAGACTAGGATCATTTGATGTGCTGTCGCCAATGTAAATGCCCTGGGCAGACTTGACGCTCTTGATGTTCATCACTTTGTTGTCGCTTACCGAAACATTGTCCGGGCCATATTCCAGATAAATGCCGGTTGCATTGTCGGGAAACGCTACGTCCCCAACTACGCTCATAATATTGTTTTTAATATCAGCGTTGTTACCTGCAGTTTTAACCACTACACCCTGACCTTGGCCGGGGTTAGTAAGCGAAAAGCCGTTTAAAGTTACATTTGCGGCTTGGATGGTAACCTTACCGGTAATAGTCGCTTCGTTTACGCCTGCGAATGTGCGGTATTTGACGTTTTCGCCCGCTTTAGCACCTTTTAGATATACGTTACGAGTAACGACTACGTCTCCTACGTAGTTACCCTTTGCAACCTTTACAGTTGCACAGTTAGTGTCATTTACGGCCGCCTGTATGGTTGTATAGTCAGCCCCCGACGCTGCCACCGTACAGGTTGGACCGGCTGCCGCACGCACTGCCAGCGGTGCAAACAATGCAGCAGCGACGCTTGCCGTCACGCTGGCAAACAGTACCCTTTTCTTTTTCATAAAACTCCCTCCTTGTTAGGTAGTTTTATTATGCACCGTTTTGCGCGAATTGTTGTTGTATTAATTAAGCAAACTGAGAGCTTCTTCAGCGGTAGAAGTATTCATAATCTCTTCACGCAGCTCTTTGGCACCATCAAACTCGTGTATGTATACTTTGGCAAACTTCTTAAGCGTTTCGTAACGGCGCTCACCTCCTCCCCAGGTTTCTGAAAAAAGAGTAATATGCCGACGAAGCAGCTCTATTTTCTGCTGTTTGGTATAGTTTAGCCACGGCGACTCTTTTGCAAATACAAACGGATCATGAAAAATACCCCTGCCGATCATAATACCGTCAAGGCGATAACGCACTGCAAGTCCTTCGCCCATCATGCGGCTCATGACATCACCATTGCCGACGATCTTGGTTTTAGGAGAAATTTCATCCCGCAGTTTTATGATTGTCTCGGCGTGCTGCCATTCGGCTGGCACTTTACTCATTTGTTTGCGCGTACGAAAGTGCACCGTCAGCATGTCTATATCGTGCTGCAGCAAAAATTCGTGCCACGTAAAATCAATTTCGTTAAAGCCAAGCCGTGTTTTAACGCTTACCGGCATGTCGCTTCCGGCATTCGCCACACCTTTTTTTGTAGCCTTAATAATTTCGCTGGCTAACGGGCGGTTTTTAATAAGCGCGCTACAGGCGCCGTTCTGCACTTCACTTTTGGCAGGACACCCCATGTTAATGTCTATGCCAACAAAATCCGGACAAAGATGCTTTGAGTCCTTTTGCACAAGCTCGTCGTGGCCATGCTGCTCACATAGCTCACGCGCCATCCGGCCCGACGCAATTTCTTCGGCCGTCTTTTCGAAATTTTCCGCCCGCAAACCCCAAAGCTGCGCTATGAGCGGCCCTTCGCCATCAGTAAGACGCAGTTTTTTAAGCAAGTTTGGCCGTCCAGGGCTTTGGAGTCCATCGACATTTACAAATTCTGTAAAATAAAGATCTGCCGGTGCGGCTAACTGCACGATGCGGCGAAACACCGTTTCGGTTACTTCATCCATCGGTGCCAGAACAAAAAAAGGCTTGGGGAGTTTTTCTAAAATATTCATAATAAGCAGCCCCTAGCGTATCATCTTCTTTTAAGAGGCGAAAACCGAAAAACGTTTTCTACATGCGGCCGCAAGGGTTCAATGTGGGCACGAATATCGGTAAGCGCCCTACCCCAAAAAGCTTCACGGGCCGCAAGATGTCCGGCGGTTTCGGCTGTTTGCCGTACCAATACGGTCGTCGGCGTTTCGCCGATTCTGCTTAAAATGTAGGCTTTTATCTCTTCATGGGGGCTTCGGTATCTTACGTAAAGCGGATTGGCTTTTGGCTCTTCTCCTCTTTGGTAAGCAGCAAGATCAGCAAACTGAACAACGGCACGAGCACCCACTAATAAAGGCGCGTCAACGGTTTTTAAAACACGTACGCCTTCTTCCTGTAAATCGTTCACTTCACCTAAGAGCGTCCTAGAAGAACGAAAATAACGAGCATATTCGCGGACTAGTGAAGCGCCGACGTTACGGCTACGAGGCAGTGCATACCCATGGGTCACCTGATACTGAGAAGCTTCTTCTACGTGTTCTGCCGCACCCAGTACTGGCCTGTCAGGCGTCGAAATAGCCGCTGCCTCAAACAGCTCACGGTCGGTCAACGGGTAAAACCCACTTATCTGACGCACTAATTGCAAGTTTTCTATAAGGAGCGAGTCTTCAAATATGTATTTTCTATTCTCTTCAAGGGCCATATATAGCTGTTACTAAATTAGATTCTGGGAAACTTAGGTCTATTGGGGTCACTATGTAGCTGTGTAATCAGACGTCTAATCTCTTCAACCCCTGCCAGCGCTCTTTCTCTCTCCTCGGTCGTAAGAAATCTGCCGCCCTGAGAGGAAGGATTTACATCAGATGAGGACCGGTCATTGTCTAAAGCCGCTTCGGCTTCTTGCAGCTGCTTTGCACTGGGGCGAGGAAGGCCAAACCTAGGAGTTTCGTGCGGAAAGCCTTGATCTATTGCCGCTTCACTGGCTACGTCCACAACCTCGACCTCTCGCAAGTCTGCAATACGAGCTATATTAGCAATTTGCCTATCTATATCTGCTTGCGGTCGAGGCTTTGTATCGTCTCCGGGCGGAGTCATGTCCGGGAAGAGCGGTTGATCATAGGTACGAGGCTTTGTCATAAGCGTACTATATCATACTTAAGAGCTTTTGTCCATATCTGTCACGATTTAACACTTTAAAAAGGGCGATACACCGCATACAGCAACCAAAACATGCCGAATCCGACCAGCAGGTTCAGTTTCATAAACGCTTTCCAGGCTGTGCGATATGCCAATGCGCTGTTTTTTGCGTAAAAACAGCGCACCACGTTCCAAACATAGATAGAAAGAAGCGCAGCTGCTACCAGCCCCGCCCAGCCATAATACAAAGCCGGTAGTGCGGCCGCAGCAATATAAAAACTAGCACTAAACAACCCCGTTTTTTCCGCACCAAGTTTCACTGCAATAGAACCAATACCTGCACTTTTGTCGTATTCCACATCCTGAACCGCTCCAAGTGCCTGGCTCGCCATACCCCAAAACATAAATGCAAGTATTGCCGGCAGATAAAACTCGGTTGCACCGCTGAGCAGCAGGCCATACACTAGTGGGCTCCAAAAGTGCCAGCTACTGTTAAACGAGTCTAGGAACGGAACCTCTTTGAAACGCAGCCCCTTCACGCTGTAGCTGAGTGCCGCAAAGATTACGCCCAAGAACCAGACCCGCGACCACATGCTCCCTTTTGTGAGCAAAAATATAAGAAACGGTGCATTAGAAAGAATAATGACGCGCCACAGCATCGGATGCTTGGACTTCGGCATAATTCCGCCCTCTATGCCGCCTTTACGCGGGTTTTGGATGTCGGATTCGTAGTCGTAGATATCGTTTACGCCGTAAACGAGGAGGTTGTATGGGAACAAGAAATATATGAGGCCGATAAGGAGCGCCCAAGACAGGTTATGGTCGCCTAAGTAGGCGCCGACGAGGAAGGGGGCGGCTGTATTAACCCAACTAAACCACCGACTGGCGCTGAGGACTTCAGAGACAGAAAGCCGTCCATCGGTCGCGGCCCGTTGGAGCACTTTCTTCTTGGCGGCTGTGGGGTTTTTCATCTGCGATCCTCATGCGAAGTACTGGGGTACATCTTACTGCGGTTCTCGATGAAGAAACCCCGCATCTGCTCAAGCTCTGGAGTCCTCAGTCCGGGGACTTCAGAGACAGAAAGCCGTCCATCGGTCGCGGCCCGTTGGAACGCTTTCTTCTTGGCAGCTGTGGGGTTTTTCATCTGTTTATTTATTTCCATACTTTCGCCATACACTTGCGGGTAAAAATGCCAGCACAATAGTATAAGCATAATCCTCTATCGGGATCGTGCCAATCTTTACGCCCGAAATAGCGGCTTCGTTATAACCAACAATCGGCATACGCGTTAAATAATAATCAAAAATCGTCGTCATGATCATAAGCAGCAGAAGCAAAATCCAGGTATTCCGGCGCCGAAACACTCGTTTGTCGCAAAAATAAGAAACCGCCAGGCTAATGACGACGAACGGTATGTTCATGTAGACATACGTCATTGCGGTGACTCCAGAGTTAAAGAAAGCAGAACCGAAAAATAGCAAACGTGAGTCAGGAACAGGAACTCTTCAATCGGCAGGTCTTTTGTAACCACATAGAGTCCACTTACATACTGCTGGTTCGTGAAGAATACATCTAAAATTATGCCCATCACATCCCAGACCAGGAAAAATCCTACCAAGCTTGCGAGTATTAGAGCGGCACGTTTTGGAAATTTGAACAGAAAGAGCCTTTTTTTGAAGTCATACATCGTAATCCCAGAAATACTTACGAGCAGGATTGTTACATATAGGTATTTCATCACCTAGTAAGTGTACCTTAACTCTCGCTGTTCCCCGATCAGAGGGCCTGTTTTATAGAACGGCTATTCCCAGCGGAACACCCGAAAAGCAATGATATAGATAACTATAGTCCATACCGCCAGCAACCCAATTTGCGGACCTAAGTCTAGCAGGTGCTTGCCTTCGGTGGCAATCAAGCGAATACCATCGATCACCGGGGTTAGTGGCAGATAGCTTGAGATATGCTGCAACCATTCCGGCATTGCATAACGCGGGAAAAAGGTACCGCTTAAAAACATCATCGGAAACACCACTATATTGCTCAGCGGAGCTGCCTGTCGCTCATTTTTTGCCCAGCCTCCAATCGCAAGCCCAATGCCGTAGATGGCGATGATGCCAAGCACAATGAAGACAGCCAGTTCAAACCAGTTGCCCACCACCTTAAGATCAAATGCCAAAATAGCCACCACAAACGACACACTCAGTGTAATAATGCCAATAAAAGCCTGGGAGATGACGCTGGAAACAAAATACTGCCACACTTTAAGCGGCGTTGTATGCAAACGGCGTAAAATGCCCTGCTTTTTTAGTTCCGGAAAGACATTTACTGGCCCAAATATGCCTAAACCAATGATTGAAAAGCCCAGCAGTCCAGCGAAAGTATAATCAAACCGGGAAAGACTTTTTTCGTTATTCGCTTCTGCCACCACGGAAAAAGGCTCTACAACCGGAGTCAAGCTTTTATTTATCTCCTTAAACTGGGTTTGCAGAATAGAAACAAGCGCCTGCGCAGACTGTTCGCTATTGTTGGTATACAGCACTTTTGCCTGTCCGCTCGGTAAATCGTTCTGTACATCACCAAAATCGGCCGGCAGGATAATGGTCGCGTCAATCTCACTCCGCTTCATCTTTTCTTTGGCTTTATCGAGTGTGGTTATGGCGTCATCCACCTTAAAAAGCTTGCTTTTGTGCGCGTCAGAAACGTAGCGCTCTGCAAAACTGCTTTTAGACTCGTTAATAATTGCCACCTTGAACGACAAATTTCCACCCTTGCTAAAGTTTCCAAAAATAAAGAGGAATATCAGCGGGAAAATAACCGTAAAGAAAATTGCCAGGCGGTCTCTGAAAAACCGGCGCGTATTTAGCTTTGTAAAGGTTGCGACCGTTTTTAATTGTGTTTTAAAGTCCATAGTTAGTCCCTTAATGCCTTACCTGTTAGATCTATAAATACATCTTCAAGATTTGCCTGTTCCACGTGCTGCTTTTTTTTAAAGCCTCGTTTCAGCAACTGCTGTACCAAATTTTTTGGTGAATCAATTGCAATAATCGACCCGTTGTCCATAACCGCTACACGGTCACACAAAAGCTCGGCCTCTTCCATGTAATGGGTTGTCATAATAACCGTGATGCCCCTGTCCCTGATTTGCTGTACCAGTTCCCAAAGGTTTCGGCGGGCCTGTGGATCAAGACCGGTTGTTGGCTCATCCATAAAGAATACTTTTGGATTATGCACCAGCGCTGCTGCTATACTAAACCGCTGTTTCTGTCCGCCGGACAGTTGTTCGACATAACTGGACGCTTTTTCAAGTAGGTTTACCTCTTCAAGAAACTTCTTCGCATCAACGCTTTCGCCGTAAGCGGCCGCAAACATTTCGAGCAGCTCAGAAAGCTTTGTCTTGTCCTGAAACGCAGGGCTTTGCGGCTGCACGCCAATGATGCGTCTAACTTTATCCGGATCCTCGGCTACATTTATGCCGTCTAAGACCACACTGCCTCCATCGATTGGCCGCATCGCTTCTATCATTTCAAGCGTCGTAGTTTTTCCGGCGCCATTCGGACCCAGTATTCCGAATATTTCACCTTTTTTGACCGAGAAGCTAATGTCGTTTACTACTACCCGTTCGTCATAACTTTTGCGCAATTTTTTGACTTCTAATATCATAGTAATGCTTAACCTGTTAATTAACATCAGTATACATTTCTTGAGGTTACGCTACAATGAGGTCTTCCATGCGTATCATAGTTATTGGCGGCGGTTACGGCGGCTTGGCAAGCGCGACTTTGCTTGCTGCGAGCGGCCATACGGTAAGCCTGTACGAAAAAAACCAGTCACTCGGCGGCAAAGCAGGCATGCTTGAGGTCGGTGGCTTTCGATTTGATACCGGTCCTAGCTGGTACTTAATGCCCGAAGTTTTTAAACACTACTTTAAGCTACTTAAAGAAAAGCCCGAGGATTACTACACGCTTAAGCGGCTCGACCCAGCATACCGAGTATTCTACCAAGACAGCGATGCTATCGACATTCATTCTGACCTAAAAAGCGACAAAGCAGCCTTTGAAGCGCTTGAAGCCGGTGCCAGTACCCAGCTGCAGGCGTATCTAAAAGACGCTAAGTATAAATACAACGTCTCTATGCAGCGCTTCTTGTACAAAAACTACGACAAGCTGACGGATTTTCTCACTCCAGAAGTGCTGCGAGAAGCACCTAAACTCCAGCTTTTTGAAAAAATGCACCCCTATGTACGCAGATTCTTTACGCAAGAGAAGTTACAGAAAATAATGGAATATCCTTTGGTATTTTTAGGCGCATCACCATTTAACGCCCCAGCTCTGTATTCGCTTATGAGTCATGTGGATTTTAACCAAGGAGTTTTTTATCCCGATGGAGGAATATACAGCGTTACCGAGGCAATGGTTACGCTCGCCACCAAACACGGCGTTGACTTACATACCGATACCGCAGTAAAGCGGATTATGGTCACTAAAAAGAGAGCGAGCGGGGTTGAACTAGAGTCAGGAGAGATTATAGAAGCCGATTTGGTGATCTCTAATACCGACCGTCATTTTACGGAAACGGTTCTGCTGCCAGAGAAAAGCCGTGACCACTCAGAACGTTACTGGAAAAAACGTACACTGGCTCCCTCTGCGCTTCTTTTATACTTGGGCGTCCAAGGAAAGCTCCCTGCCTTAACGCATCACAACCTTCTATTCAGCAGTGACTGGAAGAAGAATTTTGCCCAAATATTTGACTCTCCAGAGTGGCCCGACAAGCCCTCTCTCTATGTGTGCAAACCGAGCGCTTCAGATAAAAGTGTCGCCCCTAAGGACTGTGAAAACCTGTTTGTTTTAGTGCCAATTGCGGCCGGCTTAAAATACACTCAGAGCGAACTCGACAAATATATTGATCACATACTTGAAACCATCGAAACGTCCATGAGCGTGCCCGCTCTGCGGGAAAAACTGGTCGTAAAAAGAAGTTTTTGTGTAAAAGATTTCGAATCTACCTACAACAGTTTTCAAGGCACTGCTCTTGGGCTCGCCCATACTCTACGGCAAAGCGCCCTCTGGCGACCGAACAACACCAGCAAAAAGGTGAAGAACCTGCTTTACGTCGGCGCCGACACCAATCCAGGTATTGGGCTGCCAATGGCACTAATTAGCGCCGAGTTAGCAGTAAAGCGCATTATAAAAGACACTACGCCTGGCCCGCTTAAAAAGCTGCCAAAAAAGTTAAAGTAAAAATAAAAGAGGTCCTTCGCGATCGGAAGGACCTCTTTGTTATTGAACAAATAGAAATTTAGGCGCGCTTTACAGTCAAGAAACCGTTGCGTGGGTTTTCGTTAACTACCATGCCGGCTGGTACTGCATCAACTGCTTCTGGGCGCTCGTCTTTGCTGAAGTAGTAGATAGTCTGTTCTTTGCCGCCGCGAAGTGTAACCTTCTTTGAGTTCAGGTAGTATGTTACCCCTTTTGAGTTTGTGTGCTTGTATGCCATTTTTAATTTCCCTCTCTTAAATTACTGATAGTACCCCTAACATACGCTGTTAGCTTTTTATTTGTCAATGGTCGTTTACAAGATTGACCCCCGTACGAACAATTTAACAGATATAAAAGTGTAGTAAAAAAATTATCCACTACTTTTGGCCTTTCTGTGTAAAATACTTGCCAGCCATAGCGCTTATGCATTACACTTATTCAGTAATACTAGTAAGGTTAAAAGGGAAGTTGAAAGGTCAAACATGGACTTTGTGAATAATTCTAGCCCGCACCAGGCAGCTCCATCTCAAGGCGCCGCGCCGGCACAAAACAAACAAACAGTAGCAGCTAAGAAGCGACGGGTAAGCGGACGCGGCATGCGCATCCTATCGGTCGTACTGCTTGTATTAAGCGCTTTGATCGTTGGTCTCGTTGCACTCTATCTTGCAACTGGCGACACGTCAGGCGAACAAAAGTATGTTGACAAAAACAAGTACCAGGCAGTCTTCTTGAATGGCGGCCAGGTTTACTTCGGAAAGATCCGCACACTTAACACCAAGTACGTTACGCTAGATAACATCTACTACCTACGCGTCAACCAGCAAGTACAACCAAACCAGTCTAGCTCAAGCACTGCCGCACAAGACGTAAGCCTTGCAAAGCTTGGTTGTGAACTTCACGGACCAACCGACGCCATGGTTATCAACCGCGAGCAAGTTCTTTTCTGGGAAAACCTGAAGGACGACGGACAAGTAGTAACCGCAGTTAAGAAGTTTGTTGAAGCCAACCCAGAAGGCCAGAAGTGTACTGACACTACTGCAACCAACAACACCTCGAACACCAGCACAACACCTTCCACCAAGAAGTAAACACTGGTAAAGAATAAAAGCCCCCTTTCGTTATCTAAAAAACGCTAGGGGGCTTTTAAAATTCTCTATAAATTAGATCAGAAACCTATATAATCATAAGCAGCATCCCCCGTAAAAAGCTCCACTATGCATAAAAAAGCCCTTCACCACGCCCTTAAACTGCTTCGTAAGATACGCTACGCATGGCTGCTTATTGCGTGTGTAGTTTGTGCCGGCCTGGCTGTATATGGTCTCCGCTCCAACAACTTACGAATGGTCGAGCTTCGGTCTGCCGTTTTTAAAGCTGACGAACAGAATGGTGATGTGGAGAGTGCGCTGCGAGAACTTAGAGCGTTTGTATTTTCGCACATGAATACAAACCTGAGCAGTGGCACCAATGCGGTCAAACCGCCCATTCAACTCAAATATCGCTACGACCGTCTGGTGGCTGCTGCAAAGACCGAGTATGACGCGGCAAACGCCAAGGTAGTACGCGATGCAGAAGCTTACTGCGTAGCGAAGTACCCTAACGTAACCTTTAGCCAGGACCGTCTAAACTGTGCTCGTGACTATGCTAACCAGCACCCCGTAACTTTACAGACCATCCCTGATGATCTATACAAATTTGATTTTGCTTCGCCTTTTTGGACACCAGACCTTGCCGGCTGGTCGATAGCCCTCATGATCTTGTTCTTGCTGCTCTTTGTTCTGCGCTATATCAGTGAGGCTTTTATCAAACACGAACTAGAAAGCCGAAGCTAGTCGGCGCATCTGGCGCATCTAAAGTGTTATCGCTATACTACACAGTATGCATATATTCTTTTCGGGTGTCGGGGGTACGGGCATAGGGCCTCTGGCTCTTATAGCTCATCAAGCAGGCTACCAAGTCAGCGGCTCAGATAAGCAGGAGAGCCAGTATATAGACTACCTTCGCAAACATGGCGTCACCAACATACATATCGGGCAAACAGAATCTGCACTAGCCGAGGTTCACCAAAAGAACCCCATAGACTGGTACGTTTACTCCTCTGCCGTGCTCAAAGAAAACCCAGAACACCCTGAACTGCTTTTTACCAAAGCTAACCATATCAAAACCACAAAACGAGATGAATTTTTAAACCATCTACTGGAAGAAAAGTCCTTAAAGCTTATCGCCGTCGCCGGCACGCATGGCAAAAGCACCACGACCGCCATGACAATATGGCTCATGCAGCAGCTCGGCATACCCCTTAGCTATTCTGTGGGTGCAAAAATAAGCTTTGGCGAAATGGGACACTTTGACCCCGCGAGCGAATATTTTGTATACGAATGCGATGAGTTTGACAGAAACTTTCTCGCCTTTCACCCGCATACCAGCCTCATCACCGGCATTACCTGGGACCATCACGAGATTTTCCCGACCGAGGAAAATTATCAGCAAGCTTTTAAAGATTTTATTGCACAAAGCGGTCGTACTTTCTTGTGGCGTTTTGAAGCAGAGCGGCTGCAGTATCATAACGACAGCACCCACACCATACTTGAGGATCATGCCGAAGAGCTCGACAAGATCCTGCTGAACGGACTTGTAAATCGCCAAAATGCCTGGCAGGTAATTTCTGCCGTGCACTACTTGAGCGGCGAGCCATTAGAAAGATTATTTGCGCTCATGAACGAGTTTCCTGGACTTAGCAGGCGGATGGAACGGCTGAGAGAAAACCTCTATAGCGACTACGCCCACACGCCAGAAAAAATCGTCGGAGCACTTGGAGTTGCACTCGACATAGCCAAATCAAAAAACCAAAAACTTGTTGCTATTTATGAGCCGCTGACAAACCGCCGCATGCACTACATGCGCGACCAACACCGAGATATATTTAAGCCCGTATCTGCGCTGTACTGGGTACCAAGTTATCTGGCCCGTGAAGATCCCGCACAGCATATCCTTACTCCATCCGAGCTTATACAGTCGCTCGACCCAGAGGTCCAGCAAAAAACAAAGCCGATGGAACTGAACGACGAACTTAAACAGATTATTGCGTCCCACCTGGCTCAGAACGATATGGTTGTGGCTTTTAGCGGTGGCGGCGGTCACAGCTTAGACGAATGGCTGCGTGCTGAGTTTGCCTAGGACAGATCAAAAACCAAATTCGCCATAGATACGCCCGGCAAAAATGGACTGGAGCGCATTTTTCTGATAATCCATAATATTGTCCGGCAAAGAACTAATGGGCAGCCACTCTATCCGGGCATGTTTATCGGGCTCATTATTAACCGGTTCTCCACTCCATACCGAAGCTTCAAAAAATACGTCGACCCACTGTTGTTTTTCGCTCAGTTCTGAGAAACGATGCTGTGTATGAACGTGCTGCAGATCTGTCGGCTTAACAACTAATCCAGCCTCTTCTTTTGCTTCACGTACCGCACCGTTCAGAAATGTTTCGCCCTCTTCTACCCTGCCTGCGGGTAAACTGTACATCCCATCCATGTAGCCCGTATTTTCTCTAAGAACAAAAAGTAGGCAGTCATCCTTTTTTATGAGCAGGTAACAGGCAGGATAATTTGGCGTCATCGGTTGTCGCCGCTTCCGCTTAACATACCTCTTTTTTGTCGGCTCTGGAGTTTTTCTATATTTGCTTCGGCCACATCTTGCAAAGAAATACCAAGATACGAACAAACGACACTTACATACCAAAGAATATCGCCAAGTTCTTTGGACATTTCTTTTTCGTCTTCCGGAGACATTTCACCATTTTTGTCGCGCAGGATCTTTTTGAACTTTTCGGCCACTTCGCCAGTTTCGCCAAGCAACCCGAGCAACTGGGCCATAAATGCCCGCGAATCAACCGGCTGCGGCACACCTCCCATTAGATCCGTACTGATCGCGTGCTTTTGGTATGTATTAAAATCCATAAACCCTCTTAACCTCCTTCTTTAAACTAACGCGCAAGACCAAAAATAAATAATAGTAACACCACTCCGGCGGCCAGAGCCCACAGCAGCGGTGAGCTGGCATATTTAACCAGTCGGTTATCGGCATGGATGGTGTTCTTTATTTCTTCAGGATACGGAACAGTAAGAGCTTGATCATTTTTGTCGGATTCCACGCTGTTTTCGCCCGGGGTGCCAGAGCTCCCACTCGCCAGAGCACCTGCCGCCAAACTACCTAGTATCCCGGCAGATGTCTTTGTATCGGTGTCACCCGGCCTATCTTTCCAGACTTCTTGACGTTGTTCTCGCTTAAACTCTTCGCCATAAGCTACCTCAGGATCCAGTATCGGCCGACCGGTTTTAGCGTCTACTTCAATACGATGCCAGGCGCTTGACTCAACCTTTCTATCTTTTGATACCGTGTAAGTGTCTTCGGTAATTTCCTGTTCCTCGGGTGGCAACGGAAGTTTTTCGGCAGTGACTTTTTGTTTTTCGACGGCTGAAGCGGCAGCCGGAGCTTCGACTTTTTGGTGAGCCCCTTCGGTAACGGCAACTACCTCGGCCGCAGTCATGGCAACAATTTCCGCTACTTTAAGGCGTGGTTTATGATTCACCTCTTGGTTAACGGCTGAGTCAGCTGGTGACACGGTTGCCTCAGGACCTAAGCGAACCGATTCTGCCGTCTTTTTGCCGGCTTGGGGCGCAACCGGAGGCTTTTCTGTTATGTTTGCCCTTAAGCTTTCTTGGGTGCGCTGTATGGCTTCTAAACGCTGCTGAGCGAGGACTTGCTCTTGCTTAAGCGCCGTCAACTCTTTATTTTTTGAGTCTATTTCGCGCTTATGCTGCTCGGCGGCTTGTTTTTTGCCTCTTCTGCCGAACATCCAGCCAAAAAGCAGCCCTGCACCAAGCCCGCGGCGCAAGCCACGCTTTTCGGCGTGATACAGCGCATCTTCATGCTGACCAGCTGCTCTCGCTGGTTCGCGGTCAGCCGGACTATACCAAGGACTTTCGTGTACCGGCACCATGGTATCTCTTCTTTCCGGACCAAATTCTGGATAGGTCGGTTCATCTTCCGCAATACTAGGCGGTTCTGGCGGGCCTTCTGAGCCAAGTCCCGTCTCGAGCAAGTCTGGCGCTATTTCTTCTACAGCCTCTTCCACAGCGTCGGGCGAACCAAGCGGCACGTCGGCATAGTCGGGGTCGCGCTCTTCAGAGTCTGCAGGAGCAGCTTCCGGCTCCGCTTCCCAGTCAGCCGCCTCAAGCGTATCCGGGCGTGGCGCCTCTGGCACTCCCCTGACATCATTCCGTTCAACCATGGTTACCGGCTCAGCATCTTCGCTGGGCGCGTGGGGCGAAGCAACCGCGGGCGTGGAGTCGTCTGCATCCTCGTCATCGTCGGATTCGTCTTCTTCTACAGCCTCTTCCACAGCCTTTTCTTGCTCGCGCGCCGCTCTTCTTTGGAGTTCCTGCATAAAACGCTCACCAAAAGAAAGCACCGGCTTTGACTCTGGCGCGGCAGTAACGCCTTCTGTTTCTATGCTTACCGGCAAGGGAACGGCGCGACTAATTTTGGTTGTCTTTTTAGATCGTGATTCTTTTGTGATATCACTGTCATCAGAGGAATCATCCTCATTACTGCTATACGGGGTTTCTCTTTTCATAAAAAATAGACGCTACAAACAACAGCGCACTTACTAGTATATGCTACCTGGCAGCGGAAGTGTACCGCATATAAAGATGGTTCACGTTTTTATAGGCCGAGTGTCGTGTCGCTTAGATCGTTTGCGCTATAATCTTTTGTTTCGTCGGTGCTTGAAAGAGCTGTGTCTATTGCCTTAGTTGCTTCATCCGGATCGCTCGTAGCGCTCGCTTCGGCCGCGGTTTGGGTTGCCTGAGGCTGCGTATTTGTGTTCTTTGACGTAGTGTCATCCTTCTTGGCGAATGCCAAGTACGCCGCAGCAGAAAGACCAAGCACCACTAGCACAACTAAAATAATAACAAGCGGCATGCTTCCATGCTTTTTCTGGGCGTCTGCAGCTTGCGGGAGACCGGTATCTGCAACCTGTTCTTCTGGCACTTGCGGTGATTCGATTGTTTTCTCTACTGCTTGGTCATCTGCCGCAGGAGCGGGAGCCGGCGATTCGGGCGTAGGCGCCATGACCGGCTCTGAAGAAACAGAGGTATCCGTGGTTTCTTTTTGTGAGGAAGCGGGAGTTATGTCGTCCATATACTTTTCCTAATTATCTTGGGTTTTTAACTGGGCTTTAATGGCTTGAAGCGTTGACTTAACCGTATCTTTCAGGTATGTCCTAATGTCTTTTGCGGCATTAAACACCGCAAGCTGATCCTTGCGAACAGTCTCAAGAGCAGCCTTAAACGCCGTTGGATCAGTTTTACAATCTACCGCCGTAAGGTCACCTAATGCTTGTTGGTACGTAGTATTTGCAGTTTGAAAGGCAAGGACTTTTGTCTCAAGCACCTGAACATTAGCATTCAGGGTATTTACGTTGACATTCTTTTTTTGTGCCGCGGCAGCGACCGCTTTTAGATTTGCAATTATTTTTTCGTAGGCTTCATTACGCTCTTTTGTTATAGCTGTATTGTTGGTTGATTTTACTTTTACAAGGCCCTGAGAAGCCACGCAGCGCTCAGCAATCCGAAGCTTTGCCGCATTGCTGAGTGTTTCTTTAAGCTCTTTTTTGTACGTTTCTACGCGTGATGAACGCCCGGCGCTATCTTCGGTAGCTGTTTCGTTTGAAGCACGCGAGGCCGAAACCCAACCAGAGCGTCCCTCTGTTACCGCAAGGGCGGCAGGCGAAACCGTAAACACCAAACTAAACACAAAAGCGATATATAAGAGTTTTTTCTTCATGACTATATTGTACAGCATAAGCACTATTTTTCACCCAGATAATACTTGGCTTTTCGGCTGTGAATAAGCCGTTCTTTTACGAGTTCGCCTAGCACATTCTCGAGCCTTTGGTCTTTAACTATATTTTCTAATTCTTCAAAAGACGCTGCTGTCTTAGTAAGCGTTTTTAGTATTATGCCGCGGATCTGCCGTACCGAACCTTTAAATGCTTTTTGTCTAGCGTATGAAGTCGATCGTTTGTTTGGATTGCCCGTAGTCGCCTTATAATGTGCCCCAAGATCCATTAATGCATAATACCAGTCACGCACTCCTTTTTTGGGCAAAGTCTCCTGAACTAATTCTAATATTTGTGCGTCGGTTACTTTCTCTTCATCATGAAAAAAAGCGTTCAGAAATACCGTGCGAATGTTGGTTTCAATAAACGCCACGGGCGTCTCGGCAGCGTACACACATATAGCTGCCGCGGTGTTGCGACCAATGCCCGGCAGCTCCTGCAGCAAGCCAACATCCAGCGGGATATGGCCGTGATACATGTCTACGATTTGCCGGGCAGCCTGCCATAAAAACTTTGCTCTGCGGTTATAGCCAAGTCCACTCCAAATTCTTAAGACATCCGAAAGCTCTGCGCCGGCTAACTCCTCAACACCTGGAAAAGCTTGTAGAAATTCGGCGTATTTTGCCGTTACGCGCGCCACTTGTGTCTGCTGCAGCATAACTTCGGACAAAAGTATTTTGTAGGGATTATAAGTTCCGTTCGCTTCAGGGGTGCGCCACGGCATCTCGCGCCGATTAAGGGCGTAGAAAGCGAGCACTTCTTTTTGAAAATGTCTTATTTTATGGGGTGATAGGTGATTCATCGTTATAAATATTCTATAATACCTACAAATGACCGACTTTATTCTACGCTCATTCAAGCGGCTGCTGTTATTTTCTGCCGGTTTAGCCGTGGTCTACCTTGCCGTATGGAAGTTTTTCCCTTTCTTTGATAACCGTATTCCTATTGCGCTTGCCCTGCTTGCGACATACCTTTTTACGGCCTATGTATTTTTGCCGGCGTGTATACGGTTATATCGTATCTTTTTTCGTCCAACCCATATCCCCCTTTACTGCGTAACGCCCGACGGCTTTGCAAGCGATCCTATTAACATCGGTATTATTGGCACACGAGTGCAGATTCGTGACGCAATGCAAAACGCGGGATGGCATGCGCCCGACAAAAAGAACGTGCGTTCTTTTGTGCGTGTATTACGCGCCACATTTAAGCGCATACCTTACCCAAACACCCCTTTCAGTAGCTTGTACCTATTCGGAAGAAAACAAGATCTTGCCTTTGCCCTTCCGATTGAAGGAAGTGCAAGCCGCAGACACCACGTCCGTTTTTGGGCGTGCAGTTTTGAAGGACCGGAGAACTTTCATGAACACGTTCGTTTTTGGCAACGTCTCCATAAGCCGACTAAGATAGGTGATAACCGGCAGCTGTGGGTAGGGGCGGTTAGCAAGGACATTGGGCTCATCCCGATCCGCCACAATGCACAAATTACCCATATGGTAGATCCAGACACCGACACGGAGCGTGAACTGATTGTCACATCACTTCGCGCCAGCGGTCAGGTAAAGGGTGTGCGCACAATCAAAGTGGGCGCACCGTACGAGCTACGCAACCGCACCATCGGCGGCCTGCTAAGAACCGACGGCAAAATGGCAATATGTACGCTCAAAGAACCTAAATAGAAGATGGGTACGCGTATCCACCATCTGCTGGGTTAATACTGACATACACTCCACTGCCCATATCACCACTATACGCAACGCCTTCGACAAACCGCGGGTCGTCAGGGTTAGTGCCGGTGAGCGCAAGTAAACGCGCCGTTTCTTCCACGACTTTTCTGTCAGCGTCCCACACGATCGCAACCGGCAAACCTTGTCCGGCAACAGTTTCATCCATAGAATCTTCGCCAGCGACCGCTAAAAGCTTGAAGTTATCGTCTAAGATTGGAAAAGCCGGGTGACTACCTTTTTGATCCGCTAGGTGATTTATAACCGTGGGAACATCGCTAATACCTCCCGGTACCGTCATGCGCGCCCCTAACTCGCCCAGTACTTTTCTTGTGTCATCAAAATCCCACTGACCATTTAAGCTTTCAGCAGCCATACGAAAAAACCTCTCGCTTTTAGTTTAAAACCAGATAATATACTGCCCGCTTTGATCCGTCAACAACGCTGCACACATATAGGGAGTTTTAGTAGTAGTACCAGCGCCGCACGCCACCGGCATCGCTTACGTCTTGGATCTTTTTTGCATCTCCGCCTAGCGTACTAACTGCATAGTCTGCCGTTTCGCGGCCGTCGTTCACGCGAAAAACAAGCACGGTATCACTCAGCCAATACACCGGATACTTGACACCCGTCTTAGTCAGGAGAGTGGTGTCTTTTTTAGCCGACTTGTCATACGCAAGCAGCAGGTTTTTACCATCGCGGGAATCCACCCATACACTTTGCTTAGCATTACTGTTGTCTATGTAGAGTCGATTTGTGGTAGTTGAAGAAGTAGCAGGAGCAGCCGAGCTGGCGCCAAGTTTATATGTGTACGACCCGCCCTCGACACTGAGTGTAAGCGTTTCGTAGTCGGTGCGTAGAATGTTGTACACTTCTTTGTCGAGCAGTGTGACGCTGCCTGTAGCGTCGGATGCAACGCTGTATGCTCCTAATTTGGCACCGGTGTTATAGGCATTAGACGGCGCATACACAATCCTATCGTTAACCATTAGTACGTCGTTAAAGTAGTTGGCGGCAGCAATTTCTTTATTGTCGCTGGTATTTTTTACGCTTACCGACATAATCCGGTGTCGTTTTGGATTTGCGCCGCTTGCGCCGGCTGCCACTTTTACATACACCAGACGCTGGCTAGCCGACCAGCCTATGGGCCTGATCATTTCCGACTGGTCAATTTTGGTCAGTGTGCCGGACTTTATGTCTATAAAATAAAGAGTGCTGAGGAGGTAACCGTCGGCATTCTTCGTATTTTCACGGCTGGCAATAAACGCCACCATATCAGAGTTTTGAAGCGGCACCAAGGTTATATCGTCACGCTCTAGGCCCGTACCGCTTACTATCTTTTTCTCGTTCTTTCCGTCTACATCTATCGAATACACGTCGTATTTACCTGATCTTTTAGAAACAAAGACATCCTTACGGTCCGACACAAGCGAAACGGCAGTTATTTCTTTACTGCCGGCAGTAATTTTTAATGATTCGGTACGATAATTTGCCGCATTTACCTCTATACTTAATTCTTCTGCGTCAGCTTTTTCTCTTGTGTCCAAAGTAAGCACCACTTTTCCGTCCTTGTCGGAAACCGCGCTTCCCTCGCCACTGCTTACCTCGGCACTTATAACGGCCTTGCTACTCAGAAAATCTTTTATCATGAAGGTATACTGCGCACCGGAAGCCGCAAGCCTAAATTGTCCTTTAGGATTGCTCCCCCAGCCGACCGTTACTTGCTGTGTCACCGATGTAAAAGCACGCTTACTTATTTTCAGCTCTGTCGGTCCTAGTTTTACATGCTCAAGACGAGCTACGCCCTTACCGTCGGTTTGCGCCGTTACACCCGCTGCAGATACTTGAACATTTTTTAGCGGCTGGAGCGTACCGCTGTCCACAACGTTTACATTTAAAGAGGCTCGCACTCCAACCGTGTTTAATACAAAATAACGACTAGTAGGAAAAAGAGCTACCCCGAGTATTGCAGTCAAAGCTACACCCAATAATCCTCTTCGTACCCATTTTTTTCTAAAGAAATCCTTAATTTTGTCTTTTATGCCTAGACCGCCGGTCTCTTCTAGTAAGCTGCTTTTCTTCTCGTCTTCAGCCTCTAACACTTGATCACCCTCGTGAGCGACAATGTCGTTCACCGCCTTGACCACTAAAGGATCGTCCGACGCGACACCCTCTTCTGTGGGCTCGGACGTCTCCGAATCGGTCGAATCTTCTGCGTTTGGAAGCGGCTCTTCTTCGTCATCAACCTTAGTAATGGTTGCTTCGCCTAAGTCTGGCGCCATAGCCTTCAGACTAGCGTTTGCCTCTTCGGCTGCCTCGGCAAGCTTTTCGTTTACAACCGGCGCAGTTTCTGGTTCGGCTTCTAAAGTTGGCTCGACAGACTTTTTGTTAAGCTCGGTCTTTGTTTTAGAAGACTCTTGCTCACTAAGCTCATTAGGCAAAGGACCCATGAGTTCTTTTATGCGTTCCATGTCAACGCCCTGGTTGGATGAGTCCTCTGACGGACCCTGTTTTTTCGCTTTCATGTTAAGCATAAGTATAACAGGTGCCTGTTACTTTGTGGAGAATGCCATACATAGCCTCTGATGTATTACGGGCGTTTAGCGGCTTTTTTACGCTTCGATCTTGATTGCTTCTTTTTCTTACCCGACGTTTTAATGACGGCCTTTTGTACACTATCCACAGAGTGCACATCCGCGGCTACTGCCGTAAGTAGCTCGGTTTCTTTTTCTTCTTTGCTCGGCCTCTTTAAAACGGCTCGAAAGACATACAGTGCCACCAATACAAGTGTTACTGAGGAGATTATGACAAAAAGCACCACCGCAACCGAAGCGCCGTCTGTCGTCACGGCAGTGTTTATTGGCTCACCGGTCTTTTCCACACTGAGCGCCTGATTCTTTTGTGTAAGCACATCCGAACCCGCACTTTGCTGGAACCGACTCGCATCATTGGCCGGGTTTTCGACTTTGGGCACAACCTGCGGATTATCGGTTGCGGGCATTTCTGATCCGTCTGCTACTACCATAGTATGCTTCAGTATACCGTTTATGGTTTCACAATCCTAGCGTTTCGCCCCACCGCATAAGCTGTGTCATACTTACTCTTATGCAAGACTCTCGTGCTCGGACAATCTCTGCTGCGTTAAAACATCTTTCATTGCATGACCCGGTCATTGCAGAGCTTATTGCGCGTTATGGCGGCTACACCGTTACACCTCATACAGACTACTATCACGAACTCATAGAAAGCATCATCGGCCAGCAGCTGAGCGTTAAAGCCGCTGCAGCCATAAAGCAGAAATTTGTTGCACTCTTTGGCGGCCAGACTCTCCCGACCCCTCAGGCCATACTGGAAAAGTCACATGAAGACCTGCGCAGTGCGGGTCTGAGCAACGCAAAGGCTCGTTACATCCAGGACCTCGCCTTGCATGTACTAGAAGACCGACTGGACTTCAAAAAACTGGACAACCTATCTAATAATGAAGTTATTGAAGAGCTTACTGCCGTAAAAGGTATTGGCGAGTGGACGGCTCACATGTTTATGATCTTTTGCATGGGCAGGCTCGACATATTACCGGTCGGGGATTTGGGTATAAAAAACGGCATTATGAAACTCTATAACCTACCCAAACTGCCCGGCACCGAAGATATTAAAACCATTGCCCAAAAAAACTCTTGGCACCCTTATGAATCGGTAGCGAGCTGGTATGTATGGAAATCACTGGACAACGCTCCGGCAGTGTAATTTTTAGCTTACTACAACCGGGAGATGATTTGGTCGGCGAGTTTTTTGGCACTTTCAAGGGTCTTTTCACTTGCGCGTATTGGACCATTCGACAAGATATACCAGTTATTATTCTTCAGGATATTTAGCTGACCGTAGGCCGAGTCCCAGTATGCCTTATCTCCGTAGCCGTCAACCGTAGTGGCCGTAGCAGGCAAAGAGGTGAACTGGCTTGCGTTACTGGCTGCACCGTCAGCAGTCTTAGCGGAACGAGCAAGTAATGTCGCAGCTACGCCCGAGGCAGTATATGTGCATGTGCTTACGCTAATATCATCGCTTTCCGTCGCCGAGCCATCATCACTCCCAGCTTGCGAACCGGATCCGAGCACCGCTTGGGCATCGGTTAAGGTAAACACTTCACACGCATTGACTATTTTATACTTTGAAGTACTTGAAGATGTTGTTTCTTTGCTGTTTGAAACAGTTGAATCGTTCTTTTTACTTGTAACAAACAGTACAGCACCAATAAGCACAATGACAACACCCGCTGCGGCAACCACTTTCTTATTCATCCCTATCCACTCCTTTTAATCAGTACTTCAACTATAACAGAATATGCAGCTATGCTATTGTTGCGACTCCAATGTGATGGCTCGTTTAAGAATCTCTTTTCGTAGCCGCGCCGGCATCGGTGCCCAGGCGGCACCCGTAAACGTAAGGTCGTAAAGCCGGCTCATTTTTGCTTTTGCATCCGAAGAACCAGCAATAATATAGCTTTTGCCGTCTACTATGCTCACAAGATTAACGCACCAGTCAGTCGACAGGGCATTCATAATAGCTACAATTCTATCAAGCTCTCGTTCTAATAACGCTTTTGCATTCCAAATAACAAGTTGTCCGACGTACTCTGGCAGTAAACTTGTTTCGGTGACGTGTTTTAAATCATTACGAATCGCTTCTTCGAGCTCTTCTTCGATTGCGTCCTGACAAGCGGAAAAGTAGGTGCCTGCCAAAGATTCGTCTTTGCCTGCAATAACAAGAAGCTGCTTATAAGCCGTTTTGTCTCGTTCGCTCGTTATTTCTGCCGTAAAATTAAGCGTGTTATCCAAAATTCCTACTGCGAGCGCCTCTGCCACTACGGCCGGCATTTTGCCAGTTAAACCCTCAGCCACATACCGTTCGTAAACCAATGTGCAGGCAGCACCGATTGGCTCAATATGTGCTTTGTTATGCAGACGTTCCGCCCAATACTGTTCATGCCCCGGATGGTGGTCGATCACCTCTACAATTGCTTTCTGGTCTACAATCGGGTCAAAAAATGCAGCGTTTGACACATCAATCAATACAAACTGGTCGCCCGCTTGCGGTGAATATGTGTCGAGCTTTAGTTTTGAACGGATGTCTGGCGTAACACTTTTATTGAGTGGCGCACTACTTACCGCAACCGCCTCATTCCCTTGTAGTTTCGTTAGTTCTGCGTAAGCAATGCAGCCCGCAAAAGAATCGATATCGAGAAATGCTGACCCGGCTGTTACAACAATCATCGGCTACGACCTCAGGGTTGCAATGAGGCGCTGCGGGTCTATAAACAAATCAAGCGCATCGTTCATGTTTGGCACAACAATATCAGAGTTAAGCAGTGTCTGCACGTGCACACCTTCAGCCTGGAGGGTAACAATGCGCAGCTTCACCGCTTTCATGAGCTCAAGGTCAATTAATCCGTTGCCGATAGATACGCACGTTTCCGGGTTCATAGTTAATGCAAGGTCGCGTTTTTCAACCGCATTCTTGGCAAGCCGCCACTCAATACCAAGTTCTTCGGCAATACTATCAGCATCATTACGCGTATTACCAGTAAAAAACAGCACTTTGAAACCAAGTTCTTTGATTGCGGCAAGTCTGTCGTGTACACCTTCGACAATTTGTCCGCCAACCGAAAGCGTACCGTTCAAATCTAGGATGATGGTTTCTAGTTTTAACTCTCCTGAGCCGGGAATGTCGTAGGTCATGGGGCGAGGCGGTTAATGTCACGCGGGAAGAGTGTGGCTTCTTTAACGTTATTCAGTCCAAGGATTCTTTGTGTTAAGCGTTCCATGCCGAGTCCGAAACCACCATGCGGCGGCAGGCCAAATTTGAAGGCACTTAAGTACGCTTGATACCCCTCTTCGGTTTCATCGAGTCCTTGATCTTTCATCTGCTGAATTAAAACGTCATACCGGTTTTCGCGCATTGGGCAAGTCATGATTTCGACACCACGGAACAAGAAGTCGCTTCGGTCGCACATCTCTTCATTGCCTTCGGTCTTTTTATGGTAAAACTTCATCGAACTTGCAGGCCATTCGGTCACAAATACCGCTTCAGTGCCGAGGTTCTTTTTGGCGTATTCGCAAATCCACTTTTCTTCGGATGGCGTTAAATCCTTTTTATCCTCTACGGTTGTGTTGTTAGCTTTTTCAAACAATTCATGTACTTCAGCCATGGTGAGCGAAACCGCTTTGTCGGAAAGGAGCGGTTTTTGCAAGTTCCACATTCTTACTTCATCAGGACATTCTTCCCAAACAAAGTCTACAACCGACTTTAGAAGTCCGTGCGCAAACTCGCGCAGTTCGTCGAATGTTATGAAGCCCATCTCACAGTCAATCGTCACATATTCAGTCATATGCCGCGTTGTTGAACTCGGCTCGGCTCGGTATGTACCGCCCATCTCGAACACACGCTCAAACACACCAACCATTATTTGCTTATAAAACTGCGCGCTTTGCGCCAAGCTGGCCGTTTTGCCAAAATAATCTAACATAAACACCTCGGCTCCGCCTTCAGTCGGCTTTGCAAGAAGCTTTGGAGTTTTCATTTCAGTGAAACCATTTTGATAAAAATATCGACGCGCACCTTCGAGTACTCGGTCCTGAATCTTAAAGATAGCCGTTTCTCGCAGGTTCCGAAGCCCCACTACACGGTTGTCTAGTAACGTGTCTAAGTTCTCGGGTTTATGGTCTAACGGTTTGTCGATTTCTATCGGCGGCACATCTAGCACCGGTACCAAGACGTTAAGTTTTGCATCGTGAATTTCGGCGCCGCCCGGGGCACGCTCTTCGGCCACGACATTGCCTTCAACCCGAAGCACCGTGCCGATTTGCAGTGCACGGAGTTTTTCAACCTCGTCTTTATCTTCAACCACTACCTGAGTCACCCCTTTGCGGTCGCGTACCAAAATAAAACTCAGACCGCCCAGTAGGCGTTTTTTATGTAGCCAGCCCTCTATCATTACGCTTGCGCCGATATGCTGTGCCACTTCTTTACTTAATGTTCGTTCCATAATAATTCCTAGTTATTTCTTTGCTAAAGTGGTTTTTGGCTCCCGGGCTATAGGCAGAGTAAATCAAACCGGCGTTTACTTGCCAGCCCGTAGATTTACGTTATTATCTTTTAGCCAAAACATTACAGAGGTAATTTTAGCATGTGCTGCTATTTTCCCCAACCACCGTACATGTCAAACTTTTTAGGCTGAACTAATCCTTTATCTTTGGCTCTGGCGGTACTGTCTCTTCAGGAGAGTCTACCGGGTGCTGATACGGCTTACCGAGAATTTGCTGAAGGACATCTT
Organism: uncultured Candidatus Saccharibacteria bacterium; assembly: GCA_964431415.1. GTDB lineage: Bacteria > Patescibacteriota > Saccharimonadia > Saccharimonadales > JACDBH01 > CAYSJS01. Next base: position 45,930 of record CAYSJS010000006.1, on the reverse strand, counting down.
CGACACTGATGAGACCTACCATGTTACTCGCCTGATTGTGGACCACAAAAACCGATTGCTTAGTTGTATAAAAGGTTTGGAGTACATGATCCAATCCTCGGTCTTCGTCCACATAGTTAACGCGTGCCTGCATTGCTTCTTCGACACTGCCGGGAGTCTTTACATTCATAATGTCATGTATATGCAAGATTCCCACCACCGACTTGCCATCTTCGCCCAGCACCGGGAAGCGCGCATGACCTGTTTTATATAACTCATCAATTACCACTGGTGTCAGCGCTTCGGTTGCCTTTACGGTAACTACTTTTGATTTGGGTATCATGACATCGTGGACTGATTTATGCGAATAGCTGAGCACGCCAGAAAGAATGCGTATTTCTTCTGAACTCAAGTCCGTATCGTCCGGTTCCACCGATTTAAGCATCGCCTCAAGATCATAACGCGTTAGGGTTACGGGTTCTTGCTCCATATATTCGTCAAAAACATGCCCAAGCGGCAAAGTGAGTGGCTTTAAGGCATTCGTTAAAGCCAGCAATGGCCTGCTCAGCAAAATGAGCAAGCGCATGCCATACGGCTTGAGATATAACTGGGTAAGCACAATAAATGCAACAAAAAATAGTACCGTACTAATCAACCAGGCAAACCAAACATTCATATGTGATGCTATATATACAAAAGTACCGCCAACAGCTAATGCTCTTAAAATCTCAAGCATAAGATATGTTGCCGCACCTCGCGCCTTGAGCGGGTATAGTTTGAGTGCACTGGGATCCTTTTTCCGGGCCCAGTACTTTAGATGCGACGCAGAAAGGGTTTGAAACGCAGCCACCATTGCACTCAGACACGCCGATACACTAAGCAGTCCGATAATAATTAAGATGCTCATGGCTATAATTGTAGCACCACTGTGCCCTATCCGTGATGATGCATGTCCACATGGTTTACTGCCTTAAATCAAAGATGGCCTTTAGAGCTTAAATCTATTATTATAGAGTAACAAATCAAGGGGAGATTCATGAATAAACGTTTTGTAGGTATTGTGTTTGCAATCATCGTGGTCGCTGCAGGTTTTATGTGGCTCACAAAGCCAGCCGAAGACACTTCAAGCTCAAGTCCGGCTGCGAGTGACCACGTAAAAGGCGAAGGCGCTAAAAAAGTAACTTTGGTAGAATACGGTGACTTCCAATGTCCGGCATGTGCCGTTTATTTCCCCATTGTTGAACGCGTGGTAGACGCCCATAAAGCCGATATCACCTTCCAGTTCCGCAATTTCCCGCTCGAATCCCTGCACCAAAACGCCAGAGCGGCATCCCGCGCAGCTGAGGCCGCACATCTTCAGGGTAAATTCTGGGAGATGTACTCTTCTCTATATACTAATCAGGACTCATGGAAGTCAACCAGCGACCCACTGACACTATTCACAAACTATGCCACCCAGATCGGTATTAGTGACACGACTAAGTTCACCGACGACTATAAAAGTGCAGCGGTTAACGACGTAATTAACGCCGACATAAAAGAAGGCCAAAAGCTTGGTCTTACTGGTACACCTACCTTTGTCCTGAATGGTAAGGTTGTTGATACGCCGAACGATGAGGCTTCTTTTGCAAAGCTCATTGAAGACGCTATCAGTGCTGCAAAATAGATTGTTTAGAATAAATAAACTCAAAATAACACAAAAAAGAACTAACGGGAAAACGCGAACTCGTATCCTAAGAAGTTACATCTCACTTTAGTAGTGTATAAACTCCTGCCAGGGTGCTCGCTTGATCCTGACGGCAACCATACTTGGCCGGCTCTTAACTATTCGTACTTTTATTGGCATTTCTGTCACTCCAAAAACCACTAAAACCACACGGGCTATTTTTGCCTATCGCGTTTTACTGATTTATTTTTTTAATTTTTATTTTTCCGAGCAGGGGCTCTCGCATGCCACTCTTCAGATATGCTGCGTACTATATAGAAAGCTTATGCTTGATGTCAAGCAAATTGATCAAAAAACTTGTTTACTGCTTACTTTTTTGGCGGCGATGGTGAGCGAGCTGTATTTTTTGATGCAGCTTATCCATGCCTGGCCTGCTCAAATGTTCATGCATCTCTATAAAATACTGGTTAATTGCCTCTAGCTCGGAATCGGTAAGGTCCTCGATGTCAATAAAACTATCCCGTGCATTTGTTGCCCGAATTAGTTCGTCTAGCTTGAGTTGGGTTGCTTTGGTTTCGCGGTTCTGAGTGTTTTGAATCAAGAACACCATTAAAAAAGTGCCGATAGTTGTCGTGGTATTTATAAAAAGCTGCCACGTGTTCGAAAAGTGAAACGGAAAGCCACTGAGTGCCCAAAAAATAACCAGACAAACTGCAAAGAAGAAGGCATAGGCATTTCCTGCCGCACTGGACACCCTCGAAGAAAAACGGCGAAATGGCTCTTTCATGCATCCATCATAGCACCAATCTTTGCGTATTACGCTTATCCTAATATAGAATAAGAGGAACGAAGGAAAAGTCGCATGCACAGTATTTTCGCCGAGCTCAGTCTAGTAATAACGGTTGCCGTTTTGGTGAGCTTGTTTATGCGAATTATCCGCCAGCCGCTTATAATCGGACATATACTGACAGGTCTTCTGGTGGGCCCTTCACTTCTGCACCTTATTAAGTCGCCGGAAACTATCCAGGTTTTTTCTGACTTCGGCATCGCCCTTCTGTTACTTATCGTGGGCTTAGGCCTTAATCCGCGTGTTATTAAGGAAGTGGGAAAAATTGCCGGTATTATTGCCGTCGGCAAGATTGGCATCACTACGCTATTTGGCTTTGCTGTATCGCGGCTGTTTGGATATGAGATTGTCCCCTCGCTGCTTATTGGTGTAGCTCTCTCGTTTTCTAGTACCATCATCATCCTCAAGCTTCTGAGTGATAAAAAGGAACAGTCGAGATTATACGGCAAGATATCTATCGGCTTCCTTCTTGCCGAGGACCTGGTTGCCACCATTCTTCTGGTCGCCGTTTCGGCATCCGGGAGCGGCGGCGTAACATTTTCGGACTTCGCCGGTCTTATACTGAAATGCATTGGCCTCATAACCGGCATCGTCCTCGTGCGTGTTTTTATAATCAATCGTATGGGGAGCATTATTGCCAAGTCTCAGGAGTTCCTTTTTTTGTTTGCAATCGGCTGGGCCTTAGGCATCGCTTCTCTGTTTCAGAATGCCGGTTTTAGTCTAGAGATCGGCGCCCTTATTGCCGGAGTCACCCTTGCCTCCCTCCCTTACGCACAGGAAATAGCCTCTCGGCTCAAAATTCTGCGAGATTTCTTTATCGTGCTTTTCTTTATAGGCCTTGGCTCACACCTGGAACTCCATAACTTGTGGAGCATCATGCCAAAGGCCGCCATCCTTTCGGTTTTGGTCCTGTTTGGCAACCCGCTTATTGTGATGACCATTATGGGCCTGAGCGGCTACACAAAGAAAACAAGCTTTAAAACCGGTCTACTGGGCACACAGGTAAGCGAATTCTCGCTTATCCTTTTGCTGCTTGCAAATAAGTTGGGCCATGTTTCGCAGGAGGTTTTGTCGCTTATGACCGTGGTCGGCTTACTAACTATAGGTATTTCGACATACCTAATTATCTACTCAGACAAACTGTACATATTTTTTGAAAAATACCTCGAATTGTTTGAGCAGAGAAAGGCTAAAGAGTCCCGGGAAATACGCCGCAACTACGAGCTTGTACTTATAGGCTACCAAAAAGGCGGCAGAGAGTTTTTAAAGGTATTCAAGCAGCTCAAGAAACGCTACGTAGTAGTAGATTACGATCCAATCATTATTGACAGTCTGGAAAACCAGGGAGCCGAATACCTGTACGGCGATGTCACTGATCCGGAGCTACTAGAAGAGTTGAACCTCGAAAAGTCTCGGCTGGTGGTATCCACAATAACCGACATGAACACCAACACTCTCCTTGCTGAGTGGCTGGAGAAAAACAATCCTAAAGCGGTTTTTATCGCTACCGCCGACACGAGCGAAGAAGCAGCCGAGCTGTATGGTAAAGGAGTTGCATACGTTATCTTGCCGCATTACATCGGCTCAGAGAAAATTGGCTCTTTTATAAAAAAGAACGGTTTCAATAAAACTGAATTTAAAAAATACCGCGAAAAACATCTGGCATATCTGCAGTCACACTATGACCTTTTTGCCGGTTCAAGCGAATCCTGAAAACTCTACTTAATGATTCCTTGGTAGAGCCAGTTATCTTTTATGTACTTTTTTACGCTTCCAAGCATGCCCTCAGGCTCACTTTTAGTCTTTAAGGCGCTACGGATCTCGCGTGCGGCAACCATTTTATAATTGCTTATCAGCACATGCGCTTCGCGTGGCTCAACCGGCAAACGAGCCAGCAGCTGAAAGGCATGCCGCTCGTCTTTGTCGCCCCGAACAGCAACCACCAGGCCCATGTCCTTTAAAAGAGTGCGTATGTGCGGCCACACCGACATGTGGGCAAGTACATCTATGCCTACAAGCATGACTAGCTCCGTATTGGGAAATTGTTGTTTAAGCCGCGGCAAGGTAGTAGCAACTAAAAACTGTTTGTCCGGCAGTTCTAATACTTTTATTTTTGAATAGCCTTCAACCGCTAAGTGAAGCATGGCCGTTCGGTGGCTAATGTGGGTTGTATCGCCTTTGTACCGTGGTTTCGGTTCGGGGATTAGATACACCGCATCAAGCCCTGCTTTTTCGGCTGCTTGCATCGCAAAACTCAGGTGCCCCTTATGCACCGGGTCAAACGTGCCGGCAAGTATACCAATACGCTTCATGAAGAAAATGCCTGATATTTACTATTTGATACATGATATTTGATACGTGTTACTTGATGTCTACGCATCCAGCGCCATTCCTTCGCAGCATTTTCGCTTCGCTTATGAGAGGGGGAAACCCACCCGTAGTTTTCTGCTGAAAACTTGGTCGGGCCCTCCTCGCCACCGTCGCGGCTGCGGCCTTGCAAAATGCCACTGGCATTTTTCACCCTCTCATCGCGCCGAGAACCGGCAAGGCCGGATTGCTCGGGCTGCTCTCCCCAAAGACAGTACATGCTACGCATCCAGCGCCATTCCTTCGCAGCATTTGCTTTTGTAGTGGCACTGCGGACATTCAAAATGCCCGTGGACCGGAACGATGGGGTAAAAGTCGCAGTTGTCGCAGTAAAATTCTGGAGACTTTTCTTTCACCATTTCCTGATATATCGTTTCTTCTTCGGATGCCATTATAGTAGTTTACCTCGAAACGGTTATTTTGCATGCCGGGCAGCTAATGGTCGTAGGCGTCAGCCGGGCCGTTACTATCTCATGACAAAAAGGGCACTTCACGCAGGGCAGCTCACTGGCAGCTTCCTGCTGTGACGACACGGGTACTTCACACAGTCCGTCACACTGCGCTGCCTGCTTTTCGTATTGCTCTTTTGTTAGCCCGCTCATACTGTTTCAACTTTCTTTTTTACCTTTGTTGTCTTGCTGTTGTTCTTTGTCTTTGTCGTAACCGCATCTTGAGCAGCAAGCCGTAAACCGCGATACAGTTTTTGCGGGTCGTGCCCTTTATCAAACCAGTGCTGACAGTTCCTGCACACCGCACAGGGCCCAACCTCTGTTTGCCCAGGACGAGTTGGACAAGCGTCAACCCGACACACACCTTTTTTCCATACCCACTTATCCTTACCATCCTCACCGAAAATATCATTAAATACGTCTTGCGGATCACTGTCTCTGATAGCGTCACGAACGCCCTTGATCGAGCCTCCGCACCCCACGAGGACTTCGCCTCTTTCGCTATATTCTCTAAAGGCTTGTTGGACCTCTAAATGTATATACTCCACAGGATATCCAACTGTTGCGCCACGCTGTCCTGCTGGCAGCTTTGAAGCGTCAAGCCTTTGCTTCAGCGCCGCCCACACACCATACGTCAGTAACTTCTTTTCAGTCTCAACCTGTTCCTTGTCAAGATGAAAGGCGGCTGCTAAGTCTTGTATGCCTTGCATGAAATAGTTAAGCAAGTCAGAGTGTTCTCTGATCAAATCCCATGCGTTTTCATTTTTCATGCCTGGTCTCACTTTTCTGCCAGCAAAATAAATTCCGCCATACTTTTCCGCTAGCGTCCTATCATATGCGGCGCGCATATCACTAATAGTTTTCTGTTCTGCTTGATCCGCCTCATACATAGCACATTTGAAAGCTTCGTCGTCACTATTGTCGACCGACTGAGTTTCGAGTGTTAAGCTCCCGTCTAAATTCTTTGTCGCTTGATATAAAAACCCCATTGCACGCTCAGGCTGGAAGCCACTATCACCTACGAATTCTTTTCCATATCTTTCTTCAATAACTCGAGGATATGGCGAAAACCAACTAAATTTTTTACCCCTTTCAAGCCTCTCGAGCGTAAGACCAATCGTTAGATCAGTAACGCACATATCCACTAAAAACTCTTTTCGATAGTCTTTCGAGGCGTCGGCGCGAGCAACTCCAACCGCCCTCTCAAGTGTTCCAACATATGGTCGCCACCTGCCTTTATCAAAGTACGCGAGCCTGCCGTCTACGGGCTTAAGCTCAAATTTAGTATATAAAGATCGATTCACGCCTTCAGCTAAATATGTCATTTCCTCATCAAAAACACGCTGTACCGTTTCGGGATGCACAGCCCCATTTTGCTCTAGGTCATGTCGCAGCAACATGACACTTGAGGACATATCAAATATCTTTCGGCCCTCACTTCTATGATCATTGATAACTAATTCAGACATATAAAAAACCTGCTCGGGTGACTTCCGGGTGCAGGCTGTAAAATCATATGACTCAATGCTCCTGCTCGGAAGTCTTAAAAGTAGCTAGATCGGACTCTCTATTTTTTCCTCGATAGATTACCGTTGCGGCACAGTTCTGGATTTACACCAGATTCCAGCTTTGATTGTTAAGTACTCCCAGTGTAGCACGGCGCTTAACCGCTACCCGTAGTGTAATTTGCACTGTTTTTCCACAACCTATAGCGTAATAAAAGCTCACCTCTCTGGCCGGTACCGTTGTTAAGAAAACCGCGTTTTACAGTATGTTTACGGCGAGCAGGAAAAGAATGACAACCCCAAACACTACCCGGTAATACGCAAAACTTTTAAACGTGTGACGAGAAACATAGCTAAGCAGCCAAGAAACCGCAAAAAGCGCCGTAATAAATGCCGTGACCGTTCCGGCGATAAGGGCCGGACTACCTCCGGGAAGCTGGGAGATAACGCTTCTTTCTTTAATGATCTTATACCCGGAAGCGAGTATCATCACCGGGATGCTTAAGTAAAACGAAAATGCCGTTGCCGTAACCCGGTCTAGCCCAGCAACCAAGCCACCGACAATTGTGGAGCCAGAACGTGATACGCCCGGCACAAGCGAGAACACCTGCGCCACACCAACGCCGAGCGCTTGTTTGGAAGTAATGGCATCCAGCGCTGCTTCGGAGTGCCTGTTCATCTGCCGCGGCCTGTCCGCTTCTGAGCGTTGTCTTTTGTCTTCTACAAACCACAGGACAAATCCGCCCAGTATTAAGGCAATGGCGATGGTACTTGGACGTGAATACTTCTGCACTGACGAGTCAAACAATACCCCAACCAACCCTGCCGGAATAACCGCAATAACGAGGTTGAGCCAAAAACGAACACTACCTTTTTTACCGCTAAATAATGCTGAAATTCTTTTAAACAGATCCCCGCGGTAGTGCCACATTACCGCAGCAATCGCACCCACTTGTATAACAACGGTAAAAAGCTCAGCCGTGTCTTTATACCCAATCAAGTCCTGCGCTACGATCAAGTGCCCGGTGCTAGAAATGGGCAAAAATTCCGTAAAACCTTCAACAATCCCTAGAATAATCGCTTGGATTATAGGCCACATAGATTAAAACCACCGCTTCTTTTTAAACATAAGTGATACGACCGTAATAAGCGTGGTGGTGATACCGATGATTATCCAAAAAGCGTTTGGGTTGTGCGCCGCCGGCAGTGCGATGTTCATGCTGTATATACCGGTTATAAGCGTAAAAATACCCATGAGTATAGTAATGCTCGTCATCAGCTTAAAGACTTTGTTTAAATTATTTGCCGTAATCGTGCTATACGCCTCACGGATATTGCGGATTGTTTTAAGCTGGCTATTGGCAAGACTAATGAGCTCGTGGCTGCCCAATTCGACATCTTCTATCAGGTCCTTGTCGTCTTCGTATAGTTTTATATATTTACCGGTAAGCAGATAGTTAAGCTGGGTATTCATCGGTTCAAGCGCCGACAAAAAGTCGTTTAGATCTTCTTCCATGTCGATGAAGTGAATAAAGTCCTTGTTGTCGATGTGCGCTTTGTTAAGCTGTGACCGAACCGACCACATACGCTTTGCCACACTGTTGATGCGGCTCTTATAGCCGGCATTTATCTGGTTAAGTATCTGCAGCATTACCTGGGTACGTTTTGTTGTAGTTATCCCTGTTTTTCTAATAATTTTTTGCAGCTCGGCAAATGGTTCACGGCTCACCACATACACCATCGATAGTCCATAGATAATAAGAACGGGGCTCGTGGTTTGCTTTTCGGACTCCGGCAGCACAAACCGTGTAAAAATATATGTACGCTCAGCCCAGGTGTCTATACGCGGCGCCTCGTTTTGGTCCAGGCCGTCACGCAAAAGATCGATATCGAGCCCGTGCCCGTTCGCAAGCGTAGTCAGCTCGTTTTCAGTTGGATTTTCGACATATACCAAACAACCGTTGCGCGGCTCTTTGAGTTCGCTCATTTTCGCGTTACGATTGCTAAAATATATCCGTATCATTCCTATATACTATACCCGTTAGTTGCAATATTTGAGAACAAACTAAATACCTTACTCAAGAAAGGATATCGAACAATGCGGTGGTTTTTAGCAAAAACAGACCCGGACACCTATAGCATCGATGATTTTGCAAAAGAAGGCGAAACGTTATGGGACGGCGTACACAATAACGCCGCACTGCTGTTTATTCGTCAGATGCAGCCAGGTGACAAGGTATTCATCTACGAGTCAATGACGACAAAAGCGATTGTCGGACTCGCCGAAGTTACCAGCGAGCCGTTTGAAAATACCGCCGACCCCAGAAAAAGCTGGGCCGTAAAAATGAAGTTTATAAAAAAATACACTGCGCCGCTTACGCTTGCAGTGATTAAAAACGACCCGGCATTTTTAGACTTTGCACTCGTTAGGCAGTCCCGCCTCAGTGTCATGCCGGTTGCGGAAACTAAAGCAAAGAAACTAAACGCTATATTAGGCGAATAATGGCGAGACTCGCCTCTATAGCGAGTTGAGCTGGATGCGTCTTCAGCCATTCGTCTACCGCCTTAGCGGCGCCAGGGAGCTGTTCGTTTTGATAATCGTCCACCACTACCACCGCTCCTGGGGCGAGCTTTGGCCACACTAGTTTCAGGCTGTCCATGATCGACTCGTAAAAATCCCCATCCAAAAAGGCTAGTGCAATGCGCTCCGGTAGGTTGCTTGGGGTAAGTTCACTAAACCATGCCTTGCGTATATAGGGCATGGGCAGCCCGCTTTGTTTAAAAATACGTATAACGTCCTTTTTACTCGCGGGTAGCTCACCTGCTTTAAACTGTGTCCCGGCCGGGCTTGCATCATCCGCTCGCTTTTCTGGTAAACCACTAAACGAATCGTACAGGTACAGCCGCTTGGCTGGAGAATTTTTAACTAGCTCTTCCTGAATATGCAGCGATGTTAGGCCCTTATAACATCCCAGCTCAACCACATCACCCTCTACCGAGCGACCCCGCACCTTCTGGAGCTCCCGCAGCAATACCGCAAGTTCGTGATCATTAAACTGGTCGTTTGCCATAAAACAGTGACTTTCTATACACCGTATTTTGCTTTTACGTGATCTTGGTTAATACCATTTACCAAATTAGTATACCCCATCGATTTTAAGATGCTTATCGAGGCATTCGAGCGACTACCGGATACGCAGTAAAGTACCAGTTCGGTATCTTTAGGCACATCTTTAAGGACGGCGGCGCCATTCATAAGCTGCTCCGGCGGTAAACTGATGGCACCATCTACATGCCCTCTTTCATATTCAAACGGCTCCCGAACGTCAACAAATAACCTGTCCACGTATTTTTCCTCTTACTTTAACTCATGTCAGATACTACACCGGACCGGCAGAAGTTCGCAATGACTTAAGCCAAGCCAGAACAGCCTTGTGGACTTCGGCCACCGCCATTACCGACAAAGCCATCGTCCCGGCGCACACCAGGAGGGTCATAAAAGGAACTGTTTGAATGTTAAATACAGAGCCAAGCGGCCCGAACATAACTATCATCTGTAGCGTAAATGCAATTAAAAACCCGACGATCATACCGCGGTTCACTTTTTTGATCCGGCTGAACGACGACTTAAATTCGCTACGAGCATTAAACGCATTTGTCCACTGCGCAGCGATAAGGCTCATAAAAGCAACCGTTTGAATTTGGTCGGTCGTATACCCCCGGCGGCGTAAAATAAAAACTTCGCAGAGAGTAATAAGTGCCATAGTAAACGCCACTATACCCATTCTTCCGAGCAGCATTCGGCTGAGCAAAGGATCTTTCGGTCGGCGCGGCGGCCGCTTCATATGACCGTCTTCTTCCGGCTCAAGCCCGAGCGGCAGGACAAGTGCCGTATCGGTTACGAGGTTGATCCACAAAATCTGAATCGCAGTCACCGGGAGCGGCAGCCCAAACAAAAGTGCACCAATCATCGTCAGCACTTCACCGAGTGAAGTCGAGAGTAAATAGAAAAGCATGCGACGTATATTGTCGAAGATCTTCCTACCCTCTGCGACCGCCTTAATTATGGTTGCAAAGTTATCATTTAAAAGCACAATTCCTCCGGCATCTCGTGCAATATCACTGCCTGATCCCATAGCTATGCCAACGTGCGCATTCGCAAGCGCTGGCACGTCATTCACCCCGTCGCCTGTCATCGCCGTTATTTCAGTTTCTTTTAAAGCCTTCAAAATACGAAACTTATCTTCTGGCAATATCCTCGCAAAAACCGTTTTGTTTTTTACGACCGCTGCCAGCTCATGGATTGGCCCGGGCAAATCAGCACCCTGAATCACTTCCTCTTCGCGCTCGGCAATACCCACTTGCCTGCCGATATTAAATGCTGTTTCATAGTGGTCCCCAGTAATGAGCCGCACCCGTATCCCAGCAGCATGGGCTGCTCGCACAGCAGGCGCGGCCTCGGGGCGCAGTTCGTCAGCAAATGCGATATAGCCTACAAACTGGAGCGTTTCTTTTGCAAGCGAAGCGAGTGTTTTTGGCGGTTCCGCTATCTCAGCACGCCGTCCAAATGCAATAACGCGGTACCCTTTTGCCGCAAACCCATGCATAACCGACTCAGCCGCTTGCCGTTCTGTTTGTGTTACTTTTGACCTACTGAGAATATGCTCTGGCGACCCTTTTATATAGATTGTTTCATCTGCCGCCACAAACGCGCCACTCATTCGGAGCCCAAGATCGAACGGATACACTTTGTTTACTGCATGATGAGGGGAAGCTTCGCTAATCGCTTTATCGAGCGGGTCAGACAAGACACCGTCCGCATCAATCGTCTTGCCTGCCAGTTTTAGCACGTCGTCCTTGCCAAACGACCAGCTATCAACTGCCCGAAGATGGTTTTTAGTCAGCGTCCCGGTTTTGTCAGTTGCGATTGTCGTTACCAGACCAATGTCTTCTATTGCTTTAAAGTTCCGGACGAGAGCTTTTTGCCTCGCCATTCGACGCATCCCTAAGACTATTATTACTGTCAGAGCAACCGGTAGTCCTTCAGGCACAGCGGAGACGGTCAGTGAAAGTACAAAGCGGAGCGCCTCGCCAGAAGGTATCCCGCGCATAAGCGACAGGATGAAAACAAAACTCGCGAGAACGGCTATTACTTTTATAAGTAGCGTAATGAGTTGATCAATCTTTGCCTGCACAGGACTTTTTGATGGCTGGTCGGATGCGAGCGCTGCAATTTTGCCAAATTCGGTAGTTCCACCCGTTTCAACCACGAGAGCAATCGCCGTACCGGTAAGTACGTAGGTTCCTTGAAAAACCATATTATCTTGCTCGTACAGCTGTTTTTCTGTCTCAAGCCGGGAAGCATGTTTATGCACCGGAACCGACTCGCCAGTCAAGGACGATTCGTTCACCTGCAAATTTTCTACTTGGATAACGCGTGCATCCGCCGGCACGCGCTCTCCTTCGCTCAGCACAATAATATCACCCGGCACGAGCATCACCGCATCCACCTTCTGTTCTTGTCCTTCGCGCAGAATGTTCACTTCTTGAACACTGTGCTTTTTTAGACTTCTTAGGACACGCGTCGTAGCGTATTGCTGCGAGTAATAAATGCATGCGTTAACGATAATAATGACGGCAATAATTCCCGCATCAAGCCGTTCGTGGCTCAGTAGACTAATAAAAGCAGCAAGTCCAAGCACCGCTACAAAAACATTCCGAAATGGTTCAATGATAATTCGCCACAGCGGTTCTTTTTTTAATGCGAGCTGATTGGGTCCAAACTTCTTAAGTCGGGCGGCCGCCTCTTTTTTGGTCAAACCTTGCGGCGATGATTCAAGTAGCGCATACAGTCGTTCGGCAGTTTCTTGATACCATGGCATAGTCTACTTAGTATAATGGTTACGCTTAAAAACACATAAGCGAGCAATTCAAATGAATGACATTTTTACTGTAAACATTTCGATGCAGCGCTAAGAGTTATCACTCAGCGGACACTACCGTGTCTTTAGCGTCCGCTGTACCGGCGTCGCTTTTATAAGGCTTCAAAACTACAAGAGCGTACAAGACCCTTTATATAACTGGTATACTATTCGTTAATGAAGACTACTACTCTTTCCATCGGTACTGTTCATAAAATGCCTGCGGACTTAAAAAAACTCCTGCTTTCCCATCCATCCACTCTTAAAACATGGAACGGTTTGACACCCCTTGCGCGCAACGAATGGATCTGCTGGGTTACTTCAGCAAAAATGATTGAAACACGCGCCAGACGAGCGAACAGAGTCCACTCCGATCTTTCGGCCGGCAAACGCCGCCCTTGCTGCTGGGCCGGCTGCTTCCACCGCGAAAAAAACGGCAAGTAACCCTGCTAATTCTTACTTGCTAGATACTCGAGCATCTTTTGCCAGCGTGAAGTATTCCAGGCGCGCATACGTTCTTCGTCACTCATATCTGCAAGTGGCACCTCAAAACCTTCTGGTACAAACAATCTATCAACCGTAGATGCATCTTTCTTAGTTGATGGAACTAGCGCTATTTTGCCATTGGTATCCGAACGAAAAACCACCGAACTACCATCTTCTGCATCGTAAAAAGCAAGAGCATCAGTCCATACGGCTGTGCGGTCATCCTCGGCAGAAAAAAGGCGCATCACTTGGTCGACCGTAAATGTTTGGTTGAAATATTTAACGTATGGCCCGGGAAACCCTTTAACGGCCACCAGTTCCATACCAGCGTCAGCACAAATCACTGCTTTGTTTTCTTTTGTAGAAGCCCAGCGTGCCGATTCAAGCGCTATTTTCTCAACTGAATCATCCTGAATCTCTGGAGTCTCAATCGAAAGTTGTTCAACAATATATTTGTCTTGCAAACCTGCCTGCTCTATATATGCACGGGCCACAGCAAGCTTTCCGGAGTTAGTAGTTACAAAATAGATAGTTTTCATGCAAGTTCCTTTTTAATTTATATACTCCGAGGTTTAAGTGCCTCGCACACAAAATGCACGAGCGGGTCAAGACTCTTAGATGTTTCTAGTGTATCTACAGAACCGTTATTGTCCAAAAGAAAAAGAGGCCGGCCGTGTCTCTCTGCCGATTCCTTAGCAGCCTCCAGCTCAACATCCTGCTGTGCCGCAATTTTATGTACATCTAATTCTCTTCCTACCCTGCCGGTTAGTATACGACGCTCACGAATAACTTCGGGTGAAGCCGTCACTACTACCAAACCTCTGGTAGCCTCCACGAAATCATCAGATATTTCGTAGCCACCCCTACCATCGGGCACGGTAAAGTGGCCATCACGAATACCGAGAGGTTCACGTGCTAAACGCTCAAACATATCACTGCGCGCTTGAGCGCGCTTCGCAGGATCTTGAGCCGATATTTCATCGGGTTTGCAACCGAGAATAGCCGCCATAATGAGCGACCCTTTTAGGACGGGTACATATACCCCTGCCTTTTCAAGACATCCGGTTAGTTCCCCTATTATGGTAGTTTTTCCCGAACCTTGCACTCCTCCAAACTTTATTTGCCCTTCGTAGCACCGAGATCCGCTGCTCATACACTTGCCTGCAAGAATGAATTTCTTAGTTTGCACTCGTCGCATTCATTACAGGGTACATCGCCTCGCGTACAAGTATAGGTGTCATCTACGTCTACATCGTGTTCGCGCGCAAAGGCTACCAGGTCGGCTTTTGTCACCTTTCCGAATAAATCCGGCTCTAAAAGCGGTGATGTCACTTGAATACTCCAGTCATCTGCATCTGCGCAGACAGCTATATTAACTGCGCGGAGAGAAAAAAGCTGCGAATGCGAAAAAGTATCGTTCGGCGAACTGCCTATAAATATAGTTCGTACTTTTTTGCCACTCGACCGAAGGTTAAGGAGATAATACGCCGCGTTAAGTACCAGAAAAGCGTTTCGACCAGGATGGCCATTTTTCTTTTTATACTCAGAATCAAGATTGCGTTTTAAATCCGCACTAGGATAAGGAGATTGCACAATTTCTAGCGATAAAACGCGCGAGGGATACTTTTCTTACAGTACTTTCGCACACTTCTTGGCGCTTGCGATCTCGGCATTTCTAGAGCGCGCATTTCTGTCGATGTAAAGCGGAGCAATACTGTACTTTGTTTTTTCAAGCAGCATATGTGCCCCTATTACCGAATCCATACCTCCAGAAAAAAGTAACACTGCGTACTCTGCTTCTTGCGGCTTATCAAATAGAAGCGGTCTGTGGGCAAGAATCGCTCTTTCAACTTCGTTAATGTCTGTCTGATAAGCTCTCATTTTGTCGCGTCCTTAAGCATTTTTCTTGCCTCATCAAAATTTTCTTCGTATATGTGCGCGTCGGTGATAAAACCATCCAGCGCGCCAAGACTAATTTCGCGTCCGGTTTTTTCAGTAATCTGGCCCCTTACCATCTCCGCCATATGTGCAATAGCCACCAAATTTCCTATACTCTTCTGGTATGCATCGATAGAGCGGGCAAAGAACACTGTATTAAGTTTGTATCTACCACTACCGCCGTTCGGCACCATTCTAAATTGAACAGCAACGATACAAGGCAGGTAGTCGTTCCATGGGTTATTTAGTACGGCCTCATAATCATCTTTGTTAGGAAAAACAACGACGGCTTTTTTGCTTTCAGGTATAAGCGAGAGCCTGTTTACCACAAACTCTATAGCACGTGTATCTAACAGCCGCTGGTAGTAGCTCTTAGCACCATCCCCAAAGGAAGGGTTGACATCAATATCGTGCATTACCGGTTCTTCGAAAGTCAGCTTAAGAATTTCCTGTATATTCTTTTTATTTGCATATTTATCAATAAAATCATCAGTTTCGTTTGTTTTTTCTGAGTGCAAACGCACATTTTGGACACTTAAGCGCTTCCTGCCTTCATCGAATGTTACATCCCCATGCTCCGTTACCGCCTTAACGAGGTCAATCCATAAAGATCCAGCCGATTCACCCGCTATATTACAGCCAAATATATTTAGGTCTATCACTTTTCAAATCCTTATATTGAAATAATGCTGAACTATACAACTAATAAGAGAAAAAATCAATGCTTTAAAATGTTTATTTTGCTATGTCAACATATAGCGTATTGCTCGCTTATACATACACCACCAGTAGCGCATAGGGTCGCCAATCCTCTTTTTCTCTAAGGGTAAACCGACCGAAGACGGCCGGGGCCTTTTATGAATCAAACAACATTTTGATCTATTTATCCTGCCACGTCTTGGTTCAGCGCTTCGCGGCCAATAAACCTCCCTTTGCCGTTCAGAAAGTCCAGCGCCCTTTGCACGTTTTCTCGGACTTTTTCTTCAGTCTTAAGGTTGGCTATATAGCGGTTAATTTCTTTCTGAAGCGATGGTTTCAGTGACTCGTACATTTCGCGGGCGTGCCTGTCGTTCTCGAGCGCTTTACATAAAAGCGGCGGCATCGGAATTGTCCGATCACGTGGATCGTAATCTACCTCTATATGTATTGTTTCGCCCACTCTTTTAGGAGAATTTTTAAGCATTTTCATGTTTATGTACAAACGCCATGCTCCTAAATAGCGAACAAGTGTCTGAGTGTACGGCACGCCATTTACGCGGCCATACACCGGTATCGCTCCCTTTTCTTTTTGTGCTTTCGTAAGTAGGGAAACAAGAACAGCCTCGGGCACATCCACGTAAGGGTTTACACCGATTATCTTAAGTTCAGCTTTAAATTCATACATGCTTTAAATCGTCCTGGTATAACAATATGGTCCTTAGGCTCGCTCACCTGTCTGATAAAAATAAATGCACTTGCCTTCTGCATCAAGCCGAATCAAATATACGCCTGCCCAGTCTTGCACTTCATTATTTTCGTTTTCATATGACAGCCGCCATAAAACCGTGTACTTATCTGCCTCTTTAGCAAAAAGCTGCGTATTGAGCTCTACGTTTTGCTGCCCGGTAATAGCCGACCACTCTCGCTCCAGTTCGGTCCTGTCCTGTAACTTTTTGTAAGGCGTCTCCCAATATTCGACGCCGCTGCCGAACAAACGTAGCACGCCGGCCAAATCCTTGACTATCCATGCTGTACTAAATTCCTTAAGCCATATCTCAATCATGATTTACATTATCTCACATACAGCAGGCACTAGCTCGCAGCACTGTCGTCGCCCTGTTTCTTCGCCAAATAATTATCAATCAGGCCGATTATAATTCTGTCGTTCTTGCCGCGCAGCTCCCTTCTATAGCCATCTTTTTCACTAAACTCGTATGCTTTCTTAAAAGTTTCAGCGCGTAAAGTACGTACTCTTACACCATTAATATCGAATATTTGCACAGCTTCATCTAACGGATCAGCGATTCCGTCACGAGCCAGTACGGACGTATCGGCAAATGCGGCACGCATATCTTCATCATTTTGAAACTCGTGTTCGTGCTCATCCACAAGAAAGAACCCCAGCTTTGCCATAATACTCACCAACCTATCCCACTCATTGCTTAACCACGGACTGTCGACCAAAAAATCGGCATCACCGAATCGCTTAAACTGCCCTATGTACAGCGAGACGCCCTGTGATCCGTATAAAATCGGATCAACACCTTCTTTTTGCAGCAGAGTAATTGTTTCGAGCGTTTCCGAAGGAAGCATTGGCATATTCTGTATCTCTATAAGTTATTTTTCGTTAGCACCGCTCTTTCCATGCTAGGATAAAGTTCTATGGACAGTCAAACCCCTTCCCAACAAGTAGAGCACATTATCGAACTGCACGGCAGATGGAAGGCCGCACTTCTTACTCAGCTGCGGGCAGTAATTACCTCGGCAGACCACCACATCATCAAAGAAGTTAAATGGAAAATGCCAACCCGGCCAGAAGGCCTGCCGGCGTGGGTGGTAAACGGCACAATATGCTTTGCAGAAATATGGAAGGACAACATTAAGCTTTTATTCCCTAGGAACCCGGATTCATCAATGCGCCGCTTACAGCAAACACCTTCGATTTGCCGCCAATCACTGCATTCTACTTAGTTACCAAAAATAACTTGGTTTTTCCTCGGACCATTACCGCTTGGGTACTGCCTGGATGATGTCGGAGTGTTGCCATTACCGCCGCTGCCGTAATCGTCCGCCCATACATTACCGGTCGCGACGTTACCATTCGAACCCCACGACGGTTGCGCCGCTACCGCGCCAAAGTTACCACCGTTCGTCCACCAGCGAGTGGTGATCTTATTGCCTATAAACCGCACGTTTTTCGCACCCGGCTTTTCGCCTCCTGCATAAATCACAAAGCCGGAACCTCCTAGATAGTTGTCCTGAACCAATACGTCATTGTATGAGCCGCCGTTCGATCCAAACAGAGCAATACAGTCGGTTTGCAAAGTAATATGGCCCGCTTCATCTGGGCTTGGTACCGTAATATGGTTTCTAAGAATCTTAAACCGAGTGGGTGTCGTGTTGCTCATACCTTCAGAAGAAACGCCGTTTAAGTGGTACGTACAACTGCCTCCGGAGCCGCATGGACCTGCTTCTCCATAGTAAAAAGTGACCTTGTCTATAAAATTCTCGGTAATTTCTACGCCTACAACATTTGGCTGTAGCCCCGTCGAGACATAGGTAATGTATGTACGAAGAACGCGGTGGTTTTGACCACCCAACATCTTCCACGCAACATCCATCTGTTTACCGTCTTGCGGTCCTAATCCGCCCATATCTGCGTAATGTATGCTCATTGTGTAGCTTGCATTATTGTCGTTAAATACCGACTCACCACCAACACCACTCTCCCTGATTCTCACACCTCTAAAAAGCCAATTACCCGAAGCTCCCTGCGCATAGAACGTAGCAGCACTTAGATCACGGAACTGCACAACTCGAGTACCCGCGGGCACTAAGTAGCCATCTATCATCGTGTCTGCAGCAAGCGTCCCGCCATGATTGCTCGGATTATTGTTATACGTATAGGTACCGCTCGGTACGAATTCTTCCGGCGTGTCCAAGCGCCAGTATCCACGTGACGGTTTCGCTACCTTATCAAGCTGTTCTTGACCCATATTTACGTTCTGAAGCGCCCACGGACCAACCATGCCTTCAGTAAGCTGATCTCCATGTTCTACCCCCGAATTAGAAGGCGGCGGGTTTGGCGCGGCAGCCTTAAACTGCACGTATCCGCCTCCGGACGCATTGGCATTGCTGCCCGTTACAGCTCCTCCGGACAAAGCACCGCTTTCCGGCTCAATTATATAGTCATCAACCGCTGCCAAACTTATAGTAATTAAATAGCTCCCAAGGCATGCAAAGATAAATATAAAAAGAATAGAGCTAAGTTTGTGACTTTTGAAAAACTGCATCATCTACTGCGTATTATATACGAAGCGGTACGTAAAGACGAGCTTATGCTTAGTGTATTCATAACGGCCTAATAATAAAGATCTCACTGAACCGAAAGAGTGCGCACAAAATCGCGCACCTGTTTAAACGGCTTCATCATTTCGGCATATGTCCGCTCGTTTTCTTCCTGGGTCATTTCTGCGCGGGTAATATCCATACCTTCGTTTATGAAAAATTTGTCAAAGCCAAAGCCGTTTTCGCCGCGCGGCCTATCTGCAATCGAACCGGGCAGTTCACTGTCAAAAAACTCCATACGTTCGCCGTCGTAGTAGCCAAACGTACATCGAATAACGGCCGAGCGATCTTTAAAACCGTCGAGCATTCTACAACACGCCTCATCGCCTGCATGCTCTACAAACCACTTAATATATGGCCCCGGCAAATCGCCAAGCGCATTAAAGACCAAGCTCACATCTTCTACGAGCACTGGTTGCTTGCATACACTAAATGCCTGCTCAAGTTTATGTGCGACAATTTCGTGCAGGTCGGTTGACTGTAGCTCAAGCAAATCAATTTTCCTATGCGGCAATTCAACGCCAAGCTGCCGCGACAAATAGTCGGCCTTGTTTTGATTCCCGGTAATAAATATTGGTAAGCGCGACATACGTTTAAACTATACCAAATCACCTTTTTCAGCAAAAACTTGACCCGTTAATGCCTAGACCCAACGGTCATCTACCGACTCATATTTTATTAAAGCGGGGGACAATCTTCCCTTCCCATTCGACATTTTCAAGCCATATGGTTAGTGGCCGGAGGAAAGTGAGCTTTTCGCCGTATTGTGCTTGGTAGATCACACACAACTCCTCATTAGCCTCAAAAAATCCCAACCCAATAATTTTATAGACTTTGTCCCTGCTTTTATAATGCCAGTATTCTGCACCGACCGTAATCTTCGACTTAGCTTCTTCAATTTGCTCTGCAAGTTCTCGCTGCGCTTTGTGTTCTCTGCCCATGAGATGAGTATACCATTGACTCCGGTTCAATTTAGAACGCGCAGAAAAGGCCAAAATCGAAACATGGAATCAATGGCTTTTTTGTTCCCGCTCTACTCCGCTCGTACGGAGGAGACCGTAATTAAGTAAGTTCTATGAATTCAGTAAGGCCGTTAGCTTTCGCACCGTATTGCAATTTCGTATGGTCGCCTTTTTATATAGCGGCGTGCCGATAATTTTGGCTAGGCCGCTTCGGGTCACATTCTCACGGTTTATAGACCAAAATATAGCACCGGGAACATACTTCACTCGGTCTATATCTGGTTTGATCGTCAAACTGTCTAACACGTCAGGGGAGTCCACATCTTTCCATAAGAACAAGCAATCGCATCTCATTTCAGTATCGTTAGTCCAGGTTTTAGGCAGCTCTTTTGCGATACGCTGAAATTCGGCGCTTGGTATAGCCAACACGTAAACATCAAAGCCAAATGCATGTTTGATCGTTACTTCAACCAAATCGTTCACCTCACCCGTTGCTAAGCTACTCGATAGTATTACGTTGCCAGAGTTTATATACGTGTAAACATTGGCAAAACGTGCTTTTTCCAAGGAAAGCTTCAAGTCTTTCATGCCGACTTTGTTATTACCACCTACATTGATGCCTCTCAACAAGACTACGTATTTCATAGATTTATATTACCTCATAACGAAAAAGAAGGCGCGGTAACTCTCGGCTAGCTCAAGTTTTAACAAGCGTCATCCTCCGCCTCCAACCAGCTGGCGGATAGAGGAAGAGGAAGTTATACCTGCAGTAAAGATAGATCAGGCCAAAAAGTGATAGTTAAATCTAGCGTTGTCCCCGCGGTTCTAAACTTTTCTTTTTAAGCTTAAACTCAGCATTCCTATATACAGTTCTTGTGACTGGTTACGATTAGAAATGAAAAAAACTTTATACCCGGCAGTTCTCTTTGTTTTATATAGCATTCTGCTTGTAAAAGTAATGGTCTTCAAAGATTTGCCAACTATTCATGTTGGGCAGTTACTGTTTAACATTGGTGGAACAAATAGCGGGGCAGCCAACTTTGTACCATTTACGACCATCATTCCTTACCTATTCGGAAATCAGGGACTAGTGATTGCGGGGGTTAATCTGCTCGGCAATATTGCACTGCTTGTTCCGCTTGGCGTTCTTGCGCCTCTCATTTTAAAAAACATCACATGGAAGAAGGCTTTCGCCGTCGCAGTAGCCGCCGGTCTTAGTGTTGAAGTCATGCAAGCAGCACTGCACATCGGTATATTCGATATCGACGATGTAACTCTGAACGCACTCGGTGTTATGACCGGCTACTGGGCATTCCTTGCTTTTGCCGACTGGATCCAAAGAAAAAAATATAAGTATGTCGCAATTGCCGTTCTTTCAATATTGGTTCTGTGCAGCGCATCGTTTTACGCCCTATATCCAAAAGGCCAAGTGGTTCGCCCCGCAGAGACCACCTCGCCTCAGAGTGGTGATCCTTGTAACGGCACAAGAGGAACAGGAGAGATTGCGAGCATAGGCGATGGCAGCATCGTCATCAATCGTAATAACAATACCGCCCAGACGATTACGCTGACGAATCGGACAATGTATAAAAGTTCAAAAGGCACCGCATCTAGAACGGATCTTAAGGTAGGCCAGAGAGTCACAGTAGTTGTTGATGATAGCGAAACCGCATCCGATATTTTGGTATGCAAAGTTTCCGATTCTGCTGCGAGCAATTAAAAGTCAGCACCATTTTCAATGGCTCTAATTGCATTTTTCAGGATCAACCCAACCCTCAAACGAGCTGCGAAACTAGCTCAACAAACTTTATCGACTTACCAGTTTTCCAATCCATAACACGAGCATAACGGCCATTATGCTTTTTGGGACGGTTAAACTTACAACCCTCGCATTCATCTTTTTCGACTATGTCAGGGGTTTCGCCGAATAGCGTAAGTTCGCCAGGTATAACTCTGTTTATGTGCTTACAGCTCATCGGTACGACGTATTTAACGCCGTCCATTTGCCAGATATTCCAACTTATAATCTCTGCAAACTCTTGTTGAATTGATAGCGATGGTCGGCGACCGAACTTATCCTTATAGTAGTCAATGAGTGTGTATAACAGATTTTCACGAGCTATTAGTAAGTTGTCGCCCTGCCATTCGTATCCATAAGAACTCTGAAAAGCAATCTTCGCCCACTTCAGCCAATCTTTAGGTTTATCGCAATAGTGTGATACAACACGTAACTTTTGGTCTAAAAATCCTACGCGGTTTTCAAGCTTGATAATAACACCATGTGCAACAGGGTTATAGCGACTTACAATAAACGGTGCTTCACCACACGCAATTTCTAGTTTTAGTTCTGACACATAGTCTTGCCATGTGTGTCCGCTAACAAGTTTTGCGCCAGCAGCTCTATCAACAGTACTATTAATTTCATGTACTATGCGGAGTGGTGTGAATACTTCAGCTTTTTCTTTCGTACGGCGAAGCTGCTCATCGCGACTCTTGGCTGCGCGAGGCTGGATGAGCTTACCATAAAGGCCTGTTACTAAGTCCGGCTGCATGCGGCTTTTTGAGCCAAATACTTTGCCGTTACCAGAATAAGAATCCGTGCCCCACAGGAGATTCTTTCCAGTTGTGCGATCTACTAGCAAAATGTCTAATAAGTCGCCCTTGCGACGAAGATTATTTTCTAGGATATCGATGTCTGTACGTGGTACCATGGGCTACTCCATGGCTTTGACACGAGTTTCGATGAAGGCCACCTCTTCTTCATTAAGTCCGTATTTTGCGTATAGCTGTTTGTCGATATTTTCAATTGATTCCGACCAGTTTATATCAGAAGCATTGGTAAAATCTTGTAGAGGTACATTCTTCCAGGTACTTTTTGGATTATCTTGTGTAACCTTAAGTGTACCCAGCATAGCTCGACAAAACTTAGTCTTGATATAGTTCATACAGTTCATTGCTTCATCCTTATTGTCAAACGAGCCAATTTGGATGAAAGACTCAGTACACCCCGTAAGGGGTTCCCCCGTAAGGGGTGTACTTAATATTTCACCAATTGCGCCAGTACCATTCGACTTAGGAATAAAGACCTTCCATTTCAGTAAGTCTTTATCATCCACGAGATCTTTGCTTACAAAACGTTCAATGCGTTTGTTATTAACCAGCCCCACAAGCTTTATTTGATGTTGGTCGTCTGCAGATTCGGAAAATAAGTCTGCGTTAGTTGTGAATACACTTGAAGGAAAATAGGAGCGGTATCTATCAAAACTATCTAGCCATCGTTTAGCACGTGTTCCGCCCCTCGATCCGACAATTTGATCAAATCCACCTGTTTTAGTTTTTGCCAAAATGGCGCGTAATTCCTTGAAAGCTATAAAAGTTCCGCCAAGACCGCCTTTCGGATTGTTCTTATCCCAGAATGTTATACAAACACCACCTTTAATATCTACTCCTGAAAATATTTTCTGAGAGTCTGGCTCGTATAAAGGAACCGACAGATGTTTGTCGTTGAGCATTTGAGCATTCCACTCTTTTGGCGTTGCCCCGGCGTTGAAAAGGAATCTAGCAGGGTGAATTAGGCTTACATAATCTGGGTCCAGATCTTTTGCAGCGTTGAAAAACAAATGATATACCGGCACCGAAAAATTAGTGTCAGTATTAACCTGGTAGGGAGGATTTCCTACGACTGCAGAAAACTTCATATCGCTACCCTCAACTTTGAATTTTTCACGCAACTCATCTCTTAGAGTATAACTCTTATATGTGTCTTCTTGACGTAGTTTCTCTATTAAGTCCTCTATATAGACAATATTCATGCTTACTTTTGAATAGCCAGCAAGAGTTCGTTCGGTAATAGTCTTGGCCATAGGGGTTTTACAGATGACAAAAATGTTTTTTGACAAAACCTCGTTCCACAAATGCCTATGGATTTTATCCTCTGGCTTTTTGTGTTTGATAAGCTGCCGGGAGTAAATGTTATAAGCGGCAAGCAATGGATAGAGTCCTGATTTTGAGTTAATTTCTAAAATTTTGGCATCTTCCTGAGACCATATTTGTGTTGCTTGACCGGCTGTTTTCCACTCGGGTTTATCTTTAACAAGCGATCTGAAATCATTACCACCTAACGTTGATGACAGCTGTAGATTGACGACATTCCAAGGAGTGAGAACTGTTTCCTTGTCTGGGTTTTTAAATGTCGCAAACACGTTAGCAATTGCCTGAATACGTTCAGCCGGAAGAAGCTCGTCATAATCATATGCTTTTGCTCGTATGCTATGAGCGACTCCACTAAACACTTCTTCATCATAGTATTTGATAAAACCTCTGAACTTTTCTTTAGTCAGACCTTCGGGCATAAATTCTTGCCAAGACGTTTCATCGACTAGATCAATGAATTTTTCCAAGGTTATATCTTCACGTACAGACACGTCAGCACCGTATACCATCATCGGCATTCGTATACTGACAGCTCGGAGTATACTTATGGCGCTTTGTTTTTGCTCGCGAGCTTCTTTTAGTCTTCTAAGTGCTTCTTCCTGCTCTGGAGTAAGCGGTTCTTTCTTTTTCTTCTTACGCTCGGCTTCCTCGGCTTTAGCGGTCTCGAGTTCATCCATACCTAAGTCATTAACGGGTATCTCGTTTATTCGCTCACCAGATGCAGAGCCAACAATTTTCTTAAGCTCATTGAACTTTTCGAGGGCAAGTTCGTCTAATTGAAGTAACTCGTCATTGTACAGTTTAGGGTCGTCAAAACCATTCCTGCTGACACGTTCAATAATGGCTTTTTTGAGCTGTACTAACATGGTGCCTACATCGTATGGCTTCATCGTGCCACCTTCAGCAGCCAAGATTGGGCAGAAGTTTAGAAATTGTTTCATCGCTTCTTTTTGTTCTGGTGAATTAGTTTTGCCAGATTTGTGATTAAGCTCAATGGCCTCTGCGACGAGTCGTAGTGTACGGTCTGGTGCAAAGTCAAATACATAACCCTGGGTTTTAAGTTTGCCATCAATCTTTGCTGGCGTCTGGCAACGGAATGCTGTTTGCAAGTAGGTAGTTGCGCTACTTGTGTCTGAAAGCATGAATACGGCCGTCCACTCCGGGACAGATGCGCCAGTAGTCAATCTTTGCCCCGTTAGCGTAATGGTATAGTCATGATTTTTGATAGCTTTCGTTACTCGGTCTTTTGCGTCTTTGTCTTCTTCATCATCACGATTGCTACCTGAAATATTTACTATCCCAAATTGGTTGGATCCGAAAATCCAGTGATCTTTAAGTAGCTTTTCCATGGCTTCAATAACTTTGACACGATTAGGTAACAGCCAGAGTGAGTGTTTATTGTGATTACGATATTCTTCTGATGAATACGGAAACTTGGTATGAATAGAGCTATCTACTAACAAATCAAGAAACTTTTTGACCATTTGCTCATGCACAAATTCAGCAATCTCGTTTCCGTCATCGTCCCTGTGTACGCGGAAGAACTCGTGGAACTTAAATGCACCATCTAGCGCGTCATGAAAGTTTTCGCCCAAGCTACCGATATGACTAGCGAACTTGTCTATGTCATAGGTAAACATACTAAGAGCAGGAAGTTCTACATACGGGTTAGGCACACCTTGATGACGTTCATCCCAGTGCAGCTTTTCTTCTTGCTCCATGACGTAGTCCCAGGTATAAATCTCATTTTCCTCGTGTTTGTGCAGGATGTTAAATGGAGTGCCTGAAAGTTGTAGGGTGAAATTAACGGGGATTTTTGCAAAGGTAGCATCACCCAAGTTACTTTGAGTACCTTCATGTGCCTCGTCGACAATGAGCATGTCCCAGGTTGTATCAAATACCTCATCATTTTTATCAAATCCTCTGGCATGAGATTGGGCAGCTTCGTCCTCTACCACTCGTTTGGAAAGACGTAAATCTTGTAGTGACGCAAAGTAAACGAAGGGTTTGTCGCCTCTTGCGAGAGTGCTTATTTGTTGCCCTTTCGTTTTTGAAGCATACTCATAGTTTGTACCTGCAAAAACCCTATTAAAATCATCATACCAGTCTGCACTAACACTTGGGCGGTGGGTAACGATGAGAATCTTTTTCATATCATTCTCTTTGGCTACCTGCATAGCAGCAGATGTTTTTCCGAAGCGCATCTTTGCATTCCAAAGAAAATGTTTGCGGTGCTGCTTAATAGCTTTGGTTGTTTTGTCTATGGCATCACGTTGATTTGGGCGGAATGGAAACTCAAAATTGTTAGTTCCAGTTTTTTCTAAAGTAGTGAGAGCCTCTCGTCCTTCTTTTGCGGCTTGGATCGCACTCTTCGCTGTTTCTAAACTAACTTCAAACCATTCTGAGTGTGCGTTTTTAGTGTTTTCTGATTTACGGGCGTAACCTGATCTTTTTAGTATTTCGTGGACATCGTAATCAGAGAAGTAAGTCCCATTATTGCTAACTGTCAGCTCGGCGTGCTCAAGCTTATACGGCACGTCTGCAGTTTTTGTTTGCTGCTTTATGCGTTCGTGAGCAGCTGCATCAATAGATTGCTGTGTAGGTTTTTCTGCGGTCAGAGTCGCACCACCGATTTTCAAACGACCCTTATGTTGATCGCCCGGGATTGAATAAACGTAAACTACTCCGTAAGAGAATGTTGCATGAATGGCTCGTATATTATCTGACTCTTCCATTACTGACCATTATATCTGTTTTATAGGTGTAATTACAGCTAGACTTTGCCCAATATTGCGGTACCTTTGTCCTTGATGGAAAAAGAAATCCAACTCAAGTACTGCCTGTATGCTAGAAAATCGAGTGAATCAGACGAACGTCAAGCGATGAGCATCGACTCGCAACTGGCCGAGATGCGTTCACTTGCGGAGAATGAAGGTCTTAACGTAGTCTGTGAATTACAAGAGAGCCACTCTGCGAAAGACTCTGGCAAGCGCCCGGTATATAACAAACTTCTAAAAGGTTTAGCTAGTGAAGAATATAACGCTATTCTCACATGGGCGCCCGATAGACTAAGCAGAAATGCGGGGGACTTAGGAGCAGTCGTTGATCTCATGGATCAAGGTAAATTACTGCACATAAGAACTTATTCGCAAACCTTCACGAATAACCCAAATGAAAAATTCTTACTGATGATATTGTGCTCGCAAGCAAAACTCGAGAATGACAATAAGAGTATCAATGTAAAACGTGGTATTAGGACAAAATGTGAAATGGGTTGGCGTCCAGGCGTTGCCCCACTCGGCTATATGAATCGAGCATTAGGCGGCATCAACGATATCGTTCTTGACCCTGAGCGTGCCGACCTAGTACGAGAAGCATTTCATAAAGCTGGCTATGAGCGATGGAGCGGTCGAAGAATAAAGGCGTGGTTAGACGAACAAGGTCTAACTAACAGATCCGGTAAGCAAGTAAGTGTGAGCCAAGTACTTGTAATATTGACGACCCCGTTCTACTACGGAAAGTTTCAATATCCGCAAGCCCCTGATGCTCCTTGGTATGACGGGGCTCATAAACCGCTCATTTCTAAAGAGTTATACGATCTTGTGCAGCAAACTCGCGGCGTTAACAAAGGCATCTGGGGATCGAAAGCATTCGCATTCCGAGGATTACTGAAATGCGGACAATGCGGGGCAGATATTACCGCACAGGAGAAGTTTAAGACATTGAAAAAAGGAGACGTAAAACGATTCGTCTACTACAACTGCACAAGGCGTAAAGATCCAAATTGTAAAGAAAAGTATATTAATGAAAACAATCTTTGCGACCTGCTTCAGACCTTCATCGAAGCTAATTATAAGAAGATTAAAATCACCAATAAGCTACAAGCTAAGGTCGACAAGCATTACTATGTAACGAAAACATTGCTAAACCACTATAAAGTTGAGGTAAATTTAAGCGTACCGTTAGTAGAATATTCAAGATACGTGCTGAGTAGCGGAACGGAATTTGAGAAGGGTGCTCTGGCGGAAGGATTTGAGACGACAATGGAGATAAAGAAAGGTGTATTACGGTTCAGAAAGGCTACATAGAATTTACAGCAGAGCTGGCCTCAGGTCCTGATAGTATTTCGTAATCTTTCTTGTCTATCAAATCATCAAATACTTTATTGGGCTCACAGTTTTCCATGAGTATTTGAGGATTGTCGTACTGACCTCTAATAACTACAATGCCACCATCGTCTCGATGCATGCCTCTAGTGGGCGAATTCTCAATCCTGAGTATAGGTAAATCAGTTATACCGTACTCACTGGCAATAAACTGCCTAAGCTGATTAACCAACTCAATTACTTTACGTGGCTTACCCTCCGTCACCATTACTTTACCAAGATGAAAATGCGCATTCCTTACAGTTTTACCCGATGTGCCATCAACATGACTGAAGAACTTTTTGTGTAGCTCTTTCCCAAGAATGCTTTGAAGCCGTTTTCTGTCGTACTTAACATTACCGTCTACGTCTTTGATCTCTCCGGCAAGTGCCTCACACGCAAGAATTAAGTACTTTTCATATGCATCGTACGTTTCTGGTGAGTCAACTAGAACCGCCATGCGATAACAATGTAAAAAGTTTGCGAGACGGATATCTTTTTGGGCGAAATCTCGGATATTTTGCACACTATCGGTTCGTTCTTCGCTATAAAAATCTAGGGAGGTTCCTAAGGTCCTCTCATAAAGTGAGATTAATGAAACATTCTGGGTGGTATTAATAACTACGTGGTTCCAATCAAGAAATGAAATATAGCTGGTTGTATAAAATACTGCCGCATCAAGAAATTCAGTGACAACTTTATAGAAGCTTTTCCACGCCCCATTCAAGTTTTCCGCTTCGCATTCGTAACTTACAAGATGTCGTGTTTTTCCATGCTCTTTTGGATCAACAAATTCGAGTTCTTTGCAAATCTTTGGTGAGGTCGTAGCACTAAAAAGCCAGGCATCGGGTGACTCAAGGATCGAGTGAATTTGGTAAGAATTCATGAATATATTATAGTTTGCAATTTACTATCATGGAAACAGGTCTGTTTTTGGCTACTTGTTGCTAAGGCAAATGAAGGACAAGGTTCGAACCAAACAACAGGGGTAAAATGAAAGAACCGCCATTTCTGACGGTTCCAACATTTCAATCTTCTTTTTGAGAAAATCTTATTCGTAAGACTAAGGAGAGAAGTAATTCTTGGTCGTAGAACTGAGTCTACGAGTTTCTCTGCTTGGTCTGGCTCCGGCAACCAGATTCGAACCAAGTGATTCTACCACCTGATTTTAGGCTCGCTTCATACTAGCTTACATCTGTTAATTTGTGTAGTGTTATCAATAATAATAGATAAGCGGTATATTTATATATATGGAAACGCTACATCTGCCAATATTTATAATAATTCTACATTTGATTAATCTATTCTGCCTCGTCTTGCTTATTCGGAGCGGTATACAAATACTTTTTGATCACCCTAAACTGTACTGGACCGATGATACCAAAGACGACAATCACTGGTTACGTTTTGGTAAGAAAATTATGCCCAAGGATAAGCTTTGGACATCTCTAGATGAAGCAGAAGAACCAGGTAAGCTTGCATTACCTGGCGGTACCCATAACTTGGGTTCTGCACGACATTGGCACTTCACAGTAGCTATCATCTGGGTAATAACGGGCTTAATTTACATGAGCTTTTTGTTCTTCAGCGGACAATGGCAGCGTTTGATCCCTACTGACATTGGTGTTTTCTCGCGCGCAATTGATACCATGTACCAATATTTGACGCTAAACGTGCCTTCAGAGGGTGCGACATATAACGCCCTGCAGCAACTAACTTATGCAGGTGTGGTTTTCATACTGGCGCCGTTAGCAATTATTACTGGTTTAGCGCTATCCCCAGCACTGGTAGCAAAACACCCAGGATTTCTCAAGCTATTTGGCGGTCGTCGTCAGGTTGCGAGGAGTTTGCACTTTATTGCGATGGTTCTGTTCTCGCTATTCATACTCGTGCACGTAACAATGGCGCTTGGTTTCCACTTCTACGATAGCGTAAAACGTATAACACTAGGCAACACAGATGTAGATTTTGCCCTGGCGCTCACAATATTCTTGATGGCGCTGATTTTGCTAGTTGCCTTTAATATTTGGGTTTCATTTTTCACACTTGGCGATCAAGTACGCTTACGACGAATCCTCACGAAGTTTTATACGCCTGTGGTGCGTCTATTGTTCGGAAGAATGAAGTCTAATCAGCACTACACAAAAAAAGACATTTCACCGTTCTTTAGAGTCAATGGCTATCCTCCAAAATCTGAAGAATATGAAAAACTCAAAGCCAATCATTTCAAAGATTGGATATTAAGTGTTTACGGACTAGTCGATAATCCCATCGAAATGTCACTTCAAGATATTAAAGATTTACGTAAACAAGACCAAATCACTAAGCATAATTGCATTCAGGGATGGACTGCAGTCGCTGAGTGGGGTGGTTTGCCTATGAGCGATGTTATGGAGATTTGTAAGCCGAAGAAGAATGCAAAGTATGTGCTGTTTCATTGTTACGATATCGACGACAAGGGTCAGGCATATTATTCAGGATTACGTGTCAGCGATATGTATGATAAACAGACAATTCTTGCATATGAGATGAACGGCAAAACACTACCTATCGAGTATGGTGCACCACTTCGCTTGCGATGTGAAAAGAAATACGGCTATAAAATGGCAAAATATATAAAATCGATTGAGTTTGTCGAGAGTTTTGAAAACTTTGGTCAAGGACGTGGAGGTTACCGTGAGGACACCGTGTTCTTTGACTGGGAAGCAGCAATATAATGATATGCCAAAAACAAAAAAAATAAAGTCAGTTCAAGGTGCATATTTTGCTCTTTGTATCGCAACACTAGCACTCATTATTAATTTTTGGGCTTGGTCGCTATTGAGCCCCCTTGGTGCAAAGCTTGCCGGCGAACTAACTCTAACCCCTGTAATGCTATCGTTACTTCTGGCCGTACCAGTTATCGTTGGTTCTTTAGGCCGTATAGCATTTGGCATGTTAACCGATAAATTTGGTGGTAAAACGATGTTTACGGTTATATCTTTATTGACCGCAATCCCAGTTTTTGCGTTAACGTTCGCAGGCGACTATTGGCAGATCGTGGTTGCCGCCATATTTCTCGGTTTTGGTGGCGCGGCATTTGTTATTGGTATCCCATTTATTAGCGCATGGTTTCCGCCAGAGAGAAGAGGATTTGTTCTAGGTGTGTACAGTATGGGCAATGCCGGAACGGCATTATCAGGATTTGCTACACCACGACTTGCAGATAACTTTGACAGAGATATGACATTTATGATTGTAGCTAGTTTATTGATAATTATGGCGATGGTTTTTATATTTTGGGGTAAAAATGCTCCGGGATGGAAGCCCGCAAAAGGATCTTCTATTTTGCGGATAGTTGCAGCTTCGAAGCTACGGCTCACATGGGATTTATCATCTGTTTATGCTGTAACGTTCGGTGCTTTTGTTGCTTTTGGTGTATATTTGCCTGTTCTACTTAAGGTTTCTTACGGTTTATCGCTTACTGACGCTGCTACACGGGCGGCTGGATTTGTATTACTCGCCACGATTGCACGGCCGGTTGGTGGGTGGCTGAGTGATAAAGTTGGTGCCAGGCGTGTCGTACAAGCCACTCTCTGCACTATTATTCCTCTTGCGGCATTTGTTGCCTTCCAGCCAACCCTCGAGCCACAGACAACCATCGCATATCTAACTTTAGCCTTCGTACTTGGCTGTGCTAATGGGGCTGTATTTGCAATGGTTGGTAAGCTTGCAAAGCCAGAAGTCATGGGTAGCGTTACTGGTATCGTGGGTGCTGCTGGTGGCTTTGGCGGATTCTTGCCGCCACTGATATTAGGTTTTACATACCAACGTATGCATTCCTACTCCTTGGCGCTTGTACTATTAGCAGCAGCTGCATTCGTTGTGCTCATCTACATTCATCGACGACTCAAAGATAAAAGTTTATATGCTATGGTCTAACTCATGGAGTTATTGCAGCCACGACACTTAGTACTTGTTCGTCACGGTGAAAGCGAAGGTGATGTCAGGCGAAAGCTAGGCACACATGCCCTTATTCACCCTAACGATGAAAAACAGACTGAGGCTGGCCATAGACAATCACAGATAACGGGACGTTGGATTGCAAAGTATATCATGCAGGTTTATGACTTTAAGAAATTTGATACATACCTGACTTCACCACTTATTCGCACCAAACAGTCTGCAGAATCGTTAGGCTTTGGTGGAGATTGGATAAAAGAGCCCAGACTCACTGAGAGAAATCGCGGTGATATTCAGGGACTAACCAAGCAGCAACATAAGGAAAAGTTTCCGGATAGTTATCAATCGATGGAAGACCATCCTTTCTACTGGGTTCCACCAGGCGGAGAATCTATCCTGGCTGTCTCGCACCGATTTGGAGAGTTAGTTAACGACCTCGCCAATACGAATAACATACTAGTTATGACCCACCGCGATGTTTTATGGGCTGCACATGCGCCTTTAGATAAACTAGCTCTCGACAAAATAGAAGACGTAGATACAGATTCTATACATAATGGTCAAGTTGTCCACTATACAAACATCAATCCAACTTCAGGAGCAGTCGAAGGCATGGAACTTACATGGAAACGTTCTGTCGATCCGTCTTCCGACACTTCAGCAAACCAAGTCAATGACTGGGTTCAGGTCGTTTAACCAAGCGCACAGGTCTAGGGAACGGGTCAGCTTTTGGGGTGCTTGCTCCTTCAGGACGGGAGAGGCTGG
The DNA here is from genome assembly GCA_964431415.1 of uncultured Candidatus Saccharibacteria bacterium. Taxonomy (GTDB): domain Bacteria; phylum Patescibacteriota; class Saccharimonadia; order Saccharimonadales; family JACDBH01; genus CAYSJS01. The sequence goes on along the minus strand of CAYSJS010000006.1, from coordinate 12,978 downwards.
GTTCGAACTAAATTACAGGGGTAAAATGAAAGAACCGCCCTTTCGGGCGGTTCCAACATTTGTACCCTGTTGTCGGCCCAACTCTTTCTTGACTGACCAAGGAGAGAAGTTATTGTAGGTCATAGAACTGGGTCTACGTTTTTCTCTGCTTGGTCTGGCTCCGACTGCTGGGCTCGAACCAGCGACCTAGACGTTAACAGCGTCCCGCTCTACCACTGAGCTAAGTCGGAATATATTTTTTAACAAATTGCCTGCCTCTGAAACTTTTTAGCTGCTTTTCTCGCACAAGCGCTTCAGTACGAGTAGGGAGGAATTCCGTATAAATCAGCTCCCATTCGCCCAAGAATCGAGACGTATAGCCTTTGTGAGTATGCGCATTGTGATCGATGAGACGCTGTCGAATATCAATCGTCTGGCCAATATACAGCTTACCCACTTGTTTGTTAAAGATTGCATATACATAAAACATCTTTTTCTCCCGCTCTACCTCCGCCAGCTGGCGGAGAGCTAAGTCGGAATATGTCTCTGTACAGAGTAAGATTATATGTTTTTACAGGGTAATGGTCAACCTCCTTGAAAGATATTACGGTGCTATACTCTACACCCCTTTAAAACTGCCCGCACTATATAATCATAAACATAACCAAAATGATGTTTTTTTGTTATGATGTATAACAGGTAGGAAAGTAACTAGAAGCTGGTGTGTTTTGAGGGATAAAATTCATAAAACAGCAAGGAAGACGCAACTTCTTTATAAGAGGGTTTTTAAACCCTACTCAAAAAAGCTCCTGGGGTTTACCAAAAAACTGACTGTCATTACCGTCAAAAAGACGCACCACTATACTAAGATCACCACTCGGTTCTTACACCATCACCTTGCGAAACGTCCCCATAATCACCTATACAACAAATGGAACTGGTATCGAAACTGGCATGACTGGAAGTTCCATAAGCACATTCATTATTCGGTATTGGGCGTATACCTTGCCGTAGTGGGCACTTTGGTCGCTCTTTCTTATGGTAAGGTGCTCGCTGCATCCGACCTATTTAATTCTTGGGATTTTAGTGCACCAGCCAGCTTTACACTGGATGCCGGTGTAGAAGTCAGCGGTACAAGTGCGCGCCTCAAAGCCCAGAATTACACGAGTGACGTTAATACCGCAGCCCTCTATCATTTCGATGAAGCAAGTGGAGCCATAGCTACCGACGGTTCATCCAATACTAATAATGCATCCGTAACCAATGGCACCTTTATAACCGGCAACTTAAACAACGGCCTTTCACTAAACGGCTCAACGGCATACGCCAGCATACCGGATTCTGCCGCCACCTCATTATCTAGAGATAACAGTATTGAAGCGTGGACAAAATTTAGCGCACCCTTTAGTGCGGGCAGCCACGACCATAAACAATCGGTTATAGACAAAGGTTCGTACAAACTCTACTACGACCAAGAGACCGGGAAAATAACATATGAGCTAGCAAATTCGACCGCGACCACCTGGACACAGCAAGCTGGCAACGACACAAAGAACAGTTGGGATTTAAACGGAAAGCTTTCTGTAAACGCCGAGCAGTTTATCGGTGGTAACCTGTATGTCGGACTCGGCAACGCAGTTGGAGATGCTGAAGTATGGAAATGGGACGGCTCAACGTGGACCCAGATTGGCGGGGACGGCAAGAATAATAGTTGGGCCGATCTTACCTTCGAAAACGTAACGACGCTAAATTACAGTGGAACAATTCTCTACGCGGGGCTTGGTTCAACGGCTGGCGACGGTGAAGTTTGGAGCTGTGATACGGGCACCGGCTGTACGTCCTGGACTAAGATTGGCGGTGACGGCATAAATAACAGCTGGGCAGTTAACACCATAGAAGAGGTAGACAGTATGACCGTTTTGGGTTCCACGCTCTACGTTGGGCTTGGGACGACCGCCAATGACTCAAAGGTGTATGCATGGAATGGCTCAACCTGGACATGGGTAGGAGGCTTTGGTATTACAGGAGCCTATAACGCTTTCCCCACCGGCTACGAGGCGGTCTACAGTATGTCCAACGACGGTTCAAGCATTTATGTAGGCTTCGGCAGTACTGCTGGCGACGCTGACGTTTGGAGACTAACTGGCACAACATGGACCCAGATTGGCGGGGACGCAGTTAACTCAAGCTGGGCGGCGTCCACCTACGAGTCGGTGATCAGCATGCGTTATTTTGGCGGCAATCTGTACGCTGGATTGGGTACAACAGCCGGGGACGGTGAGGTGTGGATGTGGAATGGCTCGTCTTGGGCGAAGATCGGCGGCGATAATCTCAACAGCGGATGGGATGCAGTATCTTACGAAGGGGTTTATAGCTTTACCGATGACGGAACGAATCTGTATGCCGGACTAGGCTTATCTGCCGGGGACAACGAGGTGTGGATGTGGAATGGCTCGTCTTGGGCGAAAATTGGCGGTGACGGCGTGAACGGCGGCTTTACGAATACGCACATAGAAGTGAACGCATTGAGCTACGGTAACAGTACTCTGTATGCCGGGCTAATAGCAACAGGCAACAACGCCGAGGTGTGGAGCTTTACGAGCGGCTCATGGACAAGAATCGGCGGTGGTTACATTAACAAAAGCTGGGGCGGTTATAACATCCAAAACGTTGAAAGCATGACAGTGTATGGAAGCTACCTCTATGCTGGCACCGGAAACACAGTTGCCGGCAACGCGCTGGTATGGAGGTTCGACGGCAATTCGTGGCAAATTGTCGGTGGCCAAGGAATAAATAACAGTTGGGCTGCGACTACTTACGAGGACGTGACAAGTATGATCAGCTTCGGCGGCAATCTGTACGTAGGGTTAGGCACGAGCGCAAACGATGCGGAAGTGTGGAAATATGACGGCTCAACGTGGAACCAAATCGGTGGAGACAGCTTAAACAGTGGCTGGACGACAAACTTTGAAGAAGTTTCTTCTATGGCAGTTCTCGCTGGCAATCTTTACGCCGGGATAGGCAACTCCGCTAACGATGCGGAAGTGTGGATGTGGAATGGCTCGTCTTGGGCGAAAATTGGCGGAGACAGCTTAAACAGCGGCTGGACGACAAACTTCGAACGGGTTAGCTCATTATCGGTGTATGATGGTCAGCTCTATGCAGGCTTGGGCCTGACCGCAGGAGATGCTGAGGTTTGGAGATGGAATGGCTCGTCTTGGGCGAAAATTGGCGGAGATGGCGTGAACAGTAGCTGGAATACCGTTTACGAACAAGTCGAGTCGATGATCCCCTATAATGGCAAGCTGTATGCCGGGCTTGGTAACTCAACCGGAGACGCCGAGCTCTGGGAATGGACGGGTACGGCTTGGAGCATTGTAGGCGGAGACGGCGTAAATGGCAGCTGGCTGGACGGACAATACGAGCAGGTAAAATCACTTGTTACCTACAATGGCAAGCTGTATGCCGGGCTTGGTAATAGTGCCGGGGACGGTGAGGTGTGGGAAATGGACGGTTCCAGCTGGTCAAAGATAGGTGGCGGCGGCACAAACTCAAGCTGGACCGCAAATGCCACCGAATCGGTGCGCAGCTTTAGTGTCTATAAAGGGAAGCTGTACGCCGGGCTTGGCGACAGCGCCAACACCGATGCAGCTGTTTGGTCATACGGAAACAACGGATTCCTGCAGAGTACCGTCGGCTCTCAGGACACTTCCTGGCATCATATTGCCGCCACGTATGACGGCACCACCATGAAACTCTACGTAGACGGCGTAGTAGACGCACAGACTTCAGTTTCCTTGACGATGCCGGACACCACGCAGCCTGCCCTGATCGGTACGAACTTTGGGCCCTCTGAGACGGGATGGAGTCGAGCCTTTTTTGAAGGTATGCTTGATGAGCTGCGGATCAGCAACATTGCCCGCGGGTCTTTTAACACACTCCCGTATAGCGCAAATCACCAGGCTATTACCTTAGCTGCCGCAGTACGCACTAGCGGAGTCGCTCATTGGGATAATTTCACCAGCGACGAAACAGCTAACGGCGGGGCGATTACATACCGGTTATCTGATGATAATGGTACGACATGGAAATACTGGAACAGCGGCTGGGTAACATCATCCGGATTAGCACAGTCTAATACCGCAGCCGTCATAGGCACCAACATTGCCACCTTTCCTGCTACCCTCTATGGCATAAGATGGCAGGCTGTATTAAAAGGCAACGGGACTCAGCAGGTAACCCTCAACACTATCGACCTCGCCGCAACCTCTGATTTGTCAGCGCCGAATACAAACGCTTCAGCATTACACGGATATAAAACAAACGGCGGAACGGAGCTGAATACAAACGACTGGACAAACGGCTCTTCTCCTTACTTTTCATGGACGGCCGGCACAGATACCGGATCAGGCATAAAGGGGTATTGCCTGTATCTTGGCACTAACAGCTCCGCCGATCCGACAACCACTAAAGGACTCCTGGGCACTTCACCCTTAGACACAGCCGGCCATTGTCAGTTTGCCGTTTCCGGAAACTCAGTAGATCTATCTACTGCTGGGTATATGGGCTCGCCGCTTACCACATCTAACAGCTCTTACTATCTACTGGTTCGGGCCATAGACAACGCGGGCAATATTTTTGGAACCAGTGCTGAGTTTCACTTTAGATTTGATAACACCCCGCCCACAAACCCCGGGTTTATCACGGCCCCCTCGGGATTCATTAACACAAAGTCAACCACTCTCACCTGGCCTACAAGCGGCGGGCAAGCAACAAGCGATACGGCGTCAGGCGTAGCCGGTCTGCAATACCGCATCAACGCCTCTTCCTGGTACGGCGACAACCATACAGGCAGCGGTGACATGACCGACCTTCTCGCTGATGACGGCAGCTATGTAACCGTCGATCCTACAGACTTCAACAATATTATTGAAGGAGTTAATACGGTCTACTTTAGAACCTGGGACAACGCCGGAAACGTAACCAGCGGCTACGTAACGGCCGCCCTAAAGGTAAACACGGCTGGCTCTCCAAGTGAGCCACAGAACGTACATGCAACGCCTGCATCAAACACGACCAATGCCTTTGCATTCTCTTGGAATGCTCCAAATAGTTTTGTCGGTGACGTTAATCACCTTACCTATTGCTACACCATTAATACGCTTCCAAGCCCTACTACCTGCGCCTACACTTCTGCGGGCGTGACAAGCCTCGGTTCGGGCCCATACGCGACACAGCCGGGAACTAACACGTTTTATGTCGTGGCCAAGGATGAGTCGGATAATATTAACTACTCCAGCTTCGCGACCGTTGATTTTACTGCCAACACGCCTAGCCCGGGGATCCCTACAAACACCGATATCGTTGACGTGTCGATCAAGTCCACCAGCAACTGGCGGCTGGCAATCACCTGGGACTCGCCGGTCGACACCGGTGCGGGCATAGCAAGTTACAAGGTATTACGGTCGACCAATAACGTTGCATTCTCTTTTGTCGGCAGCAGTACCAGTACTACGTATATCGACGCCGGATTAAACCAACAGTTGTATTACTACAAAGTGCGGGCTTGTGACAGCACAAACAACTGTGGCTCAGAAAGCACCGTTGTGCAGATGCTGCCAACGGGCAAATTTACCAGTCCGGCGACTCTTACAAGCGACCCCTCGGCAAGTAATCTAACAACCAAGAAAGCGACCATCACCTGGGCGACAGACCGCGCCAGCGATTCAAAGATAGCCCTGGGCACGACAAGCGGTCAGTATGGCAGCTCTGAGATCGGTAACTCGACTCAGATCAACCTACACACTATTCAGCTCGATAATCTTTCGGCCGGTACCACATATTACTACGTCGCAAAGTGGACAGACGAAGACGGCAACACGGGCACAAGCCAAGAGTTTACCTTTACAACCGCTCCGGCTCCGGTTGTTAAAGAGGTCGAAACAGTGAGCGTCAGCCTATCTTCGGCAGTGATACAGTTTGTTAGCAACGGCGCCAGCAAGGTGACCTTGTACTACGGTAAGAGTGAAAGCTTCGGCGGACTGCAGTCGATAAACACCTCAAGTGCGGAGTCTAAATACTCGTTCGCATTAAGTGGTCTAGATGACGGCACCAAATATTTCTTCCGCATCAGTGCTTTCGACAGCGAAGGCAGCGAATATTTTGGCAACGTCTTCTCGTTCACCACGCCGCAAAGACCGCGTATCATAAACCTGCGATTCCAGCCGGTTACAGGGGAACCTACAAGTACTCAGAGTGTAACTTGGCAAACAAATGTACCCTCTAATACAACCGTTACCTACGGCAAAGTGAATTCTTCTGGTATTGACGTACAAAAATCCGGCCTAGTAACAGACCACGAGATAACGATCAGCAACCTCGAAGATGACAGCGAATACTTCTTGCTTGCACAGAGCCGCGATGCCGCAGGTAACTTAGCGGTGTCTGATCGTCAGGTATTCAAGACCGCTCTCGACACTAGACCGCCGAAGGTAAGTGACATTACTGTGGAATCGTCGATTCGCGGTTCGGGCGCAGAGGCAAGAGGCCAGATCATCGTATCCTGGAAGACCGACGAGCCTTCTTCCAGCCAAGTGGCCTACGGCGAAGGATCAAATGTATCTATATTCAACAGCAAGACTTCAGAAGACGGCGAACTCACCACGGAACATATCGTGATCATCTCAGACCTTCCAACCTCTAAGGTTTACAGCGTTCAACCTGTATCCCGAGACCGCGGCGGCAATGCCGGCCTAGGCGAACCACAGTCAACCATCATCGGACGCGCATCCGACAGTATCTTAACCGTCATCATTAACTCACTGCAGAAAATATTTGGATTTTAACCATGGACAAATCTTACGTACCTTCATCCCATAACCCTCAGCATCCTTTACTGCAGGCAAAAGATATCCATATGGACTTCAACTTCTCAGACGAAAAAGTGTCAATTTTACGTAGCGTCAACTTCACCATAACCGACAACTCGTTCAACATTATCTATGGCGCCTCCGGATCAGGTAAGTCAACACTCTTAAACATCCTTACAGGCTTGCAGAAGCCAACAAAAGGAACGCTTGATGTCGAAGGACGCTCCCTGTACGACTACACTCCTGATGAACTGGCACGCTTTCGTGCGCATAGAATCGGCATCGTATACCAGCAGAACTACTGGGTACACAGCCTAAACGTTATAGAAAACATTTCTCTGCCGCTTTACTTCCTGGGGTATAGTCGTGCTGAAGCAAGCAGCCTGGCACTCATATCACTTGAGCGTGTCGATATGGTTGGCTATGCCAAGAAATATCCAACTATGCTCTCTGGTGGTGAGCAGCAGCGTATTGCTATGGCACGCGCGCTCGTAAATGACCCTCGTATCATTATCGCCGATGAACCAACTGGAAGCCTCGACAGTAAAAATGGCGACAAGATCATGGGGCTTCTTAGCAAGATTAAGAACGAATACCGAAGAACTATTATCCTGGTTACGCATAATATGGAGTATCTTCCTCTCGCTAACTATCTGCTTCATATTCAGGATGGCAACGTGCAAGAACTTAAGAGCGGCTCGATTCGAGCAGCAACAAACGAACTCATGAGAGATATGAAGCAACGCATTGACCGTCTTTCTGGGGTGAACAAAACAGAGGAAACAAAAAAATGATATCTTTTCTTCAAAAAAAATCACGAAACAACATCTCCACGAAACTTCTGCTATACATTGCATGGCGCAACCTAGTTAGCAAGAAGCTCCGTACCTTCCTTACTGTATTCGGTGTGGTAATCGGTATTTCGGCTATTTATTTCCTCACTTCATTTGGGCTCGGCCTCCGTAACCTTGTAGCAAATCAGGTAATTGGTGACCAGTCTATAAAATCAATTGAAGTTACGACGACCAATTCAAAAATCGTAAAACTAGACGCCGCAACCGTCACCAGACTACAAAAAGTGGCACACACAAACGGGGTCGGTAAACAATATTCATTCCCGGGAACGATCAAAAACAAGGGTGGAGAGTCCGACGCCGTTACCTATGGCGTTGACGAGTCCTACCAGACACTCAGTAATATCACGACCACATCTGGCAGGGGCCTCAAGAACAGCGACAGCTACTCGGTGCTTGTAAACAAAGCAGCCATCGCGGCGGCGGGATTTAAAAACGAGAATGATGCTCTTGGCAAAACTATCGACATAGTTGTGCCGCTACAAGGAGTCGAAACAACAAAAAAAGAGGTGAGCGGAACTTTCACAATTGTTGGCATCATTAGTTCTGGCTCAGGAAGTGAGATGTTTATCCCAAGTGGTTTGTTTGAAGTTGCTGGCGTTACCTCGTATTCTCAGCTGAAGGTGCTTGCCGACAATGTCGACAATGTTGCGACCTTACGCAAACAAATTGAGTCACAAGGCTTTCAAACTTCTTCGCCCATCGACACCCTGGACCAGATCAACCAAGTGTTTAAGTTCTTCACAGTTATTCTGGTGGGCTTCGGCGGCATTGGTATGATTGTTTCGGTGCTTGGCATGTTTAACACCCTCACCATTTCGTTGCTTGAGCGAACAAAAGAAATTGGACTTATGATTGCACTTGGTGGCAGGAATCGTGATATGCGAAAACTGTTTATCTTAGAAGCAATGCTACTTTCGTTTATCGGCGCAGTAACAGGCATCATCCTGGCCATGTTGTCGGGCAAGATAATGAATGTCATCATAAACCAGCTCGCACGTCGGCGAGGCGTAACAGAAGGCTTCCAGCTGTTCTCAAACCCACTATGGGTAATGGTAAGCCTTACTGCGTTTATGATGATTGTTGGCTTGCTGGTGGTACTTTTCCCTGCCCGAAGAGCCCAGAAGATTAACCCGATTGACGCTTTGCGCCGCGAATAAGCAAACTAACCGCCTCTATTTTTTACACGATCTAATACTGACTTCGCTGCCGATGTTATGCTTGCTTCTATTTCCCTGCGGCGATCAGTCAGCCTGACAGCCATTTCGCTTACTCCCTCGTGATAGTAGGGCGTACCATCAAATGTGGACCGAAGCATTTCCTTTTGCCACTTATTTGAGCTTCTTAATTCCTCTAATGTAATCGGTCTAACGCGCGGATTGGCGTAGATCTCTACCGGGCTTCCTATTTGCACAGGGTCCTCGAGCAGCTTGTCGTACACAGCGAAATTAACAAACTGCGCGCCTGCCTGCACAAAAGCATCGAGTTCACCCTCTGGCTGATGAATCATACGAGCCTTCTTATTGAAAGAACTAAAATGTACATCTCTCTGGCCGTTCAGCGCCAAGATAACTATATTCCCCGCACTCGCAAGCCAACTGGCGACATTCGCCTTATAAAAGTTCCGATACTCGGATTGCCAGTCTTTCATTTTTGGCTGCATATTGCTGTCCGAGACAGCTGCCGTTACTGCCACATTGCCCAGCCCGGCAGCAAACGCCGCCGGAGAAAGTTCTGCCACGCCAAAATCGAATTTGAACATAACAGGCAACATGCCGTACGTAATGTATATACGTTTTTGAATGTCCGGTATCTCGTCACCAACCGCCTCTATTATTGAACGTGCAATCAAGATTGGAGTTGGGAGCGTAGGATGGTTAGACGAAACAAGAAATGATCCAGTTTTAAGGCCTTCAATAATCGTATCTGCGAGCGGTTTAGCTGCGTCCAGCATCGGCGCAAGCCCATGACTCCTCTTAGCAAAATTAGGTACAAGCAAACTGCCGTAGCCGTCAACTTTTTCTAGATCAAAGTCACCGTAGCCACCTTGCGGCAAGACGCCACGATCAAAATAAGGAAGCGTCCACTCCGGTAATGAGTTGGGTGGTGCCTGCAAGTTGTAGTACGCAAACGGTAATTGGTCCCGGATCGGAACGTTATTTTCTGCAAAAAAATCCTGAAGCGCCTCGGCACGCCGTTCTACAAGAGTCCATTCTTCTTCAGAATGTTTCATTGTAATAGAGTATTATACGTCAGTTTTGACCTTTATCGCAGAAAGTCGTGGTACGAGGGCGCGCACCGCCTCTTCCAGGCCAAGCACATGCAATGCACCGATGAGCACATATGCATCATCCAGTTTCTTTGCTGCCGGTTCTGCCGCGGTTTCAAGTTCGGTAAGCAAGCCATGTACGTGATTAATAAGCCACTTGGCATCATTTTCAAGCACTTCACTGGCTTTTGACGCCAACCCCAAGTCTACGCCTACCACTTCGAGCGAACGGGCAGAGCGGTCCCTTTTTCTTAAGTGCCCGCGCTTAATCAAGTTTCCCACATGCAGGGCAACTGTAGCCACCGACGTGTATCCCAAGCCGTTCATTATTTCGCGGTAACTCGGGCTGTAACCGTGCTCTTGAATAAAACTTTCGATGTACCCTAAAAGCTCACGCTGTTTTTTCGTTGGTCGTACGCCTTCCATTGCCTCTCCTCCTTAGCGCCGTCTGCGCGGCTTAATTCCCTTTTTGTGCGTTTCAGGAAATACCCAAAAGCGGTACCATAGATAGTTCCATACGGTGAAGAAACCAGCCGAGATAAACTGGCCGATGTACGGCGTAATGCCGATCGACTTAAGGCCCGCAACAATAAAGTAGTCGAGAATGAAATCCACGCCGGTTATAACAAAATAACGCCCCGTAGTGCGCGCTAAATGACCTTTCAGATGCGGGTTTTTAAATACCCAGTAGCGCTGGAGTAAATAATTTACCGTCCAGCCAATCAGGTTTGAGAGCAGCTTGGACCACCATAAGCTTAAGTGAAGCCCTTTATCTGCGCCAAAAAATACGAGGTATCCAACCCAAAAATAAGCACCACCGCTAATCATATATTCAGCAAACTGTATGACCAGCTTTTTTTGTCTTCTTTTCATTGTCTTAATTCTGTCATCTCTAATCTATACTCTGGATTCTTTTCTTACCGCTTAAGCTCTAGTTTAGCAAGATTTTCGCTTTTTGTACTGGTTTTTACGAGCACAAAGCCCAAAAACGCAAACGATGTGTAGGCAAGCGTATCATCCGCCCAGGCATGAGAGAGCATGTTGATTACAATCAGGCCGGCAAATGTAGCCAGTACGCCCACCGCCAAACGGTCATTACTTCGTCGCCATAACTGCATAGTCGCTGCTCCGAGAACTAACAGGTAAAGAGCAAGCCCAAAGACGCCCGTCTCTTGTCCGATTTGCACAAAGTAGTTCTCGGCAATGCGCGGTTCTGCTTTTGTATTTCTTAACGAAGCCGGGCCAGCCGAGCCAACACCCATGCCGAGCGGTTGCTCAAACACATCTTTAACGCCGTTTTTAACTGCCGTCAGTCGCGCACTGTTTGAGCTCACAGAAGATGTCGACTTCTCGTTGGTGTGGAAAAAGTAATTCTGAAAATGATCGTTGTCACGCAGCAAAAACAAAGCTCCGCAAAAGACCACTGCCAGTGCTGCCAAAATAGAAACAAACAGACGCCTTGTTTCCGCCCGCCGCACAGCCAGTATGCCAAATACCGCAAGTGAAGCAGCCAGTCCTAAGAGCGCGCTCCGTGAGTAGGTGGCAAGCAGCACTATAAAACCAATGACAAAGAGCCCTGCAGCGTATTTGCGGCGCTTTTTTATTGTCAAACCTAGTGTTACGCAGGATAGCAAAATAGGAACGAGGTAGGCGCCCAAAGGATTCGGCCCGCGAAGCGTTGACTGGATACGAGCCAGCTCTGGCTTGTTGTCTACCGGCTGAAAAGCAGGCAGTGTTGAGGGGCCATATCCGAAATGTCTAAGAAAATCTGCAGGCAATGCAAAAATCTGCAGAAGCCCAAATAAAATAACAACCACAGCTGGTATTAACAGCCAGCGCCGGCGCAAACGGGGCAAAGGCGCCAAACACGCGGCTACCATCATGACGAGCAGAAAAACAAACGACCGAGAATCGATGATAAACCCATAAATCGCTGCCTTCAAACTTACGTTTCCAAAAAGTAAGCCCATAGCCGACATTAGAAGCACGTAAGCAATGAAGAGTAAGGAAAACTGCACTATCCTGTTTGACTGCAACTCTCTTCGCAGCGATGGATGCCGAAGAACGGTGACGACTGACATGATCGACAATACCAGCAGCAGGCCTTCCTTCCATAGACGAATCAGGTCAAAATATCCAAACCGGCTCGCAAACCATGCTGTCAAGAAAGCATGAAAAGGAATAAGAATCAGGATTATCGCACATCCGCCCCATAAAAAGCGGCCAAGCCGAAGGTTCCTTTTTTGCATATACCCTTATAGTATAACCTGGTTCAGCCGGATCGCACCCACTCGCATAGTCTTCAAACATTTGACGCCACTGCGGTGCAAAATAGCAAATACCGGGGTATACTAGGAGTTACTACATGAAGAATAATGCAACGCTCGTCTATGGCTTCTTCCTGATTGTCGGTGACTTTCTTGCACTCGTGGCCGCCTTTACTGCGGCTTTTATACTGCGCGTAACTCTGGATGACCGCCCTATTTCTGCCCAGGTGACCTCCCTGGAATATGTAAAAATCTTTGCGCTCCTTCTACCATTCTGGCTGATTATCTTCGGACTTCTGGGTCTATACAACAAAAACACCTACGAAAACCGCTTTTCGGAGTTCGGCAAGCTCGTCACCGGTTCGTTTGTTGGAATTTTATTTGTCATAAGTTACAGCTACATCACCAACACTGTTATATTTCCGGCTCGGCTTGTGACCGTCTACGGTTTTCTGCTGGCGACATGTTTCATTCTGCTCTTTCGAACGCTTGCGCGCGCGGTCCGACGCAGCCTGTTTAGCTACGGGATAGGCGTAAATAACGTACTTATCATTGGCGATACACCCATCACCGACGAGTTGATTAGCTCAATCAATAATACGCATATTACCGGCTATAAAGTAGTGGGCGTTGTAAGCAAAAAAGGGAAATCACGACCCGATATAAAAAGCTTTGCGAGCTTCGACGAAGCTATTCACAAACTTGGAAGGGAGCTTATACATAGCATTATTCAGACCGAA